>CBFIFE010000030.1:0-33006 GCA_965661765.1 uncultured Flavobacteriales bacterium
CTACGATGCTTCTGCAACCGATTCCGATGATTCTTGTGTGTTTGCCGATGGCAACTGCGAGGTGTGCGACGGCAACGGCGGCGTGGCCGTTGAAGATGCCGATGGCGATGGGGTTTGTGACGGGGATGAGATCGCTGGCTGCCAGGACGTAACGGCTTGCAACTACGATGCTTCTGCGACCGACTCCGATGACTCTTGTGTGTTTGCCGATGGCAACTGCGAGGTGTGCGACGGCAACGGCAGTGTAGCGGTTCAAGATGCCGATGGTGATGGCGTTTGTGACGGCGATGAGATCGCTGGCTGCCAGGACGATACAGCCTGCAACTACGATGCTTCAGCGACCGATGCTGACGATTCATGTGTGTTCGCCGACGGCAACTGCGAGGTGTGTGACGGCAACGGCGGTGTAGCGGTTCAAGATGCCGATGGCGATGGCGTTTGTGACGGCGATGAGCTCGCTGGCTGCCAGGACGATACGGCCTGCAACTACGATGCTTCAGCGACTGACGAAGGCAATTGCGTTTACGCCGATGGCAACTGCGAGGTGTGTGACGGCAACGGCGGTGTAGCGGTTCAAGATGCCGATGGCGATGGCGTTTGTGACGGTGATGAGGTCGCCGGTTGCCAGGACGATACGGCCTGCAACTACGATGCTTCAGCGACTGACGAAGGCGATTGCGTTTACGCCGATGGCAACTGCGAGGTGTGCGACGGCAACGGCGGTGTAGCGGTTCAAGATGCCGACGGCGATGGCGTTTGTGATGCGGATGAAACCGAAGGTTGCACCACGGAAGGAGCCTGCAATTACAATGCGTCTGCGACAGAAGATGATGGCAGCTGTGTGTTTGCCTCGGAAACTTGTGAAGAGTGTGCAGGAGGTGAAGTGGTGCTGCAAGATGCCGATGGCGATGGCGTTTGTGACGATGATGAGATCGCTGGTTGCCAGGACGTGACGGCTTGCAACTACGATGCTTCTGCGACGGATGCAGGCGATTGCGTATTTGCCGATGGCAACTGCGAGGTGTGTGACGGCAATGGAGGTGTGATTGTTCAGGATTCTGATGGAGACGGGGTTTGTGACTCGGACGAAACAGAAGGTTGCACGGACCCAGTGGCCTGCAATTACAACCCAGGAGTCACGGATAACGATGGTTCTTGTGTATACGCCGATGACGCCTGTGAGGTCTGCAATGTCAATGGAGGCGTGACCCTCAATGATGCTGACGGAGATGGCGTTTGTGATGCTGACGAGATTGTGGGCTGCCAAGATGCCATTGCGTGCAACTATGATGCGAGCGCCACGGACGCTGGTGATTGTGTGTTTGCTGTAGGGCCTTGCGATTCCTGTGATGGAAACGGTGGTGTCGAGACAGCAGATGAGGATGGCGATGGCATTTGTGACGCGGACGAAATTGCAGGATGTCAAAACGCCGATGCGTGCAACTACAATGCCGACGCGACGGATGCCGATGATTCTTGCGTCTTCGCTGACAATGCTTGTGAATTTTGCGATGGAAATGGTGGGGTTGCCCTAAATGACGCGGATGCAGATGGCATTTGTGACGATGTAGACGAATGCATTGGTGCTTATGATGATTGCGGGGTTTGCAATGGTCCAGGTGCTGTCTATGACTGTGGTTGCAATGACATTCCTGAGGGAGATTGTGATTGTGACGGCAACGTACTGAACGAGTGCGGAGAGTGCGGAGGAGAGGCAACCGATACAGATGGTGACGGCATTGCAGATTGCAATGAAATCCCAGGCTGTACGGATTCCGCTTCATCCAATTACAACCCTGATGCCACCGACGATGATGGATCGTGTTTGGTTGGCGGCTGTTTGGTCTCTTTTGCTTGCAACTATGATCCGACTGCAGACTTTATGATTTTCTCCGATTGTGAATTTGACTCTTGCTCAGGATGCACAGATGAGGAAGCCTGCAATTACGATCCAGCTTTCACTCAAGAGGATGGTTCGTGTGAGTATGCTGAGGCGTTCTTGGATTGTGATGGAAATTGCCTCAATGACGCCGATGGAGATGGCACTTGTGATGAACTGGAGGTGTTCGGTTGTACTGACGCCACGAACCCTGGTTACAATGCCAATGCCACTGAGGACGACGGATCTTGCCAGGTGGGTGGTTGTACCATCGATTCTGCTTGCAATTATGATGCTTCTGCAGATTACTTGATTGCTGATTCGTGCGATTTCGATTCTTGCGCAGGTTGTACGGATTCAGAAGCCTGCAACTATGACGCGACTGCCACAAACGATGATGATTCTTGTTCGTATCCAGCTTTCCCTTACTTGGATTGTGAGGGGAATTGCTTGAACGATGACGATGGCGATGGCGTGTGCAACGAATTGGAGATTGGCGGATGCACAGATCCCAACTCCATTGCATTCAATCCAGTGGCCACTGACGATGATGGTTCATGCCTCTACCTTGGTTGTACCGTTGCGTCGGCTTGCAACTACGACGATGCAGCGAACTTCAACGATGGTTCTTGCGATTTCCAGTCATGCGTGGGATGCGGAAATCCTGAAGCGTGCAACTATGACGAGGCCGTCATTTACAGTGTGAATTTCTTGTGCGACTTCCCAGAAGATGGACTCGATTGTGATGGAAACTGCATCAATGATGCCGACGCTGATGGCATTTGCGACAACGATGAAATCATCGGATGTCAAGATTCTTCTGCTTGCAATTACAACGCCAACGCGACCGATGAAGGCACTTGCGATTTCTCTTGCTACGGATGTACTGCACAAGGGGCTTGCAATTTCAACCCATTGGCCACCCAAAATGATGGTTCTTGCGACTTTGAATCATGCACAGGGTGCACCGATGAGGATGCTTGCAACTACGATCCGAACGCGACAATCAATGTTGATGGATTGTGCGAGTTTTTGTCGAACGCACTCTTGGATTGCGACGGGAATTGCGTTGACGATGCCGACGAAGATGGCATCTGTGATGCGAACGAAGTGCCCGGATGCACCAACCCGGATGCTGTGAACTACAATCCGTATGCGACGGATGACAATGGCTCTTGCCTTGTCGGGGAGTGCACGCTTCCTTTCGCTTGCAATTTTACTCCTTTCGTTGCAGGACAGAATTACTTGGATGTGACGACTTGTGTCTTCCCGCCATGCGATCTCGGCCTCACAGAAGATCCAGGTGCTCCTGCACTGGGCGCAATGCCCATGACGGGATGCGACATTCCGTCGGCTTGTAACTATGGAGATCCTGTGAATCCGTGTGATTTCTTGTCTTGCTTGTCGCTCGGATGTACCGATGAGGCGGCGTGCAATTTTGACGATGAAGCTGTCTTTGACGATGGCACATGCGACTACCTTTCTTGTGCTGTGCCTGGTTGCATGAACGCATCAGCGTGCAATTACAACCCAGAAGCCACGACGGGTGACGGCTCTTGTGAGTTCACATCATGTGTGGGCTGCACGGATGATTTGGCGTCGAACTTTGATCCAGAAGCGACCTTCGACAATGGCAGCTGCAGCTACCCGGGTTGCATCTTCCCGTCCGCTTGCAACTTCGATCCTGCGGCGAACGTCAACGATGGTTCTTGCGAATACAGCTCCTGCATCGGTTGCGCTGATGCCGTGGCTTGCAATTACGATGAGACGGTGACCATTGTGGACAACAGTTCTTGCGAGTATGCCGATGCAGGTTACGATTGCGAAGGCATTTGTTTGGCTGATGCGGATGAAGATGGGGTTTGCGATGGCAATGAGATTGCCGGTTGCACCGACGAAGCCGCGGACAACTACAATGCTGCGGCAACGGACGACAACGGCTCATGCCTCTACCCGGTTCCGGGATGCCTTCAGCCGAATGCTTGCAACTACAATCCTGAGGCCACAATCAGTGATGGCTCATGTGAATTCAGCTCATGCGTAGGTTGCACGGATTTGTCCGCTTGCAATTACGATGAAAACGCCATCTATTCAGACCAAACCAGTTGCACCTTCCCAGCAGAAGATTACCTGGATTGCGCTGGCAACTGCATCAATGATGCGGACGGT
Organism: uncultured Flavobacteriales bacterium; assembly: GCA_965661765.1. Classification (GTDB taxonomy): domain Bacteria; phylum Bacteroidota; class Bacteroidia; order Flavobacteriales_D; family Sanyastnellaceae; genus JBMYZL01. The sequence goes on from CBFIFE010000030.1 coordinate 4,049, forward strand.
GATGGCATCTGTGATGAGTTGGATGCTTGTTTCGATTTGACTGCCTGCAACTACGATGATGCGGCCAATGTGGCGTGCGAAGTGCTCGATGCTTGCGGCATTTGTGGCGGCGATGGTGTGGATACCGACGGTGATGGCGTGTGTGATGCCGAAGAAATCTTCGGATGTACAGAACCCACGGCTTGCAACTACGCAGCAAATGCTACTGAGGAAGATGGTTCTTGCGACTTCTGCAGTTGTGCTCAGACCAGTGCGAACTTTGATGGGTACACCATCGAGACTGAAATCGTTGAAATCCATGAGCAAGGAGACCTTGCGGGCATGACGACGTACCGCTTCTTCTTGGTCACGCCCAACAGCAATGATGTCGTGACCTCGTTCACGGGCAATGATGAATTTGCCCTGTCGCTGAGCACCACCACATCATGGTACCAGCATCCTGGCGGCGGCTATTCTCCGGAAGGTTTGATGCCAGCGTTCTTGGCTGTGTACCCGGATTTGGCATATGATTCTTACGTCACACTGAACCTGGATGGTCCAGCAGGATCGGGTGAGGATGACATTGTTGCACTGCCAGGTGCTTGGAAGACGCAATTCGAAGCAGGCAACAGCTTTGTGGTGAATGACATTGCGGGATCTGGCTGGTATGTCACACCCGATGTGAGCAATGCCCAGGTGGATGAAAACAACCGCATGTTCTTCGCTCAATTGACCACGGATGGCGAGGTGTCTGGATCGTTCCGGGCCCAGGTTTTCCTCGGAGGAGACAGCGACGTCGAGGAGCGGGTTGACGTTTCGTTCAACCAGCCTGTTTGCGGCTGCACCGATCCAATGGCGTGCAACTACAACGAGAATGCTGCTCACGATGCTGGCAACTGCTTGTATCTCGTAGATGGTTACGATTGCTTCGGCACTTGCCTCGCGGATGCGGATGGTGACGGGGTGTGTGACGAGTTCGAGGTTGAAGGTTGTATGGACGATTTGGCCTGCAACTACGACCCATCAGCTACGGACGACTTCGGTTGCACTTACACGGCAACAGAATACGTCGACTGTGAAGGCAGCTGCTTGTCGGATGCAGATGGCGATGGGGTTTGTGATGAAGAGGAAGTTGTGGGATGCGCAGATGAAGACGCTTGCAATTACGATGCATCAGCAACGGACGCGGACGACTCATGCACCTATCCTGCGAATCCGTTCGTGGATTGCGACGGCAATTGTTTGCAGGATGCAGATGGTGATGGTGTTTGCAACCAATTCGAAATTCTCGGATGCAACGATGCTGCGGCGTGCAACTTCAATGCGTTGGCCACAGAATTCGATGGCTCGTGCATCTTGCCACAGGGCTGTGAAACTTGTTCTGGTGAAACAGATGGAACAGGTGTTGTCGTTGACAATGACGCGGATGACGACGGTATTTGCGATGCCGACGAGATTGTTGGCTGTCAAGAGGCAATGGCCTGCAACTATGATGTGACGGCTACAGATCCTGGATTCTGTCTCTACCCTGACGCAGCTGCCTGTGAGGTTTGCGACGGCAACGGTGGTGTCGAGGTTCAAGATGCTGACGGCGATGGCGTGTCAGATTGCGACGAAGTTGAGGGTTGCCAGGATGAATTTGCTTGCAACTTCTTGCCGACAGCAACAGATGCAGGCGAGTGCGATTATTGCAGTTGCCAGGGCAACACGACTTCCATCGATGGATATGGTGTTGTTGTGGAGGAACTGATGGTGCATGGTGAGGGAGATTTGGCAGGCCAAACCACCTACGCTGTTTACTTGACCACCCCGAATGCTGAAGATGTTGTGACTTCGTTCACCGGCAACGATGCCTTTGCATTGTCGTTGGCCACGACGACGTCTTTCTTCCAGGTTGACGGACAAGGGGTCACTCCAGAGAACCTCTCTGCTTCAATGATCGCCATGTTGCCCAACAGTGCTTATGACTCTTATGTCACCATCGGTTTGACAGGTCCAGCAGGCGATGGCGAAGCCAACATCGGATTGGCGCCAGGAACTTGGGACAATGATTTTGAGGCAGGCAACAGTTTTGTTGTGAATGATGCTGTGGGCTCTGGATGGTACACATTGCCGAGTGCAACGAACGCTGTAGCGGGTCCGGACCACAGGGTGCTGATGGCACAATTGACAACCGATGGCAAAATCAGTGGTTCGTTCACAGCTCAGGTCTTCCCAATGGGTGACAATGTGAACGACGAGCGGGTGGACATCTCCTTCCTCGATGGGGTTTGTGGTTGTACAGAATCTGGTGCTGCGAACTACGATGACAACGCGGACTTTGACGATGGCAGTTGCTTCTACATCCCCGCGGGATGTACGGATGTTGCAGCTTGCAACTTTGTCGCAGGCGCCACGGAGGACGACGGCAGCTGCATCTATGCGGATGGCGCATGTGAAGCTTGCAACGGTGACGGCGGCGTTGACGTGTTGGACGCTGATGGCGATGGTGTTTGTGATGCGGATGAAGTGGTCGGTTGCCAGGACGCTGAGGCTTGCAACTACGACGCCACAGCGACAGATGCCGGATCTTGCGTCTTCGCCGATGGCAACTGCGAAATCTGCAACGAAGAGGGTGGTGTGACCCTTCAAGATGCCGATGGCGACGGGGTTTGTGATGGCGACGAAGTGGTCGGTTGTCAGGATGCCGAGGCTTGCAACTATGACATGAGTGCGACAGATGCTGGGGCTTGTGTTTATGCCGATGGCAACTGTGAAGTGTGTGATGGCGATGGAGGCGTGGCCGTTCAGGATGCCGATGGTGATGGGGTTTGCGATGGCGACGAAGTGATCGGCTGTCAAGATGCAACCGCTTGCAACTATGACGCGGATGCCACAGACGCTGGTGCTTGCGTTTATGCCGATGGCAACTGTGAAATCTGCGATGGCAACGGCGGCGTATTGACTCAGGATGCCGATGGCGATGGTGTTTGTGACGGCGACGAGATTGTCGGTTGTCAGAACGATATGGCTTGCAACTACGACGCGGCGGCGACAGATGCCGGATCTTGTGTCTTCGCCGATGGCAACTGCGAAGTGTGCGATGGCAACGGCGGTGTGATTGTCCAAGATGCCGATGGTGATGGCGTTTGTGACGGCGATGAGGTTGTCGGTTGTCAGGACGACATGGCCTGCAACTACGATGCAACTGCGACGGATGCAGGAAGCTGTCTCTATGCCGATGCGGGCGCTTGCGAAGTGTGCGATGGCAATGGTGGTGCAGTGGTCCAAGACACCGATGGCGACGGTGTCAGCGATTGTGACGAGATTGTCGGTTGCCAGGACGATATGGCCTGCAACTATGACGCAACCGCTACGGATGCAGGAAACTGTGTCTACGCTGACGGCGATGCCTGCGAGGTTTGTGATGGCAACGGTGGCATCGAGGTGCTCGACGCCGACGGAGACGGTGTTTGTGACGCCGACGAGGTTGTCGGTTGTCAAGACGCCGAGGCTTGCAACTACGATGCAGCGGCAACGGATGCAGGTGCTTGCGTTTATCCTGACGCCGAATCTTGCGAAATCTGCGACGGCAACGGTGGTGTGGAGGTTCAAGATGCCGACGGAGATGGCGTCACGGATTGCGATGAGGTGATTGGGTGCCAAGATGATTTGGCCTGTGATTTCAATGCCGATGCAACCGATGCCGGTGAATGCGACTACGGATGTTACGGATGTACGTATGCCGCAGCAGCCAACTATGATGCTGGCGCGACCTTCGATGATGGCAGCTGCTTGTTTGAGGGATGTACAAACGACGACTACCAGAACTTCAACCCTTATGCGAATGAAGCAGGTGGCGTAGTCTGCACGGACATGCCGATCAGCGGCGACTTCAATGGCGATGGCGTGGTTCAGAACCAAGACCTTTTGGACTTCCTGTTGGCCTATGGCCAGTCCGGTCCAGAATGGGGCGGTGTGGACTGGATCGCTGATGCTTGTGAGGTCGTGGGTGAGGCCTTTGAGGACATCTACACGCCAGTGGATCACTGTGCGGGAGAGGATGCACCGGTCTACTGCGCAGAGATGGGTTGTACATATCCTACGGCTCAGAACTACAATGCCGATGCAACGATTGATGGTGGCGATTGTGTTTGGACCGGTTGCACGGACAGTGCGGCTTACAACTACAACGCGATTGCGAACTTGGATGACAGCTCTTGCAACTACAACATTTGCCCGGACTTCAATGGCGATGGCCAAGTCCAAGCCCAAGACTTGTTGAACTTCCTCCTCGCATGGGGACAGGAATACGACAACTGAGAGTAGCCTACCAAAGTCGTTATTGACCGATACACAAAATCGCCCCGGGAATCCGCCCGGGGCGATTTTTTTTTGCCGGATGACGTGGGCTTCAAAGTTGCGTCGCCAGCCCGATTCCCCAAGCCGAAGTTCCGCCCATCGGGCGGAGATCGAGGGTTCGGGTGAGGAAGAGGCGGGTTTGGTCTTTCCAAATCCCACCAATCAATGGGGTGAGAATTCCATGCACCTGAGTTTGCAGGCCGATGATCGCTCTCGGCGGTCGCTCCAATCCCGTATAAACCGATGCAGGGCGAAAGGCCATTTCGGCCCAGGCATTCAGAGAGAGGGATTGGCCGCCAAACTGGCGCTGCCAGTGCAGCTCTGCGGTCCAATCCACAAACAATGTCGAGGCGCTCCATTTTCCCGATCGCCGAAGCACCAATTGGTGGTGAAAGTTCTTTCGGTTCGGGGTGCCGTACAACAACCCGATGTCAAAAGGGAGGTGGCGGAAGGAATAGTGGATTTGGCCTTTGCCAGAGGCGGAGAGTCCAAGGTGGCCAGAGAGGTCGGGTGCGGTGCGTTGAAAATCGGTCCAAGACACCTCCCCGGACGGGACGCTGGTCGGGTTGAGCGGGTTGAGCAAGTACTGGCTTTCCCAAACCCCATCCACTGGGTCGAACTGCAAATGGACAACACCCAAACTGAGTCCCGCCGACAGCCAGTGGGTCGTGCTCAGCGGCACCCACTTCAGTGCGGTCAGTCGAAGTTGGGCGATGGTCATGGCAGGCGCCAAGCGCTCGAATGATGCACGCCCCCCGAGTCGCCAGAACCTGTCGCGGTTGTACAATCCGGAGATGGTCGAAGCTTGCAAGGGCAGGTCCGATCCAGCGAGCCGTTGATCGAGGAAGCGCGTGGCCACCTGCCATGCACCCGGCAGGGCGGCTTGGGGACGTTGAAAGCCAGCCCCAGCATTGGGGGCGCTTCGGAACATCAAATCGCTCATCCCTGCGGGTCCACCTGACCAGGGCCCGGCTTGCTGCGCCCGCGCTTCGCTGCTGCCCCAAGCGGAAACGACCACAGCAAGGATCGCAATGCACGACGGGCGACGATGACGGTTTGGGCCTGTCATCTCACCAACAATACAGATGCCGAGGCCACAATGTGAACCCCCGTGGTGAACAGCATGTCCAAGCGGATGCCATAGGCCCCAGTCGGCGCTTCGTTGCCACGCTGCAGACCATCCCACCCTTCTTCTGGATTGCCGATCACAGCCACCCGCTCCCCGAAACGATTGAAGACCTCCATCTGGAACGTCTCCAAAGGTTCGCACAAAACACGCAAACGGTCATTCAGCCCGTCGCCGTTCGGGGAAAACATGTCGGGCAAGAACCACGCTGTGGGCGGGGATACGCAGATGTCGGCTGAAGCTGCGTCGCTGCAACCGCCCTCGTTTTCGACAGAAAGGTAGAAGGCATAGGGGCCGGGGAGGGGCGGGGTGAAGGCGGGGGTTTGGCCTGATTGATAGGCTTCAGACCAAATCACATCCCCGTTGCCATCTTCAGCCCACCAAAGGCCTTGGGCAACGAACGCGCTGAAATCCAGCAAGGCAATCGGGGCCAACTCCCACGGCACGCATGCGCTGTCAGGGCCCAACCCGGGATTCGGTTGAAATCCGGCGCTCACGGGGGAGTAGGAGGGCAACTCCACAAGGGTGTCGTGGGTGCAACCACTGTTGTCGTCCACCAAAGTCACGCTGAGCGTTGCGCCGGCGGTCGCGGACAAGGTCCATGCAGCGGAATCCGCAGCTGGCGGGGGCATCGTATCCGCCATCCATGCCAATTGAAACGCGGGTGGCTCTGCCCCGAAGACCCCGCTGGAAGGCTCGCCAAAACACCGGATGGGCTCGGGTGTCCAAGTGATCGCTGGGTCCGGGGCAACCGCTACCCAGACGCTGTCTTGTGCGGCATCGGAACAACCATCGTTCACCGTCACGACCAGCACAGACGATGCATTTGGCGTGAAGGTCGTGGTGTTCGTGGGAAAGCCGCCATGCGACCAGCTCCAGTTGTATTCGGCACCCGTGAGTCCGCCGCTGGCCGAGGCGCTGGCTGACGTGCTGGTCATTGGGCAAATCAAGGTGTCGCTCACGGCGAGGGAGACGTCGATCGGCGCTTCGAACTGGACTTCGATGGTGTCTGCGGAGGAGCAGGCCAAACCCGACCACCCCACCGTCAACGTGTGCCCCCCGGTGGCGAGGGTGTCCATCGAAAAAGCCTCGACTTCTGTGCCATCAATCGCCCAAGTGGCGGTGCTTGGGCTCAACCCAGCGGGTGACCAAGCCGCGTCTGCGTGGCACCACGGATCCGGCAGCAATCCCAATTCCGCTTGTTCCCAAGCTTCGACCTGGGTTTGGGTGCTGTCCAAGCATCCGCCTGGTGCCTCCCAAAACACCCAATGGTTGCCGGGACCGGCCGAACCAGGAGAGAACAGGCCCGAGGCCGCCGTGACCCCAGGTCCGCTCCACGTGCCACCGAACAGCAAGTCCGCCGGAGCCAAACCCATCGGTTCCGCCAAGACACAAACCGGCCACCCTGCATCGGGCAATTGAAAGTCGACCTGATCCGGCCAAACCGTGACGGTGACCGAATCCACACAGGTGTTGGCGGAAAAGACCAAGGTGTGGGACCCGACGGGAACCGAAGCTGGATCCCAAAACCAGGCACAGCCTCCTTCAAAACTGAAGCCGGGGCCGCTCCAGTCGCCACACCAAGGCTGGAAACCCCAACCGGCATCATGAACCTCCACGGCGGCCACGCCCTGGCAAGTGCTGATGGTGGCGGGGGTGATTTGGGTGGTGACATTGTTCACCGAGACGGTGTCTTGGCATCCATTGGGCGCTGTGTAAATCAGTTCGATGCCCCAATCTTCTGGCGCGACGCCCGGGTAAAACGTTCCATTGCTCGTCACACCAGGCCCGGTCCAAGTCCCACCCACTGGTGTGGCGAACGAGGAAGCAGGCATTCCGGCTTGTTCTGGGCAGGTGACCATGGACGCCGGTTCCACAGCGATGGGCAACAAAGTCGAGGTGGCCAGTTGCGCGCATCCGGCCAACGAATAGGTCCAAGTCACGGGGCCGGTGGGGACGTCGTTTGGATCAACCCACCCCGCAGTGCCCGAGACGCCTGGTCCGCTCCAAGTGCCGATGGCCGGCAGGTCGGGCAGCAAAAAGGGGGCGTCTGTTGCACAAATGCTGGGCAATGCCAAAGGGGGATCTTGGACAATGACCTCAATGAGCATTGTGTCACTGCACTGGGCACTGGATACCACCAAGGTGTCCATGCCCGTGGCGTCGGGCGTGTACAAGCCACTTGCGGTGGCATTGCCTCCACTCCACAGGCCCCCGACCCCAAGGGCAATCAATTGCAGGTCCTCGCCGCCAAGGCAAGTGGTGAGGTCCGGGCCGGCCGATAGCCATTGAAAAACCAGCGTGGTGTCCACTTGGCAGCCGTGGGTTGTGGTGTATGTGAAAGCAACAGGGCCATTCAGGCCATCTGGCGTGGTTGCGCCGGAGATGGGGTCGATGATGTCAGGGGGATCCGCACTGAAGGTTCCGCCAGGCGGCACAGCCGCCAGCGCAGGGCCCGGCGCAGCGGAACAGTAGGGAGGAAGGGCTGGCTCGATTTGCCAAGCTGGCGACTCCACCGGAATGGCCCAGCTGAAAGATTGAGAAAGCCCGGTGCCGGGTTGCTCGACGCCCAATTCCAGTAAAACCGTATCCGAACCGGTGGGCGGGCAAATGGTGACCTCCGTCAGGTTGGCTTCTCCGGGGGTTTGCACCTCGACGCCATTCACCTCGCTCCAGTTGAACACGTGCGGCTGGCAGCCAAGGGCTTCAAAGGTGATGTTTGCACAAGTGCCGGCGCACAAAGCGGCAGGTGGGTCGACGGGCACCACCACAATGGGGCAGGTGGTGATGTCCAAGGCCAATGGGACATCGAAAACATGCAAGGAATCGCACGCATCGCGTCGTCCCATGGTGAGGATGGCTTCCCAGTTGCAGTTGGCTGGCAACGGCGCATCGATTGGAAGGTTGAAGCCGGTCGCGGAATCGCCTTCGCAAACGAGTTCCGGGGCGCCAAGGGCCACCCCTTGCAGCCCACCACCAGAGAGGACGGTCCAGCTCTCGAGGTCGATGTCCAGGCAGCCGACCGGTGGGTCAATGTCGATGTGAACGGAGGCAGCTGGACAAGCCACGGGCAGCGCCACAGCCATCGTCGGAGGTGAAGGCGGGGGGGCGAGCGCCTCCCAGGCCAACGAAAATCCGCAGTAGTTCGCGCTGGCATCTGAGGCGAACACAAAGGTGACGGCACCACTGGTGGCCACCACTGTGGGGGGTGTGAAGTCAAATCCCGTGTACACCCCCAGCACCGGGCTTGTGCTCGACGCCCCGTCGTACAATACGAGGGAGTCGAATCCCGTTTCGATGCAGATTTGGCTCAAGAAATCGACCTGTATCGGAACAGCAGCTTCTTCATCCACAAGCACAGTAAAAGTCAGGAACTCATCTGAGCTGTAGGGGCCACCTTCGCCACTGTCCGTCAGGAAACCTGAACAATCCGTGACCACTGCATTCTCCATCGCAAACTGCTCCTGTCCAATTCCTGCCAGGGTCGCAGTCAGCAAAACCGCGGTGGACAACAGCCGCCATTGCAAAGGCTTGCCCATTTTGTTCACAGGGTATCGAGGATGGTGATGACCGGCGTGATGAGGGCTTCAGAGGCATGGCCTTCGCGATCAAAGAGTTGCAGGGTCAAGGTTGTGTTTTCCTGGCTGCCGTTGCCCAGCAGGAACAGCGGGGACAAGACCAAATCCAGCTCCCCCGACACCGACAGCGCCATCAAGTCCGGCGTCACGGGTGGAATGTGAACCCAATCGGCCTCTTGCAATCGCTGGTCACGGACCGACAAGCTCGGCACATCAGGATCGACGAAGCCGATGTCGCCTTGCGCGTCGCTGTATTGAAGGCGGATGCGCACACTGTCTTGGTGAGCGGTCACGGTGGTGGGACTGACGTCGATGAGGGTCAAGACCGGTGCCTCGGGCGCCACGTCATCCTCCCGGCAGCCCATCGTGCACACACAGATGACCGCGGCGGTCATGGAAATCCAAAAGTGCGCGTGCCTCGGTCTCATGGGAAGATCAAAGAAAAGAGGGTCGACATGTAGGTTGGGCTTGCCGGGCCTGGGGCGACAATGTTCGCCTCGCCATCGGTGAGCGCCACTTGCAAATACAAAACGGTATCGGTTTCGGTGTCTGCCCATTCGCCCAAATCCAAGGTGACCTTGTGGGCGTAGGTGCTCGTGTTCCCGAAGAATGCGGGCGCCTCGAAGCTGGTGGCTGCCGGCGAGATCGGGGTCGGCGTGGCGCCAGAGAAACCCGATGGCGAACCGGCCACACGAAGCGTGGCTTGCAAGGCATCCGTGGGCGTGGTGGCATCCTCGAAGGCGAACCACAAGTCCACCAGGCCAGGACTCACCACCAAGGCATAGCCGGCATCGGGATCTCGTGGAAACGGTTCTGAGAAAGTTCCCGCGGCAAAACCGCCGAACCCCGCCACAACTGGGGGCAAGTTCACATCTCCAGCCGCCATTGGCATGTCACCTGCGGCGTTCGGGGCGCCTTCAGCGATCCAATCTGTGATGGCGGCGATGTGGTTCTCGCCTTCTGTGGGCCAGTCCGATCCCTCGTCCACTTGGAGCGGCATTTGGCCGGAGGTATTGGGAATGGACGTCAACAACCGTTTGAGGAGCAGTGACCCCGGTGGGTCCCCCGGAACAACCCGATGAGCGAAGCTGCCGGCCGCATCATTGGAAATCACCGGGTGCATCACCAGCGTGTTGTAACTGCTGCCGATGGTTCGAAAGTCGGGTTCGAAGGTGCCATCGTGGCAGCCGGCATTGGCACAAGTGGGCAAAAACACCTGCTCATGAATCCAACCGAAACTGCCCGGTTCTGAAGCGGGCAAAGCCAAATCCCCGTTCACCTGCGATCCCTCGATGTCCCCTTCGGCAGGTGCGTACGGATTCTCAATGGGCTCCGGTTTGCACCCCAACATCAGGAGCGTGGAGACGGAGGCGGCGATGGCAAAACAGCGAAGCATGCGCATCAGATGTGGTTGAAGAGACTCGTGGTTCCGGCCACTGTCAGACCTGCGGATTGGACCTCCGGCCCTACGCCCAAGATGTCGGCCACGGTCATCATGGTGTCGCTCGCCAGTCCGACGGGGTTGTTTTCGCTGCCGATGACCAAGCCCTGCGGCACGCCAGGGCCGACCATCAAGGTGAACACGCGCATGGCGTTGCTGTCGCTGTGGTCGAAGGCGTACCAATTGTTCGTGTCGATGATGTTGTTCGGCATCAAGTTTCGTCCGCATTCGGGGGTGGCAAGGAGGGTGGTTTGGCCTGCCAAACCTTCAATTTCCTCAATCGATTGCCACAAATGCCCGACCGCGTGGTCCGCCCGGTGCAAGTTCGCGAGGTACCCACTGAAATTCGAATGGCACGTGTCCACAGCGCTCAGGTTGACGCACATGAATGCCGGCTTGAACCACTTCAGAACTTCGACCGCGAAGGCCATGGTGTAGAGATCTCCATTGTCTGTGATCGGTGGCAGGTCAAGGGTTCCGTTGTCCACCTTTTCGTACATCGCCTCCATGAAGGCCTTGATGGACTGTCTTTCGTCCTCCGTATTCCCGAGGCTGCCACCACCGGCCATGAGGGCTTGGAACTGCAGGTCAAGGAAAGTTTTGAGCTTGTGCATCGGGGCGAGCTCATTCTCGGGGTGGTAGATTTTCGCATCGGCGAGCCGATTCGCCCCCATGCCGCTGAAGGTCACGGTGGGCGCAAAGAAGTTGCCTGCGTACTGGGCGCCATAATCGGGGTGTGCGCTGTGGTTGAGCAAAGGTGTCGAGCCGCCGATGCCATTGCCCACAAACCAAACATCCGTCGCGTCATAGCCCCCATGCCGACGCAAGTACTCAAAAAGGGTCGGGTTGACCGGGCGTTGCTTGAGCCCCTGTGTGGTGACGGTGCTGCCTTGCAGCAGGCTGTTCAGGCCACCGAAGTGGCCGGCGCTCAACGCAGTCACCTCGGCGAACAGCGTTCCCTGGTCTTGCAGGGGGGTGGACAGAATGGCCGGAATGGGTTGGATGCCGCCATCGCCCGTGCCGTAAACAATCTTGGCCACGGGCGGCTCGCCATTGAGCATGTTGTACATGATGTTCCCTGGGTAGGGCTCTCCTTGGCTGTCATCCACGTAGCGCTTCAAGACCGACTCTTGTTGCCGCACACCACCGGCAAACATGACCATCACCACGTGCTCTGAGCTGCGGTGGCCCGTGGGTGCGAACAATCGCCCAGATGGCAAAATGTAAGGGGAAGCCGCCAGACCCGCTGCGGCGAGGCCTGAGCGCTTGATGAATTCCCTGCGGTCGATGGAGCGGCTCATGTGTTGGGGGTCAGTAGTAAAGGTATTCTTCAGACAAGGCAAAAGACATGTAGACCAATTCCGGCGTCATTCCCGGATGGTTGTCCAAAAAGTTCCGAACGTAGGCGCGCTCTGCCGCACTGGGCAAGCGCACAAAAAACCGCAAGTAGGTCTCGTTGATGAAGGCGTCGGGGTCTGCTTGCATTTCTTCGGTTGTCGGCAATTGCACATCCTCGGCGTTGAAAAAATTGCTCAGCAACACCTCGCGTGCGACGTCCTGGTCGCCGATCGACGAAAACACTTGGCCCACATCGAAAAGTTCATTGGCAGGCAGGGCAGCCTGGAACAAATTCGTGTAAACGATGCTCACCCATTGCTCTGGCGTCTTCAGCCGATCCTTGACTGCGGACTGGGTGGTCACCTCAATGCCATTGAGCTCGAAGCGCGTCTGCGGCTCTGGTTTGCAACCCATCACCAGGAGGAGCAGCAATGCAAGGGGGAGTTTGGGTTCAATCAAATCCAGCATAATCGTCGGTGGTCAAAAATTCTTGCAACAACGCTTCGTAATTCCCCCCGGGTGCAGAAAGAAACGCCTCCAATCCCAGCAGCAACTCCCCATGCGAAGGCTCGCGCGCCCACATCCCTGCAGCGGCCCACCGAACCATGCCCTCGGCCCATTCCTCATCGGACACCATCGCCTCGAGGTACGTGGGTTTGTCCTGGGCGGCCATGCCCAAGAAGACATGGGCTTGGTTGTATTCAATGATGTCGTAGCCCAAGTCAAACTCCGCAGTGGTGGGAAAGCGCCCGAACAAATCATCGAAGGTGGCATTGACGAAGTTGAAACTGTTCATGTTGATCTCGTCATACAAATTGTTCCAGCAGAGCCGTTTGCAGAATGCATTCATGGCCAAATCTCCCTCGGCGTAGTCATCGCGGGCGTCCACCACATCCAGAATGCGCCCGGCGGCTTCCATCGCCGCCGCATACCCCACCAGATTTCCCCCCAGTGAGTCATTGAGGGCATTGAAAACCAAATTCGAATACCGGCTCATCAAATCCTCATCCGAGGCCCCCTGCAAAAACCGGGCTTTCAAGTCACTGTACACCTTGTCGTGGAAGCCAACCGAGGTGGCGGGCGCGGCCATCAGGGATTCAACGATGGCTTTTCGGGCATCGTGGTGAAGGGCTGCCGTTTCGAGTGCCACCACGGTCGTGTCCATTTCAATGTCGGTCGGTTCCCGTCCGATGCAATCGATGAACAAACGGTTGACGTAATTCTGAACCGTCAAGGTGGAAATGCCATCGTATGCCGGGATGTCATTGTCGGTGAAGACAATTTCTTCCGGTTTGCATCCCCAAAGGAGCGCACCGACGCAAACAAATCGAATCGATCGCAAGACCAAGTTGTTCAGGAGATGGGGATTCAACATTTCAGGCTTAACATCAGGCTCAACATGAGGCTCATCATCGGGTCAATTTACTCAACTTCCACCGAATGCGTGGGAACGGGCCAGGGAATGGGCTTGGCCTGCCTTTCCTTTACCTTTGCGGCGATTCAAAACCACACAGTCATGAACGTTTCGTCCTCTTTTCGGTTCGTCGCCGCCACAGCCCTCCTGGCGCTTCTTGCTTGGCAAACCCCGATCCAAGCGCAAACGTTGCACGCGGTTTGGGTGATGAATGAGGGAAATGCCCCCACGGGAACGCCGTCACTCGGGCGTTTTGATCCCGAGACGAACGTCTACGAGGAAATCATGACCTTCCCAGAAGCGGCCTTTGCCTCAGACGTGGTTGTGGAAAGCACGGGGGTGTACGTCGCTGCGGACAGCAAGATTTATCGGTTGGACGCAGACACGTATGAAGTGCTCGCAGAAGCAGAAATCCCAGGTGTTCGAAAGCTGCAGGTCTTCGCGGGCAAGTTGTACGCCACGCGCGGTGAAGTCTCCACGCTTGACAGTTACCTGTGGTCGCTGGATTTGGAAAATCTGGAAGTCTTGACGGTTCATGCTGCTGCGGCGAACGAGGGTCCGATGGTGGCTGCAGAAGGCATGACGGTGGTGGACGACATGTTGGTGATTGCGATCAACAATGGGTTTGTTTGGGGAGAAGAAACAGGCCAAATTGGTTGGCTCACCCCCTCCGGCTCCTACACCGAGACGGCTTTGCCGGCGGGTGCCGAAAATCCCGTCCACATTTTCGCGCACGACGGTGACGTGTGCTTTGTGTCGAATGGCTCCTGGGATGGCACGGCGCTCTCCAGGGTCGATCCTGCAACAGGCGATGTGCAGATGACAGTTTTGGCCGATGTCTCTGCCGGATGCAATGCAGCTGCACTTGTCGAGGATCGCCTGGCCTTTCAGATCAGCGGTGAAAGCGATTTGCGCCAGGTGGACGCAGCCACCTTGGCAGAAGCACCGGGGCTGGTGTTGTCTGGCAACACCTATTACAGCATGGCGACCGACCCGTTGTCAGGGACCATTTTCGCAGCACACACCGATTGGTATTCCTATGGCGAGGTCGAGATGTTCGCGGCCGACGGGGCCTTCTTGGGCAGCTTCGCATGTGGGGTCAGCCCCGGCAATCTCGCCGTTGAAATTCGAGAAACAACGGCAGGGTTGTGCACGGGCCTTGAGGCCAAATCCCCTTTTGTCCCAGTTGCGGCCTGGGACCTTTCGGGACGTGCTTTGCCGGTCGAAGCCCGCGGTGCCTTCCGTCATGGGGTGCGCATCGAGCAGGATGAGCAAGGAACAATCAGAAAAGTCATTCGCCCTTGATTTTCTTGCGTTCAGCGATGCGTTAACGCATGGATAACGGTTTTTTTGCTCGCCGGAAACCCAAGATTGTCGGCAGTGAAAAGTGAGGCCGTTTGAACTTCATTGAGTCGTAACGCTGCCGAAAGGTCCGGCTGAAAGAAGAGGAGTTGCTTTGGGGTCAAATCGACCTCATCATCATGAAACAACTCCGATTCGTGGCGCGCCAGTGGTTCGCCGGCCTGTTCGCCCTCACAGCGGCAGCCTCCGTTCAAGCCCAAGATTGTGGGCTCTTCTTCTCCGAGTATGCGGAGGGAAGTGCGTCCAACAAGTACGTAGAAATCTACAACCCGACCGACCAGGGCATCGCACTCGATGGCTACACGGCCGCACTGTATTCCAATGGTTCCGTGACCCTCTCGGGAAGTTACGCGCTGAGTGGAACCCTCGGTGCAGGGGAGGTGCTTGTTGTTGCGAACGCCGCAGCAGACCCCACAATCCTTGCGGTGGCGGATGTCCTCAGCAACAGCTTCGCAAATTGGAATGGCAACGACGCCGTGGCATTGTTGGACCCGCAAGGGAACGTGGTGGATGTGGTCGGCGAAATCGGTACGGACTCTCCTTGGCCTGTCGCCGACGGAGACACCCAGAACAACACACTGGTCCGCGATGCATCGGTCACAGCAGGTACGGCCGATTGGTCCACAGGCGCCACGCAATGGACGGTGTTGCCGAGCAACGATTGGTCTGACCTGGACGCACACACCTTCGCAGGCTCGTGTGGCGCCGCATCGGACGAGCCCTTCACGCTGCGCATTTTTCACAACAACGACGGAGAGTCGGCGCTGTTGGATGTTGACCACTTCGCCGCCGTTTTGGACGCGGAGCGGGCCGCCGCAGATGCAGAAGGAACGCCATCGATGCTGCTGAGCTCTGGCGACAACTTCTTGGCTGGCTTTGTTTTCAATTACAGTTTGGAAACAGGCACGTTTTACGATGCACTGGCGTTGGATCGCCTCGGTTATGACGCATTGTGTTTGGGGAACCACGACTTTGACTTCGGAACGGAAGTGTTGGCGGATTTCATCGGCAGCTACACCCTGACCACACCGCCTTATCTCAGTTCAAACCTCGATTTCTCCACAGACGCGAACATGGCGCCATTGGAGACATCTGGCCGCTTGGCTGGCAGCACGATCATCACAAAGGGCGGCGAGCCAATCGGCGTCATCGGATTGACAACACCGGAACTTCCAGGCATCTCCAGCCCAGATGACGTCACCGTTGAGCAGGACGTTGTGGCAGCTGTCATGGAAGAGGTGGCGGTCCTTGAAGGCGCAGGCGTGAACAAGATCATTTTGGTCAGCCACATGCAGTCGGTCAGCACGGACGTGGCTCTGGCCGCCCAATTGACAGGTGTCGACCTGATCATCGCAGGTGGGGGAGACCAGCTCCTGACAAACAACGCGAGTTACAGCGGGGTTTACGAAGTCTATGGCGATTACCCCTTGGCTTACACCGATGCGAATGACAACCCGATTTACATCGTCACCACAATAGGCAACTACAATTTCCTCGGAAGCCTGAAGTTGACCTTTGATGCGAACGGTGTGATCACGGACACGCACATGGACGAAAGCGACGTGATTGAGGTTCCCACAGGTGCCGATGCGCCATCGAACTCAGCGATGTACAATGATGTCGTCGCGCCATTGGAGGCGGCACTCGGTCAGGCGAATGTATTGGCCACCACTGAGATTGCCTGGGATGTGCGCAAGCCCGTGATTCGGGCTCGGGAGAACGGCATTGGCAGCCTCGTTGTGGACAGCTACTTGGCGAAGGCTCAGGAATGGGCAGCAACCGATGCGGAGGTGGACATGCCGGTTTTGGCCTTGGCCAACGGCGGAGGCATTCGCTCCAACACCATCTACAGCGCTGGCCCCATCACGGACCAGGACATCGCGAACATCTTGCCATTTCCGAACTACATCGCCATCATGGAAGATGTACCAGCGGAAGTGGTGAAGCGGGTCTTTGAAAACGCGTACAGCCAGCTCTCAACGGGTGTCAACGGTGAAATTCTTGGCGAAGACGGCCGTTTTGCGCACATTGCGGGCGGCACGATTGAGTACGATTTGTCC
This sequence comes from uncultured Flavobacteriales bacterium, assembly GCA_965661765.1. Taxonomy (GTDB): domain Bacteria; phylum Bacteroidota; class Bacteroidia; order Flavobacteriales_D; family Sanyastnellaceae; genus JBMYZL01. Next base: position 20,688 of record CBFIFE010000030.1, read on the forward strand.
GGAGCGCCATACACCCATGATGCGGGTGGCAACACCATCAACGCAGGCAGCCGAATTGTCAGCTTGGTGTTGTCCGATGGCACCGTGGTCGTCGAAAATGGCGCAAGTGTTGACGGCGTGACGGTGGACATGGCTTCCGTCGATTTCTCCATGAATGGTGGTGACTTTTATCCGTTTGATCAAGCAGGCCAGCCGGTGCTTGTCTCGGAATACTTGGCACTCGATGCCTTTGAGCAGTTCTTGACTGTGGACCTCAATGGACAGGTTGCTGCTGCGGATTATGCTGAATTGGCCGATCTTGATGCTGGACGCCAAATCGTGGTTCGCCCCACTTGCGACGACCCTGAAGCATGCACCTTCGGCGCGCCCACCATTTGTTATTACGCAGACGCATGCGGCGTGTGCGGCGGGGATGGCAGCACTTGTGTGGAGGGATGCACGAACCCGTTGGCTTGCAATTTTTATGAACTCGCGGTCATCGACGACGGTTCTTGCGTCGTGCCCACGCCCGGCAGCCCTTGCCCAACGGAAGTGATTTCGATGGTGGTGGCCGGCTCCGACGATGCCGAGGAGCAAATGGACCCTGCAAATCCTTACTTCAACGGCTACCCTTACATGGGCAGCTCTGACCTCGAGCTCATCAACGATGGTGGGGAGCAAGAAGTGGGCGTCCGGTTTGCAGCGCTCAATGTTCCTGCAGGCGTGACCATCACCAGTGCTTACATCCAATTTGTTGCAGATGCAAACAACGACGGACCGACGAATTTGATGGTTCACGTCGAGGACAACACGAACCCCAGCACATACAGCAGCGACGTCCTCAACGATGTCAGTGGCCGCGTCAAGCATCCGGTGAGTGTGGATTGGTCGGACGTACCGGCATGGTCTTCAGGTTTGGCGGGCATCGACCAGCGCACACCTGACCTGTCAGCCCTCGTTCAGCACATCATTGATGCAGATGGTTGGGCAACGGGCAATGCCATCAATTTCATCATCACAGGTTCTGGCGAGCGCGAGGCGAAGTCATACGAAAACGATGACAACGACGTCGCGTTGGCGCCCAAACTCGTGGTGAATTACCAAGATTTGAGCGGCGAGGGTTGCACAGATGCAACAGCGAGCAACTACGATCCTGCGGCGACAGCGGACGACGGATCTTGCACTTATGCGTTGAGCTTCCAGGTGAACACGGGTTCTGACGACATCGAAGAGACATTGAATGATGATGCGACCTACTACGATGGCGGTTTGCCTTACATGGACAGTTCTGATTTGGAGTTGGTCGAGGATGGCGATGCGACCCAAGCTGTGGGGGTTCGCTTCACGGGTTTGAACATTGCACAAGGCCAAACCATCGCCTCCGCACACATTCAATTCACCACCGATGAGGTCAGCACGGGGACATGCGATTTGACAATCGCCGTGCAGGACGCTGCGGACAATGAGACCTTCAACGCGGACATTGCATTCGACGCTTCGGGTCGCGCGACTTTGGCCAACACCGTGGCATGGAGCCCCGCCGATTGGAATGTCGTGGGTGAGTCGGGCGAGAATCAGCGGACGCCGGATTTGGCCTCCCTCGTTCAAGCGATCGTCGACAAGGCGGATTGGTCGCCGTACAACGCCATGACCTTCATCCTCACAGGATCAGGAAGCCGAATCGCGGAAGCCTACGAAGGCGATCCTTCGGCGGCAGCCCGCTTGGTCATCGAGGTGCTCGGCGAACCAGTGGTTGCACAAGGTTGCACGGACGACAGCGCAGCGAACTACGACCCCGCAGCAGGCGCAGACGACGGTTCTTGCATCTACACCCAGGTGTTGAGCATCTCGGCGATTCAGCAAGGCCAATTGACCGAGGCCCTCACCGGCTCCATCGTCCAGACTTCCGGAGTGGTGACGTATACAGAAGGCAGTTTCTTCGCGCTCCAAGACGGAACGGGCGCATACAGCGGCATCAGCGTGTACAGTTCGGGCAACGGGCTGAACGTCGGCGATGACATCACGATCACAGGAACCGTCACGGAATACAACGGATTGACCGAGTTGATCACCATCACCGAAATCATTGTGAATGCGACAGGGGCTGCCGTGCCTGCCCACGAAGTCATTGCCACCGCGGCGTTGAACGACGAACAGTGGGAAAGCGTTCTCGTGGAGACGTCAGGAACAGTGACCGCTCTTGCCAACCAGTACGGAGAGTGGTTGATCAACGATGGAACGGGCGATGCCCAAATCGACGACCACGTGGTGGAAGTGCCTGCGGATTTGGCCGTCGGTCAGATCTACAACGTTCAGGGACTGTCGTCGTATGCATACGGTTCATTCGAACTGCGTGCAACCCAAATTGAACAGCAGGTGGTGCTCGCGCCATGTGTCTTGGGAACGGTTTACGTGAGCGAAGCGCACACCAGTGGCGAGCCAGAGGACTACATTGAACTTTACAACAGCGGCGACACAGATTGCTTGCTCACCGGTTTCCAACTCGATGACAATGTTGAGCTCGCAGACTTCACTTTCGGCGAAGTTGTGATTGAAGCGGGTGGTTTTTGGTTGGGCTATGAGGACGCCCCTGACAGCTTCAACAGTGGGTTGTCGAGTGGCGGTGACCTCGTGGTCTTCGCAGACCCTCAAGGCAACACCTTGATTGTGGAGGCAGGCCCATCCGTCGGGAACCTTTCCAAGAGCTACGATGCCGAAGGCAACGGATGCTACACGAACCCAACGCCAGGAGCGGCGAACGATGCTTGTGGCGTGGTGGGTTGCACCGACGAAACAGCATGCAACTTCAACCCTGAAGCCACGAACGATGACGGCAGCTGCAGCTTCAGCGATGGCATCTTGGACTGTGCAGGCAACTGCATCAATGACAGCGACGGCGATGGCATCTGTGACGAGAATGAAGGGCTTCCCGGTTGCATGGATGTATTGGCAGAGAACTACAATCCACAGGCGACAGAGGATGATGGATCATGTTGGGATTCGGACATTGATTACGTCCTCTCAGGCAGTTATGCGACCGGGCTTTTTGATGCCGGTGCAGCCGAGATTGTCGACTACCACGCGGGCACGCAGCGCATTTTCTCCGTCAATGCCGCCGACCTCAATGTCAGCGCCATCGACGCCAGTGACCCGAACAACCTCACCTTGGCCTTCACGATCGATGTGACGGCTTACGGCGCAACGGCAAACAGTGTGGCCGTGTTCGGCGACCACGTTGCGGTGGCCATTGAAGCGGCCGATGTGGATGCCCTCGGCCAAGTTGTCATCTTTGATGTGGACGGCAATTTCGTCAGTGCGGCGCCGACCGGTTACTGGCCCGATGCCTTGTCCGTGTCGTTCGATGGCACCATGATCGCAGTGGCGAACGAGGGACAGCCCAGCGACGACTACACCATTGACCCCGTGGGCTCAGCGACCCTCATCGACGTGACGGACCCAGCGAACCCAGTAGCGACGCAAATCGAATTCGATGGCCTCACCGAAGCGGACCTCCCCGAGGGCACACGCATCTTCGGCCCGAACGCCACCATTGCAATGGACCTCGAACCGGAATACGTTGCCTTCAGTGGCGATGACAACACGCTGTTCATCAGCTGTCAGGAGAACAACTGTATGGTGGTTGCGGACGTTGCAACGGCCACAATCACGAACGTTTGGAGTTACGGTTTCAAGGATCACAGCTTGACAGAAAATGCCCTGGATGCATCGAATCAGGATGGCATGATCAACATTGCAGCATGGCCTGTGAAGGGAATGTACATGCCGGATGCCATTCACTCGTTTGAGGCGGCCGATGGCCAAACCTACATCATCACCGCCAACGAAGGCGATGCCCGCGATTACGACACGTACAGTGAGGAGGCCCGAATCCGGGATTTGGTCCTCGATCCCACGGTGTTCCCAGATGCAGCGACCCTGCAAGCGAACGAGAACCTCGGGCGCCTCTTGACTTCAACGGAAATGGGCGACATCGACGGTGACGGTGACTACGATGAGTTGTACAGTTATGGTGCACGTTCGTTCTCGATTTGGTCTGAAGATGGCACCCTCATCTTCGATTCTGGACGTGAATTCGCAGACGTCGTCAGCACTTTGTTCCCCGACGACTTCAACAGCACCAACAGTGGCAACAGCAGTTTTGACAACCGCTCGGACGACAAAGGTGTCGAGCCTGAGGGTGTGGATGTGGGCATGATCAACGGACGGATGTATGCTTTCATCGGATTGGAGCGTCAGTCGGCGGTGTTGATTTACGACATCACGGATCCTTCGAATCCAGTCTATCAGCGCTACCTCAGCAACCGGGACTTCAGCGTGTCGAACAATGACATTGCCTCCCTGGCAGACGCCGCAGGCGACCTCGGTCCTGAGGGATTGAAGTTCATTTCCGCTTCGGACTCGCCCGATGGCATGCCGTACCTCATCACGGGCAACGAAATTTCAGGCACAGTCACCGCCTATGCTTTGACCAGCGAAATTGCGGTGCCCACCTGCGAACTCGGTGTCGTTTATGTCAGCGAGGCACACACCAGCGGTGAGCCAGAGGACTACATTGAGCTTTACAACAGCGGCAACACGGCTTGCAATCTCGCCGGGTTCCAGCTCGACGACAATGTGGCCTTGACCGATTTGACGTTCGGCGATGTGACCATCGAAGCGGGTGGCTACTGGATCGGATACGAGGACGCCGAGAACAGCTTCGGCAGCGGGTTGTCAAGCGGTGGAGACATCGTGGTGCTGGCGGATCCAGCCGGTGACATGCGCGTGGTGGAACTCGGACCTTCGCTCGCCCATTACGGCCAGTCGTTCGATGCGGACGGAAATGGCTGCTACGCCGAGCCGACACCCGGAGCGGACAACGCCGAATGCCAGGAGACCGAATTGATCACGACGGGCGACCTCGGCTGCACATACCCAGGTGCATGCAACTACGATTCAGAGGCGTTGTTCGATGATGGCAGCTGCGAATTCCTCGCGGGCGACCTCAACGGCGACCACTTCGTGACAGCATCTGACCTGTTGATGTTCTTGGCGAACTTCCAGGCGACTTGCGAATGAAATCCTGATTGACAGGTGGTGGTGAAAACGGGAAACCGCTGCTCCTTCGGGGGCGGCGGTTTCTTGCTTTAGGGGGTTTCGGGTTGGGTTTGGCTCACTTGCAAGGCCAAACCCGGGTCGTCAGAAATCAATCCATCCACCCCCCAGCCAATCAATTCCGCCATCCGCTGCGGGTCGTTCACGGTCCAAGGAACCACGGCGACACCCAACTGATGCGCTGCAGCGATTTCCTCCGGGGACAACAGCACATGGTGCGGCGAATAGATGTCCGGTCGGAAGGAAAGCAGTGACAAGGCTTCGTTCACCGTGCGCTCCTCCTCCATCAGCCAAGCGGTGCGAACGCCGACCTGCGCGGCGTGCACAGCCTCGAGCACCTCAGCGGAAAACGACTGGACCGTGGTGCGATCGGTGATGCCCAGGCGCTGGATTTCGGCCAAAACCAAGCTGGCCGCGACCCCTGCCTCGGGAAAGTGGACCCCCACCTCGGCGGCGTTGTGTTTGATTTCGATGTTGAACGCCACGGGCGGCAGCCCTTCAGGTCGCTCCCCCTCGGCCATGGCGGCGGCGACCTCGGCCAGAGTCGGCTTGTGGGTGAGCATTCGCTGCTGATTGGGAAACCGCGGGTGGCCGTGGCGCCCACAGTCGCATTGTCGAATGTCGGCGAGCGGCATGGGGTAAAGGGAACGCCGCGGTGCGCCGGACAATGCCTCGCCGTTGGGCCCCGTGCAAATGTCCGGGTTGAGCCAGGGCTCGTGGCTGACCACGATGTCCTTTGCTGAAGTCACGATCACATCGAGTTCGAGTGTGGTCACCCCGATGCCAGCGGCATACAGAAACCCGGGGATGCTGTTCTCCGGCCGCACGGCACGCGCCCCACGATGTCCTTGAATGTCAAGGAATCGCGGTTGAATTTCTGTGCATCCGGTCGGCAGCATCATGGCAGTTGTTGCAACGGCTGCAAAAAAGGCATTTCTCGTCAACATGGATGCGAAAAGTCGGTAATTTTCTGCTGCAATGAAAACGGATTTTCCATCCTTGAGCGGCTTGACAAAGTCCGACCTCGCGGCGATGCTGGGCACGGACATTCGCAATCCTTACGTCGGCATTTTGTTTCGATGGATTGGGGGGCGCAAATGGTCGCGGATGCAATGGCCGTCAGATGCAGACGCGGCTGTGCTCTCACGGCATTTGCTGCATGCGCTCCATGTTTCTGCCTCGCTGGTCGATTCCCACCCCGACGCCATTCCAGCAGATGGTCCGTTGGTGGTGGTGGCGAATCACCCCTTTGGTGCTGTGGACGCGCTGTTGCTTTTGGACCAAATCCACCCACACCGCCCCGATCTGCGCATCCTCGTGGACGACCAGGTCGTCGCCTTCGATCAGCTCGAACCTGCTTTGCTTCGTTGTCCCAAAGGGCCTGAAGGCCTGAGGGTTGCGCTGGGTCATTTGAAGACAGGTGGGGCACTGCTGGTGTTTCCGGCCGGTGAGGTCAGCCGGTTCAGTCGCGATTTGCGCACGGCAGCAGATGGCCGTTGGTCGCCGCTGGCGGCTTGGCTCCAGCGGATGTCCGGCGCGGCAGTGCTTCCGGTGTACATCGATGGGTTCGGTGTGGACATGACGCGCCTGTTCGAAGCGGTTCACCCTGGCCTGCGTCGGCTGCCCTTGGTCCACCGGCCTGCCCGGACGTTCCGGTCGCTCCGCACGTCCCAACGCGAAATCAAGCTGCGGATTGGCGGTGTGGTGCGGCACCGGGATGTGGGCGCGTTGCAAGATTTGGATCAAGTCACCCGATTCCTGCGGGCAAAGACCTACGCCTTGGGGACTTCAGTGAAAGTCAAGCGAAAGTGGTTCGAGGCGGTTCGCCTGCGTGGAAAAACGGAGGAGCCCCTCGCGACACCTGTGGATCCGGCGGTTTTGCGCCGGGAACTGGCCGAATTGCCATCAGATGCCCTTCAATTTGAACAGGGCGGATTCCAGTGTTTTGTCGCTGCGCACGAGGACATCCCAGCGATGATTCAGGAAATCGGTCGGTTGCGTGAAGCCACGTTCCGTGCAGTGGGGGAGGGGACAAATCACGCCATTGACCTCGATGAGTTTGATTGGCATTATCGGCACCTGATTTTGTGGGATGCAAAGGCTGGCGCCTTGGCCGGTGCGTACCGCGTCGGTCTGGGGCCGGAAATCATGGAGACGTATGGTCGAAAGGGCTTTTACACAAACACTTTGTTTCGTTATGCGCAGCCGTTCCGGCCGATCCTTGCCCAGTCCTTGGAGCTGGGCCGATCCTTTGTGCCTGTGGCCTACCAGCGCCATCGCTTGCCGCTTTTTTTGTTGTGGAAAGGCATTTTGGTCCAACTGCTCAAACACCCGGATTGCCGATACATCATCGGTCCTGTCACCATATCGAATCACTACAATCCGTTGTCGCGTTTGTTGATGATGCATTACGTGCGGGATGCCGTTTTGCATGATGAGTTTGCCGGCCAAGTGAAACCAAGGCGCCCTTACCGTCCGAAGATCGCAGGTCGTCGACAGCAGGATCCGGAAGCGCTGATTGCGAGCATCGGCGATGACATCAAGCGCCTCGACCGACTGGTGTCGGACATCGAGCCGGAGGGAATGCCTGTGCCCGTGCTGCTGAAGCGGTATTTGGCACAAAACGCGCGAATTCTGGCGTTCAACCACGACCCAAAGTTCAACGACGCCCTCGATGGCTTCATGATTTTGGACCTCGAGGATTTGCCGGAAGAAACGATGAGCAATTTGCAGCGCGCGTTCGAAACATAAGATTCGCTTTCCCTTGAAGTTGCCTTAATCTGCCCCGGAAAGGAAGGGCGTAGCTTGCTGTCAATGAACCGGCTGCTGGCGAGAAAATGGCTTCGAAAGGCCGCGATATTGGCGGGAAAGGCTGTGGCGCAACATCATCCGGGCAAGGCGCAGGCCACGGCGGTGCAGTCCCACGATTGGATTCATTTGGCCGAGCGCGCCGGGCATGCCAAATTCCTGAACACCCTGGGTGGTCCGTTTCCTTCCCAACCCATGAAGGATGGGCTTGGCCTTGTGCTTTCCACAGATGAGGAGTGGTGTTTTCGCTGGTTCGCGTTGGACGTTCCATCGACCTACCTTCGCGGTGGGCGTCAATGGATGACGGGGTGTGGCGTCCGTCGAATGGATGCTCAAGCGAACGATCCGGATGCTGTGTTCGATGTGATCGCGATTTACAGTGCAGCCGAGAACGCGTTGTACCATGCCAGCCGTGCCGAGGGCGATTGCCGCCGCAACACGAGTCTGCTGCGACCCGTCCATTCGGGCATCGCGCATGCTGCCGACATGCGCACAGGCCTGCTGGTGGCGGATGGTGCTGTGGCATCGCCTGAGGTTTGGGCGCAGTTCTTGGACGTTTTTCCTCAATCGAAATGGGCGCCGTTGGTGGCTGGGCCTTTTGAGGCGTGTGTGGCTTTGGCGCAAGGCCAAATCGATGCGCTCCTCGTTCCTGAGCCTCTCCTCCAAGAGGAACTCGTGCAACTTGGGTTGTCGTTTGCTGCGTGTGCAGGCATCCAATGCGCTTCCGGCCCTGGATTCTCGCTTTTTGCGCACGGTTCTGTCCTGAAAGCCATCAGGGGAACCACTGTGCGCAAAGCCCAGTCGTTCCCCTGATGTTTCTTTCTTGAACGGTTTGCCGTTCGAATGCTCAGTCCGCTGTTTGTTCGAAACGGAGCAAGTACGAGTAATCGTAAATGCTCTCCTCGTTGTATTCCCGGAATTGGTACGCTTGCAAGTCATCCAATTCCAGTTCCAAAACCTTCCAGTAGATGTCCAGAGCCTTTTCCACTTCACTGTACGTCCGGACAAGCGTGATGTTCATGTTGTCCGCGTACCAAGTCAACACAGCCTCATCATCCGCGCCTGAGGCGATGGCACCGATCAGCAGGTCTGCGGAGATGCCGTAGACTTCCATCAAGGCATCGGTCAGCATGGGGTCGTTCCAGCCCGAGATGGCGGCATCCACTTCGTTGTATGTCACGTTCACCCCATATTCGTCGGCCATCCCTGCAATGATGCCTTCAAAATCATCCGCGCTTTCGATGATGCCTTCGCCCAGCAGGTCGTTGATGAAGTCGCCCATCGATGCGGAAACGTCATCGCCTGTGGCGTAATCAAAAAACGGGCTGCCCCCGGTGTAGGTCCATTGGGTGAAGTCGTTCATGAGCTGTTCGACAAACGGTCGGGTGGCCTCTGTGATGTCCACCAAGGTTCCCGCCTCGAACAAGAAAGTGTCGGGCGTCATGAGCGTGCCAAGCATGCCCAAAACGTCTTCCGTCAAATCCGTGGTGTCATCGGCGAAGAAAAATGGGCCTGTGGGTTTCAGGAAGGTTACATCGAGGTGGAGGACACTTTTGTCGTCATTGAACGCCCAGCTCCCCTCATAAACGAGTTCTTCACCGATGTTCGTTAAGGTGGCGCTGTTGTCATCCCGAAACTCCGCTGTCAATCGGAGGTTGTTCGAACCGAGCAGTTCGGTCACATTCGTGTCCGCATCGACACCGACTTCTTGAACGCGCACAGCGGTCCAAGTGCCGAGCAATCGCTTTTCGGGGCTCCGCAGGTGCAGCAAAGATCCGTTTTGCTCATATTTTTTGCATCCACCCAGCGCTGCAATCAAGCCGAGCGCAAGGGCCAAAATCATGTGGGTTCGCATGTTTTGCATGTTGAGTGAAGTGAGGGTCGTGTTGGGAATCAAATGCGGTAAGACACTGTCATGGAGTAGTTCCGGCCAGCAGTGTTGGAAAGCCAATCGTACAGCTGATCTTGGAACAGGTAGGTTTTCCGATCCACGGGGTTCAGCAAGTTCGTGGCGCGAAGACGCACTGCGATGTGATCGCCAAACTGCTTGGTCATCAAGAAGTCCAACGAAGGGGTCGGCTGTTGATAGATGTCCGGCAGGCCGCCGTTTGTGGTCAGAATGAGTTTTTCACCTTGCACATTGAATGCGACAGTCGCGTTGAACTTTGCGCTGTCGTTGCTGTAGGTCAGCATGGAGTTGATGATGTATGGGCTTTGGCCAAACAAGGGCCGCGTCGCCGGGTGCATCGGATCCGTGTTGCGAATCACGTTCAGTTCTTCCTCGAAAATCGCGGTCCGGCTCCGGATGAAGGTCAGGTTCGCCGACAGGGTGAAATCAGACAACTTTTCGGACACCGAACCGAGGTTTTTCCGGCCCTCGAGCTCGAGGCCGATGACATTTGCGTACGGCACATTCGACCACGTGTACTCTGTGTTCACGGCCTCCAAGACGGTGGTTTGTTCGATTGGGTCAGTAAACCGCTTGTAGAACAAGCTCGCGCTCAGGACTTCTCCGAGGTCGGGGTAGCGCTCCAGTCGAATGTCGAAGTTGTCCACTTTCGTCCCATCGAGCAAGGGGTTTCCTTTCAAAACCTCCAAGGTCTCGAAGTCAAATCCGCGGAAAGGGGACTTCTCGCGAAAAACGGGGCGGGCGATGGTCCGGCTGTAGGCAAATCGCGCATTTGTGACTTTGATGGCGTCGTCTTCACTCAGTTGCCAGGTCAGGTTCAGAGAAGGCATCCAATCCGTCTCCTGCAATCCGCCTTCAAGCCGGGCCGTCTCTTGTGGCGTCAGGTCAGAGACGAGATCGAGCTTTTTCGACCGAATCACCATATCCGTTGTTTCCACACGAATCCCCGCATTCAACCGCACCCGTTGGCTGAGGTACGAGTCGAACATGGCATAACCGCCGAAGACGTTCATGTTGCCTTCGTCTGTGTTGATCAAGTCGGTCAGCAGCAAGGTTTGGACAAACTGCCCGCCACGGCTGATGGTCATGTTGTCATCGCTGAAGAACTCGCCCAAATCGCCGTTGTAGAATTGGGTGTTCTGCGCCATGCCGAACACGCTTTCTGCATGCTCCCGCTTGGTGTTGACGTAGGACAACCCCCCGCTGATCTTCGAGTCGAGGTCCCGCTCCGTGAGAATGGGTTGCGTGTAGTGGACTTTCGCATCGAATTTGGATTCATCGAGCTGACGGAAGTACCGCGTGGGGGAGGGGTAGAAGGATTGATTGATGGAATACACCGTGTCCACGTTCACGGGAATTGAGAAATCAGCGACAGCCAAACCATCGTTGTTCAACGCCTCAATCAACGCATCGGGGTCGTTCGCCCAGTTCTCGGGAATCTGACCATCGTCAATCAGTTCGTTGATGAGTTCGAGGGCGTCTGCGGTCAGATCTGAGCCATCCGCAGCGGTGAAACTCGCCAGCGAATCGACAGTGGTCAAACGCTCAGAGAAGTTGTTGTAGAAGACCTTCAGGTCGGGTGTCTCCATCCGTCCCTTGGAGTAGGACAGCGTCCACTGCAATTGGCCGTCCACGGCGGGCATGAAGTGTTCACCCCGCGCTTGATAGATGTTCAGGCGTCGGCCCTCGTACCGCTGGGTTCGCTGCTCCTGCATCTCGTCGGTGTCGATGGGGTTGACCCCCAACAAATAGCGGGAGGTGTTCTGCCCAGAAATGTTGGGCATGGCCATCAATGACACCTTGTTGAATTCGTTCACTTTGTAGCTCAAATTCAACAACGCATTCCAATAGACCTGCTCGGTGCTCCGCTCGTCGGTGAATTGCTTGAGCATCTGCATCTCATCGGAAGTTTCGATGCTGCCTGCATTGTATCGGCCGTATTCTCCACCGGAGTAGTATCGGCTGCTCATTTTGTATTGGAAGCCGAAAAGATAGCCGAGTGGGCGACCGAGAAATTTGGTTTGGTTGCCAAAACTGAGGCTGTGGCTCATGTCCATCGGCGCCACGCGGGAAGTGTTCTCCCACGTTTTTGTGAAGCTCTTGCCAATGTCGCTGAGGGCGGCGTTGTTTTCTACGCTCAGCGGGATCATGCCATGGGTTTCCAAACTGTCAACGGTGATGCCCAGGCTGTTCACCACACTGCCGATGGTGTTGCCAGCGCCGATGTCGCTGCAGTCGTCGATGCCGAGGTTGGCCAGTTCATCTCCATACCCCATGTACACCAAACCCTCATAAAAGCAGGGCATCTGAATGTTCGGCCATGCTTCACTCGTCAAACCATCAACAGCGCCTGGCATGCCCCGGAAGCCATCATCGTACCCCAGCCAATCTGTGCTGCTTCGCTGGGAGCTGATGATGTTCTTGAAGGTGGTTTGGGAGTTGATGCCCAGGGAAGTGCTGTAATTGAAAGTGAAGGTTTCAGGAAAATCCTTTGTGATGACATTCAAG
>CBFIFE010000031.1:0-32916 GCA_965661765.1 uncultured Flavobacteriales bacterium
ACGAGGGTGGGGTTAGAAGAGGGCTTGGCCGGCATTCCTGCGAGCTTCAATTTTCAAGTCTCGGAGCATCGATGCCTTGATGTTCAGGCGGAATGACCAAGATTTTTGAAATCCTGTGGGAATCCAATCAAAGGCAAATTCCCAACAATGCAAGTCCCAATACAAATGGACGTCGGTGCGCGTGAGTTCGAATGATTCAAGGTCATAGCCCATGGCCGCGTCAATCGTCCATTTGTCGAAAAGCTTGACGCCACCTCTGGCGGAGATGGTTTGGACCACATTGGGTTCGTCGGCTTGTACGGTTGGGTTCCAAACCCGGGCGACCGTGACGTTGTAATCCAGCGACAAGTTGAAGGGGAAGTCGACCTGTTGGCGGCTGAAAGACGTGCCCATGGCGAGGTTCGCCCGCTCCAGTCGTGCCCATCCCTTGCCCACATCCGCCAGGAACACATTCACCCGTTGTCCCGTCGAGTCCCTGTCGTACAGATTGTGTGTGGCGCCGGCGTTGATCCGGATTTTGTTGAACAACGTTGTGAAGGCACGGGTGCTGATGCTGCTCCATTGCAACGAATCGGCGATCAGATTGCAGTTTGCTGAAGTGGCGAAGTTGTCAACGATTTTGACCTTGCGGATGTCGCCGGTTTGGCGGTCGCGCACTTTCGCTTCGAGGTTCTGGGACAAGGCCAAATTCACCGACCCCGCCGCCCGCACATCCCCCGGGGTGAACCGACTGAGGCTGTATGGATTCCAGGTCAGCGACTCGCCGCCAAGGGTGTCCACCTGGGTGCGGTTGCGCTCCGGGGTGTAACTCAATCCCACGCTGGGGCTCAAGACATGCCGGATGGCCGGAATCCGGCGGTCGGCTCCCAAATTGAACATGCCGTAAAACCGTGTGGACGCTGTAGCGGCAAGGCGCCAATCGCGGGTGGCCGTGAAGCCCCGCAGGGTGTCTGTGACCGCGGTGACTTGACCGGGTTCGGTTTCCTCGAGCGCGCTGTTCAGGGATTCAAACGCCCAGAACTCATTGAACGTGAAATTGGGCGTGATGCTGACGAAACCCGCACGAAGCTGCGTTGTGGCGGTCAAGTTGTGTTTCAGGCCGTTTCGCAATTCAACTGCTGCCCAATCCCGCGCTGCGATGGCACTGTCGGCAGCACTGAGGGTCTGTTCAAAGCGGGTGGATCCCGAGAGGGCGATTTCGTCCAGCCATTGCCCCTTGCGCCCGTCGAGTGCGAGCAGTTTTCGCAGCGAGGTGCGGGAGAGGTTCATGGTCAATGAAGGCAAGGTGAGGTCGACCCGATTTGTGTTCGAGTTTTGGGCGTGACGGGCGCTGGCGGCAAAATTGAGGGGCTTGCCGGGCAGATTGGCCGACCACTGAAGTGAGCTGGTGAAGGTGTTCGTCAGGAAATCCTCCCTTGAACTGTTGAGGGTGTTCGCGAAATTGTTCGAAGAGCCCACGTTGACGTTCGCACTGAAGCGCGTGTTGGGGCGGGCCTTCGGGTCTTGGGTATGGTTCCAACGAATGAAGAAAGTGTTCGAAACGGACAAGGTGGGGGTGTCCGCGAAGCCCTCTCGGCGCTGCTGAAAACTCAAATTGAAGGCGCCGGAAGCGCGGTAGCGGTAGCGGTAGTTCGTCGTGGACCGCAACGCCCAGCTGCCACCGGTGTAGATGTCGCCGAGCAGCCGTGTGTCGAGGTGCTCACCGATCGGCAGGTAGTATCCGAGGTCCTTGAGGAAGAAACCAAGCGCACCGCCATCGCCGTAACCCGGCATGAGGAGGCCATGACTTTGTTTCTCCGGCTTCTTTGTCGGAAACCAACCAAACGGAAGCGCCAGCGGGGCCGGGATTTTTCGAAATTTGAGGTAGAACGGACCGCTCACAACTTTCTCCCCCGGGATCATGACCGCCCGGCGAATGTGGAAATGGTAATGGGGGTTCGGGGCGTCACAGGTGGTGAACTTCGCGTCAGCCACGTGGATGCGCTCATCGGCTTGGCGCTTGGCAACGCCCGCATGAAACACGGCCTCCCCCTGCACGGTCACGGCATGGCGAGAGAGGCCACGTTGGGTCTGCAGGTCGAAGCAGAGGGAGTCTTGGGTGAAGGTTTGGTCTGATTGCTTCAAAACCGGCTTCCCCTGCAAAGTCCCTGCTGAATCCGGGACCCCATAAGCACAAGCTTGCTGGGAAAAGCGATCATAACGAATGTACGCCGCCTCCAGCCGAACCTGTTCCTCGGGCATCTCCACCCAAGCCGATCCATGCAAATGCACCACCTCGGACACCGCATCCACCCGCGAACTGTCAGCCGACCCCCAGAGCACCTGCCCCATCTCCTCGTCCTGGGCGCGCAAACCCGCGATTGTCCACACCGCGAGGAGGATAATCCCACCTGTCGAAGCAATTCGCGACGGGGCTTTCGAGTTATTTTTGGACAACGCCATGAACGTGCCCTCAAAATTACGGAAACCGCTCATCCTTGTGGGGATGTTTGTTTGGATTGTCGCCGTGGTCGGTTTTTCGCCTGTGGAGCCCGAGCTGGTGGTCATCATTGACGCGGGGCATGGCGGATCGGATCCCGGGAACTTGGGCACCGGCCGATACCGGACCACAGAGAAAGACATCACCTTGCAGGTCGCACTGAAACTTCAGCATTACATCGAGGAACGCATGCCCGAAGTGAAAGTTGTGATGACGCGAACGGCCGATGCTTACCCGACCTTGAAGGAACGGGTGCAGTTGGCCAATTCCAGCCAAGCCGACTTGTTCATCTCCGTCCATTGTGACGCCTTCACAAAATCATCGGCTGTGGGATCCTCCACCTTTGTGATGGGCATGCACAAGAACGAGGAAGCCCTGCGCGTGGCCCAACAGGAAAATTCGGCCATCTACCGAGAGGCGAACCACGAAGAAGATTACGCTGGCTTCGACCCCGAGGATCCGGACACCTTCATTGCTTTGGCCTTGAAACAATCCGTCTACCAAAACGCGAGTTTGGGCCTTGCAGCCCGCATTCAATCCGAGTTCCGCGAGCGGGTGAGCCGGAAAGACCGCGGGGTGAGGCAAGCGGGTTACTATGTCATCAGTTTCACCCAGATGCCTTCGGTGCTCGTGGAATTGGGTTTCTTGACCAACCACGCAGAAGAGGATTTTTTGAACAAGGATGAAAACCAATCCTACATGGCCTCGGGGATTTTCCGTGCCTTCCGGGATTGGAAACGCGAACGAGATGCCGTCTCGAAAGGAATCGCCGCGCCCGATCGGAAGCCCCTCGACGCGTCCGTCGGCGAAACGGCTGCAGCACGACCCCTTGTGAACGGCCGCTGGCCCGCCCCATCGGCGGCCGACGGACGGGTCTACAGGGTCCAAGTTTGCGCTGCCACAGAGCCGATTCAAAAAGACGACCCCCGATTTCAAGGCTTGGCGGTCGTCGTTGAGTATCTTCGTGGCGGACTGTACAAATATGCCGTCGGCGCCACCACCGACCCGGCTGAAGCGGAGTCTCTGAAAAAGCAACTGCGGGCGAATGGGTTCCCCGATGCCTTTGTGGTTGTGTTTGACGGAGAAAACCTTCAGTGAGGGAGGGCGGGGCGGCAACGGGTTTGGCCTGAATCCACCGAAAAGGAAGACGAACACAACACCTCAGCTACGTGGCGAACATCTCACAAGAGTTCAAAATCGGCGTCCTCGTGACAGCAGGCCTGGTCATGCTGATTTTCGGGGTGAGTTACCTGCAGGGATTCAATCCGTTCAAGACCTCATTGCGGTACTACGCGGTGTACGAAAAAGTGGATGGCCTGGCGGTTTCAAATCCAGTGCTGGTCAACGGATTCAAAGTGGGACAAGTGACAGACATTGCGTTCTCTGCGGAAGGGAATGGCTCGCTGATTGTGTCGTTTGATTTGGTGCAAGAGAACTTGCGGATGCCGAAGGACACGCGGGCCAAAATCACTTCGAACGACCTCTTCGGCACAAAATCCATCGAGCTGATTGCAGGCGAAGCCCCTGTCTTGGCGGAGCCTGGCGACACCCTGGTCAGCGACATTGAAGTCGGCATTGCAGAAGCGGTTCGTGTGGAGCTCATGCCGCTGAAGAACAAAACAGACCAACTCATCGATGGGGTGGATGACATCCTGGAGAATCTCAAAGCGGTGTTCGAGGCCGATGCCACGCTGGGGTTGCCCGCAGCATTCGAGGGCATTGAGCGGACGGTGAAATCGCTCGAATCCACGAGCACCCAGCTCGACTCGATGGTGACGGAAAACCGGGAAGCCTTGCGGAGCATCATGAACAACATCGATGCCATCAGTGGAACGATCAAAGCGCACAACACGGATCTGGCGAATGTGATGTCCAACGTATCGCAGATTTCGGATTCGCTCGCGGCGGTGGAGTTCGGGGCAACCATGGCCCGAGCGGACCGGGCACTCGAGGACTTTGCCCAGATCATGGAACGCGTGAACCGGGGCGAAGGGAGCCTGGGGCAGTTCGTGAACTCGGACTCCTTGCACGCTGGACTGATGGAAACAAATGCAGAATTGCAGTTTCTGCTGAACGACCTTTACCTGAATCCATGGCGGTATGTCAAGGTGTCTGTGTTTGGCAAGAAGAATGAGAAAAAGCTGTCCAAAAAGGAACTCGAACGGCTGCGCGATTTGATTGACGAACAACTCGACAAACGCGACAAACGCTGACGGGGCGGGGCGGGGCATCAGACAATGAGTAAAGAATCCTAAACGACTGAAGCATGGCGTGGTTGAGCTCTCTGGTATTCTTGGCGGTTCTCGGGGTGGGGGTGTTTTTCTTCACCCGCCGAATCGGTGTCATTCGCCGCAACATCCTCATGGGGGGCGATGTTGCGCTGGAAGGTTCGGCTGCAGATCGTTGGCGTGTGATGGCGCGGGTGGCATTGGGCCAAGGGAAAATGACGGCCCGACCGGTGGCAGGCATCATGCACATCCTCATCTACCTGGGCTTCGTGATCATCAACATCGAAATCCTGGAGATTCTCATCGATGGGGTGTTCGGCACGCACCGGGTCTTTGCTTTTCTCGGTCCCGCATACGACGCGCTGATTGCGACGTTTGAATGGCTCGCCGCGGGTGTTGTTCTGGCTTGTGTGGTGTTCTTCGTCCGACGCAACGGCATGGCCATCGCCCGGTTTCGGTCCCGAGAAATGAACGGGTGGCCGACCTTGGATGCGAACATCATTTTGGTGGTTGAAGTGCTGTTGATGTTCGCTTTTCTGAGCATGAATGCAGCGGATGCCATCGCTCAATCCCGCGGACTCGACCACTACGTCCAAGCCGGATCGTTTCCGGTCAGCCAATGGTTGATGCCGTTGTACGCCGGTCTGAGTGATGCGGGGATCGTGGCCGTGGAGCGCGGCATGTGGTGGTTTCACATTGTGGGGGTCTTGGCGTTTTTGGTCTACGTTCCCTACTCGAAGCATTTCCACATCATGCTGGCTTTTCCCAATACTTGGTACGCTTCCATGTTGCCGAAAGGCGCCATGGACAACATGGCGGCCGTGAAAAAGGAGGTCGACTTGATGATGGATCCTTCTGCCGATCCGTACGCCGCTGCACCAGAGGGAGATGCGCCACCTGCCCGGTTTGGGGTGAAGGATGCGCCGGATTTGGCCTGGACTCAGCTCATGCAAGCCTATTCCTGCACGGAATGCGGACGGTGCACCTCGGCATGTCCAGCCAATCAAACCGGCAAGTTGCTCTCGCCCAGGAAAATCATGATGGACACGCGCGATCGGATCGAAGAAATCGGCGCGACCCGGGAGGCGAATAGTGGCAAATGGGAGGGAGACGGCAAATCCTTGCTGGGCAATTACATCACTGAAGAGGAATTGTGGGCATGCACGAGTTGCCAAGCCTGCGTCGAAGCTTGTCCGATTTTGATCAGCCCGATGGGCATCATTCTCGACATGCGCAGAAGCCTGATCATGGAGGACAGCAAATCGCCAGAGTCGATCACTTCCATGTTCAACAACATCGAAAACAACGGGGCGCCTTGGGCCTTCCCAGCAGCATCGCGGGGGGATTGGCGCAATGGGTAATGGGGCTGAAAGAGCGTCCGAAAGAAACAAAACAAGCATCATGAGCACAGCATTCCACGTACCGACAATGGCCGAGATGACCGCCGCAGGGGAGTCGCCCGAGGTGCTGTTTTGGGTCGGCTGCGCAGGCAGTTTTGATGACCGAGCGAAGCGAATCACGAAGGCGATTGCAAAAATTTTGCACGCCAGCGGAACGAAATTCGCCGTGCTCGGGAGCGAGGAAAGTTGCACGGGTGACCCCGCGAAACGTGCAGGCAACGAGTTCTTGTACCAAATGCAAGCGGCCCAGAACATCGCCGTTCTCAACGGTTACGGCATCCGCAACATCGTCACGGGCTGTCCTCACTGTTTCAATGTGCTCAAAAATGAATACCCTGAACTCGGGGGGGAGTACACCGTGATGCACCACACCCAATTCATCCGCCAGCTCATTGAGGACGGACGATTGAAAATGGCCGACGGCGGACCTTTCAAGGGCAAGCGAATCACCTTCCACGACCCGTGCTACCTCGGTCGCGGAAACGGCGAGTACCTTGCGCCGCGGGAAGTCATTTCCTCCCTCGACGCCGAGCTGGTTGAAATGCGCCGGTGCAAACAAAATGGTCTCTGCTGTGGTGCCGGTGGCGCGCAAATGTTCAAAGATGCAGAGCCCGGCAACCGCGAAGTCAACCACGAGCGCACGGACGACGCCCTTGAAGCGCAGCCCGCCATCATCGCAACGGGCTGTCCCTTTTGCAACACCATGATGACCGATGGCGTGAAGCACGCCAATGAAGAGGGAAACATCGAAGTCAAGGACATCGCGGAATTGATTGCGGAAGCGGCGGATTTGGTCTGATTTCTCCCAAGCCCAGCTCCAGCAACTACACAAGCAACAACAACCTTTAGAACCATTGACCATGCAACTTGACGGGAAAGTCGCCATCATCACTGGTGCCTCCAGAGGCATCGGAAAAGCCATCGCTGAAACCTTCATCGCTGAAGGTGCAAAAGTCGCCTTCACCTACCGCTCCTCTGCGGAGAAAGCTGCAGCGCTCGAAACGGAGTTGACCGCTGGTGGCGGGGTTGCGAAGGGCTTCCAATCCGACGCTGCGAGCATGAGCGATGCTGAAGCGCTTGTCGCACAAGTGGTCGAGGCATTTGGGACGGTCGACATTGTGGTGAACAATGCCGGCATCACCGAGGACACCCTGATGATGCGGATGACGGAGGAGAGCTGGGATCGGGTCATTGACGTGAACCTCAAGTCCTGCTTTGCGTTGACGAAGGCTGTATTGCGGACGATGCTCAAGGCCCGTTCAGGTAGCATCATCAACATGTCCTCGGTTGTCGGTGTGCAGGGCAACGCAGGTCAAGCCAACTACGCTGCATCGAAGGCTGGCATTCTGGGCTTTACCAAATCCGTAGCACTCGAATTGGGCTCGCGCAACATTCGCTGCAACGCCATCGCACCCGGATTCATCGAGACCGAAATGACAGGTCAACTCGACGAGGCCACCGTGCAAGGCTGGCGAGATGCCATTCCGTTGAAGCGCGGCGGCACACCCGCCGATGTGGCAAACCTCTGCGTCTTCCTCGCCAGCGACAAGAGCAGTTACATCACAGGCCAAACCATCCGCATCGACGGCGGCATGATCACCGCCTGACCGCATGATGGTTGAAAGCGGTGTGACGGGTTGGATTGTGGATGCCCCAGTTTGGATGTGGGCACTGGGGCTTGCCGTGTCCATCGGCATGACCCTTCTCTTGTATGGGTGGACCTCGCTGCCCGGCCTCAGCAAAACCGGGCGGATCGTCCTTGCCGCGTTGCGCGGGCTGGCCATCGGTTTGATTGCATTGTTGCTCATCGGCCCGCTGATGAAACACTTCTCCAGGGAGGTGGAGCCGCCTCACGCCTTGATCTTGGTGGACAACAGCGCATCGGTGGTGCTGGACATGGATTCGGGATGGACTGCGGATTTGGCCAGTTTTGTCCACAACCTGTCTGACGAGCTTTCAGGCCAAACCTACAACGCCCCCCTCCTCCCCTTCGCCGCGTCCGTCGCCGCTCCGTTGTCCTCCAATGCCCCCATCGCATTCTCTGGCATCCAAACAGACATCGGCGGAGCGCTCGAAGACATTGCCTACCAATACGAAGGCCGAAACCTCGCCGGCGTGGTTCTCCTCACCGATGGTCGTTCCAATCGGGGTGTCAACCCCGAGTACGGGGCGCGCCTGCCCATGGCCCCCTTGCTGACCATCGGACTGGGCGATACCACGCGGCGGGCAGATCGTGCAGTCGACCGCCTCGACTGGAACCGCATCGCTTACCTCGACAACCAATTCCCTGTCGAGGCCCTGGTGTCGCTTCACGGCGAAACCGAGGCTGGCTCTGCCACCGTCTCCCTCAACGTCGATGGCCAGGTGGTCGAGAGAGAAACCATCCGTTGGACGGAGGCCACGAAATCCCTCACCCGCCGCATTCGCTTCCTCGCCAACGCATCGCGGGTCGGCAACCTGCCATGCAGCGTGACCATCGAAACGGGGGACGCTGAACGCATCACGGCCAACAATCGCCAAGCCTTCACCATCGAAGTCCTCGAAAAGCGGCGACGCGTGCTCATCTTGGGTGCGGCCCCGCATCCAGACATCAGCGCCCTTCGCTCGGCCTTTGCCACCAGCGACCGATACACCACCGAGGTTCGGATCGCCAGCATCTCTTCTGCAAGCGGCATTTTGGGCAAACTCAACAATGCCATCGAAACTGCGGATGTCGTGATCCTCCACGATTTGCCAGGCAACTCTACCCGCGGAACCGACTGGACCCAACGCGCAATCTCCTCCGGAAAACCACGCCTTCACATTCAATCCCATGGCGACATCGGCAATGCCGGCGAGGGCCTTGGGGCAGCTGGCCCCACAGGCGGTGCGTCCGAAGATGCGAGTGGTGCCCCCAAGGCCATTCTTCCTGGCGCAGCGCTCACGCCCAATCGGCTGACGCACAACATCCGACCGGCCATTGCCTCCACGTTCGACCTCTTCGACATTCCGGAAGCTCTTGGCACTTCCCGAGAGGACCTGCCCCCCCTCACTTGCCCAATGGGGGACATTGAGCTGAGCGCTGCTTGGCGCGTCGCCCTCCAACGCTCCCTCGGCGGACTCAACACCGGCGAACCATTGGCCGCCTTCCGAGACGCCAGCGCCGACAGCCCCAAGCTCGGATGGATCATCGGCTCCGGCTGGTGGCGCACACGCACCGCCTCACTGGCCGCACAACAAACTGCCAACCCAACCGAGCCCTCCCTTCCTCTCGATGCGTTTTTCCAAAACGCCATTCAATTTCTGACCTCCGAGGATGACATCCGTCAATTCCGAGTCAGTGCGCCGAGGCGGTCCGACGAAGATTTGGCCATTCAGTTCAAGGCCGAAGTCTACGATGCCTCGCTAGAGCCTTTCTCAGGTGCGGACATCGAACTGTCCATCCAATCACTGGAACGCCCCGAAAACCTCCTGACTTTCACCTTCACGGAAAGCACAGGAGACAATCCCGAAGACATTCGCTACGCTGTCGACTGTGGACGACTCCCGGCGGGCAACTACAAATGGCGCGCAAGAACCCTGCTCAACGGCAGCTGGGCCGAAACCGCAGGCGACCTGGTCGTCGATGCCATCCAAGTGGAATACGCATCTGAGCCCGCGGACCATCACCTTCTCACCCGCCTCAGCGAACGCACGGGGGGCCAACATTTGGGGGCATTTGATGTCAACAAGACCACCGAACTCGAATCGGCAGTCACCACCTGGTTTGCCGACAACCGTCCGCCTGATTTGATCTTCGAGGAGATTTCTCTGGAGGAGATCATCGAATGGGAATGGCTGGGGTTGATCCTTTTGGCGTTGCTGACAGCGGAGTGGGTTGTTCGGAGACGAACGATTGGGTATTGACAAGGGAGAGACTAGGGAGACCAGGGTGACTAGGGGGACTAGGGTGACGAGGGAGACCAGGGAGACTAGGGAGACTAGGGAGACTAGGGAGACTAGGGAGACGAGGGGGACGAGGGAGACGAGGGAGACGAGGGGGACGAGGGAGACGAGGGTGACTAGGGAGACCAGGGGGACCAGGGTGACTAGGGAGACGAGAGGACGAGGGAGACGAGGGGGACTGAGGTGACTAGGGAGACGAGGGGGACTGAGGTGACTAGGGAGACGAGGGGGACTGGGGTGACTAGGGAGACGAGGGTGACTAGGGTGACGAGGGAGACCAGGGTGACTAGGGAGACCAGGGTGGCTAGTGAGACGAGGGGAAGAAATTGGACGTGTGCCTTGATTGCTTCACAATTTGCACGTGCCGCCGATCGGTCCATTCTCCCACACCAGGCTTGACATCAACAGCCACGCGGGACCTCGAGTCAAACGCAACAAGGAGGACCAAGGATTGGCGTGGCGAATTCCAAGGTGTATTGCAGGAAACCAGACGAGCAATGCAGACAGAACGCAAAATCCGGAGACCCGAGGCGAACCCGAATCTCCGGACTTGAGCAGAGACCACTGCCGATCTCGGTTTTTTAGTTTGCCCCGCCCAAAATCAATGGCAGACCATCCTCACCCGAACCGATCACGACCACTTTCGCATTCTCGGATTCGGCGAGTTGTGACGTCGCTTCTATGCCTTTCCACCGCAAGAGCTCGTCGCTGATGCCAGAAGAGACAATCTCCTGGAAATCCCGAATGCCCTCCGCTTCGATGCGCTTTCGTTGGGCTTCCTTCGTCTCCTTTTCCAGGCGAAACTCGTATTCGAGCGACTCCTGCTCTTGCTGGAGCTTGCGCTCGATGGCCTCCTCGAGCTTGCGAGGGAGACTGATGTTCCGAATCAAAACATCGTTCAGCTGCAGGAAGTTTTCCGCCAATTTCACCGTCAACGCCGAGTCAATCTCCGCCTGAATTTCTTCACGACGGGTGGTGTTGAATTCTTCTGGCAGGTAACGGGCAATGACCTCACGGGCCACAGAGCGCATCGCAGGTGTGACAATTTTGTCCTCGTAATTCCGACCACGTTCAATTTCCAACCTGCCCAAATCCTCGAAGACCGGTTGGTAGAAAACCGTCATGTCCATTTCAATTTTCAACAAATTGGAACTGAGGACCTCAAGCTTCTCGAGGCGCTCCTTTTGGCGGATTTCGTACTCGTAAACCTTGTTCCAGGGTGCCTTGAAATGGAAGCCAGGACCGAGGGGCTCATCTGTTATGTCCACCCCACCCCCGAAGGTATTGAAGGTCAGACCAGCGTAACCTGATGGAATGTTCACTGTCATGCTGGACAACAAAATCAGCGCTGGGCCAATCAAGATGACAGCGATAATGAGGGCACGAAAATTCGTTGGAGGTTGCGGCTGTTGGGACATGTGAATTGAGTTTTGAGGGGCAAATTGCCCTTTGGGAACGGGGACGAAGGTAAGGGGGATTCTGAGAGGGACGCAGAAGCGGGTCGGACCTTTCTGATTTCTTGGGGGGACAGTGGTCTCTTGGGCGCATGGCCATCCGGCCCCACCCCGTCGAAACAAAAAAAGGCCACCCGAAGGCGGCCTTGACATTGCTTTGTTTATCGCTAGTGCGTGCGCTCAGCGCCTCACTTCTCGACGTAAATTCCTTTTTCCTTCGCTTGAGCAATCGCTGCCTTCACCCCCAGCTTGTTGATGGTGCGGATCGCTGATGCGGAAACGCGCAAGGTGATGAAGGAGCCATCTTCCTCAACGAAGAAACGCTTTTTCTGGAGGTTCGGGTAGAAGCGACGCTTCGTCTTCCGATTGGAGTGGGAAACATTGTTTCCGACCATGACCTTCTTTCCGGTGATTTGGCAAACGCGGCTCATCTCTCAACAATTTAGGGAGCGCAAAGAAACGAATGAATCCCGATAAGTCCAACTCTTTTGCAGGTCTTTTTTTCGGGCAAGGATGCAGGCCAAACTCAGCTTCACGCCTCCACCCCATCGAGCAAACGACGAAGCATGTCAAGCGCCGCGCGAACCGACTGGTCAATGTTCCGCGAACGGTCGTTGCCGGCGAACTGAAATTTGCGAGCAACGGTCCCATCGGGACCGGCGCAGGCGATCCAAACGGTGCCAACGGGCTTGTCGGGGGTTCCGCCGCTTGGGCCAGCAATGCCAGAGGTCGCCAGAGCGAAGTCAGCGCCGATGGCGCGTTGCGCCCCTTCGGCCATGGCACGGACGACAGGCTCGCTCACGGCGCCTTGCTCAGCGATCACTTCCGCCGAGACGGCAAGGGCCTGGGTCTTGACTTCGTTGGCGTAGGCCAGGATGCCGCCGCGGAAGTAGGCGCTTGATCCGGGAATCGCGGTGACAGCCGCACCGATGGCGCCGCCTGTGCACGATTCTGCCGTGGCAAGGGTGGCGCGCCGTTGAATGAGGCGGCGACCGATGGCTTCGGCGAGAGATTCGTCATTCTCAGAGGCAACCCAACGGCCAGCGAGCTTCAGGAATGCATCCACCTCGGCATCGATGCGACGACGGACCTCCTCCTCGTGATCGCCCACAGCGCTGAGACGCACCCGGACAACGCCCGGCTTGGGCAGATAGGCAATGGACACGCCACGATTGGCCAAACCCTCCTCCCAATCCTGGACAATTTCACTCAGAAAAGACTCCCCGATGCCCGCAGTGAGGACGGTGCGATGGACGCGGACGGGCAACTCGAATCGATTGGCCAATCGGGGGAGAACCTCATCGGTGATGAGGCCCTTCATCTCATAGGGGACTCCGGGCATGCTGATGAGCACGTGGCCATCTTCAGGTCGTTCGAACCACATCCCCGCCGCGGTGCCGATGGGGTTCGGGAGGATGGTGCAGCCGTCTGGCAGAAGGGCCTGCGCCCGGTTGGATGGCAACATGGGACGGTTTCGTGCCGCAAAAAAGGCCTCGATCCCAGCAAGGGTTGGCGCATGTTCCACCAGCTTCATCCCAAAAAAAGAAGCGAGCGTCTCCTTTGTCACATCGTCTCGCGTCGGCCCGAGTCCACCCGTCACCAATGTCAAGGGCGATGTGTCCAAGGCGGACTGGACGGCATTCCGAATGGCCTCCGGCGTGTCTTGGATGACCTGGATTTGGCGAATGCCGATGCCCAAAGGATTCAACTGCTGAGCCATCCAACCGGAGTTGGTGTCAATGGTTTGGCCCAAAAGAATCTCATCCCCGATTGCAATGATGTTTGCCAGCATGCCGCAAAAATACCGCGGCGGAAACCGACCTGAGCCGATTCCCGCCGCAAATGTCACAAATGTCAAACGATCAGCAAGCTGAGGGCTCGCCGGATTTGCTCAACTCAATGGGCAATGGCCAATTGCTTCACAATCCGCTGGCCGTTTTGCTCAACTTCCACGAGGTAAAGCCCGTTCGACCAACCGGATACATCAAGGCGCATCAAAGGCGCATTCACTTGCTCGTTCAGCACGACTGCCCCAATGGGGTTGAAGACTCGGAGCTGCACATTGCCTTTCACGTTCAAAACCAAATCCACCATCGCCGCAGCGGGGTTCGGGTACAGGCGCACATCCTCGTCGGCCCAGACCTCGCCCACCGACTGTGGGTTTTCCACTTCGACTTCCGCACAATCGTTCAATCCATCTGCCGGCATGCTGAGGTGGACGATGTCATTGATGTCGGCGGGGTCCTCGTCACCCCGAACACTCAGTCCGGGTTCAAAGTCGCGTTGGTAAATCAGGTGCAATTCGTTGTTCTCCACATCTGGCGACAAGCAAGCGAAAACACTCTCGAACCCGTCATAATCGACATCTGGTGTGACGTCGCATGCATCTTCTGAGTTCCAAGTTGCTCCACCATCTTCGCTGTGCACGAGGTACACGTGGCGGTAATTCTGAGCCCCAGAAGTGTAGTCTTCCCGGATGGCCGAATAACTGACATACAAATGCCCGGCCGCATCAGATGCCATGCTGGGCATGCCGCTCAGGCTCACATAGTACAAGGCAATGTCTTCTTCGAGGTCCAGCGTGAGGCTTTCATCGATGTCATACGCGTAGGCAATGCTCTGGATGGAATCTTCTCCAAGGCTTTCATTCCAATAGGCCAAACCATTGACGCCAGGGAAATAGCTGAACGTGCCACCATCGGTTGTGTCATCGTCCATGTAATACATCTCACCAAATGTGACATGAACATCGCTGTTCACATCTACATGGACTGCACC
The DNA here is from genome assembly GCA_965661765.1 of uncultured Flavobacteriales bacterium. Classification (GTDB taxonomy): domain Bacteria; phylum Bacteroidota; class Bacteroidia; order Flavobacteriales_D; family Sanyastnellaceae; genus JBMYZL01. Next base: position 14,264 of record CBFIFE010000031.1, read on the forward strand.
TGCCCCATCGGCATTGAAAAATTCGCTGAAAATCCCATCCTCATTCCAATCCTCACCGATTTCCGGAAGCCCTGTGTCAATGGCGTAAAGGTCCACAGGAAAGTCCACAATCGTGTGCTTCGTCCATGTGTCCCCGTTGTCTTCGGAAACCATCACAAACGTGTCTGCAAAATCATTGAAGACCGCGAACGCGACCGTGTTCCCGCGGGCGTGGATCGCATAAGTGTCTCCTCCGAATCCCAAGAAGGCCGACGAATCAAGTTCTGCGAACTGCCCATCTGTGATGTCCCAGGTATCGCCACCATCGGTGGACCGGTAGTACAGCAGGGCGCCGTTTTGGCCATCGAGAAATGTTCCCCCATTGCCTTCTGGCGTGGAAATGCAAATGACATGGAGGGAATTGCCGTCGGCTCCGCCGGCAGCCATTCGTGGCCACAACTTGCCCACCGTCAAATCCGAGGGAATGTCTCCTTCTGACCAGCTCGAAGCTCCAGCATCGCGCCAGGTCATCCGCAAGGGCGTGTCGATGCCGGCGTGATTGACGACAACTTCACGCCCAGATGCCGTCTGCACGATGGACGGCCAACCTGTCCGAACGCTCTCGATGCGCTCATAGGGCTCCTCACTCCAACCATTGTCCCATTGGTTGTAGCCCGTTCCACGATCGGACCAAGGCGTCAATTCCAAACTCATGGTCCATGCCGCTGACACCACACCTGATGTCGACCCAGCCAATCGGTTGTCGACTGCCGCATTCGACTGCAAGTCGTACTGGGTGATGCCGATGACGTTGGAAGTCACCACCAATTCGCGAACGACCTCGTGGGAAGTTTCGCCGAGATGGCCATCTCCGAGGGGCAACCGGGGGCCGGGTTCATCGCCGGCAAAAGCGAAATGCGACTTCGCAGCAGGCGTGCGTTGTTCAACAGGGACTTGGGGCAAATCCGTCAACCTGTGGGTGGGCACGGATTGAGCCGATGCCATTGCCATCAATCCGCAAGCAAAAGCGCAGAGCGTCAAATGTTTCATGAAATACAGAGATTCAGTTCAGGTCGAAAATTAGCCCAAAATTTCAAAACTTCAAGCGCGCCAAAACATCCACTCGTCCTTGGACCTTGTCTCCGATTTTGACCTGTATGTCCGCGTCCAAGGGGAGAAACACATCGATTCGGCTGCCGAACTTGATGAAGCCCACCTCCTCGCCCATTTTGAGCTTCTGCCCAACCTTCATGTAAGCGCAAATGCGCCGAGCGAGCGCACCGGCAATTTGTCGGAATAGGACCTCTCCCCCTTCCCCGGCGATGACATGCGTCGACCGTTCGTTCTCCGTGCTGCTCTTGGGATGCCAGGCCACCAAATACTTGCCCGGGTGGTGTTGGGTCAACTTGACTTCCCCCGCCATCGGCGACCATTGCGCATGGACGTTCAAAGGGCTCATGAAAATGCTCACCTGAATGCGCCGATCGCCGAACCATTCGGGCTCCTCCACTTCTTCGATGACCACCACCTTGCCATCGCTGGGGCACAGGACGTCCCCCGGGGCGGCGCCACCCACAGGACGGTTGGGGTAGCGGAAAAAATTGACCACAAGCGCCAACAGCACCAAGGCAATGAGCACTGCGGGCACCATCACCCAGGCAGGCAACCATGTCGATACAGCCCACAAAAGCGCCGCATCAAAGGCCAGAATTGTGACCAGCGTGGGCCAACCTTCTCTGTGAAATGTCATGGGCGCAAAACAACAACAGAAACCCTGTTCGCGTATCAAAAAAATGCACCGAGCACCCAAGCGATCAGTCCGTAAACAGGCAGGGCGTACAAAAAGCCATCAAAGCGGTCGAGGAAACCGCCGTGGCCGGGCATGATTTGGCCTGAATCCTTCAGGCCCCGCTTCCGCTTCCAAGCGCTCTGGGTCAAATCGCCTGCCGTCGCCAAAACGCCTGTCAAACCTCCAACCAAAGCCCCGACGGTCGCAAAACCCGTTTGCGATTGCCAGAGGCCGCCCACCAACGCTGCCGAAAACACCCCACCAACGAAACCCTCCCACGTCTTCCCCGGACTCACTGCGGGCATCAACTTGTGCCGGCCGAACAGCCGACCAAACACGTAAGCCAGGGTGTCATTCGTCCAGACCAGCACCAGGAACAACCACACGTGCCTGGGATCGTAATCGCCGCCAGCAGACCACGGAAGCGACACCATCACACCTGCCAAACCAAGAAACAAAAACAGCCTCAACATCTGACCTGCGAGCGGGGACCCTGCCCCCGCATGCCGGCGCCATTCAACAAAGGACCCCAGGCCGATGACCAGCCACAAGGCCAACAAGGGCCAAGGGCCGAACGCGGCGGCTGACAACAACAGTGCCACGAACGCCGCACCGGACGCCGCCCGAACAAATGTCTCACGATCCCAAAACGCGCTGGCGCCCATTTGCTGTCAGGCCAGTTTTGTCCTCATGCCTCTGACGATTCGGGAACCGATGGCTCGTCACCGGCTTCATCCGCTGCAGCCGCGGGCAAAGCGGTCGGATCAGCCGTTGCCACCAACAAATCCTCTTCGGGCTTGGCAAATGGCCGAGCACCGAGAATTCGCTCGACGTCCTCTTTGAAGATGACTTCGTTTTTCAGCAAGGACTCAGCGAGGGCCGTCAGCTTCTCACGGTTCACACGGAGCAAATCCTTGGCGCGGTCATAAGCCGCCTCGATCACCTTGGAGACCTCCTCATCAATGATGCGTGCCGTTTCCTCACTGTATGGCTTTGTGAAGGTGGACTCTCCCCGGCTGTCGTAATAGCTCCTGTTGCCGATGCGCTTGTTCAAACCATAGACCGACACCATCGCATAGGCCTGCTTCGTGACTTTTTCCAAATCGCTCAAGGCACCTGTGCTGATCTTGTCAAACACAATCTCCTCTGCAGCCCGCCCGCCGAGGGCAGCACACATCTCGTCGAAAATTTGCTCCGTCGTGGTGATTTGGCGTTCCTCGGGCAGGTACCAAGCTGCGCCCAAAGACTGACCACGTGGCACAATGCTGACCTTCACCAGGGGTGAAGCGTACTCCACCAACCAACTCACGACCGCGTGCCCTGCTTCGTGGAAGGCGATCGTCTTTTTCTCTGACGATGAGATGATCTTCGATCGCTTTTCCAAACCGCCGATGATGCGGTCGACCGCATCGAGGAAATCTTGGTGGGTCACCAATTCGCGTCCCTTTCGTGCCGCAAACAAGGCCGCCTCATTGCAGACATTTGCGATGTCTGCTCCGCTGAACCCTGGGGTTTGACGCGCGAGGAAGTCAATATCAATGGACTTGTCCACCTTGATCGGGCGCAAATGCACTTCGAAAATTGCATGACGCTCCGTCAAGTCGGGCATGTCCGCATAAATCTGTCGGTCGAAACGCCCCGCCCGCATCAAGGCCTTGTCCAGGATGTCCGCTCGGTTCGTTGCAGCGAGAATGATCACCCCGCTGTTCGTTCCAAAACCGTCCATCTCCGTCAAAAGCTGGTTGAGGGTGTTTTCTCTTTCGTCGTTCGACCCCATGGACACGTTCTTGCCCCGGGCACGGCCAATGGCATCGATTTCGTCGATGAAAATGATGGCCGGCGCCTTTTCCTTGGCCTGCTTGAACAGGTCACGCACCCGCGATGCACCGACCCCTACAAACATTTCGACAAAATCGGAACCGCTCAATGAAAAGAAAGGCACCTGCGCCTCACCGGCCACCGCCTTCGCCAAGAGCGTCTTTCCCGTTCCAGGAGGGCCCACCAACAGCGCCCCCTTCGGAATCTTTGCCCCGAGGTTCGTGTACTTCTCTGGCGACTTCAGGAAATCGACAATCTCCTGCAATTCCTCCTTCGCCCCGTCCAAACCTGCGACATCGCTGAAGGTGACATCCGTTCCCTTGCCCTTCTCAAAGAGTTGGGCCTTGGATTTTCCGATGTTGAAGATTTGGCCTCCGCCGGCGCCACCACCCCCCAAACGACGCATCAAGAACATCCACACCCCAATCATCAGGGCAAAGAAAATCACGTACATCAGGATTTGCTGTCCCCATTCATTCACAGGCTCATAAACGAACTCAAATTCGTAAGCTTCGGACATCTCCTTGATGTCTTCGAGGTAAACGTCACCACCGGGGATGTTGAGCCAAAAATCGCTCGAACGGTACACCGTCTCCAACAAAGCGTCGTCGTCACCAGAATCATTGAGCTCGTTGCGCACAGATTCCTTCAACAGCACACTCGCTCTGGCCCCGTCGAAGGTCACCCGCTCAACCTCATTGTTCTCAATGCGCTCCTTGAATTCCGCCCATTGAATCTGCTTGCCCTCGCCGCCTGACCCCACGAAAAGCATGGCCAAAAACATCACGCCGATGATGCCATAAATCCAGTAAAAATTCAGGCCGCGCTTGCCCGATCCTTTGCCGGGACCGCTGCCCGTACCCCCGCCATTTGATTGTTTGTTCTCGCTCATGTTCTATGTTTCCAAGATTTCAGCGCCGGCGATCAACATCACACGACTTCTTCAACGACCTGCAAATCAGCATCTCCCCACAACTCTTCCAAAGCGTAGCGAGGCCGAACCGACTCGTGAAACACATGAACCACCACATTGCTGTAGTCCAGAATGGCCCACTCGCCATTCCTTAAACCTTGTTTCCCCCAAGGACGTTCATTCAATGCCTCACGAACTGTCTTTTCCACAGATTGTGCCAAGGCTTCGACTTGCGTTCGGCTCGTTCCATGAACAACGACGAAGTAATCGGTCACAGCGTGATCAATTGCGCGCAGATCCAGGACCTTGATCTCTTTTCCTTTGACGTCCTGCAGTCCAGTGATGACTGCATCCAAGAGCGGACGGACTTGCTCCTCAGGGCTTGATTTCATTCAATTCTTTTCGTGAAGACGAAGGTACTACTTTTGAGAGCAGTTCATGAAGGTTCTTGCCCCAATCGGTGACGTTCAAGTGGTTCAGTGGGACGTCTGCAGCAGCACAAATGCCCTCGCAGCGGACCACTTGCGCCAGTCGGCCAATTCGTCAGGCGCGGTCATTCTGGCAGAGGAACAAACCCAGGGACGTGGCAGGATGGGCCGGAGTTGGACAACGGTGAGAGGCGAAGATTTGGCGATGTCCTTGGCGATGCCTGTGGTGACGCCCCAAGCTGCAGGGCGAATGTCCGAAGACGCCGCAGTCGTGAACATGGCCCTGGCCTTGGATGTCTTGGACGCGCTCAAAGCCACGCTTGCCGCTGCCGACATCGATCTGCCCTTGCGCTTGAAATGGCCCAACGACATCGTCGTGTTTGCCCAAGGCACCCACCGAAAGCTGGGCGGCATGTTGATTGAGCCGCAATGGGCGGGGCCGCACTTGCGGGGCTGGGTGGTCGGACTGGGGTTGAATTTGCACGCCCGGCACATGCATCGGCCGCATCAAGGGGTCAGCTTGTGGGAGGCCACAGGCCAAACCACCCCGCTCCTCCCCCTCGCCCGAACCATTGCCCAACGGTGGCTTCAACAATTCGCGACACTCGGAAATGCCGAGCCCTGGCCGGCAAACGATGTGTTGGCGGCCTACCACGACGCGTTGGCCTTCCTGCACGTCCCACGCACCTACGAACGAAACGGCCAAGCCTTTGCAGCCACACTGGAGCGGGTTCACCGCGACGGAACAGCAGATTTTGTGACGCCCGATGGCATCCGACATCGGTTCAACTCCTCGGACATCCGTGGCGTGTTGCGCGATGAGGACGCCGGCAATCAGACCGGATAACGGCGCTGAAGCTCTTCGGCAATGTGATTGAAGAGTTCCTGCAAAGGCTTTTCGGCCATCATCCGGGTGAATGGGTTGAGGTCGGCTTGGCAAACGATTTGGCCCAAGGTCGTGCCATCGCCTTGCCCGTCAAAATGAAGGTCCAAATGAAAACGAATGGGCGTCCCCTTTCGAGAGGCATATCGCACCACATCGGCATCATCTGCCTGCTCGAGGCCCAAAACAATCATGATGCCGCCGGGCAATTTGAAGCTGCAACCTTCTGCCGTGGATGCAAATGCGGTGACCTTGTCTGCCGGAAGCAACGGTTCAAGGTTCGCCGGGTCCAAGACCCACTGGCGCAGTTCTTCCGGCGCTGTACCGACCTGAACTTTCGGGCTTTCGATGGTGGTCATGCGGGGCTGTTGTTGTCGCTCCAACGAATCGGTTCTTCCGACCAAGATTGGAGCAAATGGGTTTGGCCTTCAGTGACATACCCCTCCGCCAACGCCTGATCCAGCATCGTCGGATAATCGGTCAAAGTGGCCCATGGACAATGGGCTTCCTCAAACGCCGCCTGCGCTTCTGGAAATCCGTAAGTGAAGATGGCCACCAAGCCCTTCACCTGAACATCCGCCTGGCGCAAGACTTCCACCGCCTCCAAGCTGCTCTTGCCCGTTGAGACCAAATCTTCCACCACCACACAATTCGACAGCACAGACAGATCACCTTCAATCCGATTGCCCATGCCATGGCCTTTTGCAGAACTGCGAACATAGATGAAGGGAAGCCCGAGCTCCTGGGCAACCAATGCACCGAGGGCAATTCCACCTGTGGCAACGCCGGCGATGGCATCCACGCGACCAAACTTCTCCTCAATCAGTTCCACCGCCTGCTGGCGAATGTAGGTCCTGACCTGGGGGTGACTGAGGGTTTTTCGGTTGTCGCAGTAGATGGGCGCGTACCTTCCGCTTGCCCATTGAAAAGGATTTTCAGGTCGCAGCTGAACGGCCTTGATGCGCAACAAGAATTCCGCTACTTTTCGCCGACTCTCCAGAGAAATTGCCATGGCGCGAAAGTATGAAGTTTATATCCTGAATCGGCCGGTTTGGTTTTCTGATTCCCCAACCGATCCGGGCGTGGGTTGGATTGTCAGGGATCCAGATGCCCAGACGCTCGCTGACCTTCCGCTGTGGATCCGCGACCGACCCGCGCTCGATCGGGTGGAGCTGGTCGCCGATGACGTCGAGGCCTTGTGGATTCGGTTCTGCATGACTTACAACGAGGTACTGGCAGCTGGATGCATCGTCGAGAATGCCTTGGGCAAGCAGCTTTGGATCGAACGCAACGGCCGATGGGACCTGCCGAAGGGCAAGGTGGAGCCGGGCGAATCCATCGAATCGGCAGCGATCCGGGAAGTAGAGGAAGAAACGGGCATCGATCGCCTTTCGCTGGTGGCTTCGCTCGGCCCGACCTACCACACGTATGAGATGAATGGGGTGGCCTGCTTGAAAACGACGTTTTGGTTCCACGCTGTCCACGATGGGAAGGACACGGCAGGCCAACCGCAGGCGGAAGAGGGCATCACGCAGGTCGCTTGGTTGCCCAAGCCCACACCAAAACATGTGCTGGAAAAGACGTTCCCGAGTTTGAGGGCGTTGCTGGCCATCTCGTGATCAACCAAAAAACCAAGGAACCAAGGTGACCAGGGAGACCAGGGAAACCAGGTGACCAAGGAGACTAGGGAAACCAGGAGGGTAAGGAACTAGGGAAACCAGGGGCACCAAGGCGAGTTCTTGGCTCCGTTGATGGTTCTTGGTCTCCCTGGTCACCCCTCGTCTCCCTAGTCACCCTAGTCACCCTTGGTCACCCTAGTCTCCCTAGTCTCCCTAGTCCCCCTGGTCTCCCTGGTTTATCTGAGGGTTCGCAACAACTCGCCTTGCAATCCGGCGCTCGGCAACGAACGAATCGCACCACTCAATTCCGAACGCGGGTTGATGGCGACCACGCAAGGGACAGCAGCGATGCCCCAAGACGCCCAGCGGCTGGGGGCGCCACCGAGCCAACGCGTGTTTTCGCGGCGTGATGGCCGACTTCGGATGGTTTGCTGCCAATCCGCGTCTCGGACATCGATGGACAACACCACAAATTGCAAATCCCTCCTGCGATCCGACCAGGATTCGGCAATGCGTTGGAACACCTCTCGCTCTGCCTGAGCGGTAGAAGAGCCACCTTGAACGACCAGGCAAATCAACCACCCCTCCCCTTTGAAATCGCGCCAGGCCTCCAAATCTCCAGAGGGCGTCGTCCATCGGAAATCTTCCAGCACCTGACCGGGCTTGCCCTCCTTGCGGATGGATTGAAATTCAGCCAATTCGACGGAGAGATTGGGCGGCAGGGTGAACGCAGCCAATGCTGTTCTTGACAGCCGATCCGGCGCAACCATTTCCTTGAGCAGCCAAGCTGCCAAGCATTCCTCTTCGGCCGCATTCGACCAATGTCCGCCCATGGCAAGGCGGAGGGCAGCCAAATCCTTGCTTTGAATCGCATCGGCCATCGATTGAGGGTCGGCCTCCGGGCGGTCCCACCAACCGAGGTGACGGGCAATCCATGCCTGCGTGGCCCCAAAATCGTCGGGTTGCCAAGGGGTGACTGGCGCTTGGCCCAGGGCCGTGTGCCAGTCCACCTGAACGGATTCGAGCATGGACCGTGTCGCGGGCGCATCCTTTGGGGACGGGCCCCAGCGTTCCCATGCTGCTGCGAATGCACTGTCCGCCCGGACCACAGCACCGGCGTCTGAGAGCGCCGCACCACCCTGAATGGCCCCGGAGCGCAGCAAAATGTCGTAGGAGACCGCGGACCACAGGGAATCCGTCAGTCGCGACAAGCTGTCCCGACGCGCCATGGGGTGGTGGGGTGCCGCGGGGTGCGTGATGCCCGGGACATCCTGCAATCGCCGGGCGGCTCGGGGATGGGGGCGGAGGAAATAGGTTTGGTCTGAAAGATCGGCCTCTGGCCAAGCCCAAACCTCCCACACCCAAGGCGGCGCAGCGACTTGCCACAACGTCAACCCCTTCGCCGGCGGAACCTCAATCGTGCAACGACCATCCGCGTCGACGAGCGCCGGCTCCAGCCACTCCCGTGCCTTCGTCAGGGCGGATGACACCCGGGCCACATGCACAACCGACGGCGTTTCCGTTTCAGCAAAGCCATCGAAATGCAGGGTGATGGGCGCTTGGGCAGTGCCAGGCCCCGCGGCGCCCCAACAAAACCCCGCAACAAGGAGGCAGAGACGGAGGCCGCGCGTCATCGGCCGGCGCGGTTGAGGTCACGCGCCACGATGTCCGGCACAAAACTCCGGGCATCACCGCCGTTCCGCAGGATGTCGCGAACCACCGTCGAGTGAATGTGTGCATGCTCCGGATCCGTGAACAAAATCACAGTCTCGAGGCGGTGATCGAGGGCCTTCATCATTTGGGCGATGGTCCGTTCGTATTCGAAGTCCCCCCCATTCCTGACCCCACGAATGAGCCAAGTTGCACCGGTGCGCTCACAAAAATCTTTGGTCAGTCCCTCGAAAGCCTCCGTCTTGACTTGCGGTGCATCCGCGAACACCGCTTGCAACCAGGCCATCCGCTGCTCGAGCGGAAACATCGGCTGCTTGCTCGCATTGACTCCCACACCGATCACAATTTCATCGAACAAGGGCAGTGCGCGGCGCAAAATATTCTCATGCCCCTTGGTGATGGGGTCAAAAGAACCCGGGAATACAGCTCGTTTCATGGCGTGGTTTCAAGGTGGGGTTGGCGGAAAAAGCTGAAGTGGACATGGCCGTATTTGCGGCTTTCTTGAAATCCGGGATGCATGGACAAATCTGTGCGCTCGCCATGTTCAATGATGAACCAGTTGTCGGGGGCGAGGACGCCGGATTTGGCAATCATCACAGGCAGTTCTTGCAAGTGAGGCCAATCATAAGGTGGATCCGCAAAGACCAAATCAAACCCCTGTGGCACCCGCGTCAAGTACGCTGCCACATCAGCCCGGACCGCCTGACAGGTCGAAAGGTCCATCGCTTCAAAGGTTCGGTCCAAATGCCGCATGGCCCTTGCGTCCGCATCGATGCAGAGGACAGAGGCCGCACCGCGGCTGGCAAACTCCATCGCCACCATTCCAGTTCCGGCAAACAAGTCAAGCACATCGAGCCCCTCAATGTCCACCCGCGTGCGCAACACGTTGAACAGGCTTTCTCGCCCGAAGTCCGTCGTTGGCCGACCGGAAAACCCTTTCATGACTGCGGGTCTTCTTCCCCGCAATGTTCCCCCGGTTATACGCATGCTGTCAAATTTGTCAACGACGTCCACCGTTCACGCCGCACCTCGTGTTCTCCCCAATCCATCGCGCGAAAACCGGACAAAATTTCCATCTCAGGAAAGAAACGCGAAAACAGTTTCCATCGTGTGCCATCCTTTTGGATTTCGCCACTCCAACGGACCACTGCGCCGCAAGTGGCAGGTTCAAGGCCGTTGCGATGCAATGCATTCACCACATGATAGAGGAGCCCCTCGGGATCCGTGAAGGGCATGATTTGTGCGAGTTTCAGGGACTTTCCCTTCGTCTGCAACATCAAGGCACGCCGTTGACCGACATCAAAGCAAATGCTGCTCGCACCGAGCGCAGCGTCCTGCCGAATGGCCGCTTCCAGAAACGCAATGGTGGAGGACACGCGGCGGGCCTGAGGCCAGACCGACACAAACAACGCCTCCACCCCGGTCAACCCCGGCTCAATGACAAACATCTCCTCACCGAGGGAGGACGTCAAAAACTTCTTCACTCCTCCTGCATCCTGTCCATTGTGCTCAAGCCGAAAAGCAGCTTCGGCATCTTCTCCGACCAAAACAGCCGGCCACAAAGAGAAGGAGGGGAAACGCTGGGACCAAACCACCTGGTCGGCTGTGAGTCCTTTTCCGTGCAGTTCGCGGCAAACAAACTCCAGCTCTTTCAGGTCTTTTGCAGGCGACTCTCCAAAGTTGTGCACAACCCTGCCTGTGCCGACTAGCCATTGCAGACGGACGCCGTCCCATTGCAACAACAAGTGACCCGCGAGGCCGGTCATTCCAGCCTCAGTTGCGCCAGTTTCCATCCGTGTTCGCGTCCGTCAAGGAGCCGAAACGCAAGGTGTCCTTTTTCACGTTCTCGCGACCGAAAGGCGTGGGGTCTTGCACCAAAATCGTCGGTTGCACCACACCGCCTGTCTCCACACTGTCCGTTTTCAAAATGAAGCGCTCTCCCGTCAACGGGTTGAACCACAAGCTGTCCACTGCCACAGCCGGCAGCTTGGCTTCCCGTCGGGCCTCCCGGCTGAAATTCTCTTCGAAAAACGTGGTGTACAGTGTATCGCGAACCTTGTAAGGGGTCAGATCATCGATGATGAGGTCGAGGAACGCTTCCTCAGTCATCTGCTCTTTTTCCGCAACTTCCGCCACCTCCGAACGCTTCAAAATGTACCCTTCCTCCAAACTTTTGGCCTCCGGCAACGTGTCGTGGAATGAGCCCATGTTGAAACTCACAGGAAGGACGGGCTTGTACATGAAGGCCTTCAAGGAGTCGAAATCGTTTGCAAACGTTCCATAAACGTCCTTATAGGCTTCTTGTGCATCGCGGATGTCCTTCAACCGCTGCACGGTCATTTTTTGTACCCGCTCCTTGGTGGCCAAAAATTCGATCTCGCTGTCCACACTGTAAAACACCTCATAACCCAACCAGAACGCGCCCACAACCCCTGCGACCAACAGCGCCTTGTGCACGGCAAGGTTCAAACGTTCCAGAACAACAGGCAGCGCCAGCACCCCGACCAACAGGAGGGCGATGGAGGCGTAAAGCATGCCATCCGGCTGGCTTTCGATTTCGTCACCGCTCAGGTATTTGGCCAAAAAACCACCACCTGCCAGGAAAAACAAGATCGAAATGACATACTTGTTGATTTCGCTGAAAAACTTGTCCATGTCAAAAGATGTGTCCGTGTGAATCGTCGGAATTGCGTTGCGAATCTACGACATCCCTTCCACCTCCCCAACACCCGGTTCGAGTACCTTCGCCGGAAGATGAGCGATTTGGTCCAGGCCCTCGAAGCGCAGCTGATTGCGGCATTCCCGCACCTGCCCACAACGGGCCAAGGCGAACTGATGCATGCGTTTTCTCGCTTTGTGTTTTCCGGCAAACCGCGGTGTGGCTTGGTCGTGCGGGGCTATGCGGGCACGGGCAAAACCACAGCCATCGGCGCCTTCGTCCAAGTGCTCAGCGAATGGAACATTCCCGTGGTCTTGCTGGCCCCCACAGGCCGAGCGGCGAAGGTGATGCAGGCCTATTCCGGCATCGAGGCGTCCACGATTCACAGGGCGATTTACTTCGCCTCAAAAACCCGAGATGGTGCCATCGGGCAATCCCTGGCCCCCAACCTGCGCCGCCGCGCCGTTTTCGTTGTCGACGAAGCGTCGATGATCGGAGAAGGCAGCGTTCGTGGCACCGAAGATTTTGCCTACCGAAGCTTGCTCGACGACCTCATGGAGTTCGTTTACAGCGGCGAGGGCTGCCGGCTCGTCCTGGTCGGCGATGATGCCCAGCTGCCCCCGGTGGGCGCGGAAGAGAGCCCCGCTTTGCAGTTGCCTCGCCTGCAACGTGAGTTCGCTTTGACCGCCGCTTCCGTGCGTTTGACGGATGTCGTGCGGCAGGAGCTCGACAGCGCAATTTTGCTCAATGCGCATCACTTGCGCCTTCAAGTGGATGCAGACTTGACCGGCTTCCCCCAGCTCCACCCCGGCCCCGGCCTTGTGCGTCTCGGCGGAGAAGACCTTCAAGAAACCCTGGAAGACCTCTACCAACGCTTTGGTGAAGAAGGCGTTGTGGTCATCACGCGCTCCAACAAGCGGGCCAACCTCTTCAACCAGCAAATTCGGACCCGAATTCTTTGGCAAGAGGACGACCTCACCGGAGGCGACCGCTTAATGGTGGTGCGCAACAATTACCATTGGCTTTCAGGCAATGACCAAATCCAGAGCAACCTCATCGCCAACGGCGACACCCTCGAAGTGGTGCGCATCGTCCGTCGGTTCGAAAGGTACGGAGCCCATTTCGCTGATGCCGAAGTGCGCATGGTCGACCTGCCCGACCACGACCCCTTCGAGGTCACGATTCACCTCAGTTTGCTCAACGCAGACCTGCCCTCCATCCCCTACGCGGAAATGCAAGCCCTCTTCGACACCATTGCCGAGGACTACACCGATCTCGGCAGCCGCGCTCGCATCCGCAAGGCCGTTCAGGCGGACCCCTGCTACCAAGCGCTTCAAGTCAAATTCGCCTGGGCCCTCACCTGCCACAAGGCCCAAGGGGGCCAATGGCCAGCGGTCGTCGTCGACCAAGGTTACCTCACCGAGGAGATGCTCGACCGTTCGCTGCTCCGCTGGTTCTATACCGCCTTTACCCGCGCCCAAGAAGAACTGTACCTGCTCAACTTCAGCGACGAGTTTTTCTCTTGAACGAACGCAAAAAAGCCCGAAACCACGCACATGCGCAATTTCGGGCCTCTATCAACCCACCGCTCACGCGCCAGGGCGAGAGCCGGTGCCAGCCTCCTGAATCAATCAGGCCAACTCGCGAGCCGCAAAGAAAAAGCTGCCCTCGATGGCGGCGTTCTCGTCGCTGTCCGATCCGTGGACCGCATTAGCCGCAATCGATTCGGCAAAATCCGCGCGAATCGTTCCTGGAGCTGCATCGGCCGGATTTGTCGCGCCGATCAAATCGCGGAAATCGGCAACCGCATTGTCCTTCTCAAGGATGGCTGCAACGATGGGGCCACTGCTCATGTACTCCGTCAGTTCGCCGAAGAACGGACGCTCGCTGTGAACGGCATAGAAAGCCTGCGCGTCGGCGAGGCTGAGCTGAGTCCACTTCATCGCCTTGATGGCAAAGCCCGATTCGATGATGCGGTCGATGATTTTGCCCGTGTGTCCCGCGCCTGTGGCATCGGGCTTGATCATTGTAAAAGTGCGGTTGGTCGCCATGTTTTCGTTTGTTTTTCGCGTTTCGCGCCGCAAAAGTACATCAAGATGCGGGAATTGCGGGTTTCTGCTATCTTGGCCAAATGACTTCCAATCGACAAGTCCTCCGGCGCCCACGCCACGGCCGTGTCATCGGCGGGGTGATCGCCGGAATTGCCCGGTTTTTCGGCATTGGGGTCACGCCCATTCGGTTGTTGGCGTTCATTTTGAGCTTGGTGTTTGGCACGGGAATTCTCGCGTACCTCATCGCTTGGGCCATCATTCCAAGCGAATGATCGTGGCCGCTGAAGCCCGGGCAGCCAGAATCCCGGACCCACCTCCCCCCACCCGACGGCTGACCTTCCGACGTTGGGACATCCATTCAGACACCGACCGACTCGCTTATTTTCTGATGTTCGCCGACCCGGCAGTCGTCCGCTACATCGATCCAGAACGCCGATATCCCTCTGTCGCAGCGATGACGGACATGCTTGCGAAGGATCCGCCGTTTGATCGGTGGGGCTATGGGTTTTGGGTCGTGAGCTTGCGAGCCTCGGGTGAAACCGTGGGCACGTGTGGGTTCAAGCGCCGCGACATGCAAGTTGCCGCCGACCCTGACGAACACGTGTCGGTGGATGAATTTGGCTACCTCTACAAACGCAAGTTCTGGGGACAGGGACTCGCTACGGAAGCCGCCCAAGCCGTTACACAATGGGCCGATGCCGCCGGCATCGAGCAACTCTGGGCGCGCGTCATCGCCGAAAACATTCCGAGTGTCCGCGTGCTTCAGGGCACCGGCTTCACCTACGTCCAAGACGGCCCACCATGCCCAGAAGGGCGCGAACTGATCCTTGTCCGCAACGCGCAAGCCGTCACATCCTCGGAGGTCACGTTCACTGCTGCTGGAAATCCCGCAGCGTCTTGAGAATGATTTCGATGCACGCATCGAGCTGCGCCTCAGTCATCACGAGCGGAGGCGCGAAGCGAATGATGTTGCCATGGGTGGGTTTGGCCAAAAGCCCATTGCCCGCCAGCGCCACGCAAATGTCCCAAGCGGTCGAGGAATCGGGCGTGTCATTGATGACGATCGCATTCAACAAACCTCGCCCGCGCACCAAGGTCACCAAATCCGACTCCGCAATGAATGCGTTGAGCGCTGCCCGAAATTTCTCACCCAGACGCCGTGCATTTTGGGCGAGTTTTTCGTCGCGCACCACTTCAAGGGCCGCCATGGCCACCTCGGCCGCCACGGGGTTGCCGCCGAAGGTCGAACCGTGTTGGCCCGGCTGAATCACGTTCATGATGGCGTCATCTGCGAGCACAGCCGACACCGGGTACGCCCCGCCGCTCAGGGCTTTTCCCAAAATCAAAATGTCTGCCCGCGCAAAGGTGTCCGCCTGTTGTTCGCAATGCCCCGCACAGGTGCACTTTCCGCAGGTGGCGAGGAGGGCGCCGGTGCGGGCAATCCCGGTTTGGATTTCATCTGCGATGAACAGCACATTCTTCGCTCGGCAAGCCGCCTGAACCTCCTGCATGTACTTGTCGTCCGGCGTGTTCACCCCCGCCTCACCCTGGATGGGCTCCACAAGGAACGCGGCCACGTTCGGGTCTTCCAACGCCCGCTCGAGCGCCGCCATGTCGTTGTACGGAATCACCTCAAAACCTGGAGTTGCCGGGCCAAACCCACCTGTGGAATCCGGATCTGTCGAGAAGCTGACGATGGCCAAAGTTCGACCGTGAAAATTCTCGGACGCTGTCAGGATTTTGGCTTGCCCCTCAGGCACCCCCTTCACCTCGTAAGCCCACTTCCGCGCAATCTTCAACGCCGTCTCGACAGCTTCAGCGCCCGAGTTCATCGGCAACACCTTGTCATATCCGAAGTACCCGGTGATGAACTTCTCATACGGCCCCAACTTGGAATTGTAGAAGGCGCGGGAAGTGAGGGTAAGTTTCTGGGTTTGGTTCACCATCGCTTCCACAATTCTCGGATGACAATGCCCCTGATTCACAGCAGAGTAAGCGCTCAAAAAGTCATAATAGCGCTTGCCTTCGACATCCCAAACAAACACGCCCTCTCCACGGTCAAGCACCACTGGAAGGGGATGGTAATTGTGGGCCCCGTGATTGTTCTCAAGGGCCATCAAATCGGCTGAAGTAACGTGCTGCATGGCGCAAAAATAGGGATTGTGGGACGCGCTCTGGCGCTCGCTCGGGGAACGCGCGGATGGCGTCACGTTCGGGAAACGACCGGAATCCGAAGTCACAATTGTCTCTCAGCCGTGAAAAAAAGAGATCGGCCCGCCAAACCTCAGAGCCAGGCCGCAGGCCAAGCGCACCTCACATCCAGCCGTGCGACTTCATCCACTCGTCGTTGTACACCTTGCCGACGTAACGGGAGCCATGATCGTGGAACAGGCAAACGACGACGTCGGTGGGCTTGAGGCGGTCTTTGAGTTGGCGAAGGCCTTGGAAAGTTGAACCGCACGAGTATCCAAGAAACAGGCCTTCGGTGGCGGCAAGTTCGCGGGCCGCGAGGGCGCCGTCCTTGTCCGTGACCTTTTCAAAGTGGTCGATGACGTCGAAGTCAACATTCTTCGGGATGATGTCCTCACCCACACCTTCTGTGATGTAAGGGTAAATCTCTGACTCATCGAACTCTCCCGTCTCGTGGTACTTCTTGAGCACGCTGCCGTAGGAGTCAATGCCCCAGATTTGGATGTCCGGGTTTTTCTCCTTCAGAAACTTTGCCGTCCCACTGATGGTGCCCCCTGTGCCCACACCGACCACAAAGTGGGTGATTCGCCCCTCCGTCTGTTCCCAAATCTCCGGGCCCGTCGTCAAATAATGCGCCTTGCGGTTGGACAGGTTGTCGTACTGGTTGCACCAAAAACTGTTCTCAATTTCCGCATTGCAACGCGCGGCCACACTGTAGTAGCTGTCGGGATGGTCGGGCTCGACGGCTGTCGGACAGACGTGAACTTCTGCGCCCATCGCGCGGAGGATGTCAATTTTTTCCTTCGACTGCTTGTCGCTCATCGTGCAGATGAGTTTGTAGCCTTTCACCGCGCACGCCAGGGCCAGGCCCATGCCAGTATTGCCACTCGTGCACTCGATGATCGTCCCCCCGGGCTTGAGAAGCCCTTCCACCTCGGCATCCTCAATCATCTGCAACGCCATGCGGTCCTTGACGCTGTGGCCGGGGTTGAAGTACTCGACTTTTGCGAGGATTTCGCCAGGAAAGTCAGCGGCAATGCGGTTGAGGCGAATCATCGGCGTGTCACCGATCGCTTCGAGGATGTTGTTGAGAATGGGCATGAATGCGTCGAAAATCAGGGCAAAGGTAGGGTGAAGTCAGCGGAGGCGGAAGGTTTGGGCGGGGCGGATTTGGGCTGAAGCCAAACCCGGCAACCACAACATTCCCGCACTCACCACGAAGGCCCCCAGCTCCAGGGCCACCAACGTCCACACATCCAAATCAACGGGCACCCGGTCCAAATAGTACGCCGCCGGATCCAAGCGCACCCACCCGGTCAAAGCCTGCAAGGCAACCAGCCCAAGCCCCAATGCATTTCCGGCCAGAAAACCGCGCCCCAAAATCCGGGCCCCATGCCAAACAAAAATGCGCATGACCTGCCCCACCGGCATCCCGAGGGCCCGAAGCATGCCCACCATCGGGCGTCGCTCGAGGATGATGATGAGCATGGCACTCGACATGTTGATGATGGCGATCAAAACCATCAAACCGATGATCACTTCCACGTTGAGGTCCAGCATGCTGAGCCAGGCGAAGAGTTCCGGGGATGAGGCCAAAACCGTCTCGGTCCGCCACCCAAACGGCAACGTCCGATACACGGCATCGTCAATGTCCTGGAGTTCCCGAAAATCAGCGATCCGAATTTCGTAACCGCTCGCCCGTCGCCGCCAAGCCCCTCCGGCATGTGCAACGACCCAATCTGCGGGTCCACGCTTGGTGACCCAAGCGGTGTCGGCGCCCCAGCGATCCCCGCCGTCCAGAACGACGGACAGCTCGGTGCCCGACGGAAAAGCCGCGCCATCGAAAGGCCCGCCACCGCGCAACATCACCGCCTCCTCCCCGGCGTGGCGCCAGTCCACCACGCCTTTCGGCTCGCCGATGGCGCGGGCGGCGAGCGTGTCGCCACGGGCAGTAACCAGCAACTCGACTCCCCACCCGCCCGCGCGCTGCAAGTGGCCCATCGGAACAAACACGAATTGCTCGTCAAATTCCAACATCCCCGTGTCATACAGCCCAGCAACGGTCATCACGCGCGGCCGGATGTCCCCCTTGTCCGAAACCATGTAAATCGCAACGCGCCCCCCCGTCTCCAAACGAAGTCGCCGAGCGAGCACCACAGAAAGGACCAACGAATCGGCCGTCAACGAATTGGGCATGCGCCCTTCGGTCAAAGCACCCAAGAGCAATTCGTTGTTCGTCTCCGGCCCCGTTCCCTTCAAAATCACCCCGGCCAACTCTTCCTTGGTCTCACAAATTCCGGGCAGCGAAGCAAACGGCGTCACATTCTCCACCCCCGGCACCTCCCTCAACAACCGCTCCACCTCCCCGTCTCGGGCCACCCACGGTCGGGAGATGTCCCCGCTCAACACCGTGATGTGCGACTGAAACCCAATCGCCAATTCGCGGATCTCCCGCTGAAACCCCGTCACCACCGCCAGCGCCACGATCATCAACGCCACGCCAAGGCCCACACCGATCGTGGCCATCTGGACGACCGGACGCGACCAAGATTGGGCGTTCCTGTCCTTCGCCATGCGGCGGGCGATGAGGCGAGGAAGGTGGGGTTTGGTCTGAGGCATTCCAATGGAAATCCGCCGATCAGTATTGCATCAC
>CBFIFE010000032.1:0-30955 GCA_965661765.1 uncultured Flavobacteriales bacterium
TGATCCAGGATAATCGCCACTTGTTTCGGACTGAATACTTTCCGGTAGCGCTTCCAACCCGCGGATTGAAGCTCTTCCAGAAGCACAGGCGACTCGACGATCCAACGCCGAAGTTGATTCACTGCACTGGACTGCTGAATGTGAGGAAAATAGAGCGCCGCTAGCTCTCCAACGCCATAAGGTCGAATTGAAAAATTGCTCATTGCGAGGATGTGGCATTTGGTTGGTGAAAAAATTGCCCCCGAGCGAACCCGGGGGCATTTCAATTCAACTCGCGAGTTCCAAGTTTGTGCGATCCGACATGCCGCGCATTTCATCGGCCAGTTTGCGATCAACGATGCGCGCATAGTGTTGCGTGGTCTTGATGTCCCGGTGCCCCATCATCCTGCTCAAGGCCTCCACGCTCACGCCATTTTGGAGGATGACGGTCGTGGCAAAAGTGTGCCGCGCCACATGGAATGTTAGGTTCTTTTCAATGCCACAAACGTCCGCGAGCTCCTTCAGGTAGGCGTTGAGCTTTTGATTGCTGATCATTTGAAACAGCCGAGAATCCGCGCTCATTCGATGAAGGTTGGCATACCGTTCGATGATGTCCATCGCTGGCTTGAGGACCGGAACTTGCGAATTCAGTTTGGTCTTTTGCCTCGGCTTCCTCAACCACCAAAGGCCATCCGGTGTGCGGTCCAAATTTGCACGAGTCAAGTGCGCCACATCAATGTAGGCGAATCCAGTATAGCAGCTGAAAAGGAACAAATCCCGCACTGCCTGCATCCTTGGAATCACGAATGTATGTGACTCGATGGCCAACAACTCCTCCGGGGTCAAAAAAGAACGACGGCGCTCTTGCATTCGCATGGAAAACCCATCAAATGGATCAATCCGAAGCCAACCATTCTTCTGTGCCCGAATCACAATCTTCTTCAGCATTTGCATGTGCTTGATGGACGTGTTATGCGCAAGCCCCAGGTCTTGCCGCAAGTGCGTGTAGAAACGCTCAACGACGTCCAAACGGAGGAGCTTGACGTGAATGTCCTGCATCCGCATTTTTGAACTGAGGAATTCCATGAAGTAATTCCGGGTGGTGTTGTGCTTTTGCCAAAGCGTGTAAGAACAATCCTTGTTGACCATGCCTTTGAGGCGGTCGTTGTGTTCGTCCCAAATGCGAAGCAACATCTGTTGGCCTGAACTCGTGTGAAAGCCAAAAAGGACATCTCGAACCATTTCAGGCGTGACCACCTCATTGTCCATCAGCAGTTCGTTGTGCGCATCCATCGCACGGTGCTTGATGGTCTCGAGGTAGGTGATGAGCTGCTCGTTCTTGCCTCGAGGGAAGGGCATGGCCCGTTTTGAATCCCACTCCTTGGGATGGATGCGGTGATGGACGGTCGTGGCGATTTTCGAGCCCCCCACGGTGATGCGAAGCAGGATGGGCGCTGTGCCCTCTGCGTTGATTTTGCTCCTGTTGATGAAGAACAGCAGCCGGAATGAATTTGTCCGCGACATGATTTTGCGGTTTGTGGACTCCTTCAGGAAATCCCTGAATTTGTCCGGTGAACATCATGTCCTCACTTCAACGCGAATCTAACTGCTCTCTTTTCAAGTGTTCGGTGTTATTTCGTGCGTTAGCGTGAAATTCAGCGAACCTGAATTCACTTACCTTCACAATCGTTTCCAGGGGCTCCTTGCGATAACTGTAACCCCCCTGAAGGAGGGGTTACAGTTTGGAACAATCTGAGTTCGCGAAAACGACCCTTATTTCACGAAAAAACTCGGGAATTGCTTCCCGAGTTCACTGATTTTCATTAAAATGCACCGTTGTGCACTTTAACTAGCGGAGAGACAGGGATTCGAACCCTGGAGGGGTTGCCCCCAACACGCTTTCCAGGCGTGCGCCTTAAGCCGCTCGGCCACCTCTCCCGAGGGACGGCAAAAGTACGCAATTCCGATGCATCGGCAAAACCGCGGAACACCGCTCAATTCAACGTGCTCCAAACCGTTCGCTCGCCCCGCAAATTGGACAGCATTCCCTCCCGGATGTCATCGCGGGAGAGGCCGCGCCCGAGAAGGGACATGAGTTTGGTCAAAGCCGCCTCCGTCGTCATGTCACCCCCGGCAATCACCCCACAATCCCGAAGCAAATGCGCCGTGGCATACCGCTCAGGATGCACAGCCCCATGGCCGCATTGAGAGACATTCACCATCGTCACGCCACGCGCATGGGCGTCCGCAAGCGCCGATTTCAACAAAGGACCCGACGGCGCATTGCCCGAGCCAAACGTGGACAACACCAGTCCGCGCAGGTCCGGCCAATCCGTCACTCGCCGCACCAAATCAATGGACATTCCCGGAAAAAAAGGCAGCCACGCCACATTCGATTCCATGTTCGCCGAAACCCGCAAATGCTGCATCGGATCATCCCAAAACGCCGCATAATCATAAATGATGTCCACGCCGGCCTCGGCGAGGGGCGCGAGGTTGGGGCTGATGATGGCCTGGAGGGATTCGGCGCTCGCCTTGTGTGCGCGGTTGCCGCGGTAGAGGGAGTTGCCGAAGTACACCGCCACTTCTTGGACGATCGGCGAACCGAAGCGCTGGGCCGTCGCAATCTCCACCGCCGCCAACAAGTTCTCCCTGCCGTCGGTGCGCGGAAGGCCGATGGGCAATTGGCTGCCGGTCAGAATCACGGGTTTGTGCAGCCCTGAAAACATGAAACTCAATGCACTGGCCGTATAGGCCAACGTATCGGTTCCATGAAGGATGACAAAGCCATCGAATGCCTCGTATCGCTGCTCAATGATCCGGGCCAGCCGGACCCAATGCGAAGGCTGAACGTTTGAGGAATCAATCGGCGGCTCAAAACTCACCGTCTCCACCACCCGATCCGGCTGTTCGAGTTCGGGCACATGCGACGTGATCTCACTGAAATCAATGGGCACCAGCCCGCCTTCTGTGCTGTCGTGGACGCTGCCGATGGTGCCACCGGTGTAGATGAGCAGGATGCGCGTGGGGGCAGTGGGAGGTGTCATGGGGTGATGGATGGAACGGATTGGGGGACCAAACCAAACAGCCTCTCCGCATTTGCCGTCGTCACCATGGACACCTCATCCAACGAGGTCTCCCACAAGTCCGCCACCCGCTGGGCCACAATCGCGGTGTACGCCGATTCGTTGCGCTTGCCGCGATGGGGAACCGGCGAGAGGTAGGGACTGTCGGTCTCCAGGATGATTCGGTCGCGGCGGACATGCGGCAGGACCCGGTCCAAACCGCCATTCTTGTACGTCGCCACACCACCGATGCCGAGATAAAAATCGCCGTATTCGATGACCCGCTCGGCCTGGGACAGATCGCCGGTGAAGCAATGCACAACCCCCCGAAGGGACGCGTCGTTGCAAACGTCGAGCGCGGCGAAGAGCTCATCAAACGCTTCGCGGACGTGGATGACGATGGGGAGGTCGTGGGATTTGGCCCAAAGCACTTGCTCCTGAAAAGCTTCCTGCTGGATGCCCAGCGTCGACTTGTCCCAATGCAGGTCCAGGCCGATTTCCCCCACCGCCACATACTGCCGATTGCCCGCCTCCAACGTGGCCTTGATCGTGGCCAGTTGCGCCTCCCAATCCTGCGGCTGCACATGGCAAGGATGCAGGCCCATCATGCCAAAACAGCGATCCGGCCAGCGGTCCATCATCGCATGCACCCGCGGGATGGACTCGGTGTCGATGTTGGGCAACAACAACGTTTCCACGCCCGCATCAACGCACCGATTCATGGCCGCATCGCGGTCGTCGTCAAACCGCGGCTGGTAAAGGTGGGTGTGTGTGTCGATCCATCTCATGCCGGCGCGAAGTTAACGCGGGAAAGGCGGTAACTTGCAAGGCCATGCGCCCTGCGAAAGTGCTCATCATCCGATTCAGTTCCATCGGCGACATTCTGCTGACTGCGCCCGCTGTGGCTGCCTTGCGGGATGCCTTGATGGCGCCATTTGAGATCCATTTCTTGACCAAATCCAGCATGCGCCCCGTCCTCGACGGTTTCGGCCAGATGATTGACCAGGTCCACACGATCGATCGCTCCACAACCGAGGTCATGCAGACCCTGCGGGACATTGAATTCGACCACATCATCGACCTGCACAACAACCTCCGGTCCCGCCGCGTCAAACGGGCACTCGGGGGCATCGCCTTCACCCTGGACAAACAGAACCTCGCCAAATGGTCGCTGGTCCGGGGTTGGCGAACCCGCCCCATTCCGCACATTGTTTGGCGGTACGTCGAGAGTTTTGGGGCGGCCTTCGGGGCCGAGCAACCGAAGGAGTGGCCGGCGCTGTTCGAGGGTGCCCGGGTGCCCGACGGCCTCCCCCCGAACTTTCTCGTGGCGGCCCTCGGCGCCGCCCATGCCGGCAAACAGATTCCCGCGACCACATTTTCGGCGATGTTCGACGCTTGCACGGAAGTCCCTTGGGTGCTGATCGGTGGGCCGGCAGAGCGGGCACTCGGCGCCCAACTCGCCAAATCCGCCAGCGGGGATGTGCGCAACTTCGCCGGATCGACTTCCCTCGCCGAGTCGGCGGCCATCCTCCGCCGTGCCGCCCTGACCATCGCTGGCGACACCGGGATGATGCACCTTTCGGCGGCTGTCGGCACGCCCGTCGTCACGCTCTGGGGGTGCACGCGCCCGAGCTTGGGCATGTCCGCCTGGCCCCCCAGCGCAAGCGCCGCCAACGCCCTGCCGGGCAGGAACCGCCCAGCGGCACGTCCTTGTTCAAAACTTGGCGATCGGTGCCGCTACGGCGAAGACCGTTGCATCGGCACCACGCCCATTGACGAAGTCATCGCCGTTGCGCAAGTCGCTGTCAGCGCGGTGGCCGACGACGCTGTCAGTTCGTCGGCTCCGCGTCGAACAACGCCTTGAGCTCCGTCGCCTCAGCCGGCTTCATCTTCCCCGCCAAAATCAGCCGCAACTGACGCCGCCGCAAGGCCCCATCATAGCGCTCCTGCTCCTCCTCGTTCTCCGGGGTGATGGGCGGAATGGAGATGGGGGCGTTGAATTGGTCTACGGCGACAAACGTGTACATCGCCTCATTGCAGATGCAACTCTCCCCTGTCACAGGATCCTCTACTGTCACCCGCAGGTACACCTCCATCGAAGAGCGAAACGCCCGGGAGACCTCCGCATGCACCGTGACCACGTCTGCGAGCTTGATCGGCCGTTGAAACGAGACATTGTTCACCGCCGCCGTCACACAAACCCGACGCGAATGCCGCATTGCACTGATGGCTGCCGTTTCATCCATCCAATTCAACAGGTTGCCGCCCATCAAGTTGCCCAGTGTGTTTGTGTCGTTGGGCATCACGATGCGGGTGGTGGAGGCGTAAGTGGCCTTGGGGTGGCGGGGGTCTGCCATGGCTGCAATTTTGCCGCAAATTTCCGTCGTTGGGCGCAACTTTTTGCAATGTTGTGAAGGTTTGGCAGGTTTCGCTTCGGCCCAGGCCAAACCCGGCCCCAACCAAAACCACCCCGCTCCTTTCGGAACGGGGTGGCCTTTCATTGGGTCATCCGCAGTTCCCCACGCCCGGGGAACCACCGATTCTTTCAGTCAGATCAGTGAGCGACCATCAACTTCGTGGTGATCACATCGCCTTCCGTGCTCAGGATGCGGACACTGTACATGCCGTTCTCCAAGCCATTCGTGTAGATCACGAAGTTTTGGACATCGTCCGCATACACTTGGCCTTCGAAGATGCCCAACACACGAACCCCAGTGAGGTCGTAGACGGCCACTTCGACATTCAAGTCATCAAAGGCTGTGAACGCCAAGCGCGCCCGGTCGTTGGATGGGTTGGGCGACAAGCCCAAGACCTTCAGGCGATCATTCTTGCCAGTGGTGTCTTCCTCGCCGATGGTGGTGTCCTCATCTGCGTCGTTTCCACCCCAAGTGTAATCGTCATCGTTCGCACCACCGAGCGGTGGCAAAACAGGAACACAAGTCTCGCCGTTCACATCCACTGTGTAACCGAATGTGGTGGTGTTGCCACTGCAATCGGAAATGGTGTACGCGCGCTCGATGCTCCATGGGAGGGTGGTGTCGATGTCACCGAAGACATCACCCGTTCCCATGACGGATTGGCCCTGGAACGTTCCTTCGTAGTAGAACCAACCGCTGAAGCCGTTGTTGGCGTTCTTGTTGTTCGCTCCTCCACCGATCTGGAAGCCATAGTAGCCATTGCTCGGCTGGTGGGTGAGGTCCAAAACATCGCCATCATACGCGCCCCAACCAATCGCCTGGCTGCTGTTCTGCAGCATGTGGTACATCCAAGTCTCGTGATCTCCGAGACCTTCGCAGTCGAGCTTGTAACTCTGTGCGCCTGGCTGCTCGGTCCACTCGACCCAGTCCAAACCTTCGTTCAAATCGATTTCGAAGGTCCATCCACGATCTGCGTTTTCCTGTGAAACCACGCGCATATAAAGGTGGTGCGTGCCATCGACATAGTTCGTGATCAAGGCGTCATCGCCATCCATCACATAGAACTCATCTCCGCCCCAAACACCGAACTGAATCAATCGTGCGGCGTGTGGTGTGAAGTTGTCGCAGGTCAAACCGTCTTCCATTGTCGCGGGATCCATTGGCATCCAGTAGCTCTCCACGTCTGCCGTCGGTGCGTAATCACCAACGTAAGTCTCGGTGAAGTCCACAGTGACATCACCCGTGCAGTTGTCGCTTGTGGTCAAGGTCACTGCTTCTGGTACCGTCACAGTTCCCCAGATGTCCTCAGCGCAAACCGGAACAATGCTGCCATCGGCTACGCCCTCCGAATCATCAATTGCGGGAGCGATTGTATCGCTGACCACGATTGTGAAGCTCGCAGACGTTGCGTTGCCGCAAGCGTCTGTCGCTGTCAGGGTCACCAGGTGCTCATAGTTGCCGCAACCATCTTCCGAAATCACCGTGCGATCCTCGCTGATGGTGACCCCGCTGCACGCGTCTTCCGCTGCATAGGTGTACGGCTGCTCTTCGCACTCATTCACTTGGTCCATTGGGATTTCAGTGAAGGCCGGTGCCATTGTGTCTTCGATGGTGAACGTCGCCATCGTGCTCGTCGCATTGCCGCAATCGTCTGTCGCGGTGAACGTCACCGCAACAGCACCAGTGGCGCCACAACCATCGCTCAAGCCTGCGAAGTCGTTCGTCCACATCACGCCGCCGCATACGTCAGACGCTGTTGCGCCGCCGTTGCTGTTCAGCCAACCGTCCAGGTCAGCCATGTTGCCAGCGCCGTCGCACTCCACTGTCAAGTCAGAGGCGTCAGCCACTTCAGGAGCAGTGGTGTCTTCGATCCTGAACGTCGCAGCAGTCGATGTCGCGTTGCCGCAATCGTCTGTCGCAGTGAACGTCACCGTTACAGCACCAGTGGCGCCACAACCATCGCTCAAGCCTGCGAAGTCGTTCGTCCACATCACGCCGCCACATGCGTCAGAGGCTGTTGCGCCGCCGTTGCTGTTCAACCAACCGTCGAGGTCAGCCATGTTGCCGGCGCCGTCGCACTCCACTGTCAAGTCAGAGGCGTCAGCCACTTCAGGGGCAGTGGTGTCTTCGATCCTGAACGTCGCAGCGGTCGATGTCGCGTTGCCGCAATCGTCTGTCGCAGTGAATGTCACCGTTACAGCACCAGTGGCGCCACAATCATCGCTCAAGCCTGCGAAGTCATTCGTCCACGTCACGCCACCGCAAGCGTCAGATGCTGTCGCGCCGCCGTTGCTGGTCAACCAACCGTCAAGGTCAGCCATGTTGCCCATGCCATCACACTCAACCGTCAGGTCAGATGCTGCAGTGACAACAGGAGCCGTCGCGTCAATGACATGGATGGTCTGAACGAAGATGTCCGCGTTCTCGCAGTAATCCGTAGCCGTCCAAGTCCGAACAAATGAGAAGCTGCCTGAACATCCCTCGGTCACCTGGGTGTCACGATATGCCAAGGTCAACCCGTAGTCGGCACTGCAATTGTCTTCGATAACGGGAACACCAGTGTTTGCTGCTGATGTATCTGGCACGCAATTGGCGTCCGCTGCAATCGTGATCTCCGCATCTGGCAGGCTCACGAACGTCGGTGCCTCATTGTCGAACATGGTGACGAACTGGGTCACGGACTCGCTGACGTTGCCACAAGCGTCCGTTGCTGTCCATGTCCGAGACCAAGTTGCAGGGCAACCGCCAGACATCTCAACAACCGCAATGCTGTAAGCAATTTCGCTGCAATTGTCTGTCGCCATCAGAGAAACCTGAGCAGGATCTGTTGGATCCGTGAGCTCTCCACAATTCACCATGACATATTCATCGAAAGGATTGAAAACAGGTGCTGTTGTATCCTGAACCTCGATCATCTGTGTATGAGAAGTGGCATTCCCTGAGCAATCTTCCACTGACCAAACCCGGGTCAGCGTATAGGTTTGATCACAATCGCCGTCCGTCCGCACCTCACTGAACAACACAGTCACCTGATCACAGTTGTCCGTCGCTGTCAGCACATCCGCAACTGGAACGTCTGTGCACTCCACTGTCATGTCCGCAGGCAAGGCCTCGACAAACATCGGCGCTTCTGTGTCCTGAACAGTGATGGTGAACATGTGATTCGTGGCATTGCCGCAAGCGTCCGTCGCTGTGACGGTTACTTCGTGGACATAGTTGCCGCATCCATCTTCAGAAATGACATTCCGAGACTCGCTGTAAGTCACCCCACTGCAAACGTCGGAGGCTTCGTAGCTATAATCCACTTCTGCACACTGGCTGGTTTGATCCGCTGGCGCTGAAGTGAAGACAGGAGCTTCTGTATCCTCGATGCTGAAAGTGGCTGTTGTAAATGATGCATTTCCGCAAGCATCCGTCGCTGTGAAGGTGACTGTTGCCAAACCTGTTTCACCGCAATCATCGCTCAACCCTGCAAAGTCATTGCTCCAAACCACATCACCACAGACATCGCTGGTCATTGCGCCACCATGGCTCTCCAACCAATCATTCAATGCCGCACCGTTTCCTGCTCCATCACATTCCACCGTCATGTCACTGGCAGCGGTCAGGGCCGGAGCTGTGGTGTCTTCAATCGTGAAGGTGGCCGTCACAGAGCTTGCGTTGCCGCACTCATCCGTCGCAGTGAACGTGACGATTGCACCGCCTGTTGCTCCGCAACCATCGCTCAAGCCCATGAAGTCATGCGTCCAAGTCACGTCTCCGCAATTGTCCGTCGCCACGGCACCTCCGTTGCCATTCAACCAACCCTCGAGATCAGCGCTGTTGCCAGCACCATCACACTCCACTGTCAAATCGGTCGCAACAGCCGTCAGCACAGGTGCCTCCGTGTCTTGAACGGTGATGACCTGCTCAGCGGATGTGGTGTTGCCCGAACAATCGGTCACGGACCACGTCCGGGTGAGTGTGTAGTTGAATGGACAATCACCATTTGTTCTGACTTCGCCGAGATAGGCGTAGGTCAGAGGTTCATCGCTGGCTTCGCAATTGTCAACAGCCAACAACGCACCGCTGCTCAGGAGATCTGCCAAGGCAACCTCAGCAGGAACGGCGTTGCATTCGACAACTTCGTCAGCTGGGACTGCAACGAATTCTGGCGCTGTTTCATCCAAGCGAGTCACGGTTTGGACGGCAGTCGCAATCAAATCGCAATCCCCCAAATCCATGGCCGTGTAATAAATGTCCACGAACTCTTCTCCGCAAACATTGCTAGGCATGCCAGGATTTTCTTCCAGATCGACGATGATGTCACCAGAGAAACCAATAACGGGTGCATTGTTCAATTGACCTTCCCACATGAACCATCCACCAAACCCATACTCGCAATTGTGGGTATTTCCACCCACACCAAGTTGGAATCGCTTGTGCTCATTGACTGGCATGTGAGAGAGCTGAAGGTAGCCTCCTTCGTAATCTCCTTGTCCAATCAAATAGCTGTTCGCGTCATCGAGCAGGTAAACCGTCTCAATGTCCGGCGTGGTGCAGTTGAATTCGACCAAGAACTCGTGATTGGGATCTTGAACCCAATCATCTGCATTCTGGCCATCGACAAAGGAAACATGGACGTCAAAGCGTTGACCTGCATCGATGTTGTTGATCACCGAACCTGTCATCACGGCCACGCCGTTGTCATATTCCATCAACGTCAGCGGGTTGTTCTCATCTTCGAAGAAGA
The DNA here is from genome assembly GCA_965661765.1 of uncultured Flavobacteriales bacterium. Lineage (GTDB taxonomy): Bacteria > Bacteroidota > Bacteroidia > Flavobacteriales_D > Sanyastnellaceae > JBMYZL01. The sequence continues at coordinate 10,194 of CBFIFE010000032.1, forward strand.
AATCAGAAGCCGCAATGCCTTGTGCGTACGCACCATAGATGCGGAATGCACCATCTGGACCTTGACCAAATGCCGTGGTCGCTGTGAATGACCTCGCTGCTCCGTTCCGGACCTCACCAATCACGCAAGAAACATCCAGGTCTTCACCCGAACATGAGGCAGTTGCTGTAACCGCCGATGCATCACAATCTGTTGGCAGATCGCTTTCGCAATCCACCGTGTAATTGTCAGCTCCTGTGAAGGAAATTTCACATCCTGCACAAGTGCTGTTGCCATCGCAGTCAAAACCTGGCAGCGGAACATTGCAAGAGCCATCGTCATCCGTTGCCGAAGCATCGTAGTTGCAAGCCGCAGCATCTGTACATCCAGCAATCTCGTCGGCGTCACAAACGCCATCGCCGTCAGCATCCAACACTGCGACTCCTCCGTTGCCGTCGCACACTTCACAGTTGCCGTCGGCATAAACGCAGTCACCGGCGTCCGTCGCCGCTGCATCGTAGTTGCACGCTGAAGCGTCCTGGCAGCCTTCGATCTCGTCGGCGTCACAAACGCCATCGCCGTCGGCATCCAAAACCGCCACACCGCCGTTGCCATCGCACACCTCACAGTTGCCGTCGGCATAAACGCAGTCGCCTGCGTCCGTCGCCGTTGCATCGTAGTTGCACGCTGAAGCGTCTTGGCAACCTTCGATCTCGTCGGCGTCACAAACGCCATCGCCGTCAGCATCCAACACCTCTACGCCGCCGTTGCCATCGCACACCTCGCAGTTGCCGTCGGCCAAAGCACATGACCCATCATCCTCGGTGGCATCTGCATCATAATTGCACGCCGTTGCATCCGTGCAACCGAAAACGGCGTAATCACATGACCCATCATCATACTCTGCCGATGGGTCGTAATTGTTTGCAATGTCATCCGTACAGCCGCAAGCATTGTCGGGGCCACCGGCACTTTCGCCTTCAGGTGTGTAGGTACCTGGGCCATCGTAATCAAAGGTGAATCGCAAATCATTCTCGCCCACACCGTTGACAAACACTTGCGTGTTCAACGTTCCGGAAACAGTGCCTGAAGTGGTGATTTGCAAAATCAGAACCCGCTGGTTTGCTGCGTCTGGCAAGCCATTCGGTGTTCCGTTGAGAACGTACCAAGCTCCACCAGTGTTGTCGTCCATCACGACGTCTGAACCCGCCAAAGCCACATTTGTCGCATCAAATGCCCCAATCCATGGTTGGGCTGACGACTCCACCGCACTGATGGAGGTTTGCGCACCCGAAGGCGCCGATTCGATGCCAATCGTGAACCAGCTGTCATAGGCCAAACCAGGGAAGAAAGCGTTGAATGGCGGGACCAAGAAACTTGGGTTCACCCCGTCTGCCGCACCGCCCGTTGCTGCCGGATCGTTGTAAAAACCAGTCCCTCCTGTGGAAATGCTCAGTGGGTCATCGATGTTGCCATAAACTGAACTCAGGAAATCATCACCATTGACCAAATCAACATAGAATCGATAAGTTGTGGCACCAGGAACGCCGTCGACAGCGTGCTCCTCAACGGTCATGGAATAGCCAGAAGGAGGCGTGCCCCCTCCCGAACCAGCGCAGGAGCAGTAATCGCAAGAACCGTCATCATCCGTCGCAGCAGCGTCGTAGTTGCAAGCATTGCTTGCAGTACATCCTGCAACTTCATCGGCATCACAAACACCATCACCATCGGCGTCCAAAACCGCAACCCCGCCGTTGCCATCACACACCTCGCAGGCCGCGACATCAGCAGAGACACAAGAACCATCATCATCGGTGGCAGCCGCATCGTAGTTGCAGGCAGACACATCGGTACAACCAGCAATTTCATCTGCATCACAAACGCCATCGCCGTCGGCATCCAAAACCGACACACCGCCGTTGCCGTCACATGCCTCGCAATTGCCGTCAGCAAAAACGCAGTCGCCAGCATCCGTGGCGGCGGCATCGTAGTTGCACGCAGAAGCATCCTGGCAACCTTCGATCTCGTCGGCGTCACAAACGCCATCGCCGTCGGCATCCAAAATCGCTACGCCGCCGTTGCCATCACACACCTCACAGTTGCCATCGGCCAGGACGCAAGAATCATCCTCGTCCGTAGCAGATGCATCATAGTTGCATGCTGCAGCGTCCGTGCAGCCGGGAATTTCGTCATTGTCGCACACCCCATCGCCGTCAGCATCCAAAACCGCTACACCGCCGTTGCCATCACACACCTCGCAGTTGCCATCGGCCAAAACACACGAACCATCATCAGCGTTTGCGCCAGCGTCATAATTGCATGCAGTCGCATCGGTGCAACCCGGAATGGCGAACTCACAAGAGCCATCGTCGTAATCGGCCGCTGGGTCAAAATTCGTTGCTGTATCATCCGTGCAGCCACATGCGTTCACCACCGTCTCGCCTGCTTGGTAGACACCAGCACCTTCGAAATCGAAGGTGTAGCGCAAATCATTCTCGCCCACCCCGTTTTCGAAGATTTGAACATTCACCGTACCGGAAGGAATCCCTGACGTGGTCAACTGCATGAACAGAACCCGTTGGTTGGCGGCATCCGGCAGGCCATTCGGCGTACCATTCAATACGTACCATGCCCCGCCGGTGTTGACTGTCATGGCAAAGTATTGGCCACTCAAAGCAATCGTTCCATCGAACGAACCGATCCAATGCTGGGTTGAACTCTCTACAGAACTGACCGCAGTTTGAGCACCCGATGGAGCAAACTCAATCCCAATGGTGTACCAGCTGTCGTAGGCCAAACCAGGGAAGAAAGCATTGAATGGAGGCAACAAGAAACTGGGGTTGATGCCACCAGCTGAACCGCCCGTTGCTGCAGGGTCGTTGTAAAAGCCTGTTCCTCCTGTGGACAAACTCAACGGATCATCAGAATTGCCAAAAATGGAACTCAGGAAATCATCTGAGTTGGCCATGTTCACATAAAAACGGTAGGTGGTCGTTCCGGGAACGCCATCTACCGCGTGTTCTTCCACAGTCATGGCGTAGTTCATCGCCCGGCCGACACAGGAACAAAAATCACATGTGCCATCATCTTCTGTGGCTGCAGCATCGTAGTTGCATGCGTTGCTGGCTGTGCATCCATTCACCTCCAACTCGTCACACACGCCATCGCCGTCGGCGTCATTCAGGCAATTGCCGTCGCAATCGAGACCGCTTTCAGCAAATGTGCAAGACCCGTCATCATCAGTTGCTCCTGCGTCATAATTGCACGCGCTCGCGTCAGTGCAACCCACGACTTCGTCCTCATCGCAAACACCATCGCCATCTGCGTCGTTCAAACAATTGCCATCACAATCCAAACCTGCCTCAGCATATGCGCACGAACCATTGTCGTCCGTCGCTGCTTCATTGTAGTTGCATGCCGTTGCATCTGTGCAACCTTCCACCTCATCGCCATCACAGACACCATCACCATCTGCATCTTGCAGGAGGACTCCGCCGGCGCCGTCGCAAATTTCACAGGATTCTGTGGCGAATGCACAAGAACCATCATCATCTGTTGCTGCTGCATTATAGTTGCACGCCGTTGCGTCCGAACATCCCGCTACTTCGTCGGCATCGCAAACACCATCGCCATCTGCATCATTGACCAGTACGCCGCCGTTGCCATCGCAAGACTCACATGCCATTTCATCAGCGAAGACGCAAGAACCGTCGTCTTCCGTCGCACCCTCATCATAATTGCATGCCAACACGTCCGTGCAGCCAGGTCCGCCCGGCTCCTCCAGCGAAATGGGAATCGTGCCCCGCCATTCGTTCTCGGGATCACCTTCAACGAACACTTGCATTTGCATTTGGCCTGAAATGGTGCCCAAAGTGGTGATCTGGGCCACCAGCACTTTCAAGTCCTCACCGGCATAAGCTGGGGAAGCAAAACTGCAAGTCGCCAAAGATTCTCCTGGGCAAGGGTTCAGCGTGTAGATGGCCGTTCCTGTGGGGTCATCCACGAGCACCCCACTTGCCGTCGGGTCATCCCACTGAACGTTCATGGGCGTCACGCCCGGATCGGTGGATGCGGCTGTCTCAATCGCAACACCATCTCCTTGGTCCTCTGCTCCAATCGTCATCCAGCTGTCGAAGCCGAGGCTCGGGAAGAATGAATTGAAGGGGGGGACCAAAAACGATGGATTCAACTCGTCAGCCAAGAAAACACCTGCCGCATCGTTGTACCATGCTGGGGTTGTTGTGCTGTTGATGAAGAGCGGGTTGTTCGACTCCCCAGATACGGAGGAGAGGAAATCCGTTTCGTTGACCATGTTCATGTAGATGCGGTAAGTCGTCGCACCCTCCCAGCCCGCAGGCATCACGGGATTTTCATCATGAACTTCGATTCCCAGCCAATAACCCGGCGGAACCGACGGGGATGGACTGTTCGCTGGTCCTTGGGCCAATCCTGCAACGGCGATTGCACAGAATAAGGCCGTCAAGCATAACAGTTTACGCATAACGCAAGTGATTTGGTTTAAAGTTTCATTCAACAGCAACGGCCACAGCGCACGCGAGCACGCAATGACACGGAAGCGAATGTAGCTACTCTCATGGCAAATCGCAAGAAAAAAAACCAATTCATCTAAGACGAACGGCACTCCGTCGAAGCAATCCGTTGATGCGTGGGGAGTTTCGGGAATTGCTATTTTTTTTGACGATTGACGGCAGGAATTCGGACAGAACCATCTATATTTGCACCCCCGATTTGGTACTATAGCTCAGTTGGTAGAGCAACGGACTGAAAATCCGTGTGTCCCAGGTTCGAATCCCGGTAGTACCACAGCAAAGAAAGGCGATTCTCCATCTCAGCGGAGTTCGCCTTTTTTGTTTCGTGCTGCTTCGTCGCTTCGCAATGATGCGGCCGAGCTTGACAAAGTTGATTCCTTCCACAGCTTCAAGGACTTTTCAAGGACCTTTCTTTTATATGTACGCCCCCATCCCTGCACCAGCGCGAGAACTCATCAGCACACTGCGACCTGATGTGGTCATTTTTGTGGCCGATTCAAATTTGCCCCCGCCCCTGCTGGAGCACTGGCGGCTGGGAATCCTCGCGGCCACAAACATCCCACACCACACCATCAACCTCCCAGGCGGCGAATCCATCAAAAGGACCGACACGCTCGAGTTGTTGTGGACGGGATGGCAAGCGCAGGGCGTGACCCGATCGAGCTTGGTGGTGGCCTTGGGGGGCGGGACTGTAACGGATGTCGTCGGGCTGGCGGCGAGCACATTCAAACGCGGCCTCTCTTGGTGCGCCGTGCCCACGACGCTCTTGGGCATGGTGGACGCAGCGATCGGCGGCAAGACGGCCATCAATTTTGGTTTGGTCAAAAACCTCATCGGAACGTTTCATCCACCGATCGCCGTGTTCACCGATGCGCAATGGTTTTCGAGCTTGCAACCCATCGAACTCTGGAATGGCTGGATGGAAATGGCAAAGCACGCTTTGATTCATTCCCAGGCTTCTTGGGATGCCATGCGCCGCGATTCGCCCTTGACGATGGATGGGAATGCATTGCGGGATTTGGCCATTGCTTCAGGCCAAATCAAATCCGCCATCGTCCAGCAAGACCCGCAAGAAAAAGGCCTGCGCAAAACCCTCAACTTCGGGCACACCGTCGGTCACGCGCTCGAAGCCTGCACCATGGCTGGGCCGAACGACGCCCAGTTGCCCCATGGCATGGCTGTCGGTTGGGGCATGCTTTGCGCCCTGCACTGGAGTGAAAATCGGTGGGGGTGCCCTGGAGCGGCCGAGGCCAGAGTGGTGATTCGGGGTTGGTTGACAGCCGCTGGCTGGGGCGCAAAACCTGCCATCACCCCAAGTGCCGTGTGGGAGAAAATGCAACACGACAAAAAAAACAGAAGCGGCGAGGTTTTGGAGGTGGGGCTGCGCGCCATCGGCGAAGCCTGCTGGGACGAGCGAATCACGGCCACTGCGTTCACAACCGCTTGGACAGCCATTGAAGATGGCGCCAGTGCGTGACATTGAAAGCCCACCTGCCGACCTTCCCTCAACTCGTAGTAATTTCGCATCATGCAACGAACTGCGGCCGAGTTGGCCGAAATCCTTCAAGGCCGGGTGGAAGGCAACCCGGATGTGTCGGTGACGCGATTGGCCAAGATCGAAAATGGCCTGCCCGGTGAATTGACCTTCTTGTCCAACCCGGATTACGAAGGATTCCTATACAACTCTCAGGCGTCCATTGTGATTGTTTCTTCAACATTTGTCCCGACGAAGACACTGCCGGCAGAAATGACCCTCTTGCGGGTGTCTGATCCCTATGCTGCATTTGCCAAACTCCTCGAGGCGGTTTCGACCGAAGCGGCTCGTCCGCATGGCATTCACCCCACAGCGGTCATTGCTGCAGATGCCCAGGTGCCTGACAATTGTTCCATAGGTCCTTATGTCATCGTCGAAGCTGGCGCCCAAATCGGGGCCGAGTCTGAGATCCACGCCCACGCCATCATCGGACGACGGGCACGAATCGGGGCCCGTTGCTTGTTGCATGCGCACGTACAGGTGCTCGATGATTGCATCGTCGGGGAGGATTGCGTTCTGCATCCCAACGTTGTGATCGGATCAGATGGTTTTGGGTTTGCGCCACAAGCCGATGACACCTATCGCAAAATCCCGCAAACCGGCAATGTCATTCTCGGTCGCGGCTGCGAGATTGGCGCAGGGACGACCATTGACCGCGCCACCCTCGGATCAACGCGCATCGAAGAAGGTGTGAAATTGGACAACCTCATCCAAGTCGCTCACAATGTGGCCATCGGCAAGCACACCGTGATCGCGGCACAGTGCGGAATTGCCGGCTCCACCAGCATCGGCGAACGCTGCATGATCGGGGGGCAAGTCGGCATCGCTGGCCATCTGAAGATTGCCGATGGCGTGAAGATTGCCGCACAATCAGGCATTTCAGCCAGCATCACGAAGGAAGACGCCATTTGGCAAGGCACGCCAGCCGCCCCCATCAAGGATTTTCAAAAACAGCAACTCGCTGTGCGCAAGCTCACCCGATCGGAGTGGCTGCGCCGGATCGAGTCCCTCGAATTGCAATTGAACGCACTCAAAGACCAAGCATGAGCGACATTCCACAACGCACCCTGAGCGGGGCCATCACTTTTCAAGGAATCGGATTGCACACCGGCGAACACTGCAACATGACCGTGCACCCTGCCCCAGCGGACCACGGCTATCGGTTTGTTCGCATGGACCTCGAAGGGACGCCAGAGGTGCGGGCTGACGTGGATTTGGTCGTCGAAACCCGCAGAGGCACCACCCTTGAAGAACATGGAGCGCGGGTTTACACGACTGAGCACATTTTGGCAGCACTGCATGGATGCGAAGTTGACAACGCCCGCATCGAAATCGACGGTCCGGAAATCCCCATCATGGATGGGAGCGCCCGTGACTTCGTCGAGCGCATTCTCGCCACGGGTTTCACCACACAAGACGCGCCCCGCAAATTCTTCACCCTCACTGAAAACATCAGCTTCGAGGACAAGGAAAAAAATGTGGAAATGTTGGCCGTGCCTGAACCAGAAGGCGAGTTCCGGCTGACGGTCATGGTGGATTACCACAGTCCGATTTTGGGCACGCAACACGCGAGCATGTACAAGCTCAGTGAGTTTCCGGATGAGATTGCACATTGCCGGACTTTCGTGTTTTTGAAGGAAGTGGAGGCCCTGGCCAAATCCGGCCTCATCAAAGGGGGCGACGTCGACAACGCCGTGGTCCTCGCAGAGCGGCCCTACACCCAACAGGAACTCCAAGACATCGGCGAGCTCGTCGGCAAAGCCAATCTCGAGCTCGCCTCCGGAACCAAAGGCGTCCTCAACACCTCCCCCCTTCGCGTGGACAACGAACCCGCCCGGCACAAGCTCCTCGACATCGTGGGGGACCTCGCCCTGACCGGGGTCTTCATCCGCGGCCACATCCTCGCTGCGCGCCCAGGCCATGCCGGCAACACCTCCTTTGCCAAGCTCCTCCGCAAGCACATGAAGGCTGCGGCCTCCCAACCCAACCTCAACCCCGATCGCCCCTCCATTCTCGACATCAACGACATCACAAAAATGCTGCCTCACCGCCCGCCATTTTTGCTTGTCGACCGCATCCTCGAAATGGATGAAAAGAGCATCATCGGCGTGAAGAACGTGACCATGAACGAACCATTCTTCCAAGGTCATTTTCCGGGCAACCCTGTGATGCCGGGCGTCTTGCAGGTCGAAGCCATGGCGCAATGCGGCGGCATTTTCGCCCTCAGTTCCATTGATGACCCAGAGAATTACACGACGTACTTCATGAAAATTGACAACGTCCGGTTCAAACGGAAAGTCTTGCCGGGCGACACACTGGTGTTCCACCTCGAGCTTTTGTCGCCCATTCGCCGGGGCTTGGTCAATATGCGCGGTCGTGGTTATGTTCGTGGCGAGCTTGCCTCAGAAGCCGAAATGTTGGCCCAAATCGCCAAATCCCCCACTGCACCGTGATTTCTCCACAAGCCTTTGTTCACCCCAACGCCCAAGTCGCTGAAGGGGTCACCATTGAGGCATTCGCCTTTGTCGACGACAACGTCACCATCGGATCAGGCACTTGGGTCGGCCCGAACGCAACCATCCTCAACGGCTCGAGAATCGGCAAGGATTGCAAAATTTTTTCCGGTGCGGTCATTGGCGGAATGCCTCAAGACCTCAAATACGACGGGGAGCCCAGCACCGCTGTCGTCGGCGACCGAACGGTCGTTCGAGAATGCGTCACCATCAATCGCGGAACCGCCGACCGAATGGTCACCAAGGTGGGGTCGGATTGTTTGTTGATGGCCTACACGCATTTGGCCCATGATGTCTGGGTCGGAAACCACGTCATCATCGCAAATTCTGGCAACATCGCCGGGCACGTCACCATTGAAGATTGGGTCATTATCGAAGGGATGGTCGGTGTTCAACAATTTGTCACAGTGGGGCAACATGCGTTCGTCGCCGGTGGTTCGTTGGTCCGCAAGAACATCCCCCCCTTCATCAAAGCCGCCAGAGAACCGCTCTCTTTCATCGGGGTCAACAGCATCGGCCTTCGCCGGAGGGGCTTTGACACAGACCGCATCATTCGCATTGAGGACATCTACCGGATGCTCTACATCCAAAACGGCAACATGACCCAAGCCATCAAAGTGGCCGACGCCGAACTGCCCTCTTCTGCCGACAAAGAAACGGTCCTCGACTTCATCCGCGCCTCGGACAAAGGGATCATTCGCGGGCCTTTTTAGACGGACCGCCCACCACGAGCCGACCACGAGCCGACCACGAGCCGGCCACGAGCCGGCCACGAGCCGATCGCGAAAGCTGGCTGCCCTGCCCCCCAATCCTGCGACGCTGCGCCCATCGAATCCCGCAGAATCACTCGGTGATGTGCTGAATTTGAATCGTTTTGAAACATTTTGTGAATCCCCTCCGTAAAAGGTGCCCAACGATTCACTTATACCGTTTCACAATGAAATTCAAAACGTTTACCTCCTTGGCCCTCGGGGCGATTTTGGCTTCTTGGGTGATTGTGGCCTCAGCCCAAACCCCCACCACGTCTTTTGTCTCATCCGACAACCCGTTCGAAAACTTGTCGCATGATTGCGCCACCATCAGCGAGCGCGGACAAGACGCCTTGACCATCTATTCTGGGATGACGACCTCCCAGACTTTCGTGGCCTGCTCGAGCGGTGAGCTCAACGGCATTTACCTCGAGGTCCACAGCGTTGAAGGTTCAGGCAACCTCAATGTCGCCCTCACAGGCAACGGATTGTACGAGCCGATGACCCGTTTTCTGTCTGAAGGAGACAACGGTTTGATCCGCATCGACACCGAATCTCAACTGATTGCCGGCATGGAATATCGGATCAAAATTCTGCCCACAAATGACATGGTTGTCAAGTTGTGGTGCAACAAGAATGCTGTTTCTGAGGACGTGTTGATCTTCGACGGTTGGACCCTCAATGGCACCTTGAATTATGGCATGGGCATCGACGGAATGGTCGTCGCCACGAGCCCCGTCAACGGCGGACGCACCCCAGACGATCAGTACGACCCGAACATCACCAAGCCCGACACACCGATGAGCGCGGATGACTTGTTTTTGGTCTACCCCAATCCCTTCCAAATGGATTGCAACATCAACTTCGACCTGCCGTTGCGCGGCTACACACAAATCACTTTGAGTGACGCGCAGGGCAACACCCGCTACACCACAGGTCGCAGCGGCATCATCGAAGGCGAAACCATCAATGTACAGCCCACAAGCAACTTGGAGCCAGGCATCTATGTCCTCCGCGTGCTCAATGATGGCAAGGTCTACCACAAGACCATCATGAAGAACTGAACACAAACAATTGTCACTTGATTGCGTTTCAGGCGTCCTCCATTGCGGGGGGCGCCTGTTTTGCTTCCCGCAGATTCAGGCCAAATCCACCCGCCCCCGTCCACCCCGACGCCGCGGCTGACGCTCCAACAAATCGAACACCGTCTTCACCGGCGCAAATGTCTCAGCGGGCACCTCGACAAACTTCGTGAGCCACCCCGCCATACCGCCATTCCACAACCCCGGGCGCTCCAAAATCCGAATCGGCGTCACACCATGCGTTTTGTCGGCAGTGAAAAAGGCACCATGGTCAGCAAACCGATCCAACGCCATCCTTTGCCCATCAGCATCCACCATCACACATGCCATGTCCACAGGATTGAAATGGGTTCCTTGCTCCATCAGGCCCTCGGCGAGCTCGGCTGATTCGGCGATGCCCGGCCGCAAATGCCCATTCCCATCGGCAATCCAAAATGGGCCACCACCAGGCTGCCCCACATTGGGCACCATGCCTGCCACCCGAATGGGCCGATGAATCGCATCTTCCCAGGCCTGCCGAGACTGGGGCTCCTCCTGAAACTGCACCAACCCTTCGCAGAACGCCCGGGCCGCCGCCACTGCCCCTTCTTCACCGCGGCGCAAGGCATGCACCACTTGGTCGCGTGCTGCCTGAAGCTCCAATGCCGCTCCCCCCAAAGCCCGTTGCCAACGATTGCGCAAGACCATGCCCACCTCATCGACGACATTGTCGATGTTGCGAACAAACACCACGTCCCCCGGCACCTCGCCCAGGTTTTTGAGCAAGGCGCCGTGCCCTCCTGGCCGCCAAACCAACTCCCCATCCGCATCCCGCAAAACGGCCCCGCGCGTCAAGTCCCACGCAATTGTGTCGGTGGATGGGTGTTGCTCCTCCAATCGCAAATTCACCTCGGAAGCGGCCAGCAATGTTTCAATTTGTGCGCGAAAACGATTTTGAATCGTAAAAACCAAAGTACCCTTTCCTTCCCCACATTTCGCCCATTCAACGGCGTGTTCCTCGAAGGGCGTCCTCACTTCCTGCGCCGAGTAAGCGTGAAATGGCACACAGCCCTTCGGCAATTGGGCCAAACCCAGCCCCTCCTGGTCATCGACAATTGCTCGAGCAATTTCATTGATTGATGAAAATTCGCTCCCCCACATATCCCTCATTTGGTCCGCGAAAGGAAACGAGCCCCATCGCGTCGCCAAAATTGTTTGCGTCGTTTGATCCAATTCTCCCACCAACGCTTTGAACATCCGTGAAGCCGCACCAGACGCCGGAACAAACTGAGAACTGGCGACATCTTGATTCAGTTTTTCTTGAAATCGAAACGCCAGGATTTCGACATCCTTGTCATTCCAAATTGAAATTCCGTTGCGCGGCGTGCAGGCACCTTGAGCTGCGACCTTCTGGCTTCCACTCGTCAACCGTTCGGCCTGAACCTCGACCTCCTCCCGGGTTACTTGCCGCCGATCAAATCCGGCCAAATCACGCTGTGAGAACTGCTCTTTCATCATGGATTCGAAGGTACGACGACCTATTTTTGTGTTATGGAAAAAAAGGTGGTGTTGGTAACGGGAGGTGCTGGGTACATTGGGTCGCACACGGTGGTCGCCTTGCATGAGGCGGGCTTTCGGCCTGTGGTGGTCGACAATTTTGCCAACTCCACCCCTGCTGCCCTCGACGGCATCGCCTCGATCATCGGAGAGCGGGTCCCATTTGTCGAGGCAAATTGTTGCGACGAAGAGGCCATGCGCGACCTCTTCAACACGCAAGCAGAAGCCGGCACCCCCATTTCCGGCGTGATTCACTTTGCTGCTTACAAAGCCGTGGGTGAGAGTGTCGAGAAGCCAATCGATTATTTCGAAAACAACATCGGCTCCACAGCGAACCTCTTGCGGGTGATGGAGGCGTTTGGGGTGACGAATTTGGTCTTCTCCTCCAGCTGCACGGTCTACGGAGAGCCCGACACCATTCCCGTTGATGAAACGGCTCCGATGAAGCCCGCGGAATCGCCTTACGGCTACACCAAGCAGGCCTGCGAGCGGCTCATCACCGATGCTGCGCATGCGCGCCCGGCACTGGCCACGGCACTGCTTCGCTACTTCAACCCCATTGGGGCGCACCCGACAGCGGCCATCGGCGAGTTGCCCATCGGCCGGCCCAACAACCTGATTCCATTCCTCACGCAAGCCACCGCGGGAAAGCGCGAACCGTTGACCGTTTTCGGCAACGACTACCCCACCCCCGATGGCACCTGCATCCGGGACTACATTCATGTTGTGGATTTGGCGGCAGCGCACGTCGCCGCGCTTCGCTGGCTCTTGCGCGAAACCGCCACCACCGACCGCTCGAATGACAAAGGCCCGCTTCTGGAAGCCTTCAACCTCGGCACCGGCACCGGCAGCAGCGTCAAAGAGGTCATTGACACCTTCGAGGCAGTCAATGGAAAAGCGGTGCCGCATTCGTTTGGCCCACGCCGGCCAGGCGATGTCGTGGCCATCTATGCAGAGGCAAACAAGGCTCAATCCATGCTCGGCTGGTCGGCCGAAAAGTCGCTGGGTGACGCACTTCGGGATGCTTGGCGGTGGGAGGAACGAGGGGGACGAGGGTGACTAGGGAGACTAGGGTGACCAGGGAGACGAGGGGGGCTAGGGAGTGAGGATGTTTTGGAGGACGTTGTAGTACCTGTCGGCGATGAATTTGGCGCCAGCCGGGTTGTAATGCACATCATCGGCCAGCAGGCTGTCCGCAAATCCTGTGAACATGTCCACTGCAATGACCTGCGAGGTCGTTGTTGTTTTGTCAGCCGAAATGTTTGCCACCTCTTGCTGCATGAGATGGATGAATTCCAGTTGCTGCGGTGTCAGAAAATCGGATCGCCCCGGGGCCAATTGCTCGATCAGAATGGTGACATCCGGGTTTGATGCTTGAATCAAATCAACCATTTCATTCACATTCTCAACAGCCTCGGTCCATGGCAAGTCCTCCAGCCCATCATTTCCACCTGGTGAACTGAGCAGAACGATGTCTGGCGGCCCTGTTTCCAACAGCCAATCCCCCAGCTCCTCCAAAATATCTCCCGAGGTCCATCCCCCATGGCCTTCGTGATCGACATCAAAAACCTCTCCTTCCCAAACCGGATAAGCGGCCGGATCTGACTGGGTCCCAACGAAGTCAAAAGTCCAATGGTTCGCATGGAGCAATTTCCAGAGATCGTACCGGTAGCTTTCAAACTCCGGCCTTGCACCTTCGACCCTTGATGCGCCCAATGGGAGGATTTTGTTGATGGATTGGCTTTGCGGCTTTGGAACATCGCGCTGGGTACAGGCGTTGAACAAAACAAACATGAGGCAGACGCCGACAATGCTCAAAGCTTTTTTCATGGCTTGGCGAAAGGAAACCCAAAATGAGCAGAAATGCAATGCTCACCGCACCTCGCCCCCTGGTCTCCCTAGTCACCCTGGTCACCCTAGTCTCCCTAGTCACCCTAGTCTCCCTAGTCACCCCAGTCTCCCTGGTCTCCCTGGTCCCCCTGGTTTCACCCCAGAAGGACAGCCGCAAAAACCACAACGAAACCATAAATCGTGCCCGCATACACCTCCCTGTGCGTGTGGACGCCGAGCGCGAGGCGGCTCCAGCCCACCGCGCCGGCGATCAGAACGAGCATCAAGTCGAGGGTGAGGGAAGGTGAGAAGTGCAGGGTTTGGACTGCAACAAGCGCCCCCAAGGTCCCGCCGACCCCCATGCCATGCATGCTCAACTTGAACCAACGGGTGATCAAAATCGCCCCTGCAATCGCCGCGATGAGTCCCGTGAGCAAGCCCATGTACACGCCTGGGATCATCCTGGCATTGTCTCCACTTCCTGCGATGAACCAGGTCAAGGTGTAGTAGGCCAAAACCACGAGGAATGGCCAAGACCGCTGCGACCGATTGCGGATTTCGAGATCGGAAATTGCCCCCCGTTTGTACATGACGTAGAGGGAAATCGCTGGGGCGACTGTGTTCACGGCCAACACCACGAGCAGGTAGATGAATGCCGCGAAATGCAAGTGGAGGATGGGGTCACTGAGGTACAACAGGACCAAGGTGAAGAGCGGCATCAAAAAGGGGTGAAAGACCGTGGAGACGACCTTGGCCCAAGTCGGGGAGGATTGTTGCGTGGAGGTGGCCATCGGGCGGTCAGATTTCCTTGCGGAGACGCGCCACGGGGATGCCGAGCTGCTCTCGGTATTTGGCAACGGTGCGACGAGCGATGTTGTAGCCCTTTTCATTGAGCAGTTTGCCCAATTTTTCGTCGGGCAAGGGCTTGCGCTTGTCCTCGGCCTCGATCGCGTCGGCAAGGATTTTCTTCACCTCCCGGGAGCTCACTTCTTCACCCGTCTCTGTGGTGAGGGCCTCGCTGAAAAAGGATTTCAAGAGGAAGGTGCCGTATGGGGTTTGAACGTATTTGCTGTTCGCGACGCGAGATATCGTGCTGATGTCCATGCCGATGCGATCGGCGATGTCCTTGAGGATCATCGGCCGCAAATCGGCCTCGTCGCCTGAAAGGAAGTAGGCCTCTTGGTAGGCGACGATGGAACGCATGGTCAATTCCAATGTGCGATGGCGCTGCTGAATGGCTTCGACAAACCATTTGGCCGAATCCACCTTTTGCTTCACAAAAGCCAATGCCTCCCGCTGGGCAGCGTCCTGCTTCGCTCCACTGGCATAGGTCTGCATCATTTCCTTGTATTGCGGCGAAACCCGCAGCTCGGGGGCATTGCGCGTATTGAGCTGCAGGCGAACCTCATCGTCCTCCACCGCCAAGAGAAAATCAGGAACCACGTGTTGCACGCCAGCTGTTCGGGATGAATCACGGCCAGCGTTGCCCGGTTTGGGGTTGAGCCTTGTGATCTCCGACAAGGCATCCCGAAGGGTGTCCTCATCGAGGTCGAGTGACTTGCGAATCCGGTCGTAATGCTTCTTCGTGAAACGCTCGAACTGATGTTCCAGGATTTCGATGGCGACACGCTGGGCCAGGGATCGGGTCAAGGATTGGCCTGAATCCTCTTCAAACTTTCTCCGCAATTGCAACAGCAAACACTCCTGGAGATGCCTCGCGCCCACACCCGCTGGATCGAGCGACTGCACATTTTCAAGCGCTTGCCGGAGCGCATCTTGCTCTACCTCAATCCCCTGGGTGAAGGCCAAATCGTTCACGATGCTTTCCAAATCCCGCCGCAAATACCCGGACTCGTCGAGGTAGCCGATCAACAACTCGGCCCAATTCCGCTCCTCACTGGTGATGTCCAACATGCCCAACTGGGCAACCAGAAGTTCCTGAAATGTGCTCCCAGACGCGAAGGGGATGGCCTGCTCGTCGTCATCTGCGCCTTGGTTGCGAGCGCTGAGTTTGTAATCTGGGGTTTCATCGTCGAGGTATTCATCGAAGTTGAACTCCTCCATGGCATCTGATGCCTCTTCCGGTGCGTCATCCAAATCGCCCTGCGCATCCGGGTCCACCTCCCCGCCTTCCTCCAGCGCAGGGTTCGCCTCCAATTCTTCCTTGATGCGGGCCTCCAATTCCATGGTGGGCACCTGCAGCAACTTGATCAGCTGAATTTGCTGAGGGGAAAGTTTGCCGAGCAGCTTTTGTTGGAGGGATTGCTTGAGCATGTTGTTCGCTGATGTTGTGCTGCGTCAACCTCAGAATTCCGCGTTCAGTGGGGTTCGAGGGAATGGAATCACGTCTCGGATGTTTGTCATCCCCGTCACGTACATCACCAGCCGCTCAAAGCCCATCCCGAAGCCAGCATGCGGAGCTGTGCCAAACTTCCTTGTCTCGAGGTACCACCAAACATGTTCCTGGGGAATATCGAAGGCCGCGCACTTCTCTTCGAGCCGCTCCAGTCGCTCCTCGCGTTGACTCCCACCGATGATTTCGCCGATCCCAGGCACCAAGACATCCATCGCAGCGACGGTCTTGCCGTCCTCATTCGCCCGCATATAAAACGCCTTGATCGACGCTGGATAATCGGTGATAATGACCGGACCGTTGAAGTGCTTCTCCACCAGCCAGCGCTCGTGCTCGCTTTGCAAATCAATTCCCCATTCAACAGGGTATTTGAACTTCTTCTTCTTGAAAGGCTTCGAGTTGCGCAGAAGGTCAATGGCCTCGGTGTAAGTGATGTGCACAAATTCGCTCTCGACCACTTGGCGCAAGCGATCGCGCAGCGGAAGCTCGTGGCGTTCGGTTTGAGGCAGCGATTTCTCCGCTTCGATTTCTCGTTGTTCCAAGAAGGCCAAATCCGCATCGCACCCCGCCAACGCCTCCCCCAAAACGAACTTCAGGCAGTCCGCCGCCAAACGCATGTTGTCCTTCAAGTCGGCAAAGGCCACCTCCGGTTCAATCATCCAAAACTCGGCCAAATGCCGAGAAGTATTCGAGTTCTCCGCGCGAAAAGTGGGGCCGAAGGTGTAGACCTGTCCGAGGGCCATCGCGCCGAGCTCTGCTTCCAGCTGACCGCTGACGGTGAGGTTCGTTGTCTTTCCGAAGAAGTCTTGGCGCTCATCCACCTGACCGCCTTCCGTGCGCGGCGGGTTGTTCAAATCCAACGTTGTCACCCGAAACATTTCCCCCGCGCCTTCGGCATCGCTGCCGGTGATGATGGGGGTGTGCAGTTGGAAAAAGCCACGCTCTGTGAAAAACTTGTGCACCGCGAAATTCAAGGCATGTCGCACGCGGAACACAGCGCCAAATGTGCTCGTTCGAAACCGCAAATGGGCTTTCTCCCGGAGGAATTCCATGGAGTGCTTCTTCATTTGGATCGGATAGACCTCTGGGTCAGCGTCACCGAGCACCTCCAAGTCGTGCACCTCGAGTTCCGTAGTCTGGCCCCGCCCCTGCGATGCCTTCAGCAGCCCCGTGGCTCGAATGGCCGCACCGGTGGTCAACCGCCGCTTCAACGCCTCGGGCGTGGCCTCGCGGTCGATGACCAATTGCAAATTGTCCAAGCACGAACCGTCATTGACGGCGATGAAAGTGTCATTTCGGAAGGTGCGAATCCAACCGCAAACTGTGACGGTCGAACCGATGTGCGCCTCGTCGCGCAGGTGAATGATGCGTTCGCGTTCCATGGTTGCAAAGAAACGTCAGGATTTCGTGTTCATGCCATGCCCATGGCCTGCAGATCGAGCTTTCCGTCTCGCAATCGGACGATGCGGCGTGCACATGCCGCGATGTCCTCTTCATGGGTGACAATGAGGACGGTATTGCCCGCCGCTTGAATCTCCTCAAAGAGGGCCATGATTTCATGAGACGTCGCCGTGTCGAGGTTGCCTGTGGGCTCGTCGGCGAGGATGAGCGAGGGCCTGTTGACCAATGCGCGGGCCACGGCCACGCGCTGCCGCTGGCCACCGCTGAGCTCGTTGGGCTTGTGGTCCATCCGGTCGGCGAGCCCCACCAAATCGAGGACTTCGGCGGCGCGGGCACGGCGCTCGGATTTGGCCTGACCTGCATAAATCAAGGGCAGGGCAACATTTTCCAACGCCGTGTACCTCGGCAACAAATTGAACGTCTGAAAGACAAAACCGATTTCCCGATTCCGAATCTCCGCCAGCTGGTCCTCATCCATTTGCGCAACCTGCTGCCCATTGAGCTGATAAGTGCCCGCAGTGGGCGAATCCAGGCATCCGAGAATGTTCATCAACGTGGACTTGCCGCTCCCCGACGGCCCCATCAAGGCCACATAATCTCCCCGGTCAATGTCCAAGTCCAAACCATCGAGCGCATGCACCTTTTGCGTCCCGACCTCATAAGTCTTGCGCAACCCTCGAACCGAAATCAGCGTTTGATCCATAAGTCCAAAGGTACCGAAGGGCGACCTCCGCATTTCCAATCGCGGGTCAACTTCCGTAAGTTTGGCGTGTTCTAGAACCAAAACCCCCTCCGGATCCTGGGGTCCGGGCCATCTCGTCGACGCATGAAAAGGACCGCATCCGCGATCGTTTGGACAATTGCACTCACCGCCATTCCCGGACTGAACTCGGCCTTGACGGCGCAAGTTGCCGTAGAAACTGGGCTTTCGCTTGACGAATATGTCAATGAAATCCTGCTCGGTGACGGCGTCGAAGCTTTCAACATCACCCTCACCGGCGGCGCCAGCCAACTCGGGTACATGACAGATGGCGAGGATGACTTCTCGATTGCCTCCGGGCTGGTCATGAGCTGCGATGCGGCGGTCAACATGGCATGCGCGTTGGAGCCCTGTATGGATTGTTTGGGCTATGACTTTGATGATCCTGACTTGTTGGACATTGCCAATTCCGTTCCTCCTTTGATCGGGCAGTCCTTCAGCGTCAGTGGTGTTACGGATGGTTGTGTCCTTGAATTCGACTTCATTGCTGCGGGCGACAGTGTGAGTTTCAATTATGTCTTCGGTTCGGACGAGTACGAAACTTACGTCAACACGCAGTACAACGATGTCTTCGCCTTTTTCCTCAGCGGCCCGGGCATCACCGGTCCTTACGACAGCCCTGCCGGCTTTCCCGGCGGTGCGGTCAACATCGCAGGTGTGCCCGAATCCGACCCCAACCTCCCGGTCACCATTTCTTCGGTCAACTCTCAGACAAACAGCACATACTACATCGACAACCAATCCAACAATGGCGTTTGTGTCAATGGCTACACCCAACCTTTCGTGGCAGAATACGCGATTCAATGCGGGGAAACCTACCACATCAAACTCGCCATCGCAGATGGCACCGATACGTCGCTTGAGTCCATTGTCGTTTTGGAAGAAGGCTCATTCTCTTCCAACGCTTTCGACATTGTCGCATCTGCTTCCATCAGCGGCAACGTCATCTTCGGCGGCGACACGACAGTGGTGGAAAGCTGCAACGACGCAGTTTTCCAAATCATTCGCCCCACCTCCACCCTCCAAGACACCCTCGACATCACCATTACTGGGACAGCCGAGAATGGCGTGGACTATGAGGAAATCGATGAACAGGTCATCATGGAAGTGGGACAAAACATCTACGAAATCCCCCTCCTCGTCGTGAACGACGGCGTCACTGAACCCCCTGAAACGGTCACTGTCGAATACCTCTACATCAACCTTTGCGGCGATTCCGTCTTCGAGTCCTCCACCCTGGTGATCATGGATTTCGAGCCCATCACCCTGTCCTACACCAGTCCTGTCGGCATCTGCAATGGTCAAGTCGCGCTGGGGGTGGAGCCTGTGACTGGGTTTGGTCCATTCGGGTACCAATGGTCAACGGGCAACAACGATACGCTGGCGACTTTCACTTACAACACCAGCACACCCGGCACCGCCTCTGTGACAGTGAATGACGTCTGCGGCAACGAGGTTTCTGCCGAAATTGCTTTCGAACCGCCTCCCCCCCTCGACGGCTTCATTGAGCAGCTCAATGTCCCGCAATGTCCTGGGGATGATGCCGGTTTGGAATTTGTCCTCGAAACCGGGGTCGGTCCTTTCAGTTATGACTGGTCCTCTGGGGGCAACAGCATCAGCGAAATCGTCAACTACACCGAAGACACCGACGTCTTTTTGACGGTGACGGATGCCTGCGGAACGGACCTCAATGAGGTTTTCCCGTTCATCGCGTCCTTGTACGAGCCCCCGGTCATCGAGGGCGAGACGGTCTGCTTGGGCGTAGACAACGCTGTCAGCATCGAAGAATTCCCGGCCCCTGGAAATCCTGGCCATGTTCCTGGCACCTACTCTTGGTTCACCTGGCAATACACGGACATCAATCCCTTCACTGGCATCCCCGGGGACTCCAGCCTTGTGGAAGTCAATGCCGAACTCGACTCCACCGTGGTCTTCCTCGGCAATCTAGGCCAATTCTCCGCCAGCGTCAACCCTGGAATCATCCACATCACAGCTGTCGACCAATGTGGGTCCGAGGTCATGTTCGCCCTGGAGGTGGAGGCTTGCGACACGTTCATACCCAACGTCATCTCCCCCAATGCTGACGGACGAAACGACTATTTCCGCATCGAAGGCATCGAAGGCTTTCCGCTGTCCATCCTCACGGTATACAACCGGTGGGGCAGCCAGGTCTTCCGAGATTCCGATTATCGCGGCGGTTGGGATGGTCGAATCGCGGGCAAACCCCTTGCGGAGGGAACATACTTTTATGTTCTTCAACGGAGTGATGGGCAGAACTTTCATGGGCCGTTGACCATTGTTCGGTAAAACGAGGAGGCGCGACGAGGGTGACCAGGGGGACTAGGGAGGACCAAGGGGACTAGGGTGACCAGGGCGACTAGGGTGACCAGGGGTGACTAGGGTGACCAGGGCGACTAGGGTGACCAGGGTGACCAGGGTGACTAGGGTGACTAGGGGGGTAGGGTGACCAGGGGT
>CBFIFE010000033.1:0-30396 GCA_965661765.1 uncultured Flavobacteriales bacterium
TCAAACGCATGGAACCGGAAACTCAACTCCGACAATGACAATGTCAATCGGAACAACAACAACCAACGAAACGGCTTCTCCGTTCGCTGCTTGAGGGACGACTCCTGGAATGATGGCCCTGCCGGGCGACTGGTGGGGCCATTTTTGTTGCGGGAATGGGGCAGTTGAATCTGTTTGCTGCAACGGAAAGGCTCGACCTCAGCGAGGAGCTGTTTGAAGCTTATTTCGACTGTCGGCGCAACAAGCGAAACTCGCCGAGCGCCCTTCGTTTTGAAATGAACTTCGAGGAGCGGTTGTTTGAGCTCACAGATTCGCTCTTTGATGCCACCTGGACGCCCTCGCCCAGCACAGCCTTTATCGTCGAAAAACCGGTCAAACGCGAAGTGTTTGCTGCAACGTTTGCAGACCGTGTGGTTCACCATTGGCTCATGGCAAAGCTCAACCCGCACTTTGAGAACCTGTTCATCCCGGATAGCTATGCCTGTAGGGTGGGCAAGGGGACGCTTTTCGGCATCCGGCGATTGGAACACAACATCCGAGAGTCTTACAGCGCGCACCCCCGAGGTTGCTTCGTGCTCAAACTGGATATCCGCGGATTTTTCATGTCCATCCCGCGGGAACGCCTTTGGATGCGCCTAGAGCCGTTCATTCGTGCCACATACAAGGAACAGGACCTTTGGCGAGTGCTCCGGGTGGCGGAGCGCATCGTGAAACTCGATGCTTCGAAAGGATGTCGGGTGGCGGGCCGCAAGTCGGACTGGGCGGGGTTGCCGCCTGACAAGAGCTTGTTCGGGACAGCCGCAGGATGTGGACTTCCGATCGGGAATTTGACCAGTCAAGTGCTCGCAAATTTCTACCTCCACCCCCTTGACGTTTTCATCACCGAGCAGCTGGGGTTTGCGAAATACGGAAGGTATGTCGACGATTTCTATCTCGTCGGCCACAGCCCTCATCGATTGCGGATGTCAGTTCAGGAGATTCGCGTCTTCTTGGCGGATGAACTTGCGCTGAGCTTGCACCCGAAAAAAATCGTTCTTCAACACGCAGCAAAGGGGACTGCGTTTTTGGGAGCGGTGGTTTGGCCCACACATACCACGGTCGGCAAGCGCCTGATGTCAAACTTTTACCAAACGGTGCGCGTCATCAACGAAGAGAAGGAGGGTGATCCTGTGCGCACCATGCAACGATTGAACAGCTACATGGGGCTGATGCGGCATTTTCGCTCTTACAGGCTGAGAAGGGCTGCAATGCGCAACAAACTGGCTCCGCACGTCCAGCAATTTCTCCGGATTCCGCGGGATTTGCGGGCCGTGGCCGTTCGGCAATAGCGGTTTCAGCCACCCCTGTTTCCTGTTCCCTGTTTCCTATTCCCTGGTTCCTGTTCCCTGTTCCCTGCTTCCTGCTCCCTGTTTCCCGTTATCGCGCCACCCAAGTCAACTTCTCGAGTTCGACCCGCGTTTTGAACGCCCCGAACAACACCAGAGCGTTTTGTTCAGTCAGTTCCAAAACCTCCCCTCGCTCCGATCCGCCATTGCGCAACCGCACGATGGACCCGACGACGATGCGTTCGACGTGGTGCTTGGGACGTCGCTTGGGGCGACTGGCGGCCGCGGCTTTTCGCTTGGCCTCTGTCCGCTTGGCAGCGTCGTCGCGCTTGGCCCGTTCCACGGCCAGGTATTTCCGCACATCTTCCAACAATTCCCGGTTCTTGGATTCCGCCCTGTACCGGTCGACCCAATGGTTGAGCTTTCGGCCGCGGTTGAGGGCAACGTTTTGCTCCTCTGCGATGTTTTGTTGGCTCTCCGCGCGTTCTTCGAGGGCGCTCTGCTGGTCGGCCAAACTGGCCTTCAACCGCTCCATCTCCACCTCTTGTTTGAGGTGCCGGTCGGTCAATCGGCTCAGTGTTGCTTTTTCCTTTTGCAAATCTCCGATCAACTCATCCAGTTTCACCTTTTTCTGGTCGAGTTTGCCCTTCGCCCGGTCGATGAGGTCGGCGGGGATGCCGTTGATTTGGGCGACCTCGAAGGTGAACGAGCTGCCCGGCGGGCCGACGTCGAGCTTGTAGAGGGGCTCGAGGGATTCGCGGTCGAAGCGCATCGATCCATTCAAGGCATGGTCCAAGCTCGCTGCCCGGGTCTTGATGTTCGCATAATGCGTCGTGATCACCCCGAACGCCCCACGGCCGTAGAGTTCTTCGAAAAACACTTCGGCCAGCGCACCCCCCAGCTCCGGGTCGGACCCCGTCCCGAACTCGTCCAGCAGCAGCAAGGACGTCGGTCCCGCGACATCCAAAAACCCGCGCATCCGTTTCAACCGGTAGCTGTATGTGGAGAGTTGGTTTTCAATCGACTGGTTGTCCCCAATGTCGGTGAGCAGGGCGTCGAAAAAGCCGATTTCGCTGCTCGGGTTGACCGGGATCAACAACCCGCTTTGCAACATCAGTTGCAGCAGGCCGACGGTTTTGAGCGTGATCGATTTGCCGCCAGCGTTGGGCCCGCTGATGATCAACATCCTGCGGTCGGCGCGCAATTCGAGCGTTTGCGGCTCCGTTCGCTTGCCGAGGCTGTCGTTCGTGAGTTTGAGCAGGGGATGGTAGGCCTCAATGAGGTGGCATCCCGGTTTGCGCCGAAGGCCAGGCAGGGAGGCATGGAGGGCGATGGCGAGCTTGGATTTGGCCTGAACAAAGTCCAAATCCACAAGCAGTGCCTGGTACGCCCGAATCAACGGCAAGTGCAACCGAATGTCGCGCGTCAAGTCCCGCAAAATCCGCTGGATTTCCTTGCGCTCGTCATCCCGCAGCATCTCCATCTCGAAGTTCAACGGCACATTCGAAGCAGGCTCGATGAATGTGATGGCACCTGTCTTGGAAGTGCCCATGGCGGTGCCAGCCACCTTCCGCTTGTGCGTGCTGTTGACGGCGAGCACCCGGCGCTCAGAGATGAAGCCTTCCTTGATGTCTGCGAGCCAACCCTTCTCGAGCATCTCCTTGAGCACGCGCTGAAAATTCCGGCTGATGGACCGCCGCACGCGCACCATGTCCTCGCGAATCTTCACGAGTTGGTTGGAGGCGTCGCTCCGAACGAGCCCCCGTTCGTCAAACACAGCTTCGATGGGGGTGATCAGCGCGTCTGTGGCATAGACATTTCGGGTCAAATCGGTCAGCCTCGGCAGCACTTCGGCTTGGTCCTTCATGGCCTCCACGACGTCATTGACGGTTCGCGAAGCGTCCAAAATTCGCGTGCAACCGGTCTCATCCAACACCGATCCACGGACATTCAACAATTCAATTTCCCGGGTAAGTTCCTCGCATTGAACGGCAGGGAAGGCCATGCCCTCCGTTCTGATTTTGACCAATTCTGCGGTTTCTTCCAGCGCCCGCACAATGAGCTTGCGGGCCCGCAGCGGTCTGAGCTCTTCTGCACGGCTCGTTGCGGTGGGGCCTTGGCAGTGGTGCGCAAGCATTTCGCGAACCACGTCGAACTCCAGGTCTTCCGCCACCTGCTCATCGAAAGCCCCCAAATGCTCGCCGTGCCAGCGGTGGCTGTTGTGGTTTCTGTCGGATGGCCGCTGGGCGTCGCTCATGAAGGAAGAACGGGTGGAGTGAAGGGAATGTTCCGCGCGCTGCAAATTTCCTGGGCATGCGCCAGCATTTCAGGGCAAGCATCGCAACCAAACCAACTCACCCCTTTCATTTTCCGAAACCAAGTCATTTGCCGTTTGGCGAACTGCCGTGTTTTGACGGCGATGGCCTCGGCCGCTTCAGCCCTTGTGCAGGCGCCGTCGAAACATTGAAACCATTCTCGGTACCCCACCGTTTGCAGCGCGTTTTCTTCGCGGTAGGGGAGGGCCTGCCGGGCTTCGCGTTCCCAGCCGGCCTCAATCATCCTCGACAAGCGCTCGCGGATGCGGAACTCCAGCACATCTCTCGGGGCTTCGAGCCCCAGGACTTCCACGTCGAACGGCCTCTCGGCAATGTCCTCTGGCGCATGAAAGGACGAGAAGGGGCGGCCGCTGGCCAAACAGACTTCGAGTGCACGGACAACCCGTTGGGGGTTTGCGGTGTCCATCTGGTTGACGTGAACGGGGTCCAGCGTTTCAAGTTCGGCGAGCAAGGGGGCGATGCCCTCTGTGGCCAATCGATCATTGAGCAGGCCCCTGATTTTCAAGTCCGAAGGCAACGCATTCAGGCCCTCCACCAAGGCCTTGACGTAGAGACCGCTGCCGCCCACCACCACGACGGCTTGGTGGCCGGAATTGTGAAGTTGCCCGATCTTCTCTGTGGCCGCTTCGGCAAAAGCACCTGCCGAAAAATGCGCGGTCGGTTCCAAGAAATCCACGAAGTGGTGCGGCACCGCGGCTCTTTCCCGGGCGGAGGGCTGGGCAGTGCCGATGGCCAGACCGCGATAAAACTGCCTCGCATCGGCAGAAATGATCTCCGTCCCAAGCGCTTGGGCCAAATCGATCGCACACGCTGTCTTGCCCACCGCTGTCGGACCGACAACCACAAACACCAGAGGCCGCTCACTCATCATCAGCGGTCAATAAATATCGTCGAGGTCATCGATGTTCGTGAAGGTCGGGCCGCCATCGTCCTCGTCATCATGATGTCCGCCGGACGCTTGGCGATAGGCGTCCAATTCCGCGTCACCTGTGGACCAATCGTCCCCTTCCTGCTCTTCTTCTGCCAGGCCCAATGCCGCCAGAAGGTCGGCATCATCGACGCCTTCAGGCGCGCGGCTCTCCGGGGCAGGGGGGACCCCAAACTCCAAGGTCAACCGCGGATAGCCCGCACCGGGTTCCGGGGCGACTTCATTGAGCGGTTCGATGAAAAAGCACCACATTCTCAAGAAGTCGTACACATACACGGCTCGGGCATGGAGATCGGGGAGGAGCTCGCCGACAGTGATTTGGTCCATGTCGCGATCTGCCTCACCATCTGGCATGGCCACCAGCGGAATCTCATCCCCGCGGTCCCATTCTGCGTTGCTCTTGTAAAACGAAGCCATTTCCATGCCGGCCCAACCGAAGGCATCCAACGTCGCTGCGTGCAGGTGCGCAAGCGGGGCTTGGGCCTCGATCTCAATGTCTCGGAACACATCCGCCTCCACGTCCAGGATGACGCGCAATTTCAAAATCTTCCCCATGTTCAACGCTTCTGTCAAAGATACGTCAAGAGCGCTGCCGGGTCGATGTGGTGGTGGCTGGCGTGGTGCAAGACAAGGCCATCCTTCAGAAGAAGGAGCTGCGGCGATTCGTGGTCGACCCCGAGCTTGGTGGCGATGGCTTGGCTGACATCTCGGTGAGCAATGAGGTCGAGGAAGTAGGCCTGCATCCCTGCATCGGCAGGCCAACGCTGTTCTGTCAGTCGCAGCGCCATGGCGCTGGTGGGGCAGCGCGTGCTGTGTTTGAAAATCACAACAGGCCCCTGGCCAGAGGCTGCCACGGCCTCTTCGAAATCATGTATTGAATGCAGGTGGTGCCAATCCATTTGAAGCGGTAAGTTTGCACCGCAAAAGTACACGTCATGTTGAAGCGCATCGATACGCGGATTGTAAAGATTTTGGTGAGCGCAGGTGCCCTGGCCTACGCGATTTATTTGTTTGCTGTGGGCCAAACCGGGGCCGGCATTGGCATGCTCTTCGTCACCGCGATTTTCGTTTTGGCGACGCTCCAATCCATCCGCCTCATCATGGCTTTCGCGCAGTTGCGCACCCAAAAGATGGACGAGGCGCGGGTGTGGTTGGGGCGCATCAATCCAGCCCATCTTTGGCCTCGCCGCCGGGCCTACTATTCCTTCTTGCAGGGCAGCCTTCTCATGGAGCAGAACATGAACGAAGCAGAAAAGCACCTCAAAGAGGCGCTGAAGCTGGGCCTCAAGCAAAATCATGACAAGGCCGCGGCGAAACTCAACCTCGCCGTCGTGGCATCTGCGAAGCGCCGACGTCAAGAAGCCATGTCCTTGCTCAATGAATGCAAGCGACTGGACGACAAGGGCATGTTGAAGAAGGACATCAAAATGGTCGAGCAAGCCATCAAGAATCCGCAGCAGGTCATGCGCGGACGGCGCTGACCCATCCCTTCCGAGTGAGCAGGCCACCGAGTCTGCGTTGAAATGCTCAGTTGACCCGCGTGCCGATGGCCCGAAGGCCAGCAATCGTTCGGTGATAGGTCATGGCCTCCGTTTCGGCGGCTTCTGATATTCTGCGAAGGCGTTGATCGTAGGCAACGTGCAGCAGCCGGGGCGCATCGGGGCTGGGGGGACGCAGCCCATGCACCTCCGCGACAAGCCGCCGAATCGACTCACTGGCTTCATGGACGATGGCGCTGGCTTCTGCCTCAAACGCAGGGTGTTCGAGCATCAATTGGAAGCTTTGTTCGACGACATCATTCAGCAGCGAATGGATGGCGCGACGCACGTCGTCTGGGTTCTGGACCATGGGTGAAGGGGCTGAAGAAGACAGGTTGCGCGAAAGGTTCAAGCCTTTTGGGCCATCGACCGTTCATTCTTCCCAATGTAGACGAGGCGAATCAGAAATCCAAACGCGGATTCGTTCCTTGAATGGGCAGGGGGTCACAAATTTTCATTTCTCAGTGATGTACACAACGTGGTTTTCACGAATGGATTCACCCAGAAAACTGTTTCGATTGGCTGGTGCCTGGACCGTTTCCGTTTGAGCGGGTGCGCAGCCCGCTCCCCCCCGTTATCGTTTCAGAAGTTTGTCCAAGGCTGCGACGAGACGGCCCGCCGGGAGGAACTGCGCTTCGAGCGGCGCGGCGAACGGGAAGGCCGTGTCGAGGGCGGCCACCCGGGCCACCGGGGCGTCGAGGTCGCGCCAGCACTCCTCGTGGATGCGGGCCGAGATCTCTGCGCCGATGCCGCCCGTCAACGTGTCCTCGTGCAGCACCAAGACCTTGCCGGTGGCCCTGACGCTCGCCATCACCATGTCTTCGTCCCAAGGGGCGAGGGTCCGGAGGTCGATGAGATCGACGGAGTAGTCGGGGTTCGCGTCCAAGACAGATTCAGCCCAAATCACGCCCAATCCGTACGTCACCAACGTCACATCCGCGCCCGCCCGGACCCGCCGCGCCTGCCCAAACGGAATTCGATACGGCTCCGCCGGCACCGCCGCCGTGAGCGACCGGTAGAGGAACTTGTGCTCGAAGAACAACACCGGATTCGGGTCCTCGAACGCCTCGAGCAGCAGGCCCTTCGCGTCCGCCGGCGTCGCAGGGTAGGCGATCTTCAGGCCTGGAACGTGGAAGAACCAAGCCTCCGTGGACTGGCTGTGGAACGGGCCTGCCGTGACGTTGCCGCCAGTCGGCATGCGGACGACGACGTCGGCGTTTTGTCCCCAGCGCCAGTAGATTTTGGCGAGGTTGTTGACGATTTGGTTGAAGCCGACGGTGACAAAATCGCTGAATTGCATTTCCATCATGGCTTTGCGGCCGGCGATGGAGAGGCCAAGGGCGGCGCCGACAATGGCCGACTCGCACAATGGGGTGTTGCGAACGCGGTCCTTGCCGAACCGGTCCACGAATCCTTCTGTGACTTTGAAGACGCCGCCGTAGTCGGCGATGTCCTGGCCCATCAACACGAGGCTGTCGTGGCGTTCCATGGCCTGGCCGAGGCCTTCCTGGATGGCGTCGATCATGCGGATTTCGCGCGAACCGCCTTCCGCTGGCATGGCTGGCAAGGAGCTGCCGGGGCAGGGGGCGAAAACGTCCTCGAGTTCGCGGTCGATGTCCGCGTCGATTTCAGGCAGTGCTGCGGCGGCCTTGAGGCCTGCGGCAATGGTGGATTTGTGCTCGGAGCGGCACGCATCGATGAACGCATCGGTGAGGGCACCTTCGCCCAGGCCCCAGGCCTCGAACCGATCGACGGGGTCGATGGCCGCGTAGTGATCGATGAGGCCCTCCGGGTAGTATTTGGTGCCTGAGGCTTCCTCGTGCCCGCGCATCCGGAAGGTCTTGAATTCGAGCAAAATCGGACGCGGCTCCGCCCGGACGTCGGCGGCAGCTTGGTGGACGGCATGGTACACCGCCAGGAGGTCGTTTCCATCGACTTGGCGGGCGTCTTGCGCTGGAATTCCATAACCGATGGCCTTGTCAGTAAAGTGTTCGCATTTGAACTGCTCGTTCGAAGGTGTGCTCAAGCCCCAGGCGTTGTTCTCCACGCAAATGATCACAGGCAAAGACCAAACCGCCGCGACATTCACCGCCTCGTGGAAGTCGCCTTCGGAGGCGCCCCCATCCCCCGTGAAGACGAGGGTGGCCTTGCCGGAATTGTCCAGCTTGTGCGCGAGGGCAATGCCGTCGGCGATGCCGAGCTGCGGACCGAGGTGAGAGATCATGCCCACGATGTGGTGCTCGCGCGAACCGAAGTGGAAGGAGCGGTCTCGGCCCTTCGTGAACCCGTGCATTTTCCCTTGAAACTGCGCAAACAGCCGATCGAGCGTGATGCCCCGCGTGGTGAAAATGCCGAGGTTTCGGTGCATCGGCAAGATGAATTCATCCGCCGCCAGCGCTGCAGCCGCCCCGACCGAAATCGCCTCTTGGCCCATGCCGCTGAACCATTTGGAAATTTTGCCTTGCCGCAATTGGCTCAACATTTTTTCCTCGATCATGCGGGGAAGAAGCAATTGCTTGTACAAAGAGCGAATCTGGTCATCGCTGAGCGCTGCGCGGTCGAATCGCAGGGGGTTGTGTGGAAACGTGGCTTGCATGCGACTTGCGAAGGTAATTCATCCCTGTGCTGTTGCGTTCGAGAAAGTCGTGCGGGTGTGGGTGGGCGTATATTTGGGCTTGAAAGCCAAACCCGTGCCCACCACCTCCCTCCAAACCCACCCGGGGGCCACTGACCTCGAGATTCACAGGGCCCTTGAGCGCGCCCTCGGACAGCGGGTCAGTGACTGGCGTGTTGTGCGGCGCTCCCTCGATGCCCGCCGCCGCCCGGTCAAGCTCGTGCTGACCGTGGAATACGCCGCGCCAGAGGCACCGCTCCTCCCGGCCGCACCGCCCTCGCCCGTCTTGCCCATCGTGCCCGCTGACGCCCCGGAGGTCGTCGTCGTGGGGGCAGGGCCCGCCGGGCTCTACGCGGCGATTCGGCTCGTGGAACACGGCTTTCGCCCCGTCATGTTCGAACGGGGGGCGCCGGTTCGGGAGCGGCGACGGGATTTGGTCTCCATCACCCGCGAACACCGGGTCGATCCCGACAGCAATTACAGCTTCGGCGAGGGCGGAGCAGGCACCTACAGCGACGGCAAGCTCTACACCCGCTCGAAGAAACGCGGGGATGTGCAGGCGGCCCTCCGCATCCTTGTGGCCCACGGGGCTTCCCCTGACATTCTCATTGATGCCCACCCGCACGTGGGCACGAACAAACTCCCGGGCATCATCGCTTCCATGCGCGAGGCGCTGCTTGCCGCCGGGGCGCGAATCCACTTTCGCCATCGGGTCGAAGACATTCAAGTCACTTCAGGTGGGGTGTTTCAATCGGTTGATTGTCAGGATTTGGTCTCAGGTCGTCGAGTCCATCAGAAAGGCCTTGCTTGCGTGCTGGCCACCGGCCACAGCGCCCGGGATATCTTTCGTTTGATTCACCGCAAAGGCTGGGCTTTGGAGGCCAAACCCTTTGCCATCGGCGTCCGCATCGAGCACCCGCAATCGCTGATTGATGCGATTCAGTACCACAACGAACCGCGTGGCGAGCACCTGCCGCCTGCGGCCTATTCCCTGGTCTGTCAGGCGGATGGGCGCGGCGTCCACAGTTTTTGCATGTGTCCGGGGGGCATCATCGCCCCCTGCGCCACCGACCAGGAAGAGATTGTGACGAATGGCTGGTCGCCGTCGAAGCGGAACAATCCGCACGCGAATTCGGGCATGGTGGTGCAGTTGTCCCCGGCGGATTGGGAAGCGGCGGGCCACACAGGGCCTTTGGGAGCGATGGAATATCAGGCGGCGGTGGAGCGCCAGGCTTGGCTTGCTGCAGGCCAAACCCAAGCCGCCCCCGCCCAGCGCCTTGTCGACTTTCTTGCCCGGCGCGTCTCCACCTCACTGCCCACCACGAGTTACATTCCCGGTGTGGTGTCGGTCGACCTCTGGACCGTGTTGCCGCCAGAAATCGCCCA
The DNA here is from genome assembly GCA_965661765.1 of uncultured Flavobacteriales bacterium. Lineage (GTDB taxonomy): Bacteria > Bacteroidota > Bacteroidia > Flavobacteriales_D > Sanyastnellaceae > JBMYZL01. The sequence goes on from CBFIFE010000033.1 coordinate 10,128, forward strand.
ACCACTCGCCATCGGTTTGGCGACTTTCGGCAAAAAAATGAGGGGATTTCTGCACCCGGACGCGGTTTTGGTGGCGCCGGAATCCCGCACGAGCAGTCCGGTTCGCATCCCACGCGATCGGGAGACGCTGGCGCATCCCGACGTGGCCGGGTTGTACCCCGCAGGCGAGGGGCCGGGGTATGCCGGTGGCATCCTCTCGGCAGCCATGGACGGTTCCCGCGTTGCAGACGCCATTGCCGCAACGAACATGCCCCGCAAGGAAGGTTCCTCACGGGGCATCGGTTCAAGCAAGTCGCAACGATAATTTGGAATGGTGTCTTATGGCCGGAGGCCGTCGTCGGCTGAAGTGACGCCGATCATGTCTTCTTCGATTTGGCGCGCTTGGGCCAAACCAATCGCTCGCCCGTTGTAATCGCCGATCAGGAACGCGTCTTCAAACCCGAGGACTTTCGCCTCGGCCATGAAGGCACGCGCCTCCTTCTCGTTGGGCAAGGAACGGCTGACGAAACGGAAGGTTCCGTCGGCTTCAAACATGGGCTCAATCATTTCGAGGGCCATCATCTCGGTCAAGATTTTGGTGTCGAGTTTGTCCGCATAGCGCCCGATTTGGACCCTGTAAGTGGGCAAGATGGAAGCGATGACCAAAATCGGCTTCTCCGTCGATTCGATGTCGCTGAGGATCATGCCTCGGATTCGGTCCTCGGCAGGCGTCAGGCCATTCTCCAACACCGGTGTCAGGACACTCGCTTCGGCGTCATCCGACTCCAACCGTTCGTAGTCGAGGGCGAAGTAGGCAGGGTCGGACGTTGCGTTTTGCAAGGTTTCGGCCCGGAAGGCCCATTCTTCATCGCTCAGGGCCACACCATTTTCGTTGACGCGGACGTGCGGGCTGTGAATTTCGAGGTCCAAATGGTCTGCAACCCCGTCGGCATCGCTGTCCAACGGACATCCATTGCGTGTCACGGGCGCTTCGGCCACAGTTCCTGGGCAATCGTCAGATTCGTCCTTGACGCCATCGCCGTCGGCATCCTTGGGCAGATCGGCAATTTCCGCAGGGATGCTGGGGCGGTAGTCCTTGCCGAGGCGGATGCCGATGCCGGCTTGGGCGGTGGTCACAAAATCATTGTAATTGTCTCTCGGGTTGATGGCGGCTTCGACGCCAGTCAGGACGGTCAACGCCAAGCTGGCGTGCATTCGGTTCGTCAGGTTCAAGTCCAGTCCGGCGCGAATCGGCACGCCGATCGATTGCTGAACACCCGAGGCGGTTTCGTAGACGTAGTCCGGTGTGATCAGCTGGGCTTGCGTGGCAGCACCAGGCGCCGCTTCGGGCATGTCGTAGAGGGAACCGTTGGACCAGGTTTGGTATGCCACCCCTTCCGAATTCATCAAGTCGCTCAATTGCTGTTGGCGGACGAGCGACAAACCAGCGCTGATCCAAGGCAACAAGAGGCGGTTTTCGGCGAAAGGCACTTGCAGCCGGAGCTCAGCGCTGTAGGCATTGAACAGGCCGCGGGTGCGGGCCAAATCGGATGTGTTCGTCGCCAGCTCGCCCCACGAGGCGTTGACGTCAAAGGCCAGTGGGGATTCCACACCGGCGGTCAAGCCCACGGTGGAAGCGTACTTGCCAGCACTGCCGGTGAGAATGCCGTCTTCTTGGCTCATCGCCCCGGTGAAGGAGGTCGGGCCGGACAAGGCGCGGACCTCAAACTGAGCGAGGCCGGTGCCGAGGAGGCCCAACACCAAGAATGCTGTGGCGAGGGGTCTCCAGAGGAGTTGCAATGAGAACATGATTCGAGAGTTCATGCGTCCCATTACGGAGGGTTTCGACGAAAAGTTTCATTTTCTCGACAAATGGGCCAATTCCTTGCCCACCATCATGCCCGTTGCCACCCCCATGCCGCCGAGACGCCAGGCCCCAAAGACATGCGGGGCCACCTGTTCGATGCGGGTGCTCCGAGAAGAACCGATGCCCAAATGGCCTGTCCAACGCATGGCCACTTCTGCGCCTCTGGCCACCGGGACGATCTCGCCGAGCCAATCGAGCAACCGCCGTTCGACTTCGGTTTCAGAGGCCTTGCCCCAGTGACGTCCTCCGCCGACGAGCATTTGGCCAGTCGGCAAAGGTCGGGCGTAGATGTACCCGCCCTCCGCGTGGATGGGGCAAACAGGCAAAGGGCCTCGAAGTGGCTTGGTCACCAGCACGAGGTTGGGTGCGCGCGCGACGTCTGCGTCGGGAAGGAGCAGCGGGGTTGCGCCATTGATGGTGAGCAAGGTTCGGGCCGGCGTCAGGGTGAACTGGCTGCCGGGCGGCGCGAATGCGGGTTCGATGTCCAGTTCAGCTCGGCCATCGGCAAGCACGCGCATCTGGCGCACTTGAAGGCCTCGGCGGATGACCAGGCCAGCTTGGGCGGCTTTTTGTTCCAGGGTGAGCATCAAGGCGGAGGTCTGAAGCATGCCTTCGAGGGGGGAATGCCAAACCGAGGCAACCCGTTCCCCGTCGATGCCCTGCAAACTGGACTTCGGCGGCGTGGTGAAAGTGGCTTTCCGCCCAGTGATGGGCCCCAAAAACGCGTTGAGCCAATCGATTTCCGCGGCTGTTGTGGGCGCGTGGACATCGCTGGCGAGCGACACTTCCAGGCTTCCAGTGGCCTCGAGGCCGATGGCGCCTGCGCCCAGTTCGGATGTCAACAGCGCGAGGCCACGGAGTCGGCGTTCAACTGTTTGGCGCATGGCCGCTTCGCCCTGTTGCTTCGCATCTTCGAGCAATTCTCGCGGGGAACCGAAACACGCGAAACCGGCATTGCGGGTGCTGCCGCCATCGCTGAAAGGGGAGCGGTCGATCAGGGTGATTCGGGTTTGGTCTGAATGCTTGCGCAAGGCCAAACCCGCCGCCAACCCCACAATTCCCGCGCCCACAATCATCACATCACAATTGTCGAGGCCCATTTGTCGTTCCCAAAATGCTAGCTTCATCCGCTTTATATTTGTCGCAATGCAAAGGTTTCGAGCAATATTACGCATCCTCGGGATTGCCCTGTTCCTGTTGGGCGGCGTCGCTTCGGGCACGGGGTGGGCTCAGGACGATCAGCTGATTGTGTTCGGAACACTCAAAGATGAAGGGTCAGGCAAGAAAATGCCTGGCGTGGAAGTGGTGGTGTACCAAGATGGTGTGGAGTTTGATCGCTTGACGACGAACGCCAGAGCGGAGTATGACTTCAGTTTTCCTCTCCGGCATGACTACACGTTCAGTTTTGAGTTCTCGGGTTATGGAAACAAACGGATTCAAGTCGATGCCAGTGGCGTTCCGCCGGAGGATTTGAAGGGAGGGTTCAAGTTGGATTTGGACATGACCCTGTTTGAATTGGTGGATGGATTCGACACTTCGATTTTGGAGGATCCTTACGGAAAGGCGGCATTCGACCCAGTCAAGAACACGGTGTCGTTCGATTTTGACTACACGAATCGGATGAAAAACCGGGTGGATGCTGAGTTTGAGCGGGTGGAGAACATGGCGGAGCAATTGGCCCAAATGCGAGAGGACTTCGCCGACCTCATGTCCGATGGGGAAACCTACATGGAGCGGACGCAGTGGGCGCGGGCCTTGGAGGCGTTCACGGAGGCCTTGGCCATTTTCCCGGATGATGCCACGGCGATGCAGCGACAGTCCGATGCGCAAGCCCGATACGATGAGGCCCGAGCTGCGGAGTTGTTGCAAGAAGAATTCGACAACCTCATCAAATCTGGGAACAACGCCTTGCGCGCCGATGACTTCCGCACAGCGAGGGCGGCTTTCGAAGAGGCCGGCGACCTCATGCCCAACGCCCCAGAACCGGCAGAGGGGCTTGCGCGGGTTGAAGCGGCAGAGGCACAGCGTGCGGTGGATGCGGATTATGAATCCCTGATTGAGGATGCCGATTCTGCCTTCGATCGGGCAGATTATGAAACGGCGATGGAGCGCTACGCAGAAGCCATTGCCATCAAGCCCAGCGACAGCTATCCCAAGCAACGTCGGGCCGAGGCGCAGGACCGATTGGCTGCGGCTGCGGCGGATGCTGCCGCTTTGGCTGACAAGGCCGAGCGGTATGAATCTCTGGTGGATTTGGCCGACAAGAATTTCAAAAAGGGCAACTACGCAGACGCCATCCGTCAATACAACGAGGCGGCGTCCATACTCCCAGCAGAACAATACCCGAAAGACCAGGCTTCCGAGGCCCAGCGTCGCTTGGACGAGGACAAGGCACGAGAGGCGGCATTGTCGGCAAACCAAGCGGAGGCAGCCGAGGCGGCTGCGTTGAACGAAGCGTTCGAAGGAAAGGTTCGGGCGGGAGACGAGGCGTTTGAATCTGGCGAATACGAGACGGCCCGTGCGGCATACAATGAGGCACTGGCCCTGAAACCTGGCGAGCGTTATCCGGCTGCACGGCTGGAGCGGATCCAGCGGGAGCTCGATCGGATTGCGGCGGAGTCGGAGGCGTCTGAGGCAAATCAGCAAGCGGCGTTGGCTGCAGAGGAAGCCGCGAGATTGGCGGAGGAAGCACGACAAGCCGAAGCTGCGCAAGCCGATGAGGCCGAGCGCGAGCGCAGCCGGCGGCTGGCGGCGGCAGAAGCTGCAGAGGCCGCGGCAGCAGCGGAACGTGCCCGTTTGGAAGACGAAAAAAGAAACAGAGCTGAACAAATGGTGGCTGCGCGCTCGCGAGACGAGAGCGATGAGGCGGAGGATTATTATCGTGAAGCACTGAAATCGGAAGAACGCGCGCGGCTGTTGGCCGTCGAGCGGGAAAAAGAGGCCGCCAGCACGCTTCGAATGGATCGTCAGTCGGACGCAGAGGATCGGATTCAAAGTGATTTGCAAGCCGCCCGAATGTTGGAGGAGCACCTGAGTTCGATTCAGAATTCTGGACAATCGTACCAAGGGAATCGCAGGAATTCCCTCGAGCGCGAGCGGCAGCAACAGGATCGCCAAATGAACAACTACGCTGCACGCGGGGCCGCGGCCATTGCCGATGGTTCTTTGACTGTGGAGCAACAGCAGCGCGAGGTGTCGGGCATGTACAGCGATCACAGCCGCGATTATGTAGATGCCGTTCCCGAGGTGGAGCGGGCCCACCGGGAGTACAGGGAACTCAATTCGGACTTGTCGAGAAGCGCTGCGGAGCGGAGGTCCATCGCCGGCGAAACCGCAACAGACCAAGTCCAGCAAATGGGCCGATATGGAGAAGGGGCCGATGAAGCAGCGCAATCGCGTTACGATGCGCTCCAATCCGCCGAACGGGCCCAGCGAACGGCTCTGGGGGGTCGGGCATTGGATGCGTCTTCGCGTGGGTACGACGAACGCGTGGAGCGCCTGGGATTGGACCCCGGTTCGCCACCTGACCCGGATGAATTGCACTTGTCACCAGAAGATGCGGAGGTGTTGCAAGGTGTGCAAGAGCAATCGTACGACATTCCGAACGGCCTGGTGATTGAGCGGACTGTGCGTCGTGGCAATGAAGTCCGTCGGTTCCGAAAGGTGGTGACGAAGACGGGGGTGTATTATTTCGAAGGGGAATTCAGCATCACCGCGGATGCTTGGAAACGAGAAACCACTGTTGTCTTCGATTGATGCGCAATGCGTCTCGTTTGTGGGCTTTGGCCATCACGTTGATCGTTCATGCAGGGGTGCTGGCGTATTTGGCTTTCAAACCCATTCCCGGGCAAGTGCCAGCGCAAGACTTCGTGGAAGTGCTGTGGTCCGACGCCATTGAACCCATGCCGACGCCGAAGACGATGGAAGAGGCGGTTGCCGAGCGCCTTGCGGGCCGGGTAGCGAACCTGCGGGCGGATCGCAGTGCGGAAACGTCATCCGAAAGAAGGTCCACAGGCGGACCGCCGAACGAAGGCCCGACGAGCGCCCAAGTGGAAGCGGAACTGCGTGCATTTGAAGCAGCGGAGGCCGCTCGGTTGGCGGCACAAAAAAAGGACTTCGGGCTGGAAGCGATTCCGGATGTCACCGAAGGCGATGTGGAGACCTTGTCCGGTTGGGACAACCGCTATCAGGGCGAAGTCACAGTGTCCTTTGAATGCGCCGGCCGCAGGGCCCAGCACCTGGACATGCCCGGGTACCGATGCGAAGAAGGCGGCGTGGTCGAGGCCAGTGTTGTGGTGGGGCGAGAAGGGCAGGTGGTGGAAGTGGATTTGGCCCAAACCCAAGTGCCCACTTGCCTCCTCGAGGCCGCTCGCCAAAGCGCAGCTCGATCGCGTTTCAACATCGATCTCAGCGCCAGCCGAGAGCAGCTCTGCATGATCCGTTATGTGTTTGTGCCGCAATCCGACTGACTTCTCAGTATCTTTCAGGGTCAGAAGCCAGTGCGTCCATGCAGAAAATGATCACATTTGGGTTGCTGCGAGAAGGCAAAGTGCCTCCTGATCAGCGGGTTCCATTGACGCCGGCTCAGTGCCGGTTGTTTTTGGACAGGTTTCCCACCGCGCGCCTCGTTGTGGAGTCCAGCGAGATTCGCCGAATCACCGATGATGAATACCGGGCGGAGGGCATCGAAGTCGTCACAGACATCACGCGTTGCGATGTGCTGCTCGGGGTCAAGGAAGTGCCAGTCGATGCTTTGCTGGCCGACAAAACCTACCTCTTTTTCAGCCACACCTACAAGCTGCAACCCTACAACGCGAAGTTGCTGGCCGCCATCGTGGACCGGCGCATTCGCCTGATCGATTACGAGATGCTGAAGCGGCCCAGTGGCAAGCGCATCATTGGTTTTGGCCGGTGGGCAGGCCTGGTGGGGGCGTACAATGGGTTTCGGGCGTATGGCTTGCGAACTGGGCGTTATGAGCTGCCTCGGGCGATGGACTGTCGGGATTTGGCAGAGATGTTGGCCCAGGCCAAATCCACCATCTCCCTGCCCCCCAGCTTCCGCATCGTTTTGACCGGCTTCGGTCGTGTGGGCCTCGGTGCCCGGGAGGTCCTCGATCATTTGGGGCTTCGGGCTGTGCACAAGCAGGACTTCCTGAACGAAGACGTCCTGGAGCCCACGTTCACCCACCTGAACGTTGAGGATTACAACACCCGACGGGATGGCGGTGTTTTTGACATGGCCGATTTCAAGGCGGACCCCACGGCGTACACTTCCACTTTCGGCGCTTTCACGAAACGGGCTCATCTGTTCATTGCCGGACATTTCTGGGCGGAGGGCTCACCGTTTTTGTTCAGTGAAGCGGACGTGCAGGCGACAGATTGGTCGATTGAAACGGTGGCGGATGTCAGCTGCGACATCGCCGGTCCGATTCCCACCACCACCCGTCCGTCCACCATTGCGGCGCCATTCTACGGCTACCTGCGACAAACAGGGGAGGAGTGTGCCTTTGATGATCCGGCGGGGGTCACGGTGATGGCCGTCGACAACTTGCCTTGCGAATTGCCGCGCGATGCTTCAGAGGGGTTTGGCCGAGAATTGGTTGAACACGTGCTCCCTTTGCTGGTGGAAGGCGATGCCAATGGCATCTTGGCTGGCGCGACGGAAACGGACGCCTCTGGCGAGCTGACGCCCACGTTTGCCTACCTCGCCGGCTATGTGGCTGAGGGCAGAAAGCAATTGGAAACGAACTGAGCCCGAGGTTACCGGAAGAGGGTCACGTGGCCTTGTTGGATTTGGGGCTGACGGAGTTGGTCTGTGAATCGCACCTGCCAGACATACACACCATCTTCAACGAAATGCAATCCTCCGTCACCTTCACCGAGCCAGGGTTGCTTCGGGTCTGTCGTCGACCAAACCATCTCGCCCCAACGGTCCCTCACTTCCAATGCGTAAGTGGTCATGCCGAGGGCTGTGGGAAGCCAAACATCGTTCACCCCATCGCTGTTCGGTGAGAATGCGGTCGGCGCCCAAAAAATCGTGCCATTGACCGCGACTTCGGCTCGTGCGGTGGCCGTGCAGCCGTTGTTGTCGATGACGGTTTGGACGATGTCGAATGTCCCCCCATCGCTGAAGGCATAGCTCCCGTTTGCGGTGTTGAGGCTGCCCCCATCGGACATCCAGTAATTGACCGTGGTGCCCGGCTGTGCGAGCGAAGAAATGTGGACAATGGGGGCGATCAGATCGACGGTTTGGGGTTCAACTTCCAATCCTGCTTCGGGCAAGTCGTGCACTGTCACAGCGCCTGGGATGGAAAAGGAAACCTCGGCGGGGCACCCTGAGGTGGCTGCTGCATGGACCATGATGTCATAAACTCCAGGGGCTTCGTAGATGTGAATCGGTGCATCCGCGAAACTCTCCCCGCCGTCGCCAAACGTCCATGCACAGTCCAGTTCACCTGTGGGGTTGGCTTCGCCGAAGGTCACACTCAAGGGAAGGCAGCCCGATGCGGGAAAGATGTCGACGGCAAAGGCCGACAAATCGGGCGCAGCCTCGACATAAACGGAATCCACGTGGTCGTTCGTGCAACCGATTTCTTGCAAAGTCAATGTCACAGGGTGCCAGCCCGCGCTGTTGTAGCTGACGGCCGGCACTCCGGCCCCCGTTGCAGCGGGCGGGTAAGCCCCCGGAAAGGACCAAGCGTAGGTCGCCCCGGCGTACTGCGCGCCCATGGCGACGAAATCAAAGGCGTTTCCGTCAAGGCATTGGGGTGCAGGAGCGGTGAAGTCTGGATCGGGTTGATGAACCGTGAGGTCATAGGCGGCCGCTTGCAGCAAGCAAGGGAGGCCGTCAAAGTTGACTTCGAGGTTGTAGATGCCGGCCTCGCTGAAGGTGGCCGCTGGAATGAAGGCGTCGGCCGAGAAGGCACTGTAGCCGTTCGGGCCGGTCCATTCGTACTGCGCAAGGGATTCGGCGAGTGGGTTGTCGGAGAATTGTGGAACCAGCAACGTCACGTCGTCGCCGAGGCAGGTGGTGCCGACAGGTTCGATGGCGACGGGTGGGCAGACGCCGGTCTGAACATCCAAGGTCGTGACGGCGTCGACGGGGCAGCCGTTTTCGTCCACCACCGCACTGGCGCCGTTGTTGTCCTGGGGATTGCCGGAAATGTCGCCTTCGCCGATGATGGTGGCTGCCCCAGTCAAGGTGCCATCGCACTGAAGGAGCAGGCAATCGTCTGTGAGGGCGACTTGGAAGCGGAAGGCGACACTGTCGAGGCCCATGGGGTCGTTGGTCAAGGTGCCGCCGATGATGGGACCTGCGGAAGTGCCGACGCGGACGTTCAGGGTTTGGTCCAAAGGCTGGAACTCACCCAAATCATCGCCCGCTGCATCCGTCAAAGTTCCGACCCCCGGGCCCGCCACCATCTCCAAACTGCCCGGCACATACGTCGTCCGAATGTCCAGTCCGATCGACATGCTCACATCCACCGCAGCGTCGGACCCAATGTTCTTGCCCACCACGGTGTATTCGAGGATGTCACCTGGATTTGCAATGCCGCCATTGACGTCTGAGATGTAAACGGTGGCGCGCAAATCCGGTTCGTACACGTCGATGGAGGAGGTGATGGCTTGCACGGTGATGGACTCGCCACCAGTGGTCACCCTGATCTCCGCATTTGTGGCATTGTTGCCGAGGAATGCGAAAGTGGAGTTGTCGGGGTTGAAAACGTTCGCGTCGTGGCCGAGGTTGTTGTTGAACGCGGGCTGCCGCCAAGGATTCATCACCCCGTCGGTGCTGTGGGTGCTGTTGAAGCAGTTGTTGATGTCATGGGTCGCGTCGGAAATGTACTGAAAGGGGCCGCTGCCGCTGAAGCCCAATTGGTCTCCGCCTTCCCCGCGGTCTCCGTCGTATGCCACAACGCCCAGTTGCAGATCGACAGGGCCGAAGGGCGGGGTTTGAAAGCCTCCGATCGGAACATCCACCACTTCGTTGCCAAACCCACTCATCGTGATCACCGCCACCCCATCGAACACGGTGAGGTTGCGCATCGGCTCGAGTGCGTCGGCGTACACGATGATCAGCACCCAGCCGCCCCATGACGAACTTCCTTGCACGGCGTTGACGTCCGCGACGGTGTAACGCGCATTGACGGGATTGTTGGCCACGATGTCCGTTACATCCTTGAAACAGCAGTAATTGCTGACGTTCGAGGCGTTGAAATACAAAATTTGATCGGCAGTGAGGTCGGTGTACGCATCGCCATCGGCGGCCTTGATTTTCGCTTCCATGAGGTCCGCTTCGGGCGTCGAATTGCTGTTGCCAAGTCGGGCGGCCCAGTAAAGCCCCGCAAAGCTGATCTGCGCGCAAGTGCCGAGCGCGAGGCTGTCGGAAGAGGAGCAGAAAGTCGCCGGATCGTTGTCCCCGTCGAAATACTGCATGTCGTGGCCGTTGTTGTTGTCCTGCGGGAATTCAAACGGCATCGCTTCCTGCGCTTCGAGGCAGTTGTTGCTGCTGCCGCAATGCATCGTTGTGTTTGCAAGGAACTGAATGCCACCGTTTTGCTGGGCTTGAAAACGGATGTCGAAGGGCTCAATGATTTGGCCTTGCAGCGTTTGCAGGCTCATCATCCAGACCAAACCCAGCCCCACTTTCCACATCGTGTTCCGTGTCATCATCTCCACAACACCAAAATTCGTGAAAGGGTTGTTCTCCGGCATTGATTTCGGCATGGGGTGCTCTACTTTTGTTCATCCGCTGTTCAAAGCGATTCTTTGAAATCTTGGGGCCGATTTTGGATTTGACAGCAAGTGCGCGGGTCCAGTAAGCATGTCGAGCGATTGGAAGCCCTGCTCGAAAATCTCCGAACTTCCAAAGTCAGAAATGACAACACTTCTTACGCGCTCGCGGCCTAATCGACTCAGTCGATACGCCCAATCTCGTCGATAGTCGGCGGGACGAGCTGTCCCGGTCTGACGTACGGATCCTTCCGTCAGGCAATCGGGGCAAGAGCAAATGGATCTAGCAAAGGGTGTGTCCGACGCCCGGCGCGAATTTTACCGGACTAAGCCGTGAGGTGGGTTGCCCGTGATCAGCCACCCGGACGAAAACCAATTGCGGGATAAACATGTAGAAAGCTGTGTCTGTCCTTGTTTGGACGGGGGTTCGACTCCCCCCGGCTCCACCTGAGGGGAGAACTCCAGATTTTCTGGGATTCTCCCTTTTTTGTTTCCGCTGGAATCCACGTCCAAACTGAGGAGCAGCGCGAGTACCGAGTTGATTCTGGGTGTTCGACATTTCGTTCCATCGAAGAATAGGGATTCCGGGAATACAGCCCTCGCCAATGCCGCCTTTTGCCCGTCATTCGCGGCTTTGAAGGTGTTCGACATGTTCTTCAGGATGTGGACACCTTTTCTGAGTTTGGAGGCCATATTTGGGTCTTTCTCATTCAACTTGGCCATCTCCAATCTCGCTTGCTGAAGCTCTTGGTCGCACCGCGTTTTCATTTCCCTGAATGCTTCTGGACTCAAATGATCGTCCATCAGGAGCGACTGAATGTTAGTGATGCGCTCTTCGATTTTTGTGATCTGCTTTTGTAGTTCCTTTTTCCTTGCTTCCGCCTTCTTGTTGTCTTTGCCCAAAGTCTCGGCAAGAATGGCGTCATAGAGCGCGTGCACCCCTTTCGAAAAATTGAAACTCTCCATCACACTGGAAACTGCATGCGAGACAGACTCCATCCAGTAGCGTTCTCGACGACAAAAATTGCAGTGGTAATAGCCATACCTACTTCCAGACTTGCCCTTACTGAAAGAAGCAGTCAAGCGGCGCTCACATTTCGAGCAATGCAGCAAACCACGCAGCGGAAAAGGTTCTTCTTTCTTGTTCTTGGATGGAACCGGAGCCAACTGTCTTTTGGCCAACTCTTCTTGTACTTTGAAGAAGAGTGTTTCGTCGTTCGCGTTTCATGATTCAGGGTTAAAGCTAAGTCGGAATTTTCCAACTTAGGTGCCTGCCCTGAATTTGGGGTGCATTACAGTTTACCCCAATCCCGTCGCGGAAACACTTTCCATCGAAACGAGGCATTCGTTGGAGAGGGTTGAAATATTCAATTTCACAGGTCAGAAAGTATTATCTGCGGTGAATCCGCAGTCTTCCATTGCACTCGAAGGTATTGTGCCCGGAATTTACTTCGTGAAAATCGAAACGGACGCGAGCACAGATCTCAAGAAGATCCTGAAGCAGTGAGCGTGAAGCCATTTACCCGTACAACTAAACCTCTGCCCTTCCAGCACTGGTTTTTTTAGAGACACTTCACCTGCCATTTCAGTCGTTTTACATTGTCTGATCTGCACTGGGGATAGCAATGATCTAGTTTCGTAAAATATAAAAACGACCAAGATGAAAGCCAGGAATTCTACTTCCAAAACGATATTACTTGCTGCTCTTTTCTTTGCCATAAACTCCTGCCTGGTTGCGCAGACTAATATTTCAGGAAGTTTCACAAGCAACGGAAATACCAGAGCCTACCTGGGAGCCATTCCCGATGACCCCGAGCAAGCGCTAAGACTCGTAATTCTGTTCTGCGGTCCGGCAGAAAGTGCTTCACAAATGGCTGAAAGGCATTTTAATGACTACCTCGGATCCAATTCTATGGTGATTTACCCGGAACCGTTCTATTTCATGGGCGCCTTTGGTTTTGAAATCGGTTCTGAGGAGGATGACTTTCTCATGGTAGAAGATCTCATTGACCACATTGACTCTAATTATTCCATTGATACGAATGATATCTGCATTGGCGGGGTGTCCAGTGGTGGTACATTCACCTATGATCTTGTGTGCGAGTACAATCGCACAGACTCCTCCCGCCCGTATCAGTTCAAAGCCTTTGCAGTGGTCGGAGGTGGAATGGATTCTTCCCATGTTAACCTGAATTACTGCAACATAGAAAATGAGGTTCCCTACCTATCAATTCATGGAACCAGCGATCCATATTTAAATTATGAAGGAACTTCTATCTACGAGAGCGGTGTAGACACTTTCTACTACTACAATGCACCCGTAGAAGACGTGGTAGATTTCTGGGCCAGGACCATCAACGGTTGTGATGAAAATCCTTCAGTTACCCTTTTACCGGATTTGGTGGAAGAGCCCTTACTGCCATCAACAGTTGAACTCATCGAGTATGATTGTGACAACTGCAGCAACACTCAACTTTATAAAGTAATTGACGGATGGGGTACCTGGCCTACGAGTAATGCAGTAAATGATAATCTTTTTGGGACTTCTAATCAGGATGTAATTGGTTCCCAACTGATTGCAGAATTCTTTGAATGCTCGGGCACACTGTCAACCTCCGAAACGACCCTGGATCCAAATTCTGTATCCCTTTATCCAAATCCCACAGCGGATATGCTCACCATTGAAACATCTCATGGGCTGGAGAGGGTCGAAATATTCAATATCACGGGAGAGAAAGTTTTATCTAAGGTGAGTCCCCGTTCTTCCATTGAACTCGAAGGTTTTGCGCCGGGAATTTACCTGGTGAAAATCGAAACGGATGTGGGTACTGATCTGAAGAAGGTCGTGAAGCAGTAGGTGTGATGCCTTTAACCCGCAAAAATTAACCTCTGTATTCCTGACAGGGGTTCTTTGATGACACTTCACCAGTCAATTCAGACGTTTCACTTGTTTTCCGGCAGATTGCGCTTAGTCACCATCTAATCTTCAACTGTCAATTAAAATGATCGAATCATGGAAAATAGAATTTTCAACTTGAGAGTGCCTCTTCTCGGAGTTCTGTTTCTGGCATCTTCTCAGATTAGCTCTGCACAAAATTTTACTGAGGTTCAGGGCACCCCATTCGTAGGCACCATCTACAGTTCAGCGGCTTTTGCTGACGTAGATGGCGACGATGACCAGGACGTATTAATTACTGGACAAGATGACGATCTTGTTCGCATTGCGAAGCTCTACACTAATGACGGATCGGGTGATTTTTCCGAAGTGATCGATACACCATTTGACGGCGTAAGATATGGCGCAATGGCCTTCGGTGACGTAGATGGAGACAGCGATCAGGATGTACTCATTACAGGGATGAGCGACGGCGGCCGCATCTCGAAACTGTACACCAATGACGGGTCGGGCAATTTTACCGAAGTGCTGGGCACTCCTTTTGACGAGGTTTATCAAAGCTCAATAGCCTTTGCCGATGTAGACGGAGACAACGATCAGGATTTACTCATTACGGGGGATAATAGTTCTTTTGCTGAAATCACCAAGCTTTACATTAATGATGGATTGGGCAATTTCAGCGAAGAAATGGACACACCTTTTCATGGCGTTGATGAAAGCTCAATCGCCTTTGCCGATGTAGATGGCGATAATGACCTGGATGTACTGATCACCGGTTTGGGTTCTGGAAGCCTTGGGGTTATCACGAAGCTGTATGCCAACGACGGTACAGGTGGTTTTACCGAAGTGACGGACACTCCTTTTATCAACGTTGCCGCAGGTTCAGTCGCCTTTGCCGATGTGGACGGTGACAACGATCAGGATTTACTCATTACGGGTGTTGACCTCCCGGGAAATCGCTTATCGAAATTGTATACCAACGATGGGGCAGGCAGCTTCACTGAAGCGACTGATATCTCTTTTGAAGGAGTATACGAGAGCTCTGTTGCCTTTGCCGATGTGGACGGCGATAACGATCAGGATTTACTGCTTACAGGTGCTTCCATGTTCAATCTACACTCAATTATGTACATCAATGACGGTTCGGGAAATTTTACTGAATTGATGGACACACCACTTGACCCTATTAACAATGGCTCAATTGCCTTTGTAGATATAGATGGCGACAGCGATCAGGATGTATTCATGACGGGGCAAAATCTCTCCATTACAAGTCACATTTCGAAACTTTATATCAATGATGGAAAGGGAACTTTGACCAATGACTTTCTCGGAGACATAAGTCTGAATTTTACCGTATTCCCGAACCCCGCTACTACAGATAATTTGAACATTCGCATTGCAACGACGGAGGGTAGTCTTCTAACTCTTAGTGTGTTTGACATGTACGGCAATCTGGTAAGTCAACAGAGAAAATTCACCAATGTCGGGGAACAGACTCTTCAGATCAATATTGCTGATCTAGCTGTTGGAACCTATACCATGCAGGTTGATAACTGGAAAAAACTGAGCGTTGCCAGGTTTATCGTGCAATAAAGAGACCTGCATCTAATTTCTTTTGCCAATCAGAGAGCATAAATGCAAGAATGCCATGAGACTGGATTTGAGTCAAAGTTCTGTCCGCATTGGTAGATATTCTTTCAAATGGGTTATCGCTCAGATCCGCTACGAGCTTCTTCCGGGATTTGCATACTGAATTGCGGGGCGTAACCCAGAACGAAGTCTACGCATGTCTGTGGTGATTTAAATGCTGTATTCATAATTCTCAGCCGATTTCAGCCCCGATAACGTGAAGGATTTGCGGCTTGAGAAGCAAGGTGATAATTCGTCCTTCACAATAGGCTGAAGTTGTTTCATTCACTATTTAAGACGTTTCAAATCATTTAAACTGCATAGCTAGTAGTGCATCATTAGTTTTTGAATAGTTGATTAAATAATTTCAATCATGAAAAAAAGAATCAGTACTTCAAATACATTTTTTCTCGGAATACTCTTTGTGGCGCTTAGCCAGGTTGTCAATGCCCAGAATTTTACCGAAGTGATGGGAACACCCTTCGTTGGCGTTACAAATGGTGCGATCAGCTTTGCAGATGTGGATGGCGACAATGATCAGGATATACTCATTACAGGAGATCAGGTTCTCGGAGGTCCTGAAGGGTTAACGGCAAAATTGTACATGAATGACGGCACAGGCAATTTTACCGAAGTGATGGGAACACCATTTACCGAGGTTATGGCCAGCGCGGTTGCCTTTGCCGATATTGATGGCGACAATGACAAGGATGTGCTCATTACAGGCGGCTTTGGAGGACTGGTTTATCCGACAACGGGACTGTATACCAATGATGGATTGGGCAATTACACCCAAATGGCGGGCACTCCTTTTGACGACCTTGTTGATGGCTCGATTGCCTTTGCAGACGTGGATGGCGACAACGACCAAGATGTACTCATTACCGGGGTAGATCCGATGATTAATTACATCGCAAAATTGTACACCAATGACGGTTTGGGCAATTTTACGGAAGTGACGGGAACGCCTTTCGCCGGCGTTCAAGAGAGCTCGATCTCCTTTGCGGATGTAGACGGCGACAACGACCAGGATGTGCTCATCACGGGATTAAACTTGGTAGAGCCAGGTATGCCTGGTGATCGCATCTCGAAACTGTATATGAATGACGGGGCCGGCAACTTTACTGAAGTGCTAGGCACCCCTTTTGATGGCGTTGAGCTAGGCTCAATCGCTTTTGCCGATGTGGATGGCGACAACGATCAGGATGTGCTCATCACAGGGAGAAATGACGCCGGGTACAGCTCGAAGTTGTACACCAATGACGGGTCGGGCAACTTTACTGAGGTAATGGGCACGCCTTTCGCCGGCGTTCAAGAGAGCTCGATTGCCTTTGCAGATGTGGATGGCGACAGCGATCTGGATGTACATATTTCGGGGATCGAAGTTTCTACTCCTGTTTACGTCCCCATGTCAAGACTGTACCTCAATGACGGTACGGGCAATTTTACCGAAGTGATAGACTCGCCTTTTGAAGGCGTCCGCGATAGCTCCATCGCCTTTGCCGATGTAGATGGCGACAACGATCAGGATGCGCTCATTACCGGGTCGAACGCGAGTGGTTTTCCCATTTCGAAATTGTACCTAAACAACGCGGGAGCTCTTTCTTCATCAGATGACTTATTTATTGATGCCAACCAAGACCTCACTCTATTTCCTAATCCCGCAACTTCAAGCAATGTGAATGTTCGTTTTTCTTCAACAGGAAGTCACACCATCGCGATTCGGGTGTATGACTTTCGGGGACAATTGATCCGCGAGCAACTGGAGAATGTCGGAACCGGAGAACAAACCTTGGTCGTTGATATCGCTGGACTGTCCTCGGGAGGATACTTCATCCATCTGGAGCACGGAGAAATGCTGGGAGTTGCACGATTTACGGTTCAGAAATAAATGAGGAAGCCAACCTGCACCACGGAACACCTGTCCATGACCGGTATCAATTCGCAGCCAAAGATTTCCGGATGGATGAAGCAATTCCTTCCCAGCTTCATTGCCTTGCTTTTCAGCTTTTCAGCGTCCTTTGGTCAGAACACCTATACTTACCCCGCGGGACCGTTTGCCGCCGTTTATGATGGCGAGCTGATTGAGGCAGACTACTGGGACCTGGAACCAAAAATCCTGTCGGCAGGAGTCGGATTCTGTGACATCGTAGCCGTGGATACCAACCTGCTGGACCAGAATGTGGTCGCGCTCGCCGAAGGAGCCTGGCTTTCTGATATCACCTGTGCTTCCAACACAGCTGATTTCACTTCCACCTCCTTACGCAACCAGGTGCAAACGAGCTTCATTTTCCAGAATGAGGCCTGGGAACTCGAGGAGGGGGCAATCGGGCTGGACGGACTCCCTGTGACATTCAGCTGGCCTGTATTGAGCCACACCGTGGACGTGACAGACTTCCAATTCATCCTGAATACGGGAGATACGATACAGGCGTACATGACCGGGCTCTGGCCGAATTTTGAGAACAACGAGCGAAACTGCGTTGTCCTGTTTGGAGAGTTCGCCAATCGAAAAATGAGCACGGATCCGGATGCGCGTTTTCCAGTAAAATGTGAAATCGTGGATGACGGCAGCCCACTGTTATTTGCCGGGCCGGATGGTCAGATTGTAAGCGGTGTGGGATTGTCCTGGGAGACCACAACCAACCCCTACGACCCGGACAATGGGCCGCGGCTGATTGGAGCGAAACTGAACCACGTCGGCTCACAAAATGAGGGGGAGGGCACCAGCAATGCTCTTTTCAATACCCTTAACGCGGCACTTCCCAATGACGAATTCGCACTTTACGGTGGCGGTGATTTCAGGCTGAGAATGCTGACCAGTGGTGGCTTTTCTCCTGACGGCGTACGGGGAATCAAACCGAATGAATTTGAGCGTTTCTTCCGTCTGCATGCCCTGGCGCCAGACAGTTCTGACATGCTGCTGGAACAAACCGATACCGTGTATACGCTGCTGGGCGGAACATTAAAAATCATTGGTTTGTCGGACCTGGGGCAAAGCAGCGAGAGTTATGACGATTGTTACGATGAAGATCGCGACAACTATATCGACGTCATTCTTGAGGGTGATGAAGCAGCCGCCCGTAACCTCACCTTCCTGGAGATTCCAAGCCTGGCGGGAGGTTATGACCCGTTGTACACCCCCGGTGGTCCGGGTACCACGCCATTTCCCGGTGTCATCTACACCTCACCAGGGCCACCTGATCTGGAGCCCGTTATGATCGCGCTGGATGATCCCTGGCGTGTGACCGCAGATTCAACCATTGTCCTGGGATTGAATGAATTTGAACAGGAGGAAGACCTCTTCGTGGCCTACCCTAACCCTACCGCGGAAAACCTGAGAATCCTCACGGAACCTGGCTTCAACGGGCACTTTGAAATCGCTGACCTCAATGGAACGCTGCTGCTCCAAACTGAAGAGTACCACATCAATGTCAAACAGTTCGAAGACGGGATGTACTTACTGGTAAAAAGGAACGCGGACGGGTCATGTCTGATCACCAGGTTCATCAAGCGAAGTCTCTGAGTTCTGATCGATTGCCTGCGCCCTCGTTGAAGTCATCCAGATGCATACGTGTGGCTAGGTAGATTATACATTAATCTAAATTAATCCCGGCCACCAGGTCGGGATTTTTTTAACCGGAATTCGGACACTAACGGTTCACCCGCTGATTTTGGTGTTTCACTTGCATCTAATAATAGTGTCGGATTCTGACTTCTA
Organism: uncultured Flavobacteriales bacterium; assembly: GCA_965661765.1. GTDB lineage: Bacteria > Bacteroidota > Bacteroidia > Flavobacteriales_D > Sanyastnellaceae > JBMYZL01. The sequence continues at coordinate 28,956 of CBFIFE010000033.1, forward strand.
GATTTGAGTATAAATTAATATACATCATTATGAAGAAGTTAAGCAGTAGCATTTCAGTACTTGTCGGCATCGCCTTTCTGGCCATGGGTTGCTCAAAGGATGCCACAACCATGGATGAAGTCAATGACTCAGGCCCTCTGGCCACTGTTCCGTTTCAGGAACTCTATGATCAGGGTGTTGACCGTTACCTGGGTGCTTTTGAACCCACGTCCACAATGTCTCCTTCAACGGGGGTGACGGAATATTTCTTTGACATTCCCGACGGCCCCATTTGCTATACAGGAAGCGAATTCTCCATGTTTACAAGGGATGGCAACAGCAATCAACTGTTGATCTTCCTGCAGGGAGGAGGTTTTTGCGGTTCGTTCTCTTGTGTTGCGGTGGAAGAGGGACTTCCTCTTGTTCCGTTTTGGAATAATGAATCCGGGTGACTCCGAAAATGCGGCGGCCGGTTGCAATTTGGGCTATGTGCCTTATTGTGATGGTAGTGCCATGATCGGGGACAATGAAGTGGACAGTGACGACGACAGGGTGGATGACCGTTTCTTCCGGGGTTTGCAAAATCTGTCGGCTTCGCTTGATGTCATTTCGGAAAAGTATCCATCACCCGATAAAGTTGTACTGGCCGGAAACAGTGCCGGAGGTTTTGCTGTGCATCATGCACTGCCGCTTGTAAGAAAGCTGTATCCAGATGTTGGAATCGACGTGATCAATGATTCAGGAATAGGAGTATTGGACGCGGGAGGTTGGCAAATGAGTCTGGACTACTGGAATGGCCAGTGCTTTTATCCCGCCAGTTGTTCAGCGTGTATTGTAGCCGATGGGAATACCACCGATTACCACAAGTACCAGCTGGAGCAGGATACGAACATACGCATGGCCTATATCAGCTCGAAACAGGATGAAACATTCGCTGCGCTCACCCAGGGCGGAGGGGCGGTTTTTGAAGCTCAGCTCATCCAAGCTTCCGACGAAATGAACGCTGCATTCCCTGATCGCTTTAACAGTTTGATCATCGGTGGAAAAGAGCACACCTTCCTGATTAGCCGGTATACGCACGAGGTTGCGAGTACTACGGTTAGAGAATGGATAGAAGACATGCTCGAGGAGTCCGATTGGATGTCCAAGATGGATGAATGATGAAATTGATGCTGCTTCGCTGTAAAATGTCTCGTTTAGAACTTGGTTCTGCTGAAAATCCTCTTCCAGGATGCACACTTTTACCCCCGGTCAAAACCATCTGGTTGGCACACGTCGGTCGTAGGCCAGAGAGAGTCAAAGCTGTATGAGGCAGGTATTTATTTATGAGTTCTTCTTCAATAATCCAACCATTTTCAGGGCAGAGACCAAAACAAATCCAGATCTATCTCTATCAACTCAATGGAGTTCGAATCTCGTCCTGTTTCCTCCACGAAGTGACCAGTTAACGCGAGAACTGCGA
>CBFIFE010000034.1:0-29664 GCA_965661765.1 uncultured Flavobacteriales bacterium
CACAGTGCGTGATTCTGCCCAGTTTGATGACAACGTGAACATTGACGCTACGTTGACTGCGGACAGTGCAATCGTTGAGGAGTCATTGAAGATTTACACGCCGACATACGACGAGTACAGCTTCTCTTCTGAAACGTTGTCAGAGCCTGAGTTCGAAATCTTGAACGTTGATGGCGATCCCATCTTCGAGGTGGACGGACACAACGATGACGTCATCGCTGAGAACTTGACTGTAAACGGAACATTCACCACCCAGGACTGGATCGTGAACGACGACATCTCTGCTGATGACATCTCTGCAGCTGGTGTTGTTACTTCCGGAAACACCACATTCGGCAGCGAGTGGGGAACAGCAAACGCGAACGGCAACAACTGGTTGACTCGCCGTGACTACGTCGACTTCCACCGCCAAGCGGCAACAGGTGTCATCCAAGCGTTCAGCTACGATGCAGACTTGATTGGAGGTATTGCTGATGCCGACTACAACGAAGCTGTGTACTACATGAACGGAGATCTCGTTTTGTATGCTGATTCAGTAGAGTCTGCAAACAGCAAGAACTACACCATCACGGTGAAGGGCGAGAACTTCAACAGCTTGATTGACGAAGACGGCGCGCCGTTGACCATTGAGGCTGCGATTTGGGCTGAGAACAACAAGCTCGACATCACTGCCGCAAGCCACAACTTGTCAGTAGTTGACGACAACACGATCACATTCGAGATCGGCTATGGCGACATCAACGGCATCGTTGCTTGCACATCAGGCAAGGTTCGTCCGACCCTCGCTTTGGGATCAGAGACCTACGGAATGCAAATGACTGGACTGCACTTCTTCATCGAGATTGAGGAGGCTGTTGCACCAATCAATTAATCATCATTAACCCCCTAACGAGCAATAAGTCATGAAAAAGCTCTTTTACATCTTGTTCCTGCTCGGGGGTCTCTCGCTGATCTCTCAGGAGGCTTCAGCTCAGGTCACGCCTGAACGCGAAGCCATCACCTCAGGGTATCATTCGGGAGAGGTTGACGCAATTGGAGAAAGCCTGAGCCAAATCGAGGGATCGATTGGCCAGGTCTTCACCACCACGGTCAGCGAAGGCAATGTCTTCTTGACCCAAGGTTTCCAGCAAATGGCATACCGCCCTTGCCCCGGAGACGTGAATGGTGACAATACAGTTGGTACAAATGACCTTTTGGCCATCCTCAGCGTTTACGGACAGCAATGTCCAGAGATCTACGACTCACCCAATGGTGGTGCGGAAGACCTCAACGAGGATTGCACAATCGGAACGGCAGACCTGCTTGTTCTCCTCGCTTACTACGGTGAGTTGTGTAACTAACACCCAGAGCGCTAAATAAAGAAAGGGCCTCCCAGAAATGGGAGGCCTTTTTTTGTGTCCATTTGCCAAGGAATTGAGGTGGTCGGGAAAAACTGGACACGAAACGGGGGTGTCTTCAATGAGGAACGATGTCCAAAACATGCAGAAAATTCAACTCGGCCTTCAAGGCGACAGTGGCCATTGAAGTTGCCACGCGCCACATTTTGCTACTGCCCGGTTGCAGCTTCTGAACAGGATTTGGCAGCCATGCGCACACTCGATGAGCTCTACTTCGAATCATTGGAAACAGGTGCAGATGTTCAGCGCGCTTGCTGCGAATTCATTCAGTAATCCAACCACAAGCGAGACCACAGTTCGATCGGAAATCAACCTCCGATGGTCTTCTACAAACTCGCTGCTTGAACCATGAAATCCACCTGAACTTGCCCTCAAACGTGTCCAACTGAATCCGACCACTTCATTGGAACAACCGCATTGACCTTGATTCCTTGGTCGCCATCGTTCCTTGGTTGCCCTCGTCCCCTAGTTTCCCTCGTCACCCGGTTCTCGAAGGTTCCGGAACCGCCTCCTTGCTTCCACTGCGTGGAGGGAGGCCGGGTATTCAAACAAGAGGCGTTCGTACAACGATGACGCTGTTTCGAGGTCGAGGTAGTGCTCCTCATGCAAGGACGCCAGTTGGAACAATGCGTCGTCGCCGAGAATGTCGTCGAAGTGAAGTTCCGTGATCTCCGAGAGAAACGTCATGGCTGTATCCACGTTGCCTTCAAGCAGGGCCAATTCGGCCTTGCGGTAGAGGATCTCATCTTCCAATGCATGTCCCGGCCAAACCATGAGGATGGAATCCATTTTGACGCGGGCGGCATCGAGCTCGTTTTTGAGAATGTGCAGGTCGGCATCCGCAAACAACGCCATCGGCTTCACAATCGTATCCAAGGCGTAGTTGTCGGTGATGAGGAGCGACAAGTCAATCGCGTCATTCGAAATGAGCTTGGACGTCGAAGCCTTCAACGCATCAAGTTGGGACTGGGCCCAGTCAAAGTCGCCAGTGAAATAGGAAATTCGGGCGTTTCTGAATTTGGCCTCATGCCCCAGAGGATCGTCTTGGAAGTCCAACTCCACTTGGGAGTACAAGAGGGACGCATCCCAAATCGCATCGTCCAAGATGAAAATATCGCCCAGTTCGAGCTTGCAAATGGCGGCAATTTTGTCGTAGAGCCCAGGAAGTTCCAGCAGCGATTCGAGGCGGGCAATGGCCGACGCAGGTTCGCCGAGATAGTGCCCTTCAATGTGAGCCAAATCCTTGACGAGCATTGCAGTTTCGGCACGTACGCCCAGTTGCTGCAGGGTCGAACGATACCGTTCAGCGAGATCTGACAAACCTTCGCTGTCGCGCGGAATGGTTTGTTCAAGCATCGTCAGCCGCATTTGCAGCGCGTCGGTGCGGGCGGCATAGAAGTATGGCGTGTCCTCGCCTTTGTTGGCCACATCATTGAAACAGGCAATGGCCGTTTCGTAATCCCCGTTGGCGCTCGCGGTGTTGCCGAGCTCCATCAGCCGGGCACCCGTTTCGTTGCGCCGCAGATCCAGGGCCTTCGTGTGGATGTAAGCCCCTTGGAAATCTTTGAGCTGATTGTAGTACCAAACCAGCAGCTCGGTGAACAAGTCCACTTCAGGATGGGCCTGATTCGCTTCAATGAGTTTGCCGACGAGCATTTCGGCGAGCTCGGGGTTGTCTTGAATGCGCAGGTTGCGCTCAAAACTGCTGGTGACGTTGCGATAATACGCGGGCTTTGTGAGCAGCAGGTCGAGGAACGCATCCACCATGCCGGGGTAGTCGCCGCGAAGGCCTTGGAGGTTGGCGATTTGGTAGGCCAAATCCACCGTGCCAATCCGCGAGGCCTTTTCGTACACAGCGAGTGCCAAATCCAGTTCATTCAAATCGATGAACGCATTCGCCAGCGCAATGGCGCCCGACCGACCAGGTTCCAACCGTTCGAGTGCTTCGTTGAACGCCTCCATGGCCGCCTCGCGCATGTCGAAGTGCATATAGAGGCTCCCGAGGTCGACGTACGCCGTCGCCCGCACAGAGCGCTGCTTCAACCTCGATTTCACCAACTTCTCGGCTTCCTCAAAATTGTTGGTGGCCAACAGACTTCCGTAGTACATGTCGTACACCGCATTCGTCTTGTTGCGCTTGTAGATGTTTTCCAGGTAAAGCAAGGCCTGCTCGTACGACCCTTCGTTGAAGTAGTATTCGGCGAGCTCGAGGTCGGAGGTTTGGGCGTTTGCCGATGGCATTGCACCCAACCCAAAGCTCAGCGCGCCCGCCAGCAGCAGCGTCCGCAATCTCAGGTGGCGCGTTCTGTGTTTCATCGGGGAGTCGGGTTTGCGCCATCCTCGCTTCGGGCGATCACAAGTTGCGCCAAACGAGCCCGGAGTTGTGTCTTCAACCGATCTGCATCTGTGCGCACTGCCGCTGCGGTGAGCGATCCGCGCTCGGCGTATTGCGTGGTTTCCTCGACTGACGCCAGAAGTGCACGGGCGATCCGGACCTCTTGTGCCAAATTGTCTGAGATGTAGGCGGAGTCCACAGCATGTCCAGCACCATCGGTTGGGGCCTTCGATTCGAGCAGATGGGCGAAGCTGGAGATTTGGTTCAATGCCCGATCAATCGATGCATCTGTTCGGACGATGCGGTCTGGGAAGTCTTTGAGCAATCGCCGGGCCCTGCTGACTTCAGCAATGACCAGGCCTTCTTCTTTGCTCAGCACCATGCCCGAATCGCTCAGCATCACTTCAAACGCGCGCAACTCCTCCGAGGCCCATGCTCGGGTGCTGGCCAACGTATCCACATCCAGCTGACCCAGCATGGATTTCGCGGTGGCCAACGAGTCCTTCAAGTCCGCCAAGGTTGTCAACTCCGCTTGATGTGGCCCGTTTGCACATCCCGTCCAGAGGCCGAGCAGCAACGCCCAAAGGGCAGCAGCTCGCGCCGATTGAAAAACCCAGTGAATCATGCCCCGAAGATAGGGCGATGGTCAGTCAATTTTTGTGAAACCGCAATAGGGATGCAAGGCGGCCGGGATGAGAATCCCATCCTCGGTTTGGTGATTTTCCAACAAGGCGGCGACAATCCTGGGCAAGGCCAAAGCCGAGCCGTTGAGCGTGTGCACCAAATGCGTTTTCCCGTCCTTCCCTTTGTAGCGGCATTTCAGCCTGTTGGCCTGGTAGGTCTCAAAATTCGACACAGAGGAAACCTCCAGCCAACGCTCTTGGGCAGCGCTCCAGACCTCAAAATCATACGTCAAAGCAGAAGTGAACCCCATATCGCCACCGCACAACCGAAGCACGCGGTAAGGAAGCTCGAGCGCTTCGAGAAGGCTCCGCACATGTTCCACCATGGCGTCAAGGGTGTCGTAGCTCTGGTCCGGATGGGAGACTTGGACAATTTCCACCTTGTCGAACTGGTGCAAGCGGTTCAAGCCGCGCACATCCTTGCCATAACTGCCTGCTTCGCGGCGAAAGCATGGGGTGTACCCACAGAGCTTGCGCGGCAGGTCACTTTCTTGCAGGAGAACGTCGCGGTAAATGTTCGTCAAGGGAACTTCTGCCGTTGGGATCAGGTAGAGATCGTCTGCCGTGATGTGGTACATCTGGCCCTCTTTGTCGGGCAGTTGTCCTGTGCCAAATCCACTTTCCGGATTGATCACATGCGGAGGAATGAACTCTTCATAACCCGCAGCATCGGCCCGGTCGAGAAAGAACTGAATCAGGGCGCGTTGCAATTTCGCCCCTTTGCCTCGGTAGAACGGAAACCCGGCACCTGTGACCTTCGCCCCAAGGTCGAAGTCAATCAGGTTGTATTTCTCGGTGATGTCCCAGTGGGGCATTGCGCCCATGGGGAGGTCTTGGGTGGGGCCGCCTTCGCTGACCACTTCATTGTCTTCGGCCGTGCGACCGGCAGCAACCAGAGAGCAGGGTGTGTTGGGAATGTGGCAGAGTGCGGCCTGAATGCTGTTTTCCAACGTGTTCATTTGGTCCTTCAGCCCGGGAATCTGTTGCTTCAGGTCCGCCGTCTGTGATTTGATGCCTTCGGCTTCCTCCTTCCTTCCTTCTCGCATGAGCCCACCGATTTGCTTGCTGAGGGCATTGCTTTGGGCGAGCATGTCATCAAGCTCAGCCTGCGTGCTGCGGCGCTGAGCATCGAGTTCGAGAATGCGATCGATGGCTTCGGAGGCATCGAAATTGCGCTTGGCCAACGCGTGAATGACGCGCTCCTTGTGATTCCGAAGGGTGGACAGTGTGAGCATGAGAAGTTTTCAGTGGGGCAAAAATAGAGAACTCCCGAACCCCACAAGGGGAACGGGAGTTGGATTGTCATGAGAAAGTTGCTGGCCCAAATCTTCTCGGGACTGTCACGATGACGCGCCCCGGAAAAGTCCAGCAAACTGCTTCAGATCTTCAGGATGCCGCGACAGGCACAACCGACACAAACGATCGGTTGTTCGCTTTTTTGCGGAATTCAACCACGCCGTCAGTGAGTGCGTACAAGGTGTCGTCCTTGCCGATGCCCACGTTGAGGCCTGGGTGGTGTTTTGTTCCTCGCTGACGAACCAAGATGTTGCCTGCGATGCACTGCTGTCCACCAAAAATTTTCACGCCCAGCCGCTTGGAGTGAGACTCCCGGCCGTTTTTCGAACTACCTACACCTTTTTTGTGAGCCATGGTTTCGGGGGTTACGCGTTGATGCCTGTGATTTTGATTTCCGTCAAAGAGGCGCGGAAACCATTCATTTTCTGATAACCTTTCCGGCGCTTCTTCTTGAAGACCAGAACCTTGTCGCCTTTGAGGTGGCGTTCAACCTGAGCGGTCACTTTCGCGCCGCTTACCGCCGGGGCGCCAACTTGAACGTCACCATCCTTGTCCACGAGAAGAACTGAGTCGAAAGTAATCTTCGCTCCTTCTTCCTCGCCAAGGCGGTTGACGAACACCTGCTGGTCTTTCTGTACTTTGTACTGGTGCCCTGCGATCTCTACGATTGCATACATGAGAAAAATGTTTACTCCTCCGAAATGAGGACGGCAAAGGTAGGGATTTATCCGAAACTTTTCAACGCTTTTTCCGATTCGTCACCCACACCCCTGCGAGGATGATGACGCCTGCCAGGATTTGGCCTGAATGCAACACCTCCCCATCCCAGAAGCCCCACAGCGTGGCAAAAACGGGAATGATGTAGGTCACCGAAGCAGCGACCAGTGCATTTGTCCATTGGATCAGGGTGTTGAAAAGCACCAAAGCCCCCGCGGTTCCCACCGACGCCAGGACAACAATGGCCAGCAGCCCGCGGGGTCCATCCGGATGGACGGCCACGACTTCTGGCAAATCGCTGCTGGCGACCCAGGCCCAGGCGGGCAGGGCAACAAGGCCCAAACTGATCGCCGAAATGACATAGCTCCGCATGTGGGCAAGGCGTTCGCGAACCGTGTTGACGCTGATGCCGTAGCCCAGTGTTGCGGCCACAAGCATCAATGCCGGAACCGCTTCGCTCCATTCGAAGTGGGCCCTGCCGAGCCCTTCGAACGCAACAAGCCCCAGAGCCCCGATGAAGCCAATGAACAAGCCAAGGGTTTGGTCGCGATGGACTTTGTTGCGGAACACGACCACGGAAATCACAAGGGTCCAAAGTGGGCTCAGCGCATTGAGCATGCCGGCGAGGGCACTCGGCAGGCGGGTCTGGGCATGGGCGAACAAGAGCGCTGGAAGCAGGCTGCCCACGATGCCGACAACGGCAATGGCGCCCCAACTTTTCGTGGGAATTTTCCGAATGTGGCGAATGGCTACAGGACTGAGGACGGTTCCGGCAATGGCGATGCGCAATGCGGCGAGGTCACCGGCGGCAAAGAGTGCCGAGCCATCGCGGGCAAACAACCCCATTTTCATCAAGATGAAACTGCTTCCCCAAACAAACCCAAGAAGGAGCAGAACGGCGGCTGGTGCCCATGGGCGTGGGGGTTGGGGCATGAGAAATGGGGTTGAGCCGGAGGCACGCTGCGGCAACCGGAGGGCAAAGGTACGATTTAGGATTCCTTCGCGATTCGGGGAGCTTGATCGGATTTATATTTGTTCTCATGAATTTGACGCATGCGGTTTGGGCGGCCTTTTTGATGGCAGCGATTGTCGGCTCTGGATGTGGATCTTCAGACGCTGTGGCGGTCAATGAGCATCACGAGGTCGGTGATGGAGAGCGGTCTGTTGCGCGATTGGAAATTGAGGGCATGATGTGCGAAGTGGCTTGTGGCGGCAAAATCAGCAAAGAGTTGATCGAGGTGCCGGGTGTCGCCCATGCGCGCATTGATTTTGACACAGGCAGGGACTTCAACTTTGTGGAAGTGGAGTTTGACCCCAAGCGGGTGGAGCCAGCGAATTTGGCGGCCGCGGTCGATGGGATTGCGGACGGAAAGCTGTACAAGGTGCACGAGGTGGACGTGACGCATTTTGCAGAGGCGGTGACCCTGGTGGCGCAGTAAATTCGAGAACATGTCTGATCGCTTTTTCCGGCGTTGGGTGCGGGTCACGTTCGCTTCGGCTTACTTGGTGGTGTTGGCGGGGAGCGTTGTTCGCATGACAGGGTCGGGAATGGGTTGCCCCGATTGGCCGATGTGTTTTGGTTTGGCCATTCCTCCGACGACTGTTGAGCAAGTGACCTGGTCATCTGGTGAGTCCTATCAGGAGGGCCGCATGTTGCTTGCCGATGACACGTTGTGGGTGGCCACATCGAATCACTTGGCCCAAGATGAGGCATTTGAGGCGGCAAGGGCGAACCACAAGGGGCTCTGGCAGCCATACGACAAACATGACTACGCAGTATTCAATCCTGTTCACACCTGGGTGGAATTCATCAACCGCTTGATTGGGGCATTCACGGGGTTGCCCGCCTTGGTCGTGATGGGGCTGGCCTTGTTTCGTGCGTGGCGAGGTCGGGGTTGGGCCCCAGCTGGACTGGCTGCAGGGACGCTGTTGAGTTTGGGCTTCGTGGCCTGGTTGGGCAAGAAAGTGGTGGATGGCAACCTGATTCCTGGCAGCATCACCATTCACATGTTGGGCGCGATTGTGATCTTGCTCCTTCTCTCTGCGATGCTTTCCCTGTCTGTTGTGCGGCCGTGGGGGAATGCGATGGACCAGCAGATTGGGCTGGCCACGGGGTTTCGGCAACGGCTTCGGTGGTGGGGAGGGGCTTTGTTGCTCCTGGCTTTGGGCCAAACCTTGTTCGGAACACAAGTCCGCGAGGCCGTCGATGTTTTGGCGCACGCGGGCTTGCCCCGTACTTCCTGGATGGACCAAATGCCGACTTGGTGGAAGGGCCATGGATTTGCAGCCTGGGCGGTGCTGCTCTTGCACCTCCCCGCCATTTGGCGCCTGCGTGGAATCTGGTGGGGGCGCTTGGTGGCAGCGGCGATTGGCGGACAATTTCTCACAGGCATTCTCATGCATCATTTTGGAATGCCCGCAGCTGCGCAGCCAGTCCACTTGATCCTGGCTTTGGCAGTGGTCATTTCGGACGGCGTGTTGTGGTGGAGTGCCTTCCGCCGACCGGCTTGATGTTGTTTTGCAGGCTTTCGGCTTGGGGTTGTCTCAACGCAAAAACGCCTCAACCGCTTAGCACGCAGTGTGCAATCGGTCAAGGCGTTTGAGCATTCAGCAGCATGGGGCAATCATCCGCAAGCGGAACGGATCCCAACAAAGATCATCCGCTGCACATTTCGCAGTTTTCACCATTCTCGATGGAGCAAGCCAGAGCGGCCTGTTCTTCATCGGTCATTTCGGCGACGGACTTGCGAGGTGCCTCTGCGGGCGTTTCAACAGCAGCAGCCATGGGTGCGGACTTGTATTTCTTGTCCACAGTGAACTTGATGGCATCTGTCGCCGCCTTGGTGCGCAAATAGTACATCCCGGTTTTGAGTCCCTTTTTCCAAGCGTAGAAATGCATGGACGTCAGCTTTGCGGTGTTGACATTCTCCATGAAGACATTGAGGGACTGACTCTGACAAATGTAGGCGCCACGATCGGCAGACATTTCAATCAATGCCTTCTGCGGAATTTCCCAGGCGGTGCGATACAATGCCTTGAGGTTTTCGGGAATCTCGTTGATGTTTTGAATCGAGCCGTTCGCCGCGATCATCCGGTTTTTCATGTCGTCATCCCACAAACCGAGTTTTGTCAAATCACGCAACAAATGTTTGTTCACAATGATGAACTCACCGGACAGCACCCGACGCGTGTAAATGTTCGACGTGTAGGGCTCGAAGCATTCGTTGTTCCCCAGAATCTGTGCAGTCGACGCAGTGGGCATCGGCGCCATGAGCAAGGAGTTGCGCATGCCGTGTTGTTTGATCTCTTCTTTCAAGACATCCCACTCCCAGCGATTGCTGGGTTCAACACCCCACATGTCGAACTGAAGCCGGCCTTGTGAGGCCGGTGACCCAGCAAAAGTCTCGTAAGGACCTTCGGCCTTGGCCATGTCCTTCGAGGCCGTGCATGCCGCGTAATAGATGGTTTCAAAAACATCTTTGTTCAGCTGACGAGCCTCTGCTGAGTCGAAGGGAAAGCGCATCAGGATGAACGCATCCGCCAATCCCTGCACCCCAATCCCCACTGGGCGGTGGCGCATATTCGAATTCCTTGCTTCCGGAATCGGGTAGTAGTTGCGGTCGATGACGCGGTTCAAGTTTTGCGTCACCCGGTACGCCACATCAAACAGCTTGTCGTGGTTGAATTGACCTTCTTCCACAAACTTCGGCAGGGCAATGGACGCCAAGTTGCACACCGCCACTTCATCCGGAGCGGTATACTCGATGATCTCCGTGCACAGGTTCGAAGACTTGATGGTCCCGAGGTTTTGCTGATTGGACTTGGTGTTTGCCGCGTCCTTGTACAACATGTACGGTGTGCCTGTTTCAATCTGGCTCTCCAGAATCTTGAACCACAACTCCTGCGCCTTGATGGTCTTGCGGCCTTTGCCGGATTCTTCGTACTGCTTGTACAAAGCTTCGAAGGCTTCGCCATGGGTGTCAGCCAAACCTGGGCACTCATTGGGACACATCAACGTCCAAGTGCCATTTTCTTCTACCCGCTTCATGAACAAGTCGGGAATCCACAACGCGTAGAACAGGTCTCTTGCGCGCGATTCTTCCTTTCCATGGTTCTTTTTCAGATCCAAGAAGTCGAAGATGTCGGCATGCCAAGGTTCAACGTAGATGGCAAACGACCCCTTTCTTTTCCCACCGCCTTGGTCAACATACCGCGCCGTGTCGTTGAAGACGCGGAGCATGGGCACAATGCCGTTGGAGGTTCCGTTGGTTCCTTTGATGTAAGAGCCAGTGGCCCGTACGTCGTGAATGCTCAACCCAATCCCACCTGCATTTTGGGAGATCTTTGCGCAGGATTTCAAGGTGTCGTAAATGCCCGTGATGCTGTCTTCTTTCATCGTGAGGAGAAAGCAGCTGGACATTTGAGGCTTCGGCGTGCCTGAGTTGAAAAGCGTGGGCGTTGCGTGTGTGAACCAACCCTCGCTCATCATGGTGTAAGTCTCGACAACGGCGTCGAGATCATCCTTGTGAATGCCGACTGCCACCCGCATCAGCATGTGTTGGGGGCGCTCTACAATCTTACCGTTCAGCTTCAGCAGATACGATCGTTCCAGGGTCTTGAACCCGAAATAATCGTAGTTGAAGTCTCTGTCGTAGATGATTTGAGAATCCAGAAACTCGCCATGCTCGCGGATCAACTCAATCACATCGTCCGCAATCAACGAAGCACGTGCTCCAGTGATGGGGTCGAGGTAATTGTAGAGGTCCTCCATGGTCTCCGCGAAGGATTTTTTCGTTGCCTTGTGGAGGTTGGAGACGGCAATCCGACTGGCCAAGCTGGCGTAGTCGGGGTGCTGAACAGCCATGGTGGCTGCCACTTCAGCCGCGAGGTTGTCGAGTTCGGTTGTGGTGACATTGTCGTAGACGCCTTCAATGACGCGCATGGCCACTTTGACTGCGTCGACGGAGTCGTGCAGTTCATAGCAGAGTTTCTTGATGCGTGCCGTGATTTTGTCGAACTGAACTGGCTCACGACGGCCATCGCGCTTGACTACAAACATGCGGTATCGAATTAAAAGTCAGCGTCGAGGCTGAAGGCGTTATCGGATTCAGATGCGTTGCTGTTGAGGACGCCGGCCTTTTGGTACTCGCCGACGCGCTTCTCAAAGAAGTTGGTCTTGCCCTGGAGGGAAATCATGTCCATAAAGTCGAATGGGTTCGTGACGTTGTATTCTTTGTCACAACCCAATTCCGCGAGCAATCGGTCGGCCACAAACTCGATGTATTGGCTCATCAAATCTGAGTTCATGCCAATCAAACGAACTGGCAGCGCGTCACAAATGAATTCCTTCTCAATGGCCACGGCATCGACGATGATTTTGCGCACTGTCCCTTTCGGGAGTTTGTTGACAATGTGGTCGTTGTACAGCATACAGGCGAAGTCGCAGTGCATGCCCTCATCCCGTGAAATCAACTCATTGGAGAAACTCAGTCCGGGCATCAAGCCACGTTTCTTCAGCCAGAAGATCGAACAGAAGCTGCCGCTGAAGAAAATGCCTTCAACGGCGGCAAACGCCACAATTCGCTCTGCGAAACTGCCATTTTCAATCCAGTTCAGCGCCCAGTCCGCCTTCTTTTTGACACAATCCAGGGTTTCGATGGCATTGAAAAGCTTGTCTTTTTCTGCCTTGTCCTTGATGTAGGTGTCGATGAGCAAACTGTAAGTCTCAGAATGGATGTTTTCCATCATGATCTGGAAGCCATAGAAAAACTTGGCCTCCGTGTATTGAACTTCAGCCACGAAATTCTCGGCAAGATTCTCGTTGACGATTCCGTCAGAAGCTGCGAAAAAAGCGAGGATGTGCTTGACGAAGTAGCGCTCGTCGTCATTGAGCTTTTCGTTCCAGTCCACAATGTCAGCCGCCAGATCGATTTCCTCGGCAGTCCAGAAGCTGGCCTCGGACTTCTTGTAGTAGTTCCAGATGTCACTGTGCTGAATGGGAAACAGGACAAAGCGATTGGGGTTGTCTTCGAGAATGGGCTCGGTGACTGCTGTGTTCGCTGGAAGCACCTCTTCGATGGAAGCTTGAGTGGGTGTTGTTTCGATTTCGCTCATGGCATTTGCTTTGTTTCTGACTTGATGGACTCCGTTGGGTTTGGAACTGATGGAGAACACTTTTGTTCCCGCTCGATTTTGTCCCTAACTCGTTCCTGACTCGCTTCATTCTCGCTCTCTGGGCGAGCCAAATCTGCACCAACAACTCCACATGAGCGGCCCAAAGTTTGGCGGGCAAACATCCATTCCACTGAATCGGCGCAGCTCTCCTCGTTCATTGCTTTTGAACGAAACTGTCCGGGTGGCATTCTGTTCAGCCGGGGCAACGCAATGCCATGGGCTGGAAGAAAATGAAATCTTGTAGAGCTGCTGAGGACGGCTTGACTCGTGCGCTCAAACAGCCCTCCAAAGAAACAATTTCTCGAGGGAGAACACCAAGAACAAACAATCCACAAAGCCGTCTAGTTGTTAACATTCGTTGTTGAAGGAGATGCTTAAGCAATTGAAAATGAATTAAATAATCCTGTATTCTGACGGCGAGAGGGCTGGTTGAAGGACGCAGGTGGGGCCAAATTTGGCACGGTTTTTCGAAGCCCATTTCCAACCCCGTATTCCCCCGCCAAGGCGTACTTTTGCAGACATGCTGCAGAAGCTTTTGAAGAGAATCCTGGGTGACAAGAGCGCCACGGATATGAAGGAAATTCAACCGCTCGTTGATGCGGTCAAGGCCCAAGAAGAGGCGGTTCGGAGATTGAATGACGATGGACTGCGCGAGCGGTCGGCGGCTTTGAAGGAGGCCATCCGAGCGCATGTCGCAGGACAACTGGATGAGGTTGGGCAATTGCAAGCTCAAGCGGCCGAGATGGGCGAGGACAAGTTGGAGGAGAAGGAAGCCATCTTCGAGCGAATTGATGCCCTTGAATTGGAAATCAACGCCTCCATCGAAGAGGTGTTGTCCGAGATTTTGCCTGAAGCCTTTGCCTTGGTGAAGGAGACCGCGCGGAGGTTGTCGGAGAATGGTCACTTGCGGGTTCAGGCGACGGACATGGACAGGGACATTGCCGCGCGCCGTTCTGGTGTGGATGTGGAGGGGGATCATGCGGTTTGGCGCAACAAGTGGATGGCCGCCGGCAGTGAGGTCGAGTGGAACATGGTGCACTATGACGTCCAGTTGGTGGGCGGCGCGGCGTTGCACCGCGGCAAAGTGGCGGAAATGCAGACAGGGGAGGGGAAAACCTTGGTGGCAACGCTGCCCGTGTTCCTCAACGCCCTGGCCGGTCGCGGGGTGCACGTGGTGACGGTGAACGATTATTTGGCCCGACGCGACTCCGAATGGATGGCGCCTTTGTACGAGTTCCACGGCCTGACTGTGGATTGCATCGACAAGCACCAGCCCAACAGCGAGACCAGGCGAGCGGCCTATCAGGCGGACATCACGTTTGGGACGAACAACGAGTTTGGCTTTGACTACCTCCGGGACAACATGGCGCAGCGTCCAGACCAACTCGTTCAGCGTCGGCACCATTTTGCCATTGTGGACGAGGTCGATTCTGTTTTGATTGACGAGGCCCGGACGCCGCTCATCATCAGCGGCCCCACACCCAAGGGAGATCAGCAGGAATTCGAGCAGCTCAAGCCCAAGGTCGTCGCGTTGATGAACATTCAACAAAAGGCGGTGACGGGCTTCTTGACGGAGGCCAAGAAATTGCTGAATGCCGATGGCCCTTCGAAGGAGGACGTCACCACAGGTGGACTCGCATTGTTCCGCGCCTTCCGAGGCCTTCCGAAGACGAAGGCCCTCATCAAATTCCTCTCCCAAGACGGCATCAAGCAGCAACTGCTCAAAACCGAAGGCTATTACCTTGCTGACAACAAGCGAGAAATGCCGAAGGCCGATGAAGAGTTGTACTTCGTCATCGACGAGAAGCAAAACCAAGTCGAGCTCACCGAGCGGGGCATTGCTTACCTCACCCGCAATATGGAGGACGATCACTTTTTCACGATGCCTGATTTGGCCACGGAGATTGTGAACATCGACAACAGCGAGGGCTCAGAGGAGGACAAACGCGAACGGAAATCCGCGTTGATGCAAGATTTTGGCATCAAAAGTGCCCGGATTCACACCATGAATCAACTCCTGAAGGCTTACGCGCTGTTCGAAAAGGATGTCGATTATGTGGTGATGGAAAACAAGGTGAAAATCGTCGACGAGCAGACCGGTCGAATCATGGAGGGCCGGCGCTACTCCGACGGACTTCATCAGGCCATCGAGGCGAAAGAAAGCGTGAAAGTGGAGGCCGCCACGCAGACGTATGCCACGGTCACGTTGCAAAATTACTTCCGGATGTACCACAAGCTCGCAGGCATGACGGGCACAGCCGAGACGGAAGCGGGTGAATTGTGGGACATTTATGAACTCGATGTGATGGTGATTCCCACGAATCGGCCGATTGCACGGGAGGACAAGCAGGATTTGGTGTACAAGACCAAACGCGAGAAGTACAACGCCATCATCGACGATGTCGTTGCCTTGCGCGAACAGGGCCGGCCCATCCTCGTGGGAACCACCACGGTCGAGGTCAGCGAGCTTCTCAGCCGCATGCTCGACATCCGCAACATCAAGCACCAAGTGCTCAATGCCAAGCGGCACCAAGCCGAGGCAGAAGTCGTGGCGGAAGCCGGCAAGCCAGGGACGGTCACCATCGCCACGAACATGGCCGGCCGGGGAACGGACATCAAATTGACGGCGGAGGTCAAGGCCGCTGGCGGACTCGCCATCATCGGCACGGAGCGGCATGACAGCCGCCGGGTCGATCGCCAGCTTCGCGGTCGGGCCGGTCGCCAGGGCGATCCGGGATCTTCGCAGTTCTACGTTTCGCTCGAAGATGATTTGATGCGCCTCTTCTCCTCCGACCGCGTTTCGAAGATGATGGACCGGATGGGGCACCAGGAAGGCGACGTCATCCAGCATTCGATGATCACCAAATCCATCGAGCGCGCCCAGAAAAAGGTCGAGGAGAACAACTTTGGCATTCGCAAGCGCCTGCTCGAGTACGACGACGTGATGAACGCTCAGCGGGAGGTCATTTACAAGCGCCGTCGCCATGCCCTTTATGGCGATCGCATCCGCACGGACATCGCGAACATGTTCTTTGAGCTGGTCGAGGCGCACGTTTTGACCCACCAGCCCATGAAGGACTGGGATGCGTTCAAGCTCGGTTTGCTGAGCGATTTCGGGGTGGAACCGCCGTTTGGGGAGGATGAATTTGGCCAGGCCAAACCCGAGGACATCGCCTGGAAAACATATGGACACGCCGAGTCGGTGTACCGCGCGAAGCTCGGCGACCTCGCCGAACGGGCCCACCCGGTCATTGAACGTGTCCTCCAAGACGAGAAAAACAACTTCGTCAACATTCTCGTGCCGTTCACCGACGGCCGCAAGACCATTCAGGTCTCAGCGAATATCGAGCAAAGTGTTGAAAGTCAGGGCCGTTCGGTGATGGATGCCCTCGAAAAAGCGGTTGTCCTCGCCATCATCGACCAGTATTGGAAGGAACACCTCCGTGCGATGGATGACCTGCGCTCAAACGTTCAAAATGCGCGTTACGAGCAAAAAGATCCCCTCCTCATTTACAAGTTCGAGAGTTACGAGCTCTTCAAGTCGATGGTTCAGCGGATGAACACGGAAGTGGCGTCCTTCCTCATGAAATGCACCATCCCGACCGGACCGTCGCAGCAGCCCCCGGTTCGCCAGGCTCCACCCCCGAAGGCGCTGTCGGACATCAAGGTGAACATTTCAAAGGACTCCGTCCAAAACATCGCGCAACAGAGCCAGAGCCAAGCTGCCGCCGCCGCTGCGGCCAGGTCGGGCGCCATGGGGCGACCCACCGCTCCACCTCGCCCGGGCATGCCCGGTGTTGCCCCCGGAATGCCCCCAGCGCCTCCCCAACGGGTCCAACCGATTCGCACGGAAAAAAAGGTCATGCCGAATGACCCGTGCCCGTGTGGATCGGGGAAGAAGTACAAAAAATGCCACGGAAACTAGGGGGGTGACCAGGGTGACCAGGGTGACTAGGGTGACTAGGGAACGAGGGAGACCAGGGTGACTAGGGAGACTAGGGAACGATGGTGACCAGGGGAATTACGAATAGAACGCGGAAACCATGGAATTTTCAGTTGACCTTCCGGATTGGCAGACTTTGGAGAAGGCATCAGTTGGGCTGTCGGATGAAACGCCTCGGCTGTGGGGCACCATGTCGCCTGGCCAAATGTTGGCCCACGTCAATGGATTTTGCGAATTGTATTTGGGGGAACTTGCTGTCCCTTGGCCGATTCGGATGATTGCGCGGTTGATTGGCAGAAGATTCTTGGCACGGGTGGCATCCAAGTCGCCATCAGCGACGCCCAGAAACATGAACACCCTGCCTTCGCTCAAGCAAACTTCGGGGGCACCGAAACAGTTGGAAGAGGAAAGGAAGCGGTTTTTGCTTCATTGTCAGAGGTTTGCCGAAATGGAGGCAAAAGGGGGTATGGTGCAACACCAGATGTATGGCGAGATGGCGGCAGAGGACATTGCGGGGTTGGTGCGCCACCACACGGCGCATCATTTTCACCAGTTTGGTCTGATTTGATCTGTCAGCAATCGCGACCCCTGGTCCCCCAGTCACCCCAGTCACCCTAGTCTCCCTAGTCCCCTAGTCCCCCTGGTCACCCTAGTCCCCCTAGTCCCCTGAATAACCGGCAAGTTTCAGGCGTCAAAATGCTATCGGGTTGGTGAACCAAAAGATGGACCTCCCGCAGCCCGCCCGTCGCAGCCCAACTTGAAATGCGCTTCGCCCATTCCTCGAGGCGGAACTTGTCCGACGGATGCCCCTCACAGCCGCCGAAGCGAAGGAGCAGGAACGGGGCCGTCAGGCGCATGTGAACGGCATCTCGTCGCCCGGCGGTGTCGCTGATGACCGCCCCAATCCCCATTTGAGCGAGAAAGTCCCAGACCGCTTCGGCCTCTTGGCTGCCTGAGAACCAGTCCGGGTGGCGAAATTCGACAGCAATGGGAAGTTCCGTGGGCCAAACCTTCAAGTAATTCACCAGCCGCTCGGCGTGCTTTGGGGCAAAATGGGGAGGCAGTTGGATGAACGTGGGGCCGAGTTTGGTCCCCAAGGCCAAAATGCCATCGATGAAGTCATCCGTCGGCCCTTCGCAGTTCATGAAACGCCGGTAGTGGCTGATGATGGCCGGCATTTTCGGACAAAACCGAAAGTGCTCAGGCATGTGTTCTGCCCAGGCAGCCATCTTTTCAGGTGAATAAATGCGGTAGTGCGTGGCATTGTATTCGATGGTGTCAAAGGCCTGACCATAGTGGAACGGCCAAGTCCGTTGGGGTGCCTTGAGCGGGAAAACCGTGCCCCGCCAGGCCTTGATGTTCCACATGGTGCCGCCGGTGCGTAGGGTGGGGGCGCTCCAGGTGTTGGCGTGATGTGCCAGGGTGCGCTGGGTGACAGGTGCATCAGGTGGCAACCGAAACGCATCTGCTGGAAGTGGTTGGACCTCTTGGGGGTCGAGTTTGCCAAATTTCATTGCCCTGTGCCTTCGCGCCTACAAAGAAAAGGCCTTCGTTGACAAAGTGTGGGTTGACGGGCAAGGAGATTTGGAAGAGGTTTGCGGGCATGTGGAGGTTGATATTGCCGGGATATTGCACGGTTTGCGGCGTGCATGCGTCGGGTGCGTTGTTGCAGGGACATTGTGTCATCTGTGCGTTGGGGTGGCCGGATGTTCGTGGTCCGGCTGGGGCTGCGATGGTCGGCGGTCGCTTGCAAACCGAATGGGCGGCCATGGGTTTTCGGGTGCCAGATGGGCCCACCCTACGGGGGCGGCTGTACGGATTGAAATATGGCGGCGAGCGGCACTGGGGAAGGGAAGCCGGCCGATGGGTCGCTGAGGGAAACGTGTGGCCCTTCAAGGGCGAGGACGTGGTTTTGGTGCCCGTGCCATTGCATTGGCGACGAAAATGGCATCGGGGTTACAACCAATCGGCCTGGATTGCCAAAGGGATGGCTGATGTTTGGGACGTTCCGGTGTGGGCCAAGGTGCTTCGTCGTCGCCGGCACGCCGCAAGTTTGACGGGTGAAGGTCGGGCAGGCCGCCAACGGGCTTTGCGACAGACGTATGCCGCCAACAAGGGCATCGAAGGGCGTTCGTTCGTGTTGGTGGATGATGTGTTGACCTCAGGGGCCACCTGCCGCGCAGCTGCTTCGGTGTTGGAGGCTGCAGGGGGACACTGGCGGGGCATTGCCGTGTGGGGCTTGGCTTGATTGGCGGGTTATCTTTGTGCGCAACGATGGAAGGAGATTGGCACATTGATTTGTCGGCGGGCAAACCTGCCGCGTACGCAGCATTGCGTCAAGCGGTGTCGGCCCTGTTGACCGGGGAGTCGAATCGGACAGCGAATTTGGCGAATGCAGCAGCGGCGTTGTTCGCCACCTTCGGGTGGCATTGGGTGGGGTTTTATCTGGTGGATGCGGTTCGGGATGAATTGGTGCTTGGCCCGTTCCAGGGTCCAGTGGCTTGCACGCGGTTGCGGAGGGGAAAGGGTGTCTGCGCGGCGGCTTGGGAAAAGGCAGAACTCGTCAATGTGCCCGATGTGGAGGCGTTTCCCGGTCATGTGGCCTGCAGCAGTTTGTCCAAGAGTGAAATTGTGATTCCTGTTGTGGTGGATGGGCTGGTGGTGGCGGTGCTGGACATCGACGCGGCGGCGTTCGGCGCGTTCGACGCTGTGGATGAAGCAGGACTTGCTGCAATGGTTTCCGATCTTGAATCCATGTGGATGACATGGGAATGAGCTGTCGGTTCAACTCACGCATGTTGGGGGTGGGGCTGCTCGCGTCCGTTTTGTGGATGTCATGTGCCCAAGTGAATGCACCGACGGGCGGCCCAGTGGACGAGGATCCGCCAGTGCTGTTGAGCAGTTCGCCGGCAATGGGTTCGACGTCCTTGCAACCCGAGCGCTTGGTGTGGGACTTTGATGAGTTCATTCAGCTGAAAAACACCACGAGCGAGATGTTCCTTTCCCCGCCTTTGGCGGGTGTGAACGCGCTGGAGACCAGGGTCAGAGGCCGGACCGTTGAGGTGGCCTTTCCTGAAGATGCGGATTGGCAAACAGACCAAACCTACGTGTTGCATTTCGGTGCCGCCATCGTCGATTTGCACGAAGGAAATGCAGCCGATGGATTGTTGTGGGCTTTTTCCACCGGTGCCGTTTTGGACACTTTGGCCATTGTTGGGCAGGTGGTCCGTTCGGTCGATGCTGCCGCTGTGGAATCGTGCCGTGTTTTTGCCTACCCCGAAGACCTGCCGTTGGATTCCCTGGTGTTGTCCTCGTCAGGCCATCCATCCCAAGTGGCTGTGACCGATGCCAATGGCCGGTTTGTCCTTCGGCATTTGGCGCCTGGGGGGTATCGGTTGCTGGCCGTTTCCGACGCGAACCGGGATTACCGATGGAATGCTGGAGAATCGGCGGCTTTGTTGCCAAACCCAGTCCAGGCGGGTGACACCACGCTGCACAAAATGATTCATGGGCCGACGGCCCCCCCGTTCCAAGCCCCGCGCATTGCAACGGCTGAGCGCGATTCGGCAGGGCTGATGCGCATGGCCTTTGCAGGAAATCCTGTGGCGAATGTGGCCTTCTACCGCAAGTCGGGCGGGTCGCTCGCCCACTTTGCCTGGGCGGACAGTGTGTGGGCTTGGTCGAATGGGGCGTCCGCCGGGGATTCGGTGGTTTGGCAATGGCGTTTGGGCTCAACCTCAGGATGGGACACCCTTCGGGTTCGTGATGCCCGTGCCAGTTTGTCCGGGCGAGCGCCGGCCCTGGATCCCGCGCAGCGGAAAACGCCGCGGTCCTTTCCTGTGCGTCAAAGGACGTTTTCTTGGAATCGGCCGATGGCCCAACTCGATACCGCGCGGGTGGTCGTTCGGAAAGATTCTGTGGCTCAACCATTGGATCAGTGGGCCTGGACATCTCCTCGGGATCTGGTTGTCGATGTGGAGGAAGGCGCTGGGGAGCAGTGGGCGATGCTGCTGCTGCCAGGGGCCGTGGAGGATGTTTGGGGTGCACAGAACGTCGACACCTTGTTGGCGGAGTGGTCCACCCATCCCGCGGACCACGCCGGGAAGTTGGTGGTGGCCTTGCAAGGGTTGACCACGCCGGGCTGGCTGCGGACCTCTTCATTGCCAGATTCCGTTCGGGTTGAGGGAGATACCACGGTGGTTTGGCCCCAAATCGCCCCGGGCAAAGTGACCCTAACGTTCAGTTCGGATGAAAATGACGATGGGGAATGGACGTCGACGAATCCATTGGGGTGGCAATCGGCCGAGCCCCGAAGCGTTTTGCAAAAGGAATTGGAGATTCGCAGCAATTGGGACGTCGAGTTGTCCGTTGATTTTCGTCAGAAGCCGTAAATTTCAGGTGATGTTGAGACCCTTGTTGCACAGTTGGCTCGTTGTTGTTTTCGTGATGGCCTCGGCGGCATCTTTCGCTCAGGATGTGAACATCGTTGGGGCGAGTGCTTACTGTGCGTCCACGGGCATTCAGGGCTTCTATTATGTGAATGTCGTGCAGCAGTTTCCCGAATTTGGAACAGCTGATGGTTGGTTTTTTGAGTGGGAACCGGCGGCCTTTGTTGATGAGCCCACCGGCGAAGGGGAAGAGGGCCAAGGCATCAACCTGGTCAATGCCACAGGAGATGTTGTTTTGGAGGTCATGGCGATCAATCCGGATGGCGACACGCTGTACGGAACGCGAAATTTGAGCTATTTCGACACATTCACGGTGGATGTGGGACCAGATTTGGCCTTGTGCACTGGCGTGGGCGAAGGACTCGAGGCCATCCCATCGGACCCCGGGAGCAATTACACTTGGCAATGGCAGCCGGGCTTTGGATTGGACAACCCCAATGTGCCCAACCCGACCCTCACCACGAATCAGAACATGACCTATACAGTCACGGCTTGGAGCATGCTCGGCGGCACCCAGATTTGCGAGGCGAGTGCAGAAATTTCGGTGGAGGTTCTGTTTCCGCCATTTGATTTGGGGCCCGACGAAGTGGCTTGTGAGGGCGAAGTGGTGACCATCGCTTCAGGTTTGCCCGGCACGACGGCGCACAGTTGGAACCTGCCCGGAGTGGGCAACGGTCCGATTGTTGATTTGACGACCACCCAACAGGTGGTTCTGACAGCTACTTCACCCGAAGGTTGCGTGCAGGAGGACAGCTTGACAGTGACCTTTTCCGCAGGACCCGAAGTGGACCTCGGTCCGGATGTGACAGGCTGTTCAGAAGAGGGCATTGCCTTGGACGCCACCCCTTCCGAGTCGTCCATCGGTCCGTTCTTTTTTGATTGGTCGGATGGCGCTTCAGGCGGTGGCATTCACACGGTTCACGCGTCTGGGGAATATGCGGTGGTGGTGACCGACGCGGCTGGTTGCGTGGGATCGGATGCCGTGGTGGTGACGGCTTTGGCCAGTCCATCTTTCAATACGCCGACGGACACGGTGTTTTGCTTCGAGGATTTTCCAGATGCTGTATACCAAATCTTTGTCCCCGCGGGCTACGCGAGCTACGCTTGGAACAACGGGGCTTCCGGCCCGGCAATTGAGGTGACGAGCCCGGGGCAATATTCCGTCGAAGTGACGAACAGCATCGGTTGCGCGGTGACCACGAACATCACCGTGCAGTCGTTTTGTTCAGAGCCGTTGTTGTATGTTCCGTCGGCCTTCACGCCGGACGGCAACCAGATCAATGAGGTGTGGCGGGTGGAGGGACGGAATTTGGCTGAATTCGAGTTGTTCGTTGCCGACCGTTGGGGCCAAATCTTGTGGCAGACCGACACCGTCGGTGCCGCCTGGAATGGCACTGGTCCGGGGGGGCAGTACTACGTCGATGCGGGTGTGTACATGTGGCGCGCGAGGTACAGGCACAAGTTGGACCCCAGTGGGGTGCTGAGTGGTTGGAAGGAACAATCGGGCCAGGTGGTGATCATCCGCTGATCATCTGCTGCTCACCCGCTGCTCACCCGCTGCTCACCCGCTGCTCACCCGTTGATTTCCAAGAACCGCTCGACCGCGTTCAAAGACCCGAAAACCACGAGAACATCGGTTTCGGCCAAGACCATGTCCGCCTTGGGCACACCGATGACATGCTCTGCCGCACCGCCCGCCTCCTCGGGGAATTGCCGACGAATGGTGATGAGCCGAAGGTTGTAGCGATTGGTCAAGTCAATGCTGCCCAAGGTCCGCCCCACGCAGTGCACCGGGGCATGAATCTCCGCAATCTCGTAATCATCTGGCAAACGCAGGAACCCGCCGATGTTCGGGTGAATGAGGCGTTCAGAGATGACGTTGGCCACCTCCGATTCGGGGCTCAAGATTTCGTCGACGCCCAGGCTTCTGAGGATGCGCATTTGGTGGTTGCCATTTGCGCGCACAATCACACGAGGCACCTTGAGGTCGAGCAGATTGAGTGCGGTCAGGACCGTGGCCTCAAAGTTTTCCCCAATCGCCACGACCGCGGCATCCATCTCCTGAACCTTTTGGGCTTGTAACGTTCGGATGTCCGTGGAATCCAGGGTCACGGCCAAAGCCACATCGTCCTTGATGCTTTCGGTTCGAATGGGGTCATTGTCAAAGGTGAAGACCTCGGCCCCTTTGCCGGCGAGGGCGAGGGCGATTTGGGTCCCATAACGGCCGATGCCAAATACGGCAAAGCGAGAGGAGCGCAGCATGGTGGAAAGTTCGGGGAATTATTTGGAATGTTGTGCGACCGCCGTGCGCAAGATGGCGTGGAAACGTGCGATGTCCTCGAAGGAATTGTACAATGGGACGGGCGCCATGCGAATGACATTGGGCTCGCGCCAATCCGCCACCACCCCTGCCGCCGACAGCGCATCGAACAGGGAGCGGCCAAAGCCGTGGGCCACCACGGACAATTGGGACCCACGTTGTGCGGGGTCCGAAGGGGTGATGATTTCAAGGCCAGGCACATCCAGAACCGCCGCCTCGAGGTAGGCCGTCAACCGGTCCCCCCGTTCGCGGAGTTGCGGCAGGCCAGCGTCCAGGAATTGGTCCAAAGCCACCTTGTGGACAGCCATGTTGAGGACAGGGGCATTCGACATTTGCCACGCCTCCGCTGACGGCATGGCCGAAAAGGTCTCCTCCATCAAGAAGCGTCGCTCGGCATCGTGGCCCCACCAGCCCTCAAACCGCGGGATGTCCGGGCTGTGGACATGGCGTTCATGAACGAAGATGCCCGAAACAGCGCCGGGGCCTGAGTTGAGGTACTTGTAGCTGCACCAGCAAGCGAAATCGACACCCCAGTCGTGCAAAGACAAGGGCACATTGCCGATGGCGTGGGCCAAATCGAACCCGCAGGTCGCGCCCACCGCGTGGGCAGCTGCGGTGATTGCGGGCATGTCCAGTCGCGCGCCAGAGAAATAGTTGACACCGCCCATCATGACCATGGCCAGGGTGTCACCCGCCTCCTCGATGGCAGAGAGGATGTCCGCCGTGCGAAGCACATGTTCGCCTGGACGGGGAGCGACCTCGATGAGGTCGGTGGTGGGGTCGAGGTGGTGAAAGCGGATTTGGCTTGCCAAGGCATATTGATCCGAAGGAAAGGCCTTCGCTTCACACAGGATTTTGCGCCGCTTGCCCTGCGGGCGGAAGAACGACACCATCAGCAGATGCAGGTTCACGGTCAGCGCATTCATCGCCACCACTTCATGCGGAAGACCTCCGGTCAGGTGACAGAGGCCCGTTGTGAACCGCTCGTGGTAGCTGACCCAGGGGTTGCGGGCGGCAAAGTGCCCCTCCACACCATGTTGTGCCCAATCTTCGAGTTCCGCTTGCAAGGCCGTGGCCGCCGCCCGAGGCTGCAAGCCCAGCGAATTGCCCGTGAAGTAGATGCAATCTTCGCCCTCGTGCTGGGGGATGAGAAAGTCAGCACGGTGGCGATGCAGTGGATCTGCGGCGTCTGCAGAACGGGCGGTTTGGCGATCAAACGTGGCTGGAATGCTCATTGGGGCGAAGATTTGCAGGGAGGAATGCTCAACGGGTGAGCCAAATTTCGGGATTCTGAGGCGCCTGGCCACCGCTGCTCACTTTCCAGACCTCAAAATGCACAATGGCGCCTTCGGGTTTGGTGAGGACTGTGCCCAGAATGTCACCGGCCTCCACATTGTCGCCCTTCGCCACTCGCACGCCGGTCAAGTTGCTGTAAACCGTGCGGTAGGCGCCATGCGAAACAATGACAGTGAAGCCGCTGCCAGCAATGTCGAAGACACTGGAGACCCTGCCGCCAAACGAAGACCGGATTTCTGCCCCCGCATCGGTGCGGATGTCAACCCCGTTGTTTTCGATGGTGATGCCAGGAAGGGTGGGGTGATTTTGCAGACCAAACCGGCCCGTGATGACCCCACGCATCGCTGGCCATGGAAGCGAGGCCTTGTTTTTTTCAAAAGACTCCGACACCAGCTTTCCCGCAGGAGTCAGCGCGAATTCCCCTGCCGCCGAGGCCCGTTCCGCCGCGAGTTCCGCTTCGATGATGCGGCGAATCTCTGCGTTCAAGCGTTGTCGCTCGGCTTCTTTTTGCCGCTGTTCGGCCCGAAGCTGCTTTTCTTGTCCCGCGAGGTCGCGGACGAGCGCGGCGCGGCGGGTTTGGTCGGCGAGCAGCCGCTCTCGTTCCGCGGCGATTTCCGCGAGCACCCGTTCAGATGCCCGCTTTTTTTCGGCCAGTGCCTCGAGGCTGGCGTTGAGGTCATCACCCGCTTGCTCGATCGAGGCGGCTTGCTCCTTCCGAAGCTGCGAATAGGATTGCAACATCCGAAAACGAAGCGCTGCTTGCTGCACATCATCGGCCGCGAAAATGAATGCAAAGGCATTGCGTGCCAAGGAGATGCGATAGGCCGCAATGATCATTTGGGCGTATTCCTCCTTGAGCGCAGCGATGTGGCCTTCGAGCGTCCGGATTTCGCTGTCCGTGCCCCGCATGGAGCGATCGATGGCGCGGATTTCCTTGCGGTGGTGGTCGAGCAGCCGTTCCCGCAAGGCAATGCGTTCTTCGACCAATTGCAACTCTCCCAGCGCACTGGACTTGCTCGCCTGGGCCGCCTGAAGGAGGCGTTCGGTGTTTGCAATCGCTTCATTGAGGGCGTCGCGTTGGGCTTGGAGTTCGGCTTTGGTTTGGCCCCAAACCCCACACGCACTGCCCATCAGCACCACAAACATGGCCCAAGGCAGCCGGCTCAACAAGCGCTCAAAAGGCATCGCGATATTCCAAATTGTCAGGCACATCGAAGGGGAAATCCGTCGGCTTGTTCAGCTTTGAGCGGGTGATTTTCAGTTCAATGCGCGCCTGGCCCTCGGGCGCTTTCAAGATCAACGAAACCTCCTGCGGCCATCGCCCGGCATCCGGTTCTTCCACAAAATTCGTGCGCTCGATGGTCACCGTCCGCAGGTAGTACAGGTCATCGAACACATCGCGCATCGGGTCAAAGGTCAGACCATCAAACCAGTGGCGCTTGACCAGCAAATCCTCCTCTTCTTTGCGATTGCGCATGCGTTCGTGCCGGCGATCCGAGGCTTCAATGCCCAAGGAGTCATCGGGTGCCAAATCCCGATCGTCTGCCCCCACAAGCCGCCGAACCGGGCGTTTGTATTTTCCAATCAGCGCGTATTGGCGATCGTCCACGCGGGAGAGGAATTTGTCGCTTTGCGGATCGAGGCCCATGGGCCGTCCGGTGAGCAGATCTTGCACGCTGCGAAAATCCATGGGCGTCCCGATCCATTCGGAAATGGCGGCATACGAACCGACGTAGGCAAAGCGATTGCCGGGTATTTTGCTGATGAGGTGAACCGAGTCGCGGGTCATCATCAGCCGAGCGACCTCCACCCCGAGTGCAGGGGTCAGGCTCATCCAAACCACGCTGTCGTGCGCCATTCTCACCGTGGCTTTGAAGCTGTCGCTTCGCTCCGGACCGTCCACTGTGGCCTCGACTTTCATCGAAATCCAGTCCCATTGCAAGGCCGATGCCTCAGCGGCATCGAGAATGGTGTTGGGCGGGAGGTTGCGCAGTGGTTTTCCTTTCGCCATGCGCCGTTCATTGCTGCACCCGCTGAAAACACCCACCAAGAGCAGCAGCGCGCCCAACCGGATTGCCGCCATTGAAGCCCTGTACCTCTTTGTGCGGTTCATGGGCGCGAGTCGATTTTCTGCAACATCTCCTCGGCATCTGCCCCGGCCTCAATCGCCTTGCGATAGGCCTCGGCGGCCTCATCCTGCCGGCCGAGCGCTCGCAGAATGTCCCCCTTGTGTTCCAAAACTTCCGGGTCGCCCGCGGCACCAGCAGCCATCGCGGCCTCAATCCGCGCCAAGGCCTCGGCATGCTGCCCCATGACATGGAGCACCCAGGCTTCTGTGTCCAAGAAACTCGCGGTTCCCGGCATCAGTGAATTCGCCCGCCTGGAGCAGTCTAAGGCGCGTTCGAGGTCTGCACCGCGCAAGGCCAGGTAATATGCATGGTTGTTGAGCACGAAAGGGTCGTCTGGCTGCAAGGCCAAACTCGCTTCGTACGCCGCCGCCGCCGCCACATCATCTCCGAGGTCATGCAGCACATCCCCTTCGGAGGACTTGAAACGCGCCTTGAGCAATGGATTGGCGGCTGCAAGGGGCGCACCGCGCCGGAGGAGCTGAAGGGCTTGGTCGAGTGCTTTGGTTTGGCTTGCCCCCATCGCCGCGAGCAGGTGCAACTCGGCGTCCACAGGAAACCGCTCGACCGCCTGCATTCCCCTCGCTGACATCTCTGGCCATTGTTCCAACTCCGCATGCAGCGCCAGTGCATCGCGCCAGACTTCGCGGTTGCCCGGATCGATCGACAGGGCTTGCTCCAACGCCCTCAGCGTGCCAGACAAATCCCCGCGTTCGTAACACAAATCCGCTCGCATTTGGGCGAACTTGACCTCATCGGGGTGGGCGTCCGAAGCGATGCCGATCAATTCGGCGGTCACCTCGTGCCAAGCATCGGTCATGCTGGCGAGCATCAAATACCCCACAAGCACATCGAGCTTTTCGGCGGCCGTGACCTCGCCGCTGCCCATGGCAATTCGGAGCAAATCCATGGCGCGATCGGTCATGGCCTTGCTGTCGATGCTTGCATCGGCCATGGCGGTCAACATTCGCGCGAGCTCCAAGGCAACCCACCCATCGCTCGGGTCCGCGGTGTGGAGGGATTCCAAGATGGCCGTTGCGCCCTCAATGTCCCCTTTGGATTCCAGAACATGGGCCTCTTGCAGGCGAAACTCCGGCTCGTCCGGATGGTCACCGATGGCCTGGGCCAAAGCCTCCTCAAACCGTTCGTCGTCCTCGAGCCACTCCAGGACCATCAACCGCTGTACTGCGATGTCCACATCGGGTCCTGACACCTCTTCGTACAGGTCGCACAAGGTGAGCGCGGCCTCGATGGAGCGGGATTGCAAAAACAAATCGATCCACCCAAATGCCCGTTCCAAATCGCCCGCCCGCTCTTCAACCACAATTCTCGCATCTGCCAGGGCGGTGCTGGGGTCGCCGGCCTCCAAAGCCGCCCGCCCCCGAAATTCCCGAATCCACAAGTCTTCGGGCAGCAAGTCCAAGGCCGCATCAAAATGCACACGGGCATCTGCGGGTTTGCCCAGTTCGAGGTCGATTTTGCCCAATTGAAACCGGACCGATGGCTCATCAGGCGCCATGCCCAGGCACGCCACAAATCCCTCCCTGGCTTGCTCCAAATCCCCCTTCCCGAGGTTTTGCATCGCCGCGAACCATGCCCGTTGGTAGTCCTCCGGATACGGTGGCAAATCCGCCAGTGACGCCGGCCCTTTGCAGCCCTGGACGAAAACCACAGACAGCATGAGTGCCCAAGTCAATAGCCGAGGAGATGAAAACGTCATGTGCAGCCGAGGGTCAAGGGTGGATTCAACGCGAAAAAACAAACAATCAGCATTGCAAACCACAAAAATCGCCCAAACTCGCATCCATCGGACGGCCTTCCACCTGTGCTTGGTTGCCAATCATGGCCCCGTGGAGGTTCGCGTGGGTGATGGTGGAATGGGTTTGGACCAAACCATTCTCCACCCGCGAATCCCGCACCACCGAATGCGCCCCTATGCTCACATGCGGCCCCACCACAGACCGCTCAATCCGCGCCCCTGGCCCGATGTAGCAAGGCGGAAGAATCACGCTGTCCACCACCACGGCCGTCGGATGGACCAAAGCCTCCTCAGCCGTCAGGGCCAAAATCCGTGCATTTGTCTCCACGGTCACCGCTTTGTTTCCACAATCCATCCACTCGTCCACTGTCCCCGGCTCAAACTTCAAACCGGCCTGCGTCATGTGCCGCAATGCATCGGGCAACTGGTATTCGCCGCCCTTGATGATGTTTTCGTCGATGAGTCGTTGCAACTCCCGCTCCAGCCGCTCGCCATCTCGGAAGGCATAGATGCCAATCATGGCCAAATCGCTCACAAACTTCTCCGGCTTTTCCACGTAATCCACAATCGCCCCCGCGTCGTCCGTGACCACGACCCCAAACGCACTGGGGTCGTCAACTTGCTTGCAAAAAAGCACACCGTCCAAGGCGGGATCGATTTGAAAATCGGCGCGAAAAAGGGTGTCCGCAAATGCCACAACGACTGGACCTCGCAGGCACTGTCGACCACACAGAATGGCGTGTGCAGTTCCGAGGGGCTCATCTTGGTGGCAGATGTGCCCCTTTGCGCCAAGGCGTTCCGCAAATGCAATCAGCTGATTCTCCACTTCCTGACCGAAATCGCCAATGACAAATGCAATTTCCTGGACAGGCTCCGCGCTCCGTGCGACAATGTCTTCGACCAACCGTTCGACGATCGGTTTGCCGCCAACGGGCACAAGGGGTTTGGGCGTGGTGAGGGTGTGGGGCCGGAGGCGGCTGCCTCTTCCGGCCATCGGGATGATGATGTTCATGTTTGTCTTTTGTTCAATCTTGTCTCGGCTGTGCCTTCAAAAATTCCATCCGTTCCATTCACTCCCTAGTTCCCTAGTTCCCTAGTCCCCCTAGTCTCCCTAGTCTCCCTAGTCCCCCCTAGTCCCCCCTAGTCCACCCCCGTATGCCCAAACCCCCC
>CBFIFE010000035.1:0-29107 GCA_965661765.1 uncultured Flavobacteriales bacterium
GCCTGGGCCCCCTCGTTTCCCTAGTCCCCTCGTTGCCTGGCGCCCCTCGTTTCCCTGGTCCCCCTGGTCACCTTGGTTCCCTGGTCACCCTGGTCCCCTGGTCCCCCTGGTCACCCTGGTCCCCTGGTCCCCTGGTCACCCTAGTTTCCCTAGTCTTCTTAGTCACCTTGGTCACCCCCGTTATTCGTCCCGCAACTGCTGTTCCAGCCGCAGCCATTCGTTCCACAGCACATCCTCCGGGGGCGGCGCGAAGATCCGCATCGCCTCCTTGCGGACCGGGTGGATGAAGTCGATTCGACGGGCGTGGAGGTGGATCGAGGCGTTGTCATTGGTCCGCTTTGCGCCGTATTTGACATCGCCTTTGATGGGCGCGCCAAGACTTGCGAGGGTGGCGCGGATTTGGTGGTGGCGGCCAGTCTTCGGCCGAACCTCGACGAAGCTGTAGTGGTCGCTGCCGCCGAGGACGCTGTAGGTCAGTTCGGACTCCTTGCGGCCCTTGCCGGGCTCGGGGTGGGCGTAAGATTTGTTGAGCTTTTCGTTTTTGGCCAAATAATTGACCACCCGACCCTCTGCAGGCACAGGCGCAGGGCGCACGATGGCCCAATAGGTTTTTTGCACTTCCCGGATGCGGAAGGCGTTGGTGAGCCGGCTCAGGGCCTTCGATGTTTTTGCGTAGAGGATGACGCCGCTGACCGGGCGATCCAAGCGGTGCACAGTGCCGATGAAGGCAGCCCCTGGCTTGTTGTACTTCCGCTTGACGTATTCGCCCACGACCTCACACAGGCTGTTGTCCCCGGTGTGATCGGCCTGAACGATGTCGCTGCTGCGCTTGTTGACCGCAATGAGGTGGTTGTCCTCGTAGAGCACGTCGAGGTTGTCGGGGGTGCTCATGATGATGGGGCTCTTGGGCTTTTTGAGCCAATCCCGGGCACTTGCCGAGGCCGACGAGCCGCCAAGCTGCTGCCCGCGACCCCGCGTGCTCGTGCGCTCCCCGTCCTCAGTACTGCTCATCGGCATTCGGGAAGTCGACGCTGCGGACGTCGCGAACGTATTGGCCGATGGCCTCCAACATTTGGTCCCCCATGTCCAGGTAACGGCGAAGGAATCGTGGGCTGAAGGCCTGTGTGACGCCGAGCATATCGTGCAAGACGAGGACTTGACCGTCGCACGCGGAGCCGGCGCCGATGCCGATTGTGGGGATGGGGATGGCACCGCTGACCTCTCCGGCGAGGTCGGCCGGGATTTTCTCAAAGACCACGGCAAAACAGCCGATGTCAGCCAGCATGGCGGCATCTTCCCGGAGTTGTTGCTTTTCGGCATCTTCCTTTGCCCGAACGGTGTAGGTGCCAAACTTGTAAATCGATTGTGGCGTCAACCCCAGGTGTCCCATGACGGGAATGCCAGCGGTCAGGATGCGCTCGATGCTTTCCCGAACCTCGCGGCCGCCCTCGAGTTTGACGGCGTGGGCGCCACTCTCCTTCATGATGCGGATGGCGCTGTTGAGGGCCTCCTTCGAATTGCCTTGGTAGGTGCCGAAGGGAAGGTCCACGACGACCAGGGCGCGTTTTGCGGCACGCACGACGGCGGCGGCATGATAAATCATTTGGTCGAGCGTGATGGGCAAGGTGGTCTCGTGCCCGGCCATCACGTTGGAGGCGCTGTCACCGACGAGGATGACGTCAACGCCGGCTTGGTCGACAATGGTGGCCATGGAATAATCGTAGGCCGTGAGCATGGCGATTTTCTCGCCGTTTCGCTTCATGTCGTGCAGCACTTGGGTCGTGATGCGCTTCGCTTCTCTGTGGACTGACATGTGGGCGAAGGTAAGGCTGGCAGGCCAAATCAACCTCGCCCCAACCCCTCCACACACCGCCGAAATGTGAAGTTCAGTCGTGGCCCTTCGACCCGCAGTCGCTTCGGCAGGGCGTGTTCGTAGTCTTCCTGCAGATGGCGCATCAACAACAGGTCGCCGTGCCCAAGGGCCACCGTGGCGATGGGGGTGCGGTCGGCGCGTCGGCGCACCTTGAAATCCCGCGTTTCGCCGAGGCTCACACTGGCGATCCACGTGCCGTCGATTTCAGGTTCATTGTCTCGGTGCCACCCCATGTGGTCGCGCCCCGCTCGGTAATGGTTGAGCAGGACCGAGTTGAAGTGCCAGGGTGCCCCGTTGTCTGGGACGTGCGCCATGACCTGGTCGCGCATCGCCACGAGGGGAGGGGAGAGCGGACGGGCCGGCCATTGAATGGAACTGTACCGGTAGGCCGGTCCGAACCAAGCGGTCTCTCGCGGTTCGTCGTGAAGGCGGCCGAAGATTCGGATTTGGTTCACCTGCCAATCGATGGCCTCTACCCACCCGCGCAATTTCTCCTCGGCGAAAGCCCCCCGGATCACCCCCAGCGCAGCTGGGCCTTCTTCAAAAATCACATCCATTCCGAACCAACAATCAGCGCGATGTATGCGAGGTAAATCGCGAGCAGAACCCCGCCTTTCCATCTGTGAATCAACCGCTTGTGGAGCATCATGGGGAAGATGATGGCGGCGATTCCGAGCATCCACCATGCGTCATGTGCGAGTGCTTGTGGCGCCACG
This sequence comes from uncultured Flavobacteriales bacterium, assembly GCA_965661765.1. Lineage (GTDB taxonomy): Bacteria > Bacteroidota > Bacteroidia > Flavobacteriales_D > Sanyastnellaceae > JBMYZL01. Next base: position 2,590 of record CBFIFE010000035.1, read on the forward strand.
GCGACCGGATGGATGATGGCTGTGAGGCCCAGAGCCAGGAGGATGTTGAAGATGTTCGAGCCGATGAGGTTGCCCAGGGCGAGGTCGGACTCGCCTTTTGCAGCGGCCGCGCCAGAGGCGACGAGTTCTGGAACGGAAGTGCCGAAGGCGACGACGGTGACGCCGATGATGTGATCGGAGACTCCCGCGGCGGTGGCGATGCCCCGCGCCCCAGCGATGAACCACTCCGCGCCGAAATTCAATCCGACAGCGCCGAGCAGGATGAGTGCGGTGAGCACGGCGTATGAACGGGTGGCAAAGGCATCGAACTCTTCGCCGTCGTCATCGGGGACTTCTGTTTTGCGCGCTGCGACGCTGCGCCGGTAAAAAAAGACAAGCAGAATGGCCACCCCGGAAACCAGGATGATGCCGTCGAGATAGGAAAACAAGAGGTCCCAGCCCAATCCGATGAACGCCAAAGTCGCGGCCAGCATCACCGGCCAATCCGAGCGCAGCAGCGATCGGTCCACCGCCACAGGGTGAATCAGGGCGGTGATGCCGAGGATGAGGGCAAGGTTGGCAATGTTCGAACCGATGACGTTGCCCACCGCCAAGCCGGGGTTGCCTTCGAGTGCAGCACGAACAGAGGCGAAAATTTCCGGAGCTGATGTGCCGATGGACACGATGGTGAGGCCGACGATGACCGGCGGGATGCTCGCCTTGATGGCCAGTCCAGCTGCGTTTCGAACGAGGACCTCGCCGCTCAACACCAACACAGCAAGACCGCCAATGAGCAGGGGAATGTCCATCAAGCTGACGGGGATTCGGTGGTCGGTGGGGTTTCGCTTGTCGTGGCGTTCGAGCCAGATGCGGCGGATTTTCCGGTTGCCTCGGGCCGCTCAGCCTCGCCGGAAGCAGGCGCATTTGTCGGCCGCGGTTGGGGTCGCGGGCGAGGGGTGGTGGCGTCTGTTGTGGAGAGGATTTCCCGTTGGATTTCATCTGTCGCTGTCCGGAACTGCCTCACCGCAGAACCGAGCGTCCGCGCCAGCGAGGGCATGCCTTTCGCCCCGAAGAGCAAGAGGTAAATCAGGAGGATGAAAATGATTTCAGTCGTGCCCATTTCAGCCGCGAAGGTACTGCATCTCTTTGGTCTGGCGAAGGGTGTAACTTTGCCAGAAGGTCCGGCGTTTGCTGGAGTGAACTGGAACGAATGATCAAGAAGCTGAAGATTTGGGTGGGGGCGGTTTTGGCCTGCCTCATCCTGCCGATGACCGGCCAAACCAACGAATGGCAACAACATGTCAGCCACACCATCGAAGTCGCGCTGGACGATTCATTGCACGTGCTGCATGGCGGCATTCGAACGGAATATGTGAACAACAGCCCGGACACGCTGCGCCACCTCTGGCTGCATGTCTGGCCCAATGCCTACGCTAACGGGCGGACTGAGCTGGCCAAACAGCAGGTGCGGCAGGGGAACATGGTGTTGTTTTGGGCGATGCAACGGGAACTGGGGGGCATCGATTCGCTCGCCTTTCAGGTCAACGACCGCCCTGCATCGTGGTCCTTTCATCCCGAGCATGTGGACATTGTGAAGCTGGAGTTGCCGATGCCGCTTCTGCCTGGGGAGGCGTTGACCTACAGCACGCCGTTTCGGGTGAAGTTGCCGAGTGGGCGGATTTCTCGGCTCGGCCACATCGGCCAGTCCTACCAAATCACCCAGTGGTACCCCAAGCCGGCGGTTTACGATGCTTCGGGTTGGCATGAGATGCCGTACCTCAACCAGGGGGAGTTCTACTCGGAATATGGGGCGTTCGACGTGACGATTCGGCTTTCGGCGGCGTATACGGTGGGGGCCACAGGCGATTTCATGCCGGGTTTCGGGGACAATGACAGGGAGGTGCAGCGGCTGGAGGCCATCGATGCTTGGACCCGAGGCCAAATCGACATCCCCGACCCCGCCCGGCCCTTCCCCGGCGAGGCCGAAGGGATGAAGACCTTGCGTTACCGGCAGGACAATGTGCACGATTTCGCGTGGTTTGCCGATCAGAATTGGTGGGTGCTCAAGGATTCCGTGAAGTTGGAGCGATCCGGTCGAGTCGTGGATGTTTGGGCGATGTTTACCCCAGACGAAACCGAATGGTGGAAGCGCGCGCCGGAGTACATCAGCGATGCCACCCGGACCTACAGCCAGTGGATCGGCGACTACCCGTACAACCACGTGACGGCTGTCGATGGCACGATCAGTGCGGGCGGAGGCATGGAGTATCCGAATGTCACCGTCATCGGTCGGACCCGATCGGATTTGGGACTGGAGACCGTCATTGTTCATGAGGTGGGCCACAATTGGTTTTACGGGATCCTCGGCACGAACGAGCGCGAGAATGCATGGATGGATGAGGGCATCAATTCCTACTATGAGACCCGCTATTTTGAGCTCAAGTATGGCGATTCGCTGGGGCTCACGGGGTTTGGGACGTCGCCGTTGGCCGAGCGTTTGGACCTGGCGGGGTTGCCGTACGGGATGCGGGATCGTTTGGCTTACTTGCTTTCAGCCCAAATGGGGGTCGACCAACCCATGCAGTGCCACGCCAACGAATTCGCCGACCTGAACTACGGGACAATTGTCTACAAAAAGTCGGCGGCAGCGATGCGGTGGCTCGAGTCCTCCCTCGGGGTGCGGCGCTTTGATGGAGCGATGCAGGCCTATTTCAATCGCTGGAAGTTCCGTCACCCGCAGCCAGCGGATTTTCGGGCGGTCTTGGCGTCCGCCACCGAGGAGTCCGCCGACTGGTTTTTTGAGGACTTGGTGCCATCTGTTGACGTCATGGATGTGGCGTTGCGCGGGGCACGGCGGGTGACGACGGCGGAGGGCCCGGCCCTTCGGGTGAAATTGTTGAACAAAGGGGGGCTGGAGGCGCCGGTGAGCATTTCGGCAATGGCAGCGGGTGACTCTGTGTGGACGTTGCTGCGTTGGGAGGCTCCGCTGGAGAAAGGGATGCGGACGCGTCGGGACATTCCGCTGTTGGGGACGCGGGCCGATGTGGATTGGGAGGTGCTGCGCCTCGATGCGGAAGGGGTGACCTTGGATGTCAACCGAACAAACGACACCCGCAAGATGCACGGATTGTTCCGGAACATCGAACCGCTTCGGTTTCGGTTGGGCACGCGCTTGGAGATCGCCGACCACACCCAGGTGTTTTGGACACCGGCCCTGGCCGCAAATGAGCGCGACGGGTTCATGGCGGGGGTTGCCTTGCACAATTCGACTTTGCCCCTTCGCCGCAGCGAATGGCTGTTGGTGCCGATGTGGGGGACGCGATCTGGGCGACTCACGGGTTTGGCCCGATACAGCTTGCGGTTGTCGCCGGTGTGGCGTTGGGAAGCCAGCACGAGCCGTTTTGGGGAAGAGGGAGGGGAGGGGTACGCATTGCAGAACACCCGAAATGAGATTCGGCTTGAAGGGGTCTTCAACAGCCGCCCAGCATCCCCTTGGCGTTCTCGCCTGTCGGCATCGCTTCTGGACATTCGGCGGGAGGTGGTGGATGCGGATGTCGATGCGTGGCAGCCGTTTTGGTTGGTTTCCACGGTACAACGGCAAGCCTTCACCCTGCAATATGGTGTGGAACATGAACGAGGCCTCGTGAAGCAATCATTCGACTTTGTGGGCCGGTTGGCAGGGGAGAAAGCCGCCGTACCGCAGTCGGTTGCATTCGGTTTGGAGCAGCAAGCCCCTTGGGTGGCGACTTTTGACGTGCTTCAGCAGCAGGCGACCCTGACCTATGCTTTCCGGCAGACCCGCAACCGGGACGACGACACTTGGGGCATCCGGCTGTTTGCTGGGGCAGCCCAAACCTCCGATGGCCGACCCTTGACGCAACGCCTGCCGCTCAACAGCACGGGACTGGGGCCCCAAGAGGATTTCCTCTTGGATGCCATGTACGGCCGTCGAAATGAAACAGGTGCCCCGAACGCTGCGGGCGCTTTGGGCGTGATTCAGGGCGGCGTTTATGGAACGGATTTGGGCACGGGGGGCTATTTTGTCTCCGCTGCCTTGGCGGCATTGCGAGCGGATTGGGAATTGCCCCTGCTCGGTTTGCACGTGTATGCTGGCGGCGTTCTTCGCCATTTGGACGGCGGTCAATGGAGCTCCTTTGCAGGCCGGGATGCGCAATTTGCAGCGGGATTCATGTGGCCTTTGGTCGATGGACGGGTGGAGGTGGGCTTGCCGGTTTGGTCCACAGCATGGAGAAATGCCGAACGCTACGAACCATGGAAATCCTTCGCAATCGCGTTCAACTTGCGCGATGCCAGCCCCTTCAAAATCGCCCGCGAAGCATTGAAAAACCAGCGTTGAATGGGGAGAGGGTTAGAAGTGGTCTTCGATGCGTTCGCCATCGTTGAGGCCCATCCGTTTGCGGACGCGGTACTTGCGGGTGGTTGCGCTGTTCGCGGAGATGTTGAGGACATGAGCGATTTCCTTTGTGTTGAGGCCCAATTGGAGCAGTTCACAGTACTCAATGTCATTGTCCGTCAATTCGGGAAACATTTTGCGGAGTCGTGGCACAAACCCTTTGTGAATGTTTTCGAAGCGCAGCTGAAATGAGCGCATCGCATCGTTTGTTTTCTGGACGGCAATGAAGGGACGCAGCGATTCCGCTGACGCTCCAATGGCGGCAGACTTTTCGATGGCTGATTCGAGTTTGGCCTGAAAAGAAGCCAGTTCCATGGTGGTGGCAAGCAACTCTTTTTGCTGGTTTTCAGCAACCAATTTTTGCTGTTCTGCCACTTGATCTTGCAGCAAACGTTCTTGTTCGAGCCCTTGTCGGCGGACGAGTTCTTCTCTGTAACCGGCTTCCACCACCCGATTCTTCAACGTCGTTGATCGGTAGGCAAGGCCGCCAATGACCAACAAAAGGGCGAAGGAAAAGCCGAGGGTGAGATTGCGGGATTGGATTTGGTCTGCCAAATCCGTCAAAACAGCGTTGCGTTTTTCCAGTTCCTTGTTTTTCGTCTGCTGATCTTCGAGTTGATAGCGGGCGGTCATCACAGCCAGTCGTTCAGACGTCTGGGACTGGTGGATCGAATCCATTTGCTCGATGATTTCCACTGCATCCTGGAGTTGCATGTCAGCCGGTGCCATGGCCTGAACGGCCTTCAGCCGCTCCCTCTTCAACTTCACCACGTTTGCCGTGGTCATCAAGCGGGGTGAAATGTCGGCAAGCCTCTGGTCAATCGCTGCAATTCCCTCGGCATAACGCCCGACGGCATGGAGGGCCTTGGCGTATTCCAGAACAATGTACTCCTGTTGAATCGGGGCTTGGTCCTTGATGGCCATTGCCCGCTCGCCATGCTCGACGGCTGCTGTTGCGTTGCCTGCCTTTCGTGCCAAAGAACTGCTCAACGCATGCCCCCTCGCCAAGAGGTCTCCCGCACCGAAAGCCTCGATTTCTGGCATGTGGACATCCAATATCGCTTGGGCTTGTTCATGGTCACCGAGCTGGATCTTGGCGTTGATTTGGTTGCTGACGACCTGAAGCCATTGGTACGTTCGGCCCATGGCTTTGATTTCGTCCACGCATTGGTCGTAAAGAAGATCTGCATAGCGGTAGTTGCCAGAACTTGCGTAGACGTTGGCCAAATTGTGTTGTTCAATGATCAGCGATTTTGCTTGCGTGGGGTCAGCGGGGTCGAGTCCATCCAAGCATCTCATCAAGGATTGCGTGGATTCATCCAAACGCCCCCACATGCTGTAAACGTTTCCACGGGCACAATGGCCCATGACAACGCCATGCGGGTCCGAGCGGGAAAGGCATATCGAGTCAGCCGTTGCCAAAGCCCCAATGGCACGATCGAACTGACTGTCATCGCTCAAAGCCAGTGCGAGGTTTCGCAGGACAATGGCGCGTCGTTTGGGGGTGGCTGTGAATGCGTCCGCGGCCTTTTCGAAGGCTTCGATGGATCCATGCAAGTCGGCTTGGATGGACCGCAAAATGGCCAAATGATTGTACGATACGCCGCGGACACTGTCCGGCACCCCCTGGGCGATGTCCAAAATGTGAAGGATCTTCTTTTCAGCTGTGTCGGGAGACGAAAAGATCAAAGACCAGCAAATCGACTGAAGACTGTCCAGTTCAGCGAGGAAGTTGCTTTTTGTGGGCTCGTCGGCTTTCGCGTTGCCGAGTTGGGGCCATGCAAACATGGAGACAACGAGGAGACACGCTGAAAGCTGAGGTGGAACGATCATGGCATGTCGGATTGGTTTGCCCGCGGAAGGTAAATCAAAAAGGCCCCGTCTTGCGACGAGGCCTTTTGCACGAAGACGCGAAAAAAATGACCAATCAGGCCTTGAGGCGCTTCGAGAAATCCAAAACACTCGGCGTCGCAATGAAGATGGAGCTGTACGTACCCACAACCACACCGATCATCAACGCGAAGATGAATCCTTTGATGTTGTCCCCACCGAAAATGAAGATGGTCAACAACACGACGAAGGTCGACAAGGAGGTGTTGATGGTCCGGCTCAATGTGCTGTTCAATGCATCATTCATGACTTGTTCGTCTGAATTCTTGTTGCCAAACAACTTCACATACTCACGGATCCGGTCAAACACCACCACGGTATCATTGATCGAATAACCGATCACCGTCAAAATCGCCGCAATGAAAGCTTGGTCGATTTCCATGGTGAATGGAAGAACGCCCCAGAAAATGCTGAAGAAGCTCAAAACAATCAGAACGTCATGCACCATGGCGATCAATGCTCCGAGTCCATATTGCCACTTCCGGAATCGGAAAAAGATGTACAAGAAGATGATGATCAGAGAGAAGATGGTGGCATTCTGGGCACCTGCCCGGAAATCATCGGAAATGGTGGGGTCTACCTTGTTGTACTGCAGGATGTCATACTTCACGCCCACTTTGCCCAAGCCATCAGCCAATGCCGCTTGAATGGCCTCGTCCTGGTTTTCAGCATCGCTGGTGATCATGTAATTCGTCATGATCCGCAGGCTGTTGTCGTTGTCACGGGTTTGGACAACTGGATTGCCCGGCGTACCGTCCTCAGTGAAGGCCACGGCCAACGCATCGCGAACCGCTTGGGCGTCAATGGCTGACTCGAAGTTGACATCGAAGGTGCTGCCACCAGAGAATTCCACCCCGTAGTTCAAGCCTTTTGTCATCAAAGAACCAATGCCCGCCAAGATCACAACGCCACTGAGGACATAGAATCGCTTGCGCTTGCCGACAAAGTCTGCATGGATGTTGGTGAACCAATTCTTCGTTGTCTCCGATGCAAAACTCAATGACTTCTTGTTCTCCAAACGGGTGAAGAAGACCAAACGGGTCAGGACAATCGCGCTGAAGAGCGACGTGAAAATGCCGATGATCAGGGTGGTGGCGAAGCCTCTGATGGCACCAGAACCGAAGCTGTAGAGCACGAATGCGGTCAAGAGCGTCGTGATGTTTGCATCAATGATGGCGCTGTAGGCTTTGTTGTAACCCTCCTTGACTGCGCCAGAAATTCCTTTCCCATTGCGCATTTCCTCGCGGATGCGCTCGTAAATCAGAACGTTTGCGTCCACGGCCATGCCGATCGTCAAGACGATGCCCGCAATGCCTGGCAAAGTCAAGGCAGCACCCAAAGAGGCGAGCGCTCCAATCAAGAAAAACAGGTTCGCGATCAACGCCATGTTGGACACCAAACCTGCACCCTTGTAGTAGAAAATCATGTACAACAAGATCACGGCAAGGGCGATCACAAACGAGCTCAAACCTGCGTTGATGTTCTCTTCTCCGAGCTGAGGTCCCACGCTGACTTCGTCCACGATTCGCGCTGGAGCGGGCAAAGAACCCGCCTTCAAAAGACCCGCCAAATCTTCGGCTTCGACCAATTTCTGTTCTGTGGTCTGCTGTGAGCCAAACGAAATCTGTGAGCGACCGTTCTTGATGGCTGTCTGCACGCTGGGTGCGCTGAAGACCAGACCATCGAGGACAACAGCCACTGCGCGCTGATTGTCGGCAGCGCAGGCTTCCGTCATGCGACCCCAAATGCCGGCGCCTTCGGAATCCATCGTCATCGAAACGACGACATCACCGATTTCATCATAAGAAACCCGAGCGTCAATGATGGACTTGCCCGAGAGTTTGGCCTTGCCTTTTCCGCTATCGTCTTTGATGGCGTACAGGGCGGCAAATTGCTCCATGGGTTTGGCCTCCCACATCAACCGCAAATCCCCTTGCAAGGAACGTCGCGCTTCCGGCCGACGGAGCAAATCGTTGACGCGGTTCGTGTCGCTCACCGCAGCGTAACCCACGACGGCTGACCGGCGCTGAAGTTCTGGCTGGAAATAGGTGAACAAGGGGTTCTTCGCCCGTTGTTGCTCCACGGAGAGCGTTGAATCTGGTGCAGCACCCTCTCCGTAGAGTTCTGGAGACAAGGCCCGGCCAAGTGCGTTGTTCGCAGCGGTGATTCGCTGGAAGATTTCGTCGTTGAAGTAGGTTTCCCAAAACTCCAAGTTCGCCGTGGATTTCAGTTGCTTTCGTGCGCGCTCTCTGTCGTCAATGCCGGGGAGCTCCACCAAAATGCGCCCGCCGCTGACTTTTTGAACGTTGGGCTGTGCGACGCCCAACTGGTCGATCCGCTTGCGGATGATGTTCTCCGTATTCGAAATGGCGGTTTCCGATTCGGTGCGGAGGATGGCAAAAATCTCTTCATCTGTCGCCTGGGCAGGGAAGAGCTCCTTGTTCTCCATGTTGTGGAAAATGCGCCAGAGGTCGACGTCGCTGTTGAGGGCCGTCCATGATTGCGCGAACAATTCCACAAAGGATTCGCCGGTGGAAGACGTCTGGGCGGATTTGGCATTTGCCAAAGCCTGGCGGAAATCTGGATTCGACGAATAATCGCTCAATGCAATGATCAAATCCGGAATGCTCACTTCCAACGTCACAGACATGCCGCCTTGCAAGTCCAAGCCCAAATTCAGCTCCTGTTCGATGACCTCGCGGTACGTGTGGCCAAGGACAGGGTAAATTTCCGCATTCGCGCTGTCGCGCAGAAACTCGCGACTGGCTTGTGCAATGGTCTCCTCGAGCTGTTCTTCTGTGATATCGCCGGCACTCAGCAAGGAGTCCGCGACATACTCACCATAGTTGTCTGCCTCAGCTTCGAAACCATTCGCCACCCAGTTGAAGCTCAGTGTGTAGAGCGTCGCCAGAGACAACAGGATGGTGAAAAGCAGGACTGCATTCTTATTTTGCATAACGCAAGGTATTTTCAGGGGCGCAAATATAATTGAATTCCCCACACGAATATTGGGGGTGTCTGCTCGTACGAACTACCTTAGCGGAATGTTGCGTTTTTCTTCATGTTTGGGCGGGTTCTGGCTGGGTTTTGCGTGTTGGATGGTCCCGGCAGGGGCGGTTGCGCAGGTCCCTGATTTTGCCTTTGCCGTCTTGAAATATCGTGGAGGTGGGGACTATTATGCCAACCCCACCGCGCTGCCCAATCTGATATCGTTTTGTGAGGATGCCATGGGGGTGAATGTGTCACCAACGGTGGATTTTGTCGGCGCTGGGGATCCAGAATTGCTGGACTTTCCTTTTGTGCACATGACAGGTCACGGCAATGTGGTGTTCAGTGACAGCGAGGCACGCAACCTGCGCAATTGGATGCTTTCCGGGGGCTTTCTGCACATTTCAGACAACTATGGCATGAACCCCTACATCCGGAGGGAGATGAAGAAGGTTTTTCCAGATGCGGAATGGGTGGAAGTGCCGTTTGACCATCCGGTGTATCACGCTGTTTTTGATTTCGACAATGGCCTGCCTAAGGTGCATGAACACGACAACCAACCGGCCCGTGGATATGGCATGGTGGTGGCGGGGCGGTTGGTGTGTTTTTACGACCATGAATGCGACCTCAGCGACGGTTGGGAGGATGCGCAAGTGCACCGAGATCCGGAGGCTGTGCGTCGTCAGGCCTTGCAGATGGGCGCAAACTTGGTCGCTTATGCCCTCTCAGGTGCGTGGGATTGAGGTTGTTGTAGATGGGGGTTTGAATTCATTTGAACCCATTTGAACAGGTGTGTTTGATATGAATTTCGTTTAATTAACGATGAATTGTTTAATTTGGCATTTCAAAGCCACTTCTAATGATTCAAGTTACACCCAGTTTGCGCGCTTTCAAGCAAAAGGCGTTCAGCGCTTTTTTCGGCCTGTTTGCGCTCGTCGCCACCGGACTATCGTCAGGCGAGGTTACAAATCTGACCACGGATGCAGTTTTCTTCGATCTCAATTTGGCAATAGCAGCGGCGGAGCAAGGGGATACTTTGCAATTGTCGGACGGGCAACATGATCCTGCCGGCACGGTATTGTTGAACAAGTCGTTGACTTTGCTTGGACAGTCTGAGTCCGGCACAATCCTCAACATTGGAGGGTTCAATGCATGGGGCATTCATGTGACAGCAAACGATGTCAAGTTGAAGAACTTCACGGTTCAAGGCGATGCTGCCTCAAACCAACAATTCGCTGTGAAAATTGGCACTGGGAATAGCGTCACGGGATCCCCAGAAGACCATTTCATCAACACAGGTTTCGTGATTGAGAACGTGACCATACAGGACAATCACAGAACAGGGCTGGACTTCAACGGCGTCCAAGACGCCATTGTGAAAAATGTTACAAGCACAGGCGCTGCAAATGGATTTGGGTTTTCGATTTCCTCTTCAGCGGGCATTTCTGTGGAGGGGATCACCACTTCAGGCAATACGTGGGGCGATGTGGGGATTTTTCCAGCGAATGCGCCATATGCCTTTCCTTCGATTGACGCTCCGACAGACATTGTCTTTTCTGGCGAATTGAATCTCTCTGAAGGACAAGGCGGAATTTCTGTGCAAGACGGAACCCTGACGGACAGCAGCACATGGACAGGAAGCATTTCCAACAATCCCGGTGCAGGAGCAGACGTAACGGTTCCCGCAGAATTCGGACACATTGTACATGGCACGCGTGATTTCGATGGCCTGGTGTTTCACCTTGTTGGTGAGGCCGATGCGATGCGTTCGGTGGCGCTCTCCATCGTGGATAACGGAGGCGTATCTGATTTGTGGCTGGAGAACATGAATGACCAAACGCTTGAAGTCGTCGCGGGCATGAGCATCCAAACAGCCATCGACGTTTCGGATGTTGGCGATGTGATCATGGTTTTGCCGGGCATTCACGACATTGACGAATCCGTGAACGTCAACAAGGCGGTCAGTTTGGTCGGTGGGGATGAGTCCACGACAATTCTGTCTTGTGATGGGATGTCATCAGGGGCCTATGGCGTCATGGTGACCGCAAGCGGAGCGACGATACAGGACTTTACAGTAGACGGTGGGGCGGAAGGACCCGTTTTCGGAATCCATGTTCAGCCGGGGACATCCAACAGCACCCTAAGCGGGCTGACTGTCAAGAATTGTCTTCAGAACGGGATTTCGTTTACCGGCACGAATGATGCCGAAGGCCGCAACATGGTCTCGGATATTACCGTGACAAACAACGGACTCGTGGGGATTGGATTTGGCGCCTCCCAGAATGTGACGATTGGTGACGTCACAGCGAGCAACAACGCCGGTGGAGACATTGGCATTTACATTGGTAGTTACACAGAACAACCCAATGATGACTTGGTCTTTCAAGAGCCATTGAATCTGCAAAATGGAATTTCTTTCACAATAGAAGAGGATGATCCTGTTGGCTTCAATGTCGTCGCCTCCACGACAGATGAATCAGATGCTCTATACAATGCGGATGCAAATGTTTTCGTTCCCGCCGCTTGGAACCACATTTTGCAAGTTGATGTGCCAGGAAATCCTTCTGGGTCGCCTGTAACGCCTGGTTTGACGTCTTACACTTTGATGCCATCGTCGAATTTGTCTTCTATCGCATTGGGGTATTCGGCGATTCCTGTTTTTAGCAACATTGCGGCGGTGAGTTTGGCCACTGGAAACTGGGTGGTTGCCCCTGGGATGGACCTGCAGACAGCGATTGAGTTGGCCCAAGAAGGTGACCAAATCGATCTCCTCGACGGCATTCACACCATTGCCTCGACGATACAGGTCAACAAGCCAATAACAATCGAGGGGCAAAGTGCAGCGGGAGTCATCCTAGATGCGTCTGATCTCACACCGCTTTCGTCTCGTGTTATCGTGACGGATGCGGATGACATCACGCTGCGGAACTTGACAATCAAGCCCATTGCTGACCCTGATCCGACTGCAAACAATGGCATTGGGTTCACGATCAAAGCAGGTTCGAATAGTGTTCCGTCAATCAATATAGGGCTTGTCTTGGAGAATATCGCCATTGACGGGGCGGCAGAAAGGACGCCCTTCGATTTTCACGGGCTTACGGATGTCACCTTGACCGGCCTCAGTGCCAGTGGCACGACGCGCGGAAACGGGATGTCATTTTCAGGCTGTACAAATGTCATTGTGAACAGTTTCTCCGGAACGAACAATGCTTGGGGAAGCATCGCAGTATACGCGTCGCGTTTCGTACCTGAAGGTGGGCGCGGCTCGGACAGCATCACCATTTTGGGCAGCGGCTTGGACATCGACGGCGCGGTTTTCTCTCAAGATGACCTGAATCCATCAAATGGCGATTTGTACAACACCAATGTCTCGGTCACAGGTTGGGACTATGAGGTGTACAATGACGACTTTCGTGGTGCATACAACGATGGACCGGAGTACACGTTCTACGCTGATGCTTTGAGTGACGCGACATCCCAGGCTCTGGCCCTCAACGCAGCCGGAGCCGATGGCAATTTGGGATCGGTCATTCGTCAAATCTCGAATGGTCAATGGCGTGTGAGTGATCCAAGCCTGAGCATTCAAACAGCCGCCAATCGTGCTTCTGCAGGAGACAAAATCGTGATCGCCGCAGGTCAGTTCTCGGAGTCTGTGGTAACTGATAAGCCACTGATTCTTGAGGGCGCTGCCAATGGTACCTTGATGGATGCACCGGTGGGGGAAGAGCCTGTATTTCATTTGGCAGCTGGAAATAGTGAGACTGAACGGACTGTGCTGCGGCTGATCGAAATTCAAAACGCGATCAACGGCGTGTCAATAGGCGCCCACACCACCATTGATCAAGTCGGCTCAAATGGACATTCGGGATACGGACTTCAATTGAGAAGTGGTTCGGACATGGTGATCACGAACTCCGAGCTAGGTCAAAATGCTATCGGTATCTCGACGATTTCTGACGCAGCCATTTCCGATGTCACGATCACCAACACCGAATTTGATGGCAATGCGGTGGCTTGGTCGATTCCAACAGATGCAAATGCGCCAGTGGCTTTCTCTGGCATCAATGTTTCCAATTGTACGGTGAAAAATTCCAGCGAATTTGGGTTTGAATTCAATCGGTTGACGAATGCGACACTGAGCAACAACCAGTTTGAAGGAAATGCTGTCGGTCTGCGATTGGCACTGTTGCACGGAGATTCCGAGAACATCAATATCGTCCGCAATGCTTTTCTGAATGGTTCAGTTGCCGTAGAAGTCAGCCTGGCGCCGGGTGAAGATGTCGACGCCAGCCCTGCTTCACTGGATGGCTTGACGATTTTCCAGAATTACATGCAGGGCCATGCGAATGCGGTGTCTTTTGGAGCCGATGAAACCTCACCCTTGCCTTCAAATTTGACACTGGCAGAAAACCATTTCTCACAACTCACAGGTTTGGCAGTAGTTAATGCGGGAGCAGGTGATTTGTCGATTGGCTGCAATTGGCATGGAGCTGGCAATGTGGCTGGTTTCCAGTCTACCATTGGAAATGATGTAGAAGTGGTTTCTGTTTTGATCGATGGCTCTGATAGCGATTTGGAGACGCCGGGCTTCCAGCCAGCCGAGGACGTAACATGTGCCACCATCGGCGGCTGCGCCCTTGATGGGGCATGCAACTATGATCCGAATGCTACCCTCTTGTTTCCTTTAGATAGCGACTGCGATTTTGACAGTTGCAGTGGATGTACGGATGAAGCTGCATGCAATTATGACGGCGAGGCGACCCTTTCTGACAACAGCCTTTGTGCTTACCCAGATTCTGATCAGCTGGATTGTGAAGGAGTTTGCATCAATGACATTGATGAAGATGGTGTTTGTGATGAAGATGAGGTTCTAGGTTGCTCTGATGCGACGGCGTGCAATTACGTTGTCGATTCATTTACGGATGCCGATGACAGTTTGTGCACCTATCCAGAGGCGCAATACGATTGCAATGGCAATTGTTTGAATGATGATGACCTCGATGCTGTTTGCAACGAGTTTGAGGTGCTCGGCTGTACTGACGACGGGGCCTGCAACTACGATCCGAATGCCACCGACGAAAACGGCAGTTGCGAGTTTGCCTCGTGTGCTGGATGTACGGTGGTTAGTGCTTGCAATTACGATGCTGCCGCGACAATCAGTGCGCCCGATCAGTGCGTGTATCCCGCAGAGGATTACTTGGATTGCGATGAGTTTTGTTTGAATGACAGCGATGGTGACGGGGTGTGCGATGAGCTTGAAGTCCCAGGTTGCGACGACGTGGCGGCATGCAATTACAATGCAGATGCTACGGATTCGGACGACAGCTGCAGTTATCCCGGAGAATACTACGATTGCAACGGAGCTTGCCTCTTGGATTCGGACGGTGATGGCATTTGCAATGCACTGGAAATCCCAGGTTGTACATTTCCCAACGCCTGCAATTACGACGCCTCTGCAACCCAAGAAAATGGTACCTGTGAGTTCCTGGGCTGTCAGGGCTGCACGATTGAAGAAGCTTGCAACTTTGACAGCACAGCAAGCGTTTCGGTCAATCAGCTTTGCACGTTCCCCGTCAGCGATCTTTTGGACTGCGAGGGCAACTGCCAGAACGATACAAATGAGAATGGGATTTGTGACGAAGAAGAAGTCGCCGGATGCACGGACGCTTCCGCGGCGAATTACAACCCCAATGCGAATGTTGATGATGGGTGTGATGCATTGATCATTGGGTGCATGATTCCCTCTGCTTGCAATTACGATGCAACCGCCACAATCATGAGCGTTGTGGATTGCACTTTCGATGATTGTGGTGATGAACCTGTTGCAGCAGAATTGATTTTGCTTGGCGAGGGGTGCACCGATGTATACGCATGCAACTATGAGGAGACAGCGGTGAGCGACGATGGCAGCTGTGAGTACAACTCTTGCATCGGTTGTACGAATCCAGCGGGCTGTGATTATGACGCGTCCAACATCTACAACGGTGGCTGCGATTTCAGTTGCTACGGTTGCACAAACAACGCAGCTGTCAACTACAATCCATCGGCGACGGTGGACGACGGGAGCTGTTTGGTTTACGTATACGGCTGCATCATTCCGTCTGCCTGCAACTATGACGCTGGGGCAACATTGAATGATGGCTCCTGTGACTTCGAGAGCTGTGTGGGTTGCGGGGAAGCGGAAGCCTGCAATTATGATGAGGCAGTCACCTTAAATGATGTTTTGACGTGCACTTACCCCGATGAAGGATACGATTGCAGTGGAGATTGCCTGGCAGATGTGGATGATGACCAAATCTGTGATCCTTTCGAAATTGTCGGCTGTCAAAATGCAGGGGCATGCAATTACAACTCGGCGGCAACTGATGCCGCGGAGTGTATCTACCCGGAGACACATTACGATTGCAATGGCGACTGTGTCAATGATAGCGACGGTGACGGGGTGTGCGATGAGCTGGAAGTTTCAGGTTGTACCTTCAACACAGCTTGCAACTACGATCCGACAGCCACAGAAGATGATGCTTCTTGTGAATTCTTGTCTTGCGTGGGCTGTATGGAAGACGAGGCCTGCAACTATGATGGAACCGCAACCTTGAATGATGTGTTGTTGTGTGAATACGCATCGGCGGGTTACGATTGCAACGATGATTGCCTGGTCGACTCAGACAGCGATGGCGTGTGTGATCCATTCGAAGTCTTGGGTTGTACGGATGCGACGGCCTGCAATTTCAACGATGCGGCGACCGAAGCCGATGGTTCATGCACCTACCCGATAAACATCTACGGGATTTCGAATGTGGACTGCGCCGGAGTCTGTTTGGCAGATGTGGACAACGATGGGGTCTGTGATGGAGACGAAATTGAAGGTTGTATGGATGTGGAGGCCTGCAATTACGATGAATCTGCGACGGATGATGCGGGCTGTGAATACTTGACATGCGCGGGTTGCAACATCCCCTCGGCTTGCAACTACAGCCCCGCGAGCAATATCATCAACAATGCGGTTTGCGAATTCGCCGATGCAGGTTTCGATTGCGATGGCAATTGCATTGACATCAACAACAACAGTACTTGTGATTTCGACGAGCCGACAGTGATTGCCTGCTTTGATGCGGAGGCTTGCAACTTCAACGCCGCTACAAACATCATTGACAACAGCCTTTGCATTTACGTAGAAAACGACTGTGACTTTTGTAGCGGGGAAACGAACGGAACAGGATCTGTCGTTGACAACGATAGCGATGACGATGGTGTATGTGACCCAGACGAGGTCACAGGCTGTCAAGATGAGACTGCGTGCAACTTCAATACAAATGCCACTGATCCACCTGCAGTCGGAGAAGAATGTGTTTTCCTCACCGAACCCTGCGATACCTGCAGTGGCGAGCAAGATGGCACCGGATTCGTGGTCGATGGCGACCCGGACGATGACAACATCTGCGCGCCAGAGGAAATTCCAGGTTGCCAGGATGCAAGCGCTTGCAATTACAACGTGGCTGCAACAGACCCACCTGCCGAAGGACAAGCGTGTGTGTATGCCACAGACCCTTGTGATGTTTGTTCAGGCTTGACGGACGGAACAGGCTTTGTTGTGGATGGTGACGTGGACGGCGATGGCATCTGCAACACTTCCGAGACTTCAGGCTGTACTTATGTTGGAGCTTGCAACTACGACGCCGGGGCTTCGGAGGACAATGGCAGTTGCATTTTCGCCACGGGTTGCGACACTTGTTCGGGTGAGACAGATGGAACGGGAACAGTGGTGGACAACGACGTGGACAACGATGGGGTTTGCGATGGCGACGAAATTCCGGGTTGTTTGGATGTTGAGGCTTGCAACTACAACCAATATGCCACAGAAAACGCCGAGAATTGCGCTTATGCAACGGGCTGTGATTTCTGCTCAGGAGGCATTTCGGGTGATGGTTTTGTGGTTGACGGAGACGCCAATGACAACGACATCTGCGACATTGACGATGTGACGGGTTGCATGGACAATGCGGCGTGCAATTATGCAGCTGATGCAACCGTGGATGATGGTTCTTGTGTCATCGCCGATGAGGCCGCATGTGAAACGTGCAACGAGGAAGGAGGCATTGATGTCGCGGACGCCGACGGTGATGGTGTGTGTGATGGCTTGGAGGTCACCGGTTGTCAAGTGCAAGAGGCTTGCAACTATGATGCTGACGCGACCGAGGCAGGTGCCTGCGTATTCCCCACCGGTTGCGACACATGCGATGGAAACGGAGGTTTGATTGACGGGGATGCAAACAACAATGGGATTTGTGACTCGAGCGAAACACCGGGTTGCATGGATTCCTCTGCCTGCAATTACAATTCTTCTGCAAATGTCTCCGACAGCAGTTGCGTCTTCGCTGATGAGCCATGCGAAACTTGTGAAGCCGGTGAAGTTGTGTTGCTTGATGCAGATGCCGACGGAGTTTGCGATGCCGATGAGGTGGAAGGATGTCAAAACGAATCCGCTTGCAACTACAATTCGGATGCTACCGATGAAGCAGCATGTGTCTTCGCTGTGGAGGCCTGTGAGGCTTGTGACGGAAATGGGGGAGTCATTTTGCTGGATGTGGACAATGATGGCCTCTGCGATGTGCTCGAACCTTCCGGTTGCGTGGGGGATGAGACGCCGCCGGAGTTGGTGCTCGATAGCATTGTAGTGGTGGATGCTCCGGTGTTGGAATGGTCAGGTTTGGATTTTGTAGACCAAATCCTTGACGCCTCAGAGGTTGCCCTTTCTTTCAATGATGTTCCGAGTATGGCGGCAGATGGTACTTTCCAAGTGACGCGCCTGTACTACGCCGTCGACGCATGTGGACAGAGTGCGACGGCTGGTCAGATCCTTGTGGCTTCAGAAAATTTGCCGGGCGGATGCACGTATCTCGATGCGAACAATTATGATGCCGCCGCCGTCAACAATGATGGTTCCTGCAACTTTACATCGGATTGTGTCACAGACATCAACAGCGATGGCCAAACCGGTGCAAGTGACTTGTTGTTGATGCTGAGTTCTTTTGGACAGGTTTGCGAATGAATGGGCTTTGCGCTGGATTGGGCCAATATGTTGATCAACATAGAGATTGAGTAGTATGAAAAAAGGGCGTCTCGCAATTGCGGGACGCCCTTTCCAATGGATACAAGCCTTCACCCCGCTTGGGTGATTCGTGTGCGTTGGATGTTCGGGTTTTGGGGGTCGGGAGACCGGTCCAGGGCAAGGCCTTGGGTGGCCATGGCTTCCACGAGTGCGGGCCAGGTGTCCTCCATGCCGTCGCAGAATTGCCGGCGCAGGTCGTCGAGGGCGCCGGGCTGGCCCGCTGTTTCATTCAAAACACCCCAGTAGTCCTCGGCGTTGTAACCGACTCGCGACCGGCCAAACCGCTCCCACATGGTCCGCATCGCCGTGCTCAATGAGGCATCGCCGTTCGTCAAATCCATGATTCGGACATCGCACAGAAAGGCCAACACGGCCCCTTCAATGTAAATGGATCCCTTGCGGCCGGGGGCACCGATTTCATAGCCGTCGAGCCAGGTGTCATAGCTCGACGCGGCCACCGAGAGATTGAAGCGACCCGGGTTGTTGATGTGTCGGTCGAGGAGGCGCTCCATCAGCCGGCACCAGCCCTCAAGGCCCACGCATCCCCCTTCGAACAAAAAGAGATCCCCCATGTACGTTGTGACCCCCTCGGCGACATAGCCCAGTTCGCTCGGACATGCCCGAGAGAAATCATAGGGCATCCACTCGGCCGGCCGAATCTGTTTGACATTCCATGTGTGGTACAGCTCGTGCGAGGCGATGCCGATGATTTCATCGAAGCCGGCCGATGTGGCCGCGCGTTCCGATGGACCGAGAACAATCACAGTGGACGCCTCGTGTTCGACCCCATGCCGCACCTCCCGCTCCGGGAACAGGTACAGAAAATGGTACTCACTCACGGGAAAGGAACCGAAGTACGTCAGCTGCGCCTGCGTGAATTGGATGTGTTGCAGGAGAAAAGGGTCGGAGTCGGGAAGGGTTTGGCCATAGGCCCAGAGGTGAAAAGCCACGCCATCCACTTCGTATTCCATGTGACCCAATTCAGGCGCTGTCAAGAACGGGCTGTCCATCAGCTGCTGCATGTCTTCAGCATGAAGGGCGTTGTCTGACCAGGCCAAATTCGTCGCAATCGGCCACTCCTTCGGCACATCCGGCAGGGCGATTCGGTACGGGAGGTCCACCCGGCGGTCATCGTAGACAAAGCAATTCACAGGGTTGACGTACAGCAAATCGTGCTCCGGTTCCACGCATGTGGAGCCAGCGTTGAGGGTGCGGGCGTCGACAGTCCATCGCAGCGTGTTCACACCCGCCGGCACCGCCCAGCGGTGCAGGTTCACCTTTTTGAGGTGTTGCCACCTGCCGTCGGGAAGTTGGCCCTCCATCTTGTAAATGCCTTTCGCGAAGTTCCCCACTTCATACCGACCCGGTCGCCAGACGGGCAGTTGGGCCTCCCACGGATGTGCCGTTCGCGGAAATGAGGCTTCGAAATGCAGCCGTTCTTGGCCCTCGGTGGCGCGGCGAATGATCACAGAAACCTCGCGCATCAGTCGAACAAATCTTCGATGGGACGACCCGTGCAGCCGTTGGGCAAGGGGCTGTGAATCAACGCGGCGATGGTGGGGGCAATGTCTCGAATGTGGGTTCGCTCATGGGTGATGCCAGGGGAAATGCCCCAGCCGTAAAACAAGCACGGGACGTGGGTGTCATAGGCGTACGGGGAGCCGTGGGAGGTCCCGCTGGGGCCGTAGTCCAGCCAGCCGGGCGCTGGGAGCAACATCACATCACCCGATGCATTGGCGTGGTGCCCCCACGCCAGCCTGGCCAGCACGTCGTTGTCGTACCCACCATGGCGCTGGAGCTCCGTGGAAGTGACCGCTCGATCGACGTCGGGGTGTGCGGCGGCGAGCGCGGCCACTTGGTTTTGGACAGCCTCCAACGACAGGTGCTTGGCCGCGATGAGGGGGCGGTTGAGAAAGATTTGGTCATTGGAAATCGACAACACCCAATCTTCACTTGCGCCGGCAGTATCCAACGCCAAGGCCGCTTCCAATTCTGTCTCCAGCGCTGCGGGCTTCCAATAACCTGCCGGGACCCCTTCAGAACGCGCGAGCGATGGCACGCTGGCTGCCCCATGATCTGCGGTCAAGAAGGCCAACCAGTTTCCTTCACCCACCTGCGCGTCCAAGGCATCAAAGAGCCGCTTGAGTTCGAGATCCAATCGCAAGTAGGTGTCCTGTGTTTCCATCGCATGCACACCGAACTGGTGCCCCACGTAATCCGTCGCTGAAAAGCTGATGGCCAGCAAATCGGTGGCTTCGTCGGCGCCCAAGCCCTCGGCCTCAATGGCAGCCAAGGCAAAATCCACCACAAGCGTGTTGCCCCAAGGCGTGGATTTGAGGATGTCGTACCCGCCGTTTTGTTCGCTCAAGGCTTGCAAGTCATAGGGGAAGGCGGGGCGTAGGCTCCCTCGAAATGGCGATTCGTAAGGGTTGTTGTCCGCCCACGATTCGTTGTAGGTCACCTCTTCGCGGAGCAACGACCACCCCTCCGCCAAATACGCTGGTGCCGGTGTCGATTTGTTCCACCGCTGAACCCATTTCGGCAGTTCGTCCATGTAGTAGGTGCTCGAGATGAATCCTCCGGCATCCTTGCCGTGGTACCAGTAGGCCGCATCAGCGGCGTGGCCTGCTGGCAGAATGGCCCCGCGGTCCTTCAGGCTGATGCCGATCACCTTCGGTGCCATGCCCAGAGCGAACTTCATTTCGTCGCCCAGCGTGCTGGTGCGCATCCGGTGGGGGGACATCTGGCCAGCGTAATGCGTGGGGTCCACTGGGCCTACGCCCATTGCGTTGCTGTCGCCAGCGCAGTAGACACTCGTGCCGCTGCTCCGCTCGTACCAGTTGTTGCCGATGATGCCATGAAATTGTGGGGTGGTGCCGGTGTAGATGGAGGCATGTCCTGGCCCCGTGTATGTGGGGGCATAGCCAAAATGGTGATCCGCACACACAAAGCCGTCACCCACCATCCGCTTGAACCCACCATCGCCGAAATCGTTCCAAAACCGCGTCAGGTAATCGGCCCGCATTTGATCCACAGTGATGCCCACGACCAAGGGGGGGCGAGCGCCCAGGTCGGTTTGGCTGGAAGCAAGAAAGGGCATTGCGCTCAGCAGCAAGGAAAATGCGGCAGTGAAGTGCAACAAAGAATGGGGAGTCGTCATGAATGCAAAAGGTGTGATTCCAGCGGCGAAGGTAGCCAATCCCGCGGCCTCACAGGGTGCGTTGGAGCACAATCCAAGCAGCAATTCCCACACAGCAGGCGACATTCACCAAGACGTTGGCCAGAGCAAATGGCCAGCCATGGGCAGTGTACAATTGTACTGTGTCCAAGCTGAAGGTGGAGAACGTGGAAAAGCCGCCGCAAAATCCAGTCATCCAAATCAATCGGGTGTGTTCATCCCCTGGGGCCCATCGCCACAACAAAGCAAGGACGAGCGTGGCCATCAAGTTCGCCAGAAGGGTGCCAGCGGGCAAACCACCACTCCAGCGAGCGATCCCAAAACCGACCATGTACCGAGCGACGCTGCCCAACCCACCCCCCACAAAAACCAACAAAAGGGAAAGCGGATTCATCTCCCGTGCCAGTATTCGTGGGCGCGCGCCCGCCGCGCCAGCGGTCGGGAAGCCGCGTACAATGCCAAGCCCCAAATCGCCCCCACCAGCGTGCCCACCGCCACATCGGCAGGGAAGTGGACCCCGAGGTAAATCCGGCTGTAGCCGATGAGCAGCGCCCAAACCAACAACCCCCACAGCCAAACGCCCCCTCCCAACAACAACCCGACAAAAACGGCAATGCCGGTGTGATTCGCTGCATGGGAGCTCACAAAGCCGAATCGGCCTCCCTTGTAGGGAGCGGCCTCACCCGGCGGCGTCACCAGGTGAATGTCATCGCGAAGCTCTGCCCGGTGGGAGGGACGCAAGCGCTGAAAACCAGGCTTCATGATGCGCGCAGAGACCAAATCTGTCCCGGCCACGCACACCACAAGCCCCAACACCACTGCTGCCATGCGGGTGGGGCGACGACGCGCCCGAATCCACAACCGCCACAGCAGGAACGCGTACAGAGGAATCCACAACCAAAGACCACTGACCGCCCACATGGCCTGATCTCCACCGGGCCAAGGGGAGTTCAACCAGCGAAACAAATCGTAGTCCCAAGAAATCAGTTGCGCATACACGTGGCCTAAGGTAGGGTGTTCAGTAGTTCTCGCAGCAGTTCTCGGGGGGTCAGCGATAAATCCCGTCGATCACGTCTGCATAGCGCGCCTTGATGGGCTTCCGCTTGAGTTTCAGTGTCGGGGTCAGTTCACCCGCCTCGATGCTGAAGGGCTCCGGCAGGATTCGGATGACCTTGACGCGCTCCCATTTGGCAAAAGGCTCCATCAGCCGCTCGACATCTTGTTCAATCCGTGTTCGAATTCGCTCGTCTCCGGCAATGCCGGCCATCCCTGGGAACGTGTGGTTGTGCCGCTTGCACCATTCCTCAATGGCATCTGGCGCAGGCACCACCAGTGCCGAGGGGTGCTTTTCCCCATCACCGACCACCATCACTTGCTCGATGAAGAGCGAAGCCTTCAAGGCGTTTTCGAGCAATTGCGGTGCGACATACTTGCCTCCACTGGTCTTGAACATTTCCTTCTTCCGGTCCGTGATTTTCAGGAAGCCCGATTCGAGCACCCCGATGTCGCCCGTGTGGAACCACCCATCCTTCAGCACCTCTGCTGTTTTTTCGGGTTCCTTGTAGTACCCCATCATGACGTTGTGACCCTTCACCGCAATCTCACCATCGTCCATGAACTTGACCTCCACGCCTTCGATGAGCTTGCCCACACACCCCACACGAAGCATCCCCGGGCTGTTCAATGTGTTCACAGACACCACCGGGGAAGTCTCCGTCAGCCCATAGCCCTCAAAGACGGGAATGTCAGCGGCGTTGAAAAACCGGGCCAAGCGCGGCGCCAGTGCGGCCGATCCGCTGGCCACGGCCTTGATGTTGTCCAGCCCCAGTGCCGTCTTGACCTTGCTGAACACCAGCTTCCTGGCCAAGCCCAGTTGCCACTCGTACCACCCCCCATTTTCCCCATCCGGCTCCCACCGCAGCGCCAGGCCCAAAGCCCAATTGAAAATCGCCGCTTTCACGCCACCTGCGGCGGTGCCCTTTGCGACGATGCCGTCATAAAATTTCTCAAGCAATCGCGGCACAGCGGTGAACACCGTGGGTTGCGAGGCCGCCAAATCTTCCTTGATCGTCTCCAAGCTCTCCGCAAAATGAATCTCCGCCCCGACATACATGTAGAGGTAATGGAGCATGCGTTCAAAGATGTGGCAAACCGGCAGAAAACTCAGCACGCGGTAATCGACACCCGCTTCCACTTTGGGCAAGCGCGGGATGCTGTGAAGCACATTTTGAACGATGTTGTTGTGGCTGAGCATGACGCCTTTGGGCTGGCCTGTGGTTCCAGAAGTGTAGATGATTGTGGCCAAATCTGAGGCCTTCACCGCTGCTGCTCGCGCCTCGACCTCCCCGGCCAAATCCTCCGAACCCGCCTCGGCGACCTCCGTCCAATGTGGCGCACCCTCCACCCGCTCGAATGTGTAGATGCCCTCGAGGGTGGGCACTTGCTCGCGGATGCTGTTCACCTTCGCGTACAATTCCGCATTGCTCACAAAGCAAAGCTTCGATTCGCTGTGGTTCAAGATGTACACGTAGTCATCCGGCGTCATGGTCGGGTAAATCGGCACATCGATGCCGCCGGCCTGCATGATGGCATGGTCCATGACGTTCCATTCGCAGCGGTTGTTGTGTGCAATCAACGCGACTTTGTCCCCGGCGGCCATCCCTTTGGCCACCAGCCCCCGCGAAAGCCGCTCTGTAGCGGTCACAAAGGATTCGGTGGAGTACGTCAGCGGGCTGCCCTGATTGGGCATGGTCATGAACGTGGACTTGGGGTGCTTCGCGAGGGCATAACGCGGAAAGTCGAACAAGCGCGTCGGCTGGGTCATGTCAGGAAGGTTCTTGTGATTCTGACCAAACTTAACACTTCCCACCCATCTTCTGCCCATTGTGGAAAACTTGGGGCGGGAATCAGCCGCGATCCGCGCCCGGTGGATGCAGCCCGGCCCCACAGTGCTTGCAATGCGCGGCGTCGACCTCGTGTCCGTCCCGCCCGCACGCAGGGCACGCCTCGGTGCTGACCCCCGATGCATCCGAATTCCGCAGGCTCCGCGCCATTTCCGCGCCCACAATCCCCGTCGGCACGGCGATGATGGCGTAGCCGATGATCATGATGAGGGAGGCGAGGATTTGGCCCAAAACAGTCGTCGGCGCAATGTCCCCATACCCCACGGTGGTCACGGTCACAATGGCCCAATAAATGCTCATCGGAATGGACTTGAAGCCCGCGTTTTCGTCTTCAATGATGTACATCATCGTGCCCAGAATCGTCACCAGCGTCAGGACGGCGAAAAGGAACACCAAGATTTTCCGGCGGCTGGCGCGCAGAGCGGTCAAAAGGACTTGGGCTTCCTTGAGGAATCCGACGAGCTTCAGCACGCGGAACACCCGCAACAACCGCAAAATCCGAATGACCCGTAGGCTCGACGATCCGGGCAAAATCAGGCCCAAAAAGGAAGGCAGAACCGACAGCAGATCCACGATGCCGTACAAACTCAGGGCGTACCGCAAGGGCCGCTTGACGACGGCCAGCCGGGCCAAATACTCCAGAGCGAACACCCCGGTGAACCCCCATTCGAGGTACGCAAACAGGGCAACATGCCCCTTCGCCAGGGACGGCACACTCTCCAGCAACACCGCCACGACACTCAGCACAATGGCAAAAAGCAGCGCGACATCGAATCGCTTGCCGGCGGGGGTTTCCGCCTCAAAAATCACCTCATGCCACCGCTCCCGCCATTTGCGCCCGGCGCTCTGCATGAATCAACGAAATCCCGGTGCCACCGTCAATTCCTTGCTGCCTGGGGTGTGGATGTAAAAGCCCTCCCCGGATTTGGCCCCCAGTTTGCCGGCCATCACCATGTTCACCAGCAAAGGACAAGGCGTGTACTTGTCCAGGCCCAAGCCTTCCTTCAGCACACGCAAAATGCTCAGACAAACATCCAAACCGATGAAGTCCGCCAGTTGCAGGGGCCCCATCGGATGCGCCATGCCCAATTTCATCACTGTGTCAATTTCCGTCACCCCAGCCACGCCTTCATGCAGGGAAATGATGGCCTCGTTGATCATCGGCATCAAAATGCGATTCGCCACAAAGCCCGGGTAATCATTGACCTCAACGGGCACCTTTCCCAAGGCCGCGCTCATGGCCATGACGGCAGCACAAGTCGCATCGGACGTCGCGTAGCCGCGAATCACCTCCACGAGTTTCATGACCGGCACCGGATTCATGAAGTGCATCCCGATGACCTTGTCCGGCCGGCCGGTCACCGCCGCCATTTGCGTGATGCTGATGCTGGAGGTATTCGTCGCAAGGATGCAATCCGCCGGAGCGCCGGCGTCCATGGCCCGAAACAGGTCCAACTTCAACGCGACACGCTCCGTGGCCGCCTCCACCACCAAATCTGCAGCACGCACCCCAACCGCCAAATCCGTTTCCGTGGTCAAGCGCCCAAGGGTGGCGTCTTTGTCCGCCGCGCTGATTTTTTCTTTCTTCACCATCCGGTCGAGGTTCCGGCCGATTGTGGCCAGCGCCCGCTCCAAGGCCTCTGCCGAAATGTCGACCAGGACAACTTCATGGCCGGATTGCGCAAAGACGTGGGCGATGCCATTGCCCATGGTGCCCGCGCCGATTACAGTGATGTTGCTCATTTCAACTTCAGTTTTCTCTCAATTCAAGGTTTTGCTGCAGCAGCCTGCATGCCAAATCCGCCCCTGCCTCACTTCTTGTCTGCCGCGGGCTTTTTCTTCGCCGCTGCCGGGGTGGTTTTCTTTTTCGCGGTCGTTTTCGGCGTTGCCGCTGCCTCGCCTTCCGCCTCCGCGCCTTCCGTCGCTGCAGCTGCTGCCGCCGGCTTCTTCTTCGCCGCCGGTTTCTTCTTCGCAGCTGGCTTCTTCACTTCGACCTTTGTTTCCTTCGCTCCCTCGTCCCCTGGTTCCCTGGTTCCTTGGTCACCCTCGTCCCCTGG
>CBFIFE010000036.1:0-28044 GCA_965661765.1 uncultured Flavobacteriales bacterium
AACCTCATTTCCAGAGCTGTCCCCATTTTTTCAATTCCGCACAATAAGTTTACTGCGCCCCGAGTGCCTTGAGTTTGTTGGCCATGTCGAGCATCTTTTCATCCTCCCCTGTGCGTGTGTAGATGTCACGCAAGGACCGAATTGTTGAAACATCATCTGGTGTCGTGGCGTGTGCCGCTTCCAGAAACGGTTTGGCCAAATTGAATTTCTCCTTGGCTTCTGCTTCCAATCCTTTTTGCTTTGCTGTCTCTTCGCTGCTCATGCGAGGCTTCCACATTTCGTTGGCAGTGTTGATCTGCTGAACCGCTTCGTTGAAATACATCGCTCCGAGGTTGTAGTTGGCATCGAAGTATGCCGGCTGGATGTCAAGGGCCTTTTGGTACGCGACTGCTGCTTGGTCAGATTTGCCCAAATTGTCATAAACAGACCCCAGGCTGAACCACAAAATCTCGTTCGTGGGATCCCCTTCAGCTGCGAGTTTGAGGTTGTTTTCAGCCCTTTCAAAATCTTCTGCTTCCAAGTAGATGTTCAATTCTTCAATGATCAATCCTTGCTCGCGTGGGAACAATTCCCGTGCAGCCTGAAGCGCGCTGAGGGCCTCTTCTGTACGGCCATTGTTGCGCAGCAAAGTCGAGATGAAGAGGTAGACATTCGGTACCTGATAGTTGAGGTCTCCACAACGCTTGTATCGCTCGATGGCCAAATCGACTTGGTTGGACTTTTCATAGCACAGCGCTGCGTTGAAGATGCCCATGGTGTCGACCACGTCAAAGGCTGCCGCAATGTCTGTGCCGAGGTCAAACATCTTTCCTGCAGTTGCAAAGTCTCCAGCATTGTAAGCGGTGATTCCCTGGTTGCCAGAGAGGCCTTGAATTTCACCAAATCCGCCTTGAATTTCATTCTGGTAGCGGTTCTTGACATCCAATTCCTTGGCCTTTTCGAAGCTTTCTTTCGCCAACCACAGTGCGTTGGGATATGCGGCACTCAGCACCGAATCCTTCGCAACGTTGAGATAGATCAGGCCTCGGTACCGCCATGTTTTGTCTTTGACGATGGCTTTTTCGTTGTTCAGGGCCTCTTCGATGTAGCCAACGGCGGCCTCGAAATCGCCACTTTTGTTTGCGTTGAACGCAGACACCACCTCGGGTTGCGCATAAACATGGAGGGCCAGAAAGGCCATCACCAGGGTAAGGACTTGTTTCATCATCTGTTGCTTTTCGCGTGGCAAATGTACTTCGTGCAATTGGGATGCCAAAAGTCCCCGCAAACTTCCTGAGTGGGGACAATCTGTCGGCGTTTTGGGACAAAAAAACGAAGGCACTCCAGGGTGCCTTCGTGGTTTTTGTGGGCACCTCTCCCCCTTTTGAGGCTTAGGATCCCGACTCTGGTGAGGGGGCCTCAGGAGAGGCTGAGTCATTCGTCACATTCTCTTCCCCTTCTTCAGCGACCAACTCCTCTTCGCTTTTTGGGACTCGCGTTACAGAGGCAATTTCGTCGTTGTTGCGAAGCTGAATCAGGCGCACACCCTGAGTCGCCCGTCCCATCACCCGCAAGTCCTCCACACCGATTCGAATCGTGATCCCTGACTTGTTGATGATCATCAAATCTTCTTCGTCTGTGACGTTCAAGATGCTGATCAGGTCACCAGTCTTTTCTGTGATATTCAGTGTTTTGACGCCTTTTCCTCCGCGATTGGTGATGCGATAATCATCGACAGGAGATCGTTTTCCATAGCCTTGTTCGGAGACCACGAGGATATCGGATGACGTACCTCGGACGCACACCATGCCAATCACTTCATCTTTGGGATGGCCAAGCGTGACCCCTTTGACACCCATGGCGGTTCGGCCCACCGCTCTGGCAGTGCTTTCATGGAATCGAATGGCCTTGCCGGAGCGCAGCCCGAGAATGATTTCGTTGTCACCGTTGGTCAGGCGTGCAGTCAAAAGCTCGTCCCCTTCTCGAATGGTGATGGCATTGATGCCGTTGGCGCGTGGTCGCGCGTAGGCCTGCAACGTGGTTTTTTTGATCGTGCCTTGTTTGGTTGCAAGCACGACGAAGTTCTCCCGTGTATAATCCTCATCTTTCAGGTCAATCACTGGGATGTAAGTGAGCACCTTGTCTCCTGGCTCGATTTGAATCAAATTTTGAATGGCCCGTCCTTTGGAGGACTTGGACCCCTCTGGGACTTCATAGATGCGCATCCAGAAACACCTGCCGAAGGCGGTGAAAATCAGGAGCCAATTGTGGTTTGTGGCCGGGAAGATGTGTTCTACGAAATCCTCATCTCGGGTGGCTGCACCTTTTGAACCGACCCCTCCCCTTCCTTGTGAACGATAATCAGACAACCGGGTTCTTTTGATGTAGCCGGCATGAGAAATGGAGATGACCACTTGTTCGTCTGCTATGAGGTCCTCCATGCGGACATCTGCACTGCTGAATTCGATTTCGCTTCGGCGTTCGTCTCCGAAGCGTTCCTTCATGTCCAAAAGTTCTGCCTTGATGATGTCCATGCGGCGTTGGCGATTCGCCAGAATGTCCTTCAAGTCTGCAATGATGGTCATCAACTCATCGTATTCCGCGCGCAGCTTGTCGCGTTCCAAGCCCGTCAGTTTCTGGAGGCGCATGTCCAATATCGCCCGAGCCTGAATTTCTGACAACTCGAAGCGCTGCATCAATCCGCCCCGAGCCTCCTCGGGTGTCGCACTCGAACGAATCAAGGAAATCACTTCATCGAGGTTGTCGAGTGCAATGATCAGTCCCTGCAAAATATGTGCGCGCTCCTCGGCTTTGCGCAATTCGTATTGGGTCCTTCGTGTCACCACTTCGTGGCGGTGTTCCACGAAGTAGCGAATCAACCCTTTCAGATTGAGCATCTCAGGCCGGCCATCAACCAAAGCGATGTTGTTGACTGAGAATGAGTTCTGCAATGCGGTGTACTTGTACAATTTGTTCAGCACCACCGTTGCCATGGCGTCTCGCTTGATTTCGTAAACGATGCGCATTCCGTTCCGATCGGATTCGTCGCGGATTTCGGAAATGCCCTCAATTCGTTTTTCATTGACCAATTCCGCGGTCTTTTTGACCATGTCGGCCTTGTTGACCTGATAAGGGATTTCCTCAACAATGATCACCTCGCGCCCCGTCTTTGTCTCTTCAATGCGCGCGCGTCCACGAACCACAATCCTGCCGCGGCCTGTGTGAAATGCCTCGTGAACACCTTCCACACCGTGAATAACGCCTCCGGTCGGGAAATCAGGGGCCTTGACATGCTCCATCAGGCCGTCGACTGTGATTTCCGGGTCTTCGATGTATGCGATGGTTCCGTCGACCACTTCACTCAAGTTGTGCGGGGGCATGTTTGTCGCCATCCCGACTGCAATTCCTGCAGCGCCATTGACCAGAAGGTTGGGCAATTTTGCTGGCAGAACAGTCGGCTCCTTGAGGCTCTCGTCGAAATTGGGCCTGAAATCCACGGTTTCTTTTTCAAGATCCGAGAGCATTTCTTCGGCAATCTTGCGCAATCGGGCCTCGGTGTATCGCATGGCTGCGGGGTTGTCCCCGTCTACACTGCCGAAGTTTCCTTGACCGTCTACCATCGGGTAGCGCAAGGACCAATGTTGCGCCATTCTCACCATTGTGTCATACACAGAGGTATCCCCGTGCGGGTGGTATTTCCCCAAAACCTCCCCGACAATTCTTGCTGACTTTTTGTAAGCACGATTCGACAAAACCCCGAGGTCCAACATCCCGTACAAAACCCTGCGATGAACAGGCTTCAATCCGTCTCTTACGTCCGGCAATGCACGCGACACAATCACGGACATCGAATAATCGATGTATGCCGACTTCATCTCATCCGCGATGTTGATCTGGATGATTTTCTCTCCTTCTGTCATGTTGTCAGTGTCTGAAAGCGCCACCAATTGGGCGTCCCACGAAAATACGGCCGCCCCTTGTTCGCTGAGCGCCCGTGTTGGCTCAATTCTCCACAAAATGTGCCAAATCGATGTGAATAACACAGGGGTTTGGCAAGAAAGTTGCCCGAAACAAGCCGTAGCTTAGACTTGTTGTTTACAACTCACCGACGAAATCGAAACAATCCATGGATGCCAAGTTCTCACCCCGAGTCAAAGATGTGATCACCTTCAGCCGAGAGGAAGCCCTGCGCTTGGGGCACAACTACATCGGCGTCGAACATTTGCTGCTCGGAATCATCCGGGAAGGTGAAGGCACAGCGGTTCGGATTCTTGAGGGGCTGAATGTGGATTTGCAAAAACTCCGGAAAATTCTTGAAGGCAGCATTCGTCCGGCAACTGGCAAGAGCGTGGGGACAGGAAATGTCCCGCTGGTGAAACAAGCTGAAAAGGTTTTGAAGATCACTTATTTGGAGGCCAAAATCTTCAAGTCCAATGTGATCGGTACGGAACACCTTTTGCTCAGCATTCTGAAGGATGAGGACAACATTGCAACAAAGTCATTGAACGCATTCAACATCGATTACGAAGTGGCAAAAGAAGAATTCGAGAACATCATGTCCGAGGGGCGTTCGGATGTTCAAAGCCCACGGGCTGAGGCGCCTGGAATGGGGGGCGACGAAGGCGAGGAAATGACGTCAGGGACAGGAGGCAATGGTCCTGGTGGTCGAAAAGCGGACCCCAAGAGCAAGACACCCGTGCTCGATAATTTTGGACGTGATTTGACAAAACTTGCGGAGGACGGCCGGTTGGACGCCATCGTGGGAAGACAAAAGGAAATTGAGCGCGTTTCTCAAATTTTGAGTCGCAGAAAGAAGAACAACCCCATCCTGATTGGAGAACCCGGTGTTGGGAAGAGCGCCATTGCTGAAGGTTTGGCCTTGCGCATCGTCGAGAAGAAAGTCAGCAGGGTGTTGTTCAACAAACGGATTGTCACGCTTGACATCGCTTCTCTTGTGGCCGGAACCAAGTATCGCGGGCAATTCGAAGAGCGGATGAAGGCAGTGATGAACGAATTGGAAAAGTCGCCAGACGTCATTTTGTTCATCGATGAAATTCATACGATTGTCGGCGCAGGAGGCGCAAGTGGCTCCCTGGATGCGTCCAACATGTTCAAGCCGGCGCTGGCGCGAGGGGAAATTCAATGTGTCGGTGCAACGACTTTGGATGAATATCGCCAAAACATTGAGAAAGATGGGGCCTTGGAGCGAAGGTTTCAAAAGGTCTTGGTGGAACCAACAACGCAAGAGGAGACACTTCAAATCCTCAACAACATCAAGGACAAGTACGAGGAACACCACAGTGTGACCTACACCGATGAGGCCATTGAGGCATGTGTGAAATTGACAAGTCGTTACATCACAGATCGCCACCTGCCAGACAAGGCCATTGATGCATTGGACGAAGTGGGCAGTCGGGTGCATCTGAACAACATTCATGTTCCGAAAGAAATTGTTGAAATCGAGGCCAAAATCGAGGACATCAAGGAGGAGAAAGTCCGTGTGGTCAGGAGCCAGCGGTACGAAGAAGCCGCTCGACTGCGAGATCAGGAGCGCACCTTGCTTGAGCAGTTGGAGCAAGCCAAGGCCAAATGGGAGGAAGAGACGAAAACCCATCGGGTCACCGTCACAGAAGAGCATGTCGGTGATGTCGTGGCGATGATGACGGGAATTCCCGTTCAACGGATTGCTGAAAAAGAATCCGGGAAGTTGGCGCGAATGGACGAGAGTCTGCAAGGAAAGGTCATTGGACAAACCGATGCCATCGTGCGCGTCGCTCGGTCCATCAAGCGAAATCGTGCGGGCCTGAAGGACCCGAACAAGCCCATTGGTTCGTTCATCTTCTTGGGACCGACTGGCGTGGGGAAAACCCAACTGGCCAAGGTCTTGGCAAAATTCATGTTTGACACTGAGGAAGCGTTGATTCGCATCGACATGTCGGAATACATGGAAAAATTTGCGGTCACCCGATTGATCGGTGCGCCTCCTGGCTATGTGGGCTACGAAGAGGGTGGTCAATTGACAGAAAAGGTGCGCCGCCGTCCATATTCGATTGTCTTGCTGGATGAAATCGAAAAGGCACACCCAGATGTGTTCAATCTGCTTTTGCAGGCTTTGGATGACGGGGTGTTGACAGACAGCTTGGGCCGGAAAATCGATTTCCGGAACACAGTCATCATCATGACCTCAAACATCGGTGCTCGGCAATTGGCGGAGTTTGGAACGGGTGTGGGCTTCGGGACAGCAACCCGAGAAGCAAACATGGAGGCCGACAAAAACAATGTCATTCAGACGGCACTCAAGCGTGCGTTCAGTCCTGAATTTCTGAACCGAATCGATGACGTGATTTTGTTCTCGAGTCTGAAGCGAGAGCACATTCACAAGATCATCGATTTGGAATTGGCTGCATTGATCCAACGCATCGAAGATTTGGGTTATGGAATTGAAGTCACGGCTGAGGCCAAGGATTTCTTGGTGGAGAAGGGATATGACGAGAAATTTGGCGCACGTCCTTTGAAGCGGGCCATCCAAAAGTATCTGGAGGATCCGTTTGCCGAAGAAATCATCAATGGCAAGATCTCTGAAGGAGATTTGTTGGTGGCCAAGCATTTGGAAGAGCAAGAGACTTTGACCATTGAACTCGTCAAGGAAGGTTTTTTGAAATTGCCGGAGGGTGCTGAAGAGGCCTTGGATGTTCCAGAAAGTCCGCAGGCTGACGCGCCAGCGGGTGAGGCATCTGAGGAATCTGCGACTTCTGCTGACGAAGAATGACATTGAATCGGTTGCGACAGTGGCGGCAGTTCGTCATGAATCGCTACGCTTTGACCGGATTGTTGGGGCTGCTTTGGGTGACGTTCATCTCTGACATCTCCTTGCCGTTCATTGTGATGTCTCAATGGGAGCTCAACGGAATGGAGGCTCACGCCGATCAGTTGCAGAAGAACATTGCTTCGCTTGAAAAGCAGCTGGAAGATTGGTCAAACTCCGAACATGCCTTGGAACGCTATGCGCGGGAGACGTACTACATGAAAAAACCCAACGAAGAGGTGTTTCGCATTGTAGACCAGGAAGGACGTCCGATCGTTACTGTCCAGTGATCAATCGCCACCAGCCTTGAATCAGTTCAGGGCGAGTGGAAACGGCATAACCCAAGCCCCACAATCCGCCGAACAGGTGGGCGTCGTGAGCAATGCCTGTTCCTCCCCTGCGTTGCATTCGAGATTCGTAGACAAAAAACAAAATGCCCGCGGCCCATGCCGGCAAAGGAATCAAGAAAAACAAATACAGTTGGGCCATCGGTTTGAGGAAAACAAACGCCAATAGAACAGCAGCCACTGCCCCGCTTGCGCCCAATGAGCCGTAGGTGGGGTTGTTCTTTTGTTTCAACCATGCCGGCAAGGCTGCGAACAACATGCCACCGAGATAGATGGCCGAGAAATGCGAGAATCCCCATTCAGACTCCACTGCTGGTGAGAATTGCAACAAGACAAACATGTTGACAAGCAGGTGGGTCCAATCTGCATGAACAAAGCCATGGGACAAAAACCGCCAATATTCCTTGTATTGAACAACTCGCCAGGGGCGAAAAACAAGCGCATCCTTCCACCCATTCGATTCATCAAATGCTCGCCATGAGAGGAGTGCGGTGAGGACTGCGAGGAGATTGGCCATGCAATGAGAATGTTCAGCTGCTGTGATCGGCGACAATGAGCCAGCCGCGTTCTTCGCCGAACCACTTCCACACCAAGCTGTAATGCCCCGAAAGATCTTGGAGCGATGCCTCGCTGTTGAGTGGCTCGTCAGCTCGGGCCAAGTGCCATTTGCCGATGAGCAACCCCACTTCTGGGGCGAGGGGTTGCCAAAGCAAGTTCTCAAAACTCAATTGGCCCATTTCCGCCCCCGAGGGGTAGCTCGTTTTGTAGTTCTCCAACACGACTTCATATCCTTGAGTGAGTCCTCGAGACCCAACGAAAAGCAGAGAATCTGATGGCATGTATGCCAGGGCCATGAATTGGGAAATGTCGCCGGCGCTCCAAGAAGCTTCTTGGGCAGCCATTCGATCCGCAATTTGCTGGGGAAGTTCTTTGGGCAAATCCCTTGGCGCCTCATCAGTGGGTGCATTACACCCAGACATCAAAACAACGCATAGACACAAGCCCACCAACCGCATGGTCAAACGTTGAATCTGAAGTGCATGATATCTCCGTCTTCGACAATGTACTCCTTGCCTTGGACCCCCAGTTTTCCGGCTTCTTTGACCGCTGCTTCGGACCCAAGCCCAACAAAATCATCATACTTCATCACTTCGGCGCGGATGAAACCTTTTTGGAAGTCCGTGTGAATGACACCAGCTGCTTCAGGGGCGGTCGAACCACGTTTGACCGTCCAAGCCCTCACCTCCTTCACCCCAGCGGTAAAGTACGTTTGCAAGTCCAACAACTCGTAAGCGGCCCGGATGAGCTTGGCCACACCGGGCTCTTCAAGGCCCAGGTCCTCCAAAAACATTTGGCGCTCCTCGGCATCCTCGAGCTCTGCAATGTCCGCCTCAATGCCAGCGCCAATCATCATCACCCCTGCTCCTTCAGCTTCGGCAGCTGCGCGCACCTTTTCCACGTGATGGTTTCCAGCTTTCACAGCCCCTTCATCTACATTGCAGACATAAAGCACGGGTTTTGCGGTCAACAACTGCAATTCCTGCATCAAGGGCACCTCTGATTCTTCCAATTCGATGGACCTTGCGCTTTTGCCTTGCTCGAGGGTTTCTTTCACCTTGGCATAAAAGGCGGAGGCCCGTGCGGCGTCCTTGTCGCCAGTTGCAGCGGCCTTCTTGACTTTCACAGCGCGTGACTCCACTGTTTCCAAGTCTTTCAGTTGCAACTCGAAGTCAATCACCTCTTTGTCTCGGATAGGGTCGACTGAACCATCGACATGAACCACGTTGTCGTCATCAAAACAACGCAAAACGTGGAGGATGGCATCTGTTTCGCGGATATTGCCCAGGAATTTGTTCCCAAGCCCCTCCCCTTTGCTTGCGCCTTTCACAAGACCAGCGATGTCCACAATTTCAACAGTTGTGGGGACCAAATTCTGTGGTTTCACCAACTCCGCCAATTTGTTCAATCGCGGATCTGGCACCGTGATGACCCCGATGTTGGGCTCGATGGTGCAGAACGGAAAGTTTGCGCTTTGCGCTTTTGCATTGGACAAGCAATTGAACAAAGTCGATTTGCCTACGTTTGGCAGGCCGACGATTCCACATTTGAGGGCCATGAGATTCGATTGAGGCCGCGAAGTTACGCCACGATGGCTTGTCAACACCTTTTGAACAATTGCGACCGAATTCGCCTGAGCTTGCGGTAATTTTGCCCCATGTCTGTCTCTCACGATCTCTCGTCTGTGGCCTCTCAAGTGCGCCGCGACATCGTTCGCATGGTTCATGGTGCTTCTTCGGGTCATCCCGGAGGTTCACTGGGGTGCGCTGACCTTTTGACCTTGTTGTATTTCGAAACGATGTCCTTGGACGCTGCTGCCTTCGATATGGATGGTCGAGGGGAGGATGTGTTTTTCTTGTCCAATGGTCACATCAGCCCAGTGTGGTACAGTGTTTTGGCCCGCAGGGGATTCTTTGAGGTATCCGAACTTGCTACGTTTCGCAAATTGAATACGCGTTTGCAGGGGCATCCGGCGACAGAAGAAGGCTTGCCGGGAATTCGCATCGCTTCTGGTTCCCTGGGACAGGGACTCTCCGTGGCAGCAGGTGCTGCAGAGTCAAAACGCCTGAATGGGGATGACAAAATGGTGTATTCGCTTCATGGAGATGGCGAATTGCAAGAGGGCCAAATCTGGGAGGCAGCCATGTACGCAGCCCACCGGGGGCTGGACAACCTCATCAGTTTTGTCGATTGGAATGGCCAGCAGATTGACGGTCCGTTGAATGAAGTGATGGGGCTTGGGGACTTGTCGGCGAAATTCAAGGCATTTGGGTGGCGCGTTCTCACCTGCAATGGACATGACTTTGATGAACTTCGAACAGCCATAGACGAGGCAAAATCACAACGAGGATCTCGAATCCCAACCGTGGTTTTGATGAAAACAGAGATGGGCAAAGGGGTGGATTTTATGGAAGGAACCCACAAGTGGCACGGGGTGGCACCGGATGATGCCCAACTCGCACAAGCCCTCGAGCAATTGGAAGAAACGTTGGGGGACTATTGAAGACATTCTTCGCATACAGTCAATTTGTTGTGCGTGCCTGCCTGACGCTCATTGTCCTGTCCGCGCTGTCGAGCATGTGCCCCGCGCAGGCCCAAACAGGGATTTCGGAGGACCTGTCGAATGACACCCGATTGCTGTTTGTGTTCGATGCATCGAACAGCATGAACGCCTTTTGGGGTGGTGAACGGAAAATCAAATCCGCTACCGCCTTGTTGTCAGAAGCGCTATCGGAACTTTATGGCATTGATGGCCTGCAGTTGGGTTTGCGGGTGTATGGACACCAAACCTTCGTGGACCGAGATGGCCAGGATTGCGACGACACAGAACTTGTGGTGCCGATGGCCACAGGGAACAATTTGGTCATTATGCGGGAACTGGGCAAAGTTCAGGCGCGGGGCACCACCCCCATCGCGCACAGTTTGGAATTGGCAGCTGGCGATTTTCCCGACGCCGACGGTCGCAATGTGATCATTCTCATCACCGATGGCATCGAGGCATGCGACGGGGACCCATGTGCTGTGTCCAGGGCGCTGCAAGCAAACAACGTTGTTGTGAAGCCGTTCATCATCGGCATCGGACTCGATCAACAGTACAAAGAAACGTTCCGTTGCGTGGGGAACTATTTCGACGCGACGAACAAGGAGGATTTCACGGAGGTTCTCGACATTGTCCTGGAGCAGGCCATGCACGACACAACAGTCGAAGTGGACTTGGTGAATGCCGATGGAGAGGCGTCTGTTTCGGATGTGGTGGTGTCCTTCATCGACCGAACAAGTGGAGCGATTGCTGAGCAATTTGTTCACACCTTGAATCCTTTGGGAAACCCGGACACCTTGCACATCGATCCTGTGCCGACTTATGAGGTGGTGGTCCACACGCTCCCCGCCCTCCGCAAGGACTCTGTGAGGTTGGATGCTCGAAGCCACAACAAAGTGATCTTCAGTCCGGTGTTGCAGGGGTGGATTGAGCCCGGCTTTGTTCAACCTGGACGACTTCCCGCTCCGGCACTTCCTGTGACGATTTATGAATCTGGCCATTGTGAGCCCCTTCACACCCTTCAATGGGGTGAGCGACTCAAAGTTTTGGCTGGTGCGTACGATTTGGTCTTTCACACGTCCCCACCGACCCGGGTGGAGGCTGTCAAAGTCCTGGATGGCGTCGTTGCGCCCGTGAAGATTCCCATGCCGGGAATGGTCAGTCTGCAAGTGGCTCAGGCGGGTTATGGCGCTATTCTGACGGCATCCGGCGACGTTGTGCACAAATTTGACGTGGGCAACCCCAGCGGCCAATACCACTTGCAACCCGGATCGTATCGTCTCGTCTACCGAGCCCGAACGGCCAGCAGTACAGATTTTTCCATTGTCCGAGCGTTCACTGTTGAACCCGGCACATCGCAAACCCTCAACATCCATGGTTGATTCCAGATTCATTCCGACCCTTGAGCCCACAGCAAAAAAAGACACGCGCAGCGGATTTGGTGCGGGGCTTTCGGCGTTGGGCAAGACCCATTCGAATGTCGTGGCGCTCTGCGCCGACTTGACAGGCTCTTTGAAGATGGATGCTTTTCGCGACGCGCATCCGGAACGATTTTTCCAAGTAGGCATCGCTGAAGCAAACATGATGGGGTTGGCCGCAGGCATGACCATTGGCGGAAAAATCCCCTTCACTGGCACGTTTGCGAATTTTTCGACAGGCAGGGTTTATGACCAAATCCGCCAATCCATCGCCTATTCGGAAAAGAATGTCAAGATTTGCGCTTCCCATGCGGGTTTGACACTCGGAGAGGATGGCGCAACCCACCAGATTTTGGAAGACATTGGCATGATGGCCATGCTGCCCAACATGACGGTGATTTGCACGGCAGATTACAACCAAACTGAACAGGCCACGCGCGCCATTGCCGATCATCATGGCCCAGTTTATTTGCGGTTTGGACGTCCCAAAGTGCCGGTGTTTTTGTCTGAATCAGCGCCCTTTGAGATCGGCAAGGCCCAGAATTTGATTCAGGGAAATGACGTCACCATTGTGGCAACGGGGCATTTGGTTTGGGAAGCTGTTCAGGCCGCGCAGGCCCTCGCTACACGTGGCATTCGTGTGGACCTTTTCAATTTCCACACCATCAAACCTTTTGATGAAGCCGCGCTGATCGAATCTGTCAAGCGAACGGGATGTGTGGTCACCGCAGAAGAGCACCAGCGCATTGGCGGTTTGGGCTCAATCGTGGCCTCCTCTCTGGCGCGGCATCGCCCAGCCCCCATGGAAATGGTCGCGGTGAATGATGTCTTCGGCGAAAGCGGAACTCCGGCGCAATTGTTGGACAAGTATGGGCTGAACGCTCAGGCAATCGTGGAAGCTGTGGAGCGCGTCCAGTCTCGGGTTCACCGGGGTTCTTTGGCGGTTTGATCCCATTCGAGTTTGGCCAAACCTGCATAGAGCGAATCTCGATCGCTTGAAGCCAATGGTGTATGAGGAAGCCTCATGTGCGGTTCGCAAAGCGAAAGATGCGACAAAATGGTTTTGATGCCGGCTGGTGACGGCAATTCGTCCAATTGCTGCATCAAGTCCAACAATGGGTCCAGGGCCATTCGGCTGTCCGTCCACGCACCAAATCGAGCGGTTTCCGCAATGGTTTTCATTTTCTTCGGGAAGGCCACGGCCAGTTGAGAGACTGCAGAGTCGCAGCCCATGGCGAACATCGGCAACACGGCCGCGTCGCCTGAAATCATCAATTGAAGCTGTTTGTGCCGTGGCCAAGACATGGCTTGTGGGCCGGTCAGCAAGACGGCATCGACATTGGGATGTTCTCCCATCGCTTCGATGATCTGGCAGCGATTCTTCCGATCCAATTGGAGGCCTGTCAAGACAGCGACGATGGGCAATTCTGTGGATTCCGCGACGGAGCGCAAATGGGCGATCAAGCCAGCAACCGTGATGTCTCGAGATGAGGGGGGGCG
Source organism: uncultured Flavobacteriales bacterium (assembly GCA_965661765.1). Taxonomy (GTDB): domain Bacteria; phylum Bacteroidota; class Bacteroidia; order Flavobacteriales_D; family Sanyastnellaceae; genus JBMYZL01. The sequence goes on from CBFIFE010000036.1 coordinate 13,147, forward strand.
CACAAACCATCCATCTGGCAGGGTCAATTCCGATGTGGTTTTGTGGCGGTGCTGGCAGTACCGGACGACGTCTCGGGTCTCAGTGGAGGGGAGACTTTCGAGCAACCGAACGGATTTGGCCAAAACCTCACGAACAAAGGAAACCAATCCCGCGTATGCGAATTCATCGCGGATCCCAACCTCGGCATTGACAAGTCGAACGAAATCAACGGGCTCGAGGCGCAAGAGAATGTGCTCAAGGGCTGGGAAATCGATGTTGTTTTGCTCATTCAGGGGGATGGGCACTTGTGCACCGAGGCCGGTGGGAATCCGGAAATGAGGAGCGAGAAGAGGATTCATCTATGAGAGGATTGCAATGGGGCTTGGGTCAAAAAATCGAACATCCCTTGCAGATGGCTGTCAAAAGAAGTGGGCGGTGTCGTGGCAAGGATGATGTCAAGATCCATCGAACGTTCCAGTCCAGACGGACCAATTTTCATGCGAGCTTTGGATCGAGCGAGGACTTCCTCCAGTACCCAACAAGGCGCTGTTTCGCAATAGAGCAAGAGGTCGTAGTCGGTGTTGATGAAGCGACGCAACTCTACAGATTTGGGCCGACGCCAGGAGGAAATGGCTGAGTCATCAAAATGCCACCACGGCTGAGGCCGCAAGTCAAAAGGTGTCTTTGCCGTCGTGTCGGACTTCTCGCCAGATTGGTGTGCTTTTTTTCTTTCCTCCTTCGTTCGATGCCAATAGGCCATGGGAATTACGCGAAGGCTTGCTCCCCCTGCTTGTTGCAATTGCTCGACCCAGTGCGAGATGGTTTCTGATTTCTCAGTGCCGCCATGTTTGTAGAGAAGGACAGCCGTTCTGGCCACTCCAAGGTGCGTGCCCTCGATGTGCCGCTGCACCTTGGGCAACCTTCGCAGGCGCCAAAGCCGAAATCTGTCGAGGATTTTCACAGCAGTGAAAATACGCCGAAATCACCACTGCATCGGCACTTCAAGCAAGAGAACGCGGGCCTCGGCAGAAGAGGCAAAATCCAATGTATCCGAATCGATGATTCCCATGGCATCTCGCGGCCCGAGGGATTCTCCTTGCAATTGAACGCTTCCCTCAAGAACAAAAGCGTACACCCCATTTTCCGATCGCTTTTTCCTGTAACGAAAATTTTTCGATTCAGACCATGTTCCGAGATGCAACCAGGCGTTCTGGTGAATCTGGACCCCGTCGTCCTCCATGCCCAAAGGAGAGACAACGCACTTCCATTGGTTCCTTTCATCTTCCAAGGAGAATGATTGCTGGTCATAACGTGGTTGGAGATCTCTCGCGTTGGGGAAAATCCAAATCTGCAAAAAGTCAACCCCCTCTTCATCGCTGTTGTTGTGCTCTGCATGAATCACCCCCGTGCCGGCAGACATGATTTGCACGTCTCCTTGTTCAATGACAGCGACATTTCCCATGCTGTCTTCGTGCCTCAGGCTGCCAGACAGTGGAATGCTGATGATTTCCATGTTGTCATGGGGGTGCCGGCCGAACCCACGCCCGGCGGCAACTTGGTCGTCGTTGAGCACACGCAACGCGCCGAAGTGCATCCGTTCGGGATTGTGCCAACTGGCAAAACTGAAACTGTGGTGTGTATTCAGCCAACCATGGTCGGCATGTCCTCGCGACGCAGCGGGGTGAAATAGGGTTTGGCTCATGCTGGTGAAAGAAACAAGAATGAAGAGAATTCCGAAGATGTAGGGCTTGGTTTTCATGCTGAGAAGACTTCTCCGACTGCTTTGACCAAATCGGTCAACGGCTTTCGTTCCCGATTTGCGCGTCCCTCTTCCATTTCCCTCAACTCAGTGGGTGTGTTTTCTGCTGCCCCTCCCCTTCCGATGCCCATCATCGCAATGGGTTCAAAAGATTCCGGCAGGGCGAGTTTTGTTTTCAAAGCGCCTGCGTCGAATGCGGACAATTGATGCATGTCCAACCCCAATGCGGTGAGTTCGACTGAGAATTGGCCCATGGCCAGCCCCGTGCAATAGACAGCACTTGGATCGGGTTCTCCGTTGTGTTCGGATGTGGTGCGGGCCATGATTGCGCCGATGCCTCCTGCAAACTGCAGCCAGTTCTGGTTGAATGGGATGGCAAATGACTTCAGTGTCTCGAAGTCTTCAGTTTGAGCAGCGGCATAGACAAAACGCCAAGGTTGTGCGTTGTAAGCACTGGCAGCCCATTGCGCGGCCTCGAAGGCGGTCTTGATTTCGTCAAGCTGAACAGGTGTGCCGTCAAAACAATAGGGGCTCTTGCGGGAACGGATCAAATCGATGATGCTCATGATGGATAGTTGTACGTTGAATAAATGTAGGTACAAATATATGCTGGATTTTGGCACAACTTGTGCAACTTGCTCACAAAATCTCAGAACATGACCCTTCGCATTCTTTCCATTTTCGCATGCTTTGCTTTTGCAGCATGCGGTGCTTCAAATTTCGGCACCCAGGTCAAGGAACCCTTTTCAGGATCTCAATACGAATCGAACGGCAGATTCTTCAGGGCCGTCGGCAAAGGAGCCAGCAAAATGGACAACATTGCCACGAGCAAGGCTGAACTTGAGGCAAGGCAACGTCTTGCACAACAGGTCAATACCACGATTCAAGTGGTTTCGGACAATTACGTTCAAGACGTCGGTGTGGCTTCAGCCACCGATGTGATGGATCGATTTGAGTCGCTCGTTCGAGAGGTAACGAATACAACACTTGCGGATTTGCGCATGTTGGGGAGGGAGAAATATGTCGATGAGGCAGGGACATACACCGTCTTTGTGGCCTACGAAATCAAGAAAGCTGCGATGTATCGTATGCTCAAGAAGCAAAACCGCATCTCCAGCAAGCTTTCAGCGGATGAGAAGGACCAAATTGATGCCTACCTCGACCAGGCCATCCGGGACGCCGAAGGGGGGGATGAGTGATTTTCATGGCTTGAGCAGAGGGGCAAAGGTTTCACGAACCTTTTTCATTTTCGGCGCGATGACCGCACGACAATAGGGCGCCTCTCCGTTCAGCTCATAGTACTGCTGGTGGTAATCTTCGGCGGGATAGTAGTCGGATGCAGGCAACAATTCTGTTACGACGGGCTGAGACCATGTGTTCGCAGCGCGATCCATGGCTGCACGGGCCACATCCGTTTGCGCATCATTGTGCGTGAAAATGGCGCTTCTGTATTGCGTTCCGACATCGGCACCTTGCCTGTTCAGGGTGGTGGGGTCGTGGCTGGCAAAGAAAACGTCAAGAAGTGTAGACAGGGGAAGGATTTCAGGGTCGTAGACGACTCGAACGACTTCGGCATGGCCGGTTCGACCCGTGCAAACTTCGCGGTAAGCAGGTCGTTTGATGTGTCCTCCCATGTATCCTGATGTCGCCTCTTCAACGCCTTGCAGAGAAGAAAAAACGGCTTCGACACACCAAAAACAGCCAGCACCCAAGGTGATTGTATCCATTCTGTTCATCTCAAATGCATTAGAAGATGAGGGAAAAGCCAGAACCATGCTGCCTAGGCACAACCACATCTGAAAGAAAGTATTCCTCATTCTGTCTTCCAAACCCAGCGCAGGAAGCAAAAGTTCATTCCGATTTCTGGTGAAGATTCTTTCCAGAGTCCCTGCGCATCGGAGAGCTGCAATCCCCCCTGAATGCCGCCCTTGGGGTTTTCGAAAACAATGCCGACCGGGATGCGCATGGTCTCGTCTTGCAATTTTCGAATCCCTCCATCAATCCGCACCCACGGGAGAAGGCGAATGACCGCCGATACACCACCACGCATGCCTTCTGCTTGGAGGTTGTTGGGGTCAGAAAACGATGCGTCTGCAGCCAAAATCAAGCCTTTTCCGACCCGCATGCCACCGCCGATTTGAACAGACAGCGGGAGCGCAACCCGTCTCGTCTCCGCTTCGCCGTCATCAAACCAAGTGGCGGGGTCCATTGCTTCGGATACTGCGTCAATCCATGCATTGGGGGCGTTTGCCGTCAGATTCCAATTCTCCACGGCAGTGCCATCTGTGAAATAATTTTCGCCGCGCCATTCCACCCACCCAATGTTGTTGACGGCCGCAGAAACCCACATTTGATCCGCCAGGCTCAAAGTTGCGCCAACGTCCGTCCCCCACCCTTGTCCGACGGGGCCCCAATTGCGGATGCGATCAAAGGTCGGGTCGACAATCGTTGCGGCCACAGTATCAAAGGTGGGAACCGAGAAGCCCCGGCTGAAAGCACCAAACGCATCGAGCGTACCGTCTTCGCGATTCTGGACAGAAAAGTATCCATTTCCCAGGATGATTCTTCCGCTCAATCCAGTGTGGAGCTGCCAGCCTTCATTTGGTTTCCCCCAAGAGCGAGCGATGCCGACTTCATGAGATTTGGTATATGAAAACCCCAACCGGCTGTTGCCCAAGATATTGGACAGCAACGCTCCTCCCCCAAACCCTTGCACAACCTCCCCAACTTCGCCCAAATTCCATTCGCCATTGTTCGCAACCGTATCTCCTGAAGCCAGGACCACAAAGTCGAAAAGGGAACTTGCGCCGCCTTCGAAGAGCAAACTGGCCGTTTCTTCACCGAGGAGGATCGAGGCTTGGAAGGACTGCCTGTGAACATAGGCGATTCCCCATTTCCCGATGTGCCTGTAGCTCCCTGCGACAATGGCTGATGCGTCTACGTCAATTGTTTCCCCCTTGATTCGGTCAACCCATTCTGAAGAATTCAAGCCAGTCCAACTTTCTTGTGACCCTTCTCGATTCAATAGGTCGTCCCACAAATCACTTCTTTCCAGCATCGTCGACCGGATGGAAACACCGCCTTCAAAACTTCCTGCCGCGCTTTTGATTTGAGGGTCAAAACAATGAAATGACAGACCCGCGGGATTCCAACCCATCGCACGATAGTCCTGGGCGAGCGCAAAGGGTGTTGCTCCTGTTCCCACTGGAGCCAGTCCAGTTTGAGCCCAGAGGCTCCCTGCGACTGAAAATGTCAGTCCAATCCATGCGATGACCTTGTGCATGCACTGAATTTACGGAATTCAGATGAGGATGTTCCAACCGAACCGATCTTCGATTCTGCCTCTGCGAATGGCATCCAACTCTTCGCGAATCGCTGGCGCCACTTTCCACTCCTCCATGGCCGGCAAATGAAGATCTCCTGATTCAAATCCGACAAGGGCCATGGGTGCAATCGTGGCTGCAGTTCCAACGCCAAAAGCTTCTGTCACCCGTCCGTTCCGGATGCCTTCCTCTAGTTCCTGAACGCTCAGGGATCTTACTTCTACTGGGATTTTCAAGTCCCGTGCAAGAGTCAAAACAGAATCTCTTGTCACACCTGACAAGATGGTGTCGCTGGTGGCTGGCGAAACCAAGATGCCATCAATGACGAACATGGCATTCATCGTTCCGCTTTCTTCGATGTACTTGTGCTCCACACCATCTGTCCAAAGCAACTGGTGATATCCTTGCTCATGAGCCTGTTGCGATGGGTACAGGGCCCCTGCATAGTTTCCTGCTGCCTTTGCATAACCCGTTCCACCGGGTGAAGCCCGGGTGAATTTCTGCTCTACTTTCACCTTGACGGGCTCCTTGTAATAAGCATTGACAGGGCAAGTAAAGATTCCAAATGCATATTTTTCGCTGGGTCGCACCCCGACAAATGAATCCGTAGCAATCATGAATGGTCGAATGTAGAGCGACGCTTGTTCGGATTGCGGAACCCAGTTTTGGTCGATTTTGACCAAGGTCGTCAGCGCCTCCATGAACACATCTTCAGGTACTTGCGGCATGCACATGCGCTCAGCACTTTTGTTGAATCGTGCAATGTTTTTCCCGGGACGGAAAAGGGATACCGAGCCATCGGCGAGGCGATAGGCTTTCATTCCCTCAAAGATGGCTTGGCCGTAGTGGAACACCATTGACGCTGGGCTCATGGTGAAGGGGCCATAAGGCTCGATTTTCCCACGATTCCATTTTCCTTCTTCGAATTCCATCACAAACATGTGGTCTGCGAAAGTCCTTCCGAAAACCAATTCGTCGAAATTGACTTGGTTCAACCGCGACGTTTCTGTATAAAGAATATCAAAAGAAGAGGAGGTATCAATCATCATATTGTCTGTCATTGAGAGCGAGCACAAAGGTCGGAACAATGACGTCTGAATCCAAAAGTATTGGCTGAGACCAATTGGCCAAGAAACCCAAAAAAACGGACAGAATGCATCCGCTATGATGCGCCTTGAAAAAGAAACTTGTTCGGGCTTACAATGCCAGTTTTGACGGCATACATGACAAGTGCGGCCGTGTTGTTGACCCCAAGCTTGCTCATCATGTTTTTTCGGTGAGTGTTGACCGTATGGTTGCTGAGAAACAACCGTTCTGCAATTGATGCATTCGTATAGCCCTCGGCGATCAGCGTCAAGATCTCTGATTCTCTTTCGGTTAAAGAAATGGGCGCACAAGTGAACGCAGATACAGCCAAGCCGTCAACATCAATGCTCTCTGCCCGGATGGCGTCCAATATTTGGCCGCAAAAGAAAGTGGAACCCGCGGCCGTTTCCGAGACGGCATCTTGGACCTCCTGAATGCTGCACTCCTTTTTGATATAGCTGTCGACACCAGCGCGAAGTGCATTGACGATGGTGTGACCGCTTTGAGAGGTCGTGACAGCAATGATGCGAGGTGCCTTTTCCAGTTGCTTGAGTTGAACGATGTCATCAACGCCGAAACCTTCTGCGAGGAAGTCCACAATGACCAAGTCGGGTTGGAAGGATCGAACCAATCCATTCAGTTCCTTCCCACTGCATGCTTCACCAATCAATTGCACACCATCCAACTGCTTGATGATGCTCAACATGCCAAAGCGGAAAACGGGACTTGAGTCGGCTACTGCAATGGTGGGCATGGCGCTTATTGAGAATGATTCTAGATAGCAAAGGTAGAGAATCTCTTCCCCTGTTCAACCTTGCAAGTCAAATCGACAACCACGCAATGCCAGGTCAACGGGGCCTTCAAAAGCTTGAGTGGCTTCTTTTGCCAGCGCAAGAGGGTCCGGATATCGCGTGGAAAAATGTCCGAGAATCAACCTGTCAACCTGCGCCTGGGCCGCGATTTGACCAGCCTCATATGCAGTGGAATGGTGGGTCTTCACGGCCAAATTCCGATCTCGTTCCATAAAGGTTGCTTCGTGATAAAGCAAGGTCGCCTGCTTGGCCGCTTGTGCCACGGCGTCGCATGGGCGAGTGTCTGCGGCATACACATACGAAGCCGCATCGGCCATCGGTTCGCAGCAATTGTTCGGGCTCAGGAGCGTCCCATCTTCTCTTCTGACGTCACGGCCTGTGATGAGTTGGCGAATCTCCTGAACCTTGAGCTTGAAAGTTTCTATGGCATCCTTTCGGATTCTGCGCTTGCCGGGTTTGAGATCGAATCGATAGCCAAAAGTTGAGATCCGGTGGTGAACTTGAAAGGCGTTGACGAGCAAAGCATCAGATTCATGAACTTTGATCAGTTCGCCGCGCCGCCCGCTGATCTCTTCAATTTGAAGAGAGAATCTCAAGAAAGTGCCAGTGCACCTGTGAATTGTATCGATGAGTTCTTTTGTCCCAACCGGTCCGATGATTATTAAAGGACTCGTTCGCCCAAGCAAATTCATGGTTCCAATCAACCCAGGCAATCCAAGAACATGGTCACCATGAAGATGAGAAATGAATACGGCTGGGATTTTTTGAAACCGAACAGAAGCTTCTCTAAGACGTTCTTGAACAGATTCGCCTGCATCGATGAGATGTGGAATCCCTCCAACCGTCAGCACTTGGGCTGTTGTGCTGTTGTGTTTTGAGGGCAGGGCGGCACTGCTGCCACAGATGTAAAGATTTGCCGGGACCACTCAGTGATTCACGATGAGTCGCCGCGTAACGTGCTGTCCACCTTTGCTCCAACTCACGAAATACACACCATTGTACCAAGCGGCAACTGACAATTCGATAGTCGATTGGAAGAAATTCCCTGCAGCGACCTCCCGGCCAGTAATGTCATATACCTGCCAGGCCGCTTGTTCCGACGACCCGCCATCTTGCACAGTCAGGTAAACGACTTCATTTGCAGGATTGGGATACAGATTCGTCTGGAGTCCTTCGGTTTCAAGAACCGCGTTGGGTTCACCTGCCTTGATGTCCAAGATGTAGCCTGTGAAATCAAAGGGCTGCCCCACAGCTTGCCCGAAGACGGTGATATAAGCGAGTACATCCAAAGTCATTTGGTAGACGCCCTCTGTGGTAGGCGTTCCCTCCAAGTTCGCGCAATACTGTCCAGGGGCAATCAGTGTGCAAGGATTGGGTGATGAGCCGTTGTTGTTGCAGACAATGTCGAGCCCCACTTCAGCGAAATCAAGTTCCTCCATCGTGACCGTATCCACGAGTGAGGCTGAGACCAAAATCACTGAGTCCAGAGGGAAATTGATGGTGGGCTCGATGTCCGAGGCATCCTCGGGAACCAAAACGTGAAATACATCCAAATAAGGCGTTCCGACAAAAGCGGTATCAAATTGTTCGCCAATGGATGCATCTGGGAACGCACCCCAAGCCGCCTCTCCGAAGTCGTAATCAGCTTCGCATTGCGCGAGGGCAATTTCAGATATGCCGCTTGTGAAAATGACCGCGATCAAAAAAGGAAGCACCTGTTTCATGATTGGAATTATTCGTTTTCGATTGAATTGTCCCCTCCCAAAGCTTTCTGAGTCATTTCCATGACGAGAAAATCAAAGCCTTCGGTTGAGGTGGGCAAAATGGTCAACACCCGATCCAGTTGACTGATGGATACGAGTTTTTCCACCGCAGGTTGCAAACCTGTCAAAACAAAAGTTCCATCGTGATCTCGGCACAGGCGGTTTCCAACAAGAACGGCGCTCAAACCGCTGCTGTCGCAGTAACGCGATGCTGACAAATCCAAAACAATGTTCACATTGCCATCCTTCGCCACGCGAACCAATTCGGCTTTCAACTCTGGTGCATGCAATGCATCCAGCTTTTCGACTGTACTTGTCACGATGGCAATGCCATCTTCGATTTCACTCGTGAATTTCATGTGTTGCTTGTCTCGTCGCGAATATAGGTGAAAGTTCAACTCATTGGCGTTTGGCCGCCAACAGATACAAAACCGCCATTCGAATGGCCACGCCGTTTTCGACTTGGTCCAAAATCATCGCATGCTCGCTGTCTGCAATTTGAGAAGATATTTCAACGCCGCGATTGATGGGCCCCGGATGAAGGATGGTCAGTGGTCGACCTCGGTTTTCAAGCGTCTGGAGATTCAACCCAAACGACAATGAGTATTCGCGAAGCGATGGAAAATAGGGGACAATGTTGCCTCCACCTTGGCGTTCGAGTTGGATTCGCAGCATGTTGGCTGCATCTGCCCACTGGATGGTCTCGGCCAAATCGTGGCTCACCTCTACACCAAAGTCCCTCAAATGTTTGGGAATGAGTGTAGCAGGCCCACATACCCGGACGACAGCACCAAGCATTTTGAGACACAAAATGTTCGACAAAGCCACACGGGAATGTCTGATGTCTCCAATGATGGCAACTCGTTTGCCTTCGAGGTCCCTTCCCATCCGCTCTCGCAGACTGAACGCATCCAACAGTCCTTGAGTGGGGTGTTCGTGCGTGCCATCCCCTGCATTGATGACTTGGGTTTTGACCCGCTGGGCCAAGAAAACAGCTGCACCTGGGTGCGGATGACGCATGACCACCATGTCCACCTTCATCGCGAGGATGTTGTTGACCGTATCCACCAGGGTCTCCCCTTTTTTTACTGAGGATGTGCCTGCGGCGAAGTTGACCACATCTGCACTCAGCCTTTTCTCAGCGAGCTCAAACGACAGCCTTGTCCGGGTGCTGTTCTCGAAAAACAGATTTGCGATCGTCAAATCGCGCAAGGATGGCACTTTCTTGATGGGCCGATTGAGCACTTCTTTGAACTCTTGGGCTGTTTGGAAAATCAATTCCAAATCGGGTCGTGTCAGGCCTCGAATGCCTGTCAGATGGCGCACGGTGAGCTCGTTCATGATGGCTTTTCGTTCAACAGGACCACGCGGTCTTCACCGACATGGTCTCCCCATTCAACATGAACATGTTGGGCATCAATGCTGTCCACACTGCTCCCAACATACTGCGGTTCAATGGGCAGTTCTCGTTGAAACCGCCGATCAACCAAGACCAACAATTCCACTCTCCGAGGGCGACCATGAGCCAACAGTGCGTCCATTCCAGCCCGGATTGTGCGGCCTGTAAAAAGAACATCGTCAACCAAAATCACGTTTCTGTCCTCCACGAGAAAGTCCATGTCAGTGCTCGAAGGCAAAATCGGGTGCTTTTTCCTCCGGAAGTCGTCGCGATGAAAAGTCGGGTCCAAGGCGCCCAGCCGCAAATCCTCGACGCCCAACAATGCTTTCAGGCGTGCTCGAAGACGATCCGCAACAAGCACGCCTCGGGGTTGCAAGCCGATCAAATCGGTCTCTCGAAAATCATGGTGTTCCAACAGCTGGTGTGCCAGGCGGTCCATGATGCGAGAAAAGAGCGCAGGAGATATCAACTCGACAGCTTCCATGTGGTGCAAATTTACCGTGTAACAAAAAGGGGAGCATCAATGCTCCCCTTTTTTTTCATAGTTCTTCTTATTCTTATTCCGGCTTCTCTCCGTCAGCGTCGTCAGAATCTGAATCGGGTGCGTCAGAATTTTCTTCTGATGAGTCAGACACAGGCGCATCCTGCGTCTCATTGCCAGCATCTTCAACCGCCGTTTCTTCTTCTACCGAAGGGCTTGTTGCCTCGCCTTCCGTTGAAGTATCTGCAGCAGGCGCCGCGGCCGCTTGAGCAGGTGCGTCGGTTTCTTCAGGCCCGCCTTCCATTTGCTCTTTCAAAGCACTCAAGACAGAAAGATCACCGAATGTTGAGCGTTCGATATTGGAATTCACTTCCTCCATCATTCGGTTGCCGCCACCAGCTGGTCGTGGTTTCCGCTCTTTCGTTTCCTTCTTCTTGGGGCCTTCGTCATGGGTCCGCAAGTGGCTGACCGTAATGCGCTTGGCGTTTCTGTTGAACTCCAGTACGACAAATTCTCCAGCCTCATCAACTTGCATTGCAGTGCCGTCCGCCTTCTGAAGGTGCTTGGTGTGACAAGAGCCTTCGAGTCCGTATGGAAGCGCAACAAGGGCTTGGTTGCCATCAATTTTGAGAACCGTCGCTGTGTGGGCAGAACCGACAGCAAAAATGGTCTCAAATACTTCCCATGGGTTTTCCTCAAGTTGTTTGTGGCCCAAGCTCATCCTGCGGTTCTCACGGTCGAGTTCGAGGACAATCACCTCAATCTCATCGCCCACGCTACAGAATTCTGACGGATGCTTGATTTTCTTCGACCAGCTCAAATCAGAGATGTGCACCAGACCATCAATGCCCTCCTCAAGTTCGACAAACAAGCCGAAGTTGGTGAAGTTCCGAACTGTTCCTTTGTGCTTCGAGTTGACCGAATAGCGCGACTCAATTTCTTCCCATGGATCTTGCTTGAGTTGCTTCAGTCCCAGGCTCATCTTGCGCTCTTCGCGGTCGATGTTCAAGATGACACATTCAATTTCGTCGCCAACGCTCAAGAAATCTTGGGCACTTCGCAAGTGCTGTGACCAACTCATCTCGGAAACGTGCAAAAGGCCTTCAACACCGGGCGCAATTTCAACAAATGCTCCATAATCCGCCATCACAACGACTTTTCCTTTGATCCGCGCACCTTCTACAAGGTCCTCAGTCATTGCATCCCAAGGATGAGCAGTCAATTGCTTCATGCCCAAAGCAATCCGCTTCTTGTCATCATCAAAGTCGAGGATAACAACGTTGAGCTTCTGGTCGAGTTCCACCAATTCTTCCGGGTGGTTCACGCGGCCCCACGACATATCGGTGATGTGAACCAATCCATCCACGCCCCCGAGGTCCACGAAGACGCCGTACGAAGTGATGTTTTTGACGGTTCCCTCGAGAACTTGTCCTTTTTCGAGTCCTTGGATAATGACGCGCTTTTGCTCCTCCAACTCCGCCTCAATAAGGGCTTTGTGAGAGACAACAACGTTTTTGAATTCGTGGTTGATTTTGACAACCTTGAACTCCATTTGCTTGCCGACATAAACGTCAAAGTCACGGATCGGCTTGACGTCGACTTGAGATCCTGGCAAAAAGGCTTCGATGCCGAAGACGTCGACAATCAAGCCGCCTTTTGTGCGGCATTTGATTTCGCCCTGGATGATGAGATCCTCTTCTTTCGCGTTGTTGATTTTGTCCCAAGCACTGAAGACACGCGCTGTGCGGTGCGAGACAATCAATTGGCCATTCTTGTCCTCTGCTTTCTCGACAAAAACAGGAACGACATCTCCAGGCTTCAATTCTGGGTTGTAGCGGAATTCGCTGGAGTTGATGACACCTTCTGACTTGTAGCCGATGTTCACGACAACCTCCTTCTTCGAAACACTGACAACCGTTCCGTCGACCACTTCCTTTTCACGAATCAAATTCAATGATTCCTCGTACGCCGTCTCCAAACTCTTGCGCTCTTCGGCAGCGTATTCGTCTTGGTCACTCTCAAATGAGTCCCAATCAAACTCGCCTGGCTCGGCCAGGGCAGGTCGTTCTTTCAGGACTTCGTGCACAACCGGAGCTTTCTCGACTGGTTCTTCAGTCGGCTCGGTTTCAGTTGATGCGGGGGGTGGGGCAGCCGAATCCTCGGTGGTCTCCGCAGAGATTGGGCTGGTTTGTGGCGCCTGCTCTTCGGCAGATGCGTCGTTCATGGGCTCTTCGTTCATGTTGCCCTGTGTTTTGTATCCCTCGTGAGCGCCTGAAGGAGTGTGAATTGGACCGGCGTGCGCTCCCGCCAAAATAGAGGCGCGAAATTAGGGTGATTTGGTTTGATATGCAAGACCAAATCCAGCGCCCCCATCAATCCGGAGCAATTTCTTCAATCCTCGCGTCAAATCCTGCCTCGCGGCAACGTTTCAAGGCCAACTCAGCGACATCGCGCTCCCAGAAAGGCAAACTGTAATATGTTGTGCGGCCACCAGTGGCAACGGCCTGCATTGGGACCGATTCGCTCAGTCGAAGCAATTTCGCGGCTTCTGCAATCGGTGCGACGTCGCTGTATCTGACCACGCGAATGCGATAAGCCGTGTTCTTGCCGTCCTTCGTCCCTGCGGCTTCATCCTGCAATCGACGAATGGCCTCGGCGATTTTGATTCTGCTTCCGTCGGCAAATGCGACCAAAAACGCATCCGGAACGGCCGTCTTCCGAATGGCATCCAATCTGCGAATGGCCTGATTGAAATCCTGAAATTTCCCTGTGGTCCATCTCGTCAATCGGCCATCGAGGAGCTCGCGGTTGCATGGGCACAGTGACTCCATCTGCCCAGCATCGGGCAAGCCTTCGAAGGCGCCGATTTGGACTGAAAACCAAACGCCGGAAACCTGCGTCCATTCTTCACCTCCTGCACCGATTTCCTCGGGCAGAATGGAATTTTCAGAGAACTCAATTTCAGTTTCATCTGGCAGCAAAGGAATCCGCTCGCCATTCTCATAGACCACGACAAACGCGTCCTCAAATCCGCCCAAATCCCGAATCGCATCTCTGGCCGACGCTGCTTCCGCGTAGGTCGAGAACATTCCTGTCAAGTAGCGGGCAATGCCAGTGGGGAGCGGGACAGCAATGACCGGAGCGAATGCGCCGAAGTATTTGGCCTCTGGTCGGTTTCGAAATGCTCCGACTTGCACGCTGTAAATTGTGCGATTGGACGGGAAGATTTCTTTCGACGACACCTCTTCGATCGGAGCTCCAGCTTCAACCATGGCGGTTCCAAGAACGAATGTCGATGCCACAAATGCCCGGGCCGCGGTGCTCATGCCTGACCAATTTCCTGATACCTCCGGCTTTTGTTGCGCCTGCCAGTCTGTTCCCTCGTCATTTCGATCCGTCGTTTTCTCGTACCCTCGTCCATTGGTTCTTGGATTCTCGCGTTGCACGAGACCAATAGTCGATGTATCCGCATTTCCCGTTGTTGCAACGTCTTTCCCATCGTTTGGGTTTCGCTCTTCGGGATTGTCCTGCTCGCCTTCGACAAACATAGATTTGTCCTCGGCAGCATCTTTCGATTGAGACAATTGCTGGATGTTCGCCGATGCGACCTCGCTTTCATTCGCCGTCACGTCAATTCCTTCCGCGGTTCCCTCCTTCCCTGGTCTCCTCGTTCCTTGGTCTCCTAGTGCACTCGTCACCTTTTGTTCATCACGCGTTTGGTCGCTGATGATCTCAATCGATTCCAGATTTTCCTGCGCAATCGCTGATGCCTCATCATTTGCAATCTCGGCACCGTTATCTCGGTCCGTTGTTTCAATCTCCCCTGGTTCCCTGGTTTCCTGGTCACCCTCGTCCCCTGGTCCCTTGGTTCCCTGGTCACCCTCGTTCCTTGGTTCCCTCGTTTCTGGATTCCCTCGTTTCCCGAGATCATTTGTAGATGCATCCGCATTCGCCATTGATGCAACGTCTTCCCCATCGCTCTGCTTCCGATCCTCGGGATTTTCCTGCTCGCCTTCGATAAAAGAGGATTTGTCTTCGGCGGCTTCCTTTGGTATAGGCAATTGCTGGTTGTTCGCCGATGCGACTTCGCTTTCATTCGCCGTTACGTCAACTCCTTCCTCGGTTCCCTCGTTACCTGTTCTCCTCGTTCCTTGGTTTCCTGGTTCCTTCGTTCCCTGGTCACCCTCGTTCCTTGGTTCCTTGGTCTCCTGGTCACCCTCGTCCCCTGGCACCTTGGTTCCTCGGTTTTCTGGTTTCCTCGTTTCTTGATTCCCTCGTTTCCCTCGTTTCCCGAG
>CBFIFE010000037.1:0-27833 GCA_965661765.1 uncultured Flavobacteriales bacterium
TGGTTTGGGAGTTGATGCCCAGGGAAGTGCTGTAATTGAAAGTGAAGGTTTCAGGAAAATCCTTTGTGATGACATTCAAGTACGCCCCGCTCCAGTCCCCAGGGAGGTTCGCGGTTTGTGTTTTTGTGACGACGAGGTTGTCCACGAGGTTCGTCGGAAAGATGTCCATTTCAATGGTGTTCCGACGAGGATTGATGGAAGGCACTTCGGCACCGTTGAGGGTGGTTTTGATGTAGCGGTCACTGAGGCCGCGAACGAAAACAAAATTGCCGACTGTGGAAACCCCGGGAATGCGCCGCATGGCTGAAGCTGCGTCACTGTCGCCGGTTTTTTTGATTTGCTGGCTGGAGATGTAGTCAATGCTCGCGGCATTTTTCTTTTTGATGTTCTCCATGTAGACATCGCGGCTCCGGTCCATTTTGGCCACCACCTCAGCGGCTTGCTCAATGACAAAGGTTTCGATGTACAAGTTGAAGTTCACGATCACCACTTCGTCGCCAGTGATGGTCACGCTCTCTGTGACCGGGGTGTAACCGATGAACGAACCGATGACATCGTAAGTGCCGGGCGCAAGTCCCTCCAAGCTGTAATTCCCGTCGATGTCCGCCATGGCACCTTTGTAGGGGTTTTGAATGACCACATTCGCCCCGATCAGGGTTTCTCCAGTCTGGGCGTCGGCGATGGTTCCGCGAATGGTGCCTTGGGCGCTGGCGGTGATGCAGGCCCAACCGAACAATGTCAAAAGTGCAAAACGCATGATGGCTGTATGTAGCTGCAAAAGTCCAACCGACGGTTGAGTCGAGCGTTAAGAAGAGGTTATGGGAAAAAGTACTTTGGGTTTTCAAAATGTGACTTGTGTGCCAAATTCCTAGCGTCCCAAACAAAAAAAAAGGGGAGCGAACCGAAGTTCACTCCCCCTTGGGATGGTCTCGTCAAAGACTCTATCAGACTTATTCGCAGTCGCTGCCGAAGCTGGACAGGAAGGCCAAAAGGTCAGGCGTTCCAATCGTGCCATCTCCGTTGAGATCGGCCTGGCAGGCGTTGCCGATTTCGAAGGCACACGTGCCGTCGTCAATCGTGGCATTGCTGTCGAAGTTCGTGGCGTCTCCATAGGTGCAACCCAGAACGGGTGCAATGGTGCAGTCGATGGAGGCATCGGCATGCGGGTTGAAGTCCACAAACTCAGGGTCTGTGCAACCATCGCAACCTGCCTCGCTGCCGAAGCAGACCACAGGCAGTTCCATGGCACCGTCAACGACGACAGTCCGCGCTACACCGTCCGCTTCGCCCGCTGCATTGAGGTAGCCGTAGTTGTAGGTTCCGGCTGTCAAGCTGAGGGTGATTTGGTATACAGCATAATTCGCATAGGTCATTTCGACAGACGCATCAGCAGTGAAATCGCCGCTGATCATTGCCTCACCACCTTCATGCCACATGTCCACATGGAAGTTCACGTCGAAAGAACAAGAACCATCGTCGCTGTTTGCTCCTTCGTTGTAGTTGTTCGCTTCTGGGTTCGTGCAGCCGTTGAAAATGCAAAGCGCTTCTTGATCGCCGGTGTTCGCCTGCGGGTCGTAGTTCTCTGCGTTCTCGTCTGAACAGCCCGTGTAGAGGCAAGAGCCATTGTCCACGTTCGCCGATGCGTCGTAATTGTCCGCTGTGGCATCTGTGCAACCGAGGTACTCGCAGCTGCCATCTTCCACCGTCGCGTCCGCATTGTAGTTGTCTGCTGTGGCATCTGTGCAGCCAGGTACAGAAGTGGTTCCTTCAGCAAAGATGCCGACTTGACCGAGGTAGCTCCACTGTTGGTTCAGCCAGTTTTCGGATGGGCCAAACGCGCCGCGGTATGCTGCCGCATCAAACCAATCATCTGTGGCCAAATCGCTCGCACCGACTGTGACGTCATTTGCAGGCGTCAGGTCGAGTGTATTCGTCACCGTGACACCAGTGGCGTCGAAACCGAAGTCGAAGTCGATGCCGGGGTCGCTCAAAATCAAGCTGTTTGCGGCTGCATAAGCGTCGAGTTGCTCTTCTCCGTCCGCAACTTGGTTGCCGTCGTAGTCAATCACTTCGTTCACAGCCACCATGCTGATGTTTTTCAGGTTCAGCATGCCTGCTACCCACTTGTCGTAGGCGTCGGATGGGTTTTGCTTGTCCTCGATTTCAATGCCCTCTGCATAGTTCGCAATGATGGCATTGTGCATCTCACCGCCAGCGCCGGCGCGGTACAAGAGGCCGGTTTGGCCAGCGCCCACACCTCGGCCCACAAACGTGGCATTGAAGATGACAGGTGTCGCGAAAGGCTGTCCGTCGGCAGTGACGTCTGGGGAGTCGTCACCGTCGAATTCACCGGCACGATCACCACCGTCTTCTGCATTGATCGAGAACCAGTACTGGCCGCGGCCATGGTATCCTTGGTCGTAGTCGAAGCTGTCGTCACCGACAAACGCCACGGCTGCGTGCTTCACGTCAACGGCTCCGCCGAAGAACTCGATGCCGTCGTCGTCGTTTGCAATGACTTCGATGTATTCGATTGTGGTTCCACGTCCAACACCACCGAGGGTCAATCCGTTGATTTCATTTGCTGCACCCAGCTGCGTTCCGCCGTGACGGATGGAAACGTAGCGCAGAACACCCGAGTTGTCCTCGTCGTTGTTTCCACCATAGGCTGCACGGTCATTGTCTGAGGGGATGCCTTCGATTTGGCCTTCGCCTGTCGGCAAGTTGGTTGTGGCATCGCCCAAAACGATGACACCGCCCCATTGACCGCGGGTGTCGAAGCTGACAGATCCATCCAATGGGTCCGCTTCAAACGTGAAGGTGATCGGGCAGGTTTCTGTTCCTTCCGCATAGATTTGGCCACCCCGGGCAACGATCAAAGCAGCGGCATCCGCGCCCTGACCTGGCAAGCCCTTGATGACAGTTCCAGCCTCAATGGTCAACGCCTGTCCGCTGTTGACGAACACAAAACCGTCAAGCAAATAGGTGTTGTCGCAGGTCCATGTCGTTGTGCCAGTGCCGAGGCCAGAAGCATCGGAAATGACCACGGTGTTGCGCTCTGACAATGCAGGGCAATCGCAGGCCACCTCTGCTTCTTCCAGCGCGCCAGCGTCGGATGCGTAGGTCCAATCCTCGAGCCAGTTCGAACCGTTCGGGTCAAATGCGCCCATGT
The DNA here is from genome assembly GCA_965661765.1 of uncultured Flavobacteriales bacterium. Taxonomy (GTDB): domain Bacteria; phylum Bacteroidota; class Bacteroidia; order Flavobacteriales_D; family Sanyastnellaceae; genus JBMYZL01. Next base: position 3,173 of record CBFIFE010000037.1, read on the forward strand.
AATCGGCGGTCATGAACCAAGCATCTGTGGGGGTTGAACCCGCAGCGAGGTTGACAGAGCTGTTCGGTACTGGGTTGAACGAGTTTGTGAACGCCGTTCCCGACGCGTTGGTCGCCCAGTTGTAGTCGATGCCAGTGGCCATTTCGGTCAAGTTGTTCGATGTGGCGTACGCATCCAATTGCGCATCACCATCGGCGACTTGAACACCATCGTAGTCAATCACTTCACTCACGCCATCCATGGCGATGTTGAGCAAAGAGAGGTCTCCAGCAACCCACTTGTCGTAGGCGTCAGATGGGTTTTGCTTGTCCTCAATCTCAATGGCCTCATCGAAGTTCGCGATGATGGCGTTGCTGATGTGTCCACCGGAACCAGCACGGAACAACCATCCTTGGTTGCCAGCGTTCGCTCCGCGGCCGATGACGGTCCAGTTTGCAATGGTGGGGATGGTGAAAGGTTGGCCATCTGCTGTGACATCTGGCGAGTCGTCGCCGTCGAGTTCACCGCCACGGTCGCCCGTGTCCTGTCCTTGGATGGCGAACCAGAACTGACCGCGTCCACGGTAACCTTGGTCCCAGTCAAAGCTGTCGTCTCCGACAAACATCACAGAAGCGTACCGCACGTCCACTGTGCCACCGAAGAACTCGATGCCGTCGTCTTCGTTCGAAACGACTTCGATGTGTTCGATTGTGGTGCCGTTTCCGACGCCGCCGAGGGTCAAACCGTTGATTTCGTTCGCTGCGCCAAGCTGGGTTCCGCCGTGGCGGATGGAAACGTAGCGAAGGACACCGGAGTTGTCTGCGTCGTTCGTTCCACCATAAACTGAGCGGTCGTTGTCAGCGGGAATGCCTTCTACTTGGCCTTCCCCTGTGGGCAAATTCGTGGATGCATCGCCCAAGACAATCACACCACCCCACTGTCCGCGGGTGTCATAACTGACGGACCCGTCGAGCGGGTCAGCTTCAAAGGTGAAGGTGATGGGGCAAGACTGGGTTCCGTCCGCGAAGATTTGGCCACCACGGGCAACAATCAAAGCAGCGGCATCCGCGCCCTGGCCTGGGAGACCTTTGATGACGGTTCCAGGTTCGATGGTCAAAACTTGTCCGCTGTTGACGAACACGTAGTTGTCGAGCAAGTAGGTGTTGTCGCAGGTCCAGGTCACTGTGCCTGTGCCTTCACCAGATTCGCTGATGATGATTTCGTTGCGCTGGGCCAAAGGTGGGCAATCGCAAGTCTCGCCTGGATTGCTGCCTTCGTCAGCCAAATCAATGTCCGCCGCACCGGAGTTGTCCAAGTAGGACCATCCACCGAGCCAGTTCTCGCCGTTGGGGTCAAACGCGCCCATGTAGCCGAAGCCGCCAGTAGAGGCCACGTCTGCGTTGGGGACAGGGTTGAATGGGTTGGTGAACGCTGTTCCTGTGGCATTCGCAGACCAATCCGCGTCGATGCCCACATTGCTGATCACCATGTTGTTTGCTGCAGCGTAGTTGTCCAAGTTGACATCGCCGTCCGCGACTTGAATGCCGTCATAATCGATCACTTCTGCCACGCCTTGCATGCGGAAGTTGGCAAAGGTCAAATCCCCAGCAATCCACTTGTCGTAAGCATCCGATGGATTCTGCTTGTCCTCCACTTCAATGCCTTCTGCGTAGTTCACAATGATGGCGTCAGAAATGTGGCCACCAGATCCTGCACGGAACAACATCCCGGTCTGTGATGCTGAAACCCCACGTCCGATCATGGTCCAGTTCGATACGGTGGGAATCGCGAAAGGTTGGCCGTCGGCGGTGACGTCCGGCGAATCATCGCCATCGAGTTCGCCACCGCGGTCGCCTGCGCCTGCATCGTTGATGCTGAACCAGTGGTGTCCGCCACCGGAGAAGCCTTGGTCCCAGTCAAAGCTGTCGTCCCCAGCGAAGGCGACAGCGGCGTAGTTGATTTGGACGTTTCCGCCGAAGAACTCGATGCCATCGTCCTCGTTGGCGATGACTTCGATGTGGTCCATTGTCGTGCCAGCGCCAACACCCGCGAGGGTCAAACCGTTGATTTCATTGGCTGCACCGAGCTGTGTTCCGCCGTGGCGGATGGACACGTAGCGGAAGACGCCGGAGTTGTCGTCGGCGTTGTTTCCGCCATACTTGGCGCGATCGTTTGTCGAAGGAATGCCCTCAACCTGCCCTTCGCCCGTGGGCAAGTTCGTGGGTGCATCGCCGCAAATGACGACGCCGCCCCACTGGTTGGACAAGTTGTAAGCCACGGAGCCATCGAGGGGGTCGCCCTCGAAAGTGAAGATGATGGGGCAGTCGGCGGAACCTTCTGCGAAGATTTGGCCTCCACGCGCAACAATCAATGCTGCTGCGTCTGCGCCCTGACCAGGCATACCCTTGATCACAGTGCCGGCTTCGATGGTCAATGCTTGGCCATTGTTCACGAAGACGTAGCCGTCAAGCAAGTAGGTTTTGTCGCAAGTCCAGTTCACAGAACCTGTGCCAAACCCGGTATCGCTGATGGTGATTTCCTGACGCTCATTGACCGGTGGGCAATCGCATGCGGTGCCATTGCCGCCACCGTTGTTGCCGAAATCGACCACGGCTGCGCCAGAAACGTCGAGGTAGCTCCAAGAGCCCTCCAACCAGTTGTTGCCGTTGATGAAAGCACCGTTGTTCGTACCGGTGGTTGGAGCAGGGTTGAAAGGGTTGGTGAATGCGGTTCCGGATGCGTTGGCGCTCCAGTCGAAGTCCATCCCTGTGTTGGAAGCATTCAAGTTGTTTGCGGCTGCGTAGGCGTCGAGTTGCGCATCTCCGTCCGCTACGGCTGTTCCGTCGTAATCGATGATTTCGCTGACGTTGTCAAACTCGATGTTGCTCAAAGTCAAGTCGCCTGCGACCCACTTGTCAAAAGCGTCAGAAGGCGCCTGGACGTCCTCCAATTCGATGCCTTCAGCGAAGTTTGCGATGATGGAGTTGCTGACGTGTCCGCCGGATCCAGCCCGGAAATTCATGCCTTGCTTGCCAGCTGCGATGCCACGACCAATCATGGTCCAGTTGGTCACAGTAGGAATCGTGAACGGCATGCCGTCTGCGGTCACGTCTGGAGAATCGTCCCCATCGAGTTCGCCACCGCGGTCACCGACATTGGCGTCGTTGATGCTGAACCAAAATGACCCACCACCGGCGTAGCCTTGGTCCCAGTCGAAGCTGTCGTCTCCCACGAATGCAACGGCCGCGTAGTTGACTTCAACCGTGCCACCGAAAAACTCGATGCCGTCGTCGTCATTCGAAATGACTTCGATGTGGTCAATGGTCGTGCCTGCGCCGACACCACCCAAGGTCAAACCGTTGATTTCGTTGGCAGCCCCGAGCTGTGTTCCGCCGTGGCGGATGGAGAAGTAACGAAGAATGCCCGAGTTGTCATTGGCATTCGTGCCACCGTAAGCTGCCCGGTCGTTGTCCGCGGGAATGCCTTCGATTTGGCCTTCCCCAGTGGGCAGGTTGATGGGGGCATCGCCCAAAACAATCACACCGCCCCATTGGCCGCGCGTGTCGTAAGCGGTCGAACCGTCGAGGTCATCTGCCTCAAACGTGAACGTGATGCCGCAATCGGCAGTTCCCTCAGCATCCATGACGCCCCCTCGGGAGACGATCAAAGCTGCGGCGTCAGCGCCTTGGCCGGCCATGCCTTTGACCACGGTACCGGGCTCGATGGTCAATGTTTGGCCGCTGTTGACGAAAACATATCCGTCGAGGAGATAAACGTTGTCACAGGTCCAAGTCGTGGTGCCTGTGCCGGAGCCGTTGTCGGCAACAACAACTGTGCTTCGCTCGGAGAGCGGTGGACAATCGCATTGGGCTTGCAAGTGGAGAAAGCCACTGGTCAAGAGCGCCATTGCCGCGAGAAACAAGTGCTTCATGGGTTTTGGGTTTGGTATAGAGAAAATTGAATTTCGTCTTCAAAATTCCAGAGATAGTCCAAGTGCGCTGTTGCTGCTTTGTGAAATTTGAATGATAAGCGAGTGCCTCAAACTTGTCGATAAGGTTAGGCATGTGTTAACCCGAGCAGCGGATCGAAAGGCAAAAAAAATGGCGCCATCCCAGGGCAGGGAAGGCGCCATTCAAATGGGGAGAAGTGTCAGTTACTGCTTCACGAAAACGCTTGTTCCGCGACCTGCTGTGGTTGACATTTCGATGAGGTAGAGGCCTTGGGCCAAACCAGAGACGTCAATCACGTTCTGACCGTTGATCACGCGACCCGTTTGCTCCAACCGGCCGTTCATGCCGACAATGTTGAAGTGACCTGGGGCGGTGGCGGTGAGGTTGATTTGGTTGGAAGCCGGATTTGGGAAAACCTCCAATTCCAAGCCTTTCTTCATCTCTGCGACATTCATCTCCATGGTCATGGCGCCAGACAAGTCCATAAACGACCAGCCAGCCAACCAATTCTCATTCGCACCGAAGGCACCCATGTAGCCGAAAGGACCATCCGAAGAAACGTCAGCTGTGGGCCAAGGGTTGAAGGGGTTGGTGAAAGCGGTTCCAGACGCGTTGGTCGCCCAATCGTTGTCGATGCCTGTGGCCAAATTGTTGAGGTTCTGGCTCGCCGCGTAGGCCACCAAATTCGCATCGCCGTCAGCCACAGCATCTCCGTCATAGTCGATGATGGTGTTGATGTCGTCGAATGCTCCATTGGAGAATGTCAGGTCACCACTGACCCACTTGTCGTAGGCATCCGAGGGCGTTTGAACGTCTTCGATTTCGATGCCTTCGTCGAAGCCGACCAAGATGAAGTCAGAGAAGTGTCCGCCTGATCCTGCCCGCAACAACATGCCTTGCTTGCCATAAGAAGCGCCTTGCCCCATGAAGGTGAGGTTGCCGATGGTGGGATCCGCAATGGGTGTGCCGTCGGCTGTCACATCTGGTGAGTCATCACCGTCGAGCTCGCCGCCACGATCGCCGTGACCTGGCTCGTTGATGGCAAACCAGTGGTGTCCGCTGCCGTGCCAACCTTGGTCCCAGTCAAAGCTGTCGTCGCCCACGAAGCCGACGGCAGCATAATTCAATTCCACGGCTCCTCCGAAGAGCTCGATGCCGTCGTCATCATTGGAGATCACTTCGACGTGGTGGATGTTCGTGCCACTGCCGACACCTGCAAGGGTCAGGCCGTTGATTTCGTTCGCCGCGCCGAGTTGTGCGCCGCCATGACGGATGCTGATGTAGGCGAGCGTGCCGCTGTTGTCAGCGTCGTCGGACCCGCCGTAAGTGCTGAGTTCGTTGTCCGATGGGATGCCTTCGACTTGGCCGAGCGTCGGCAAGTTTGTGGTGGCATTGCCCAAAACGATGACGCCACCCCACTGTCCGCGGGTGTTGAAGGCCACAGAGCCGTCCAATGGGTCAGCTTCGAACGTGAAGACGATGGGGCAAGCGGCGTTGCCTTCTGCGTCGATCATGCCGTTGCGGGCCACGATGAGCGCTGCGGCATCGGCGCCCTGACCAGCCATGCCTTTGACGACTGTGCCGGGCTCGATGGTCAGTGTTTGACCCGCCTGCACGAAGACGTAGCCGTCCAACAAGTAAGTGTTGTCACATGTCCAAGTGGTGGTTCCTGTGCCAGTGCCCGCGTCGGTCACGACAACCTCTGGGCGCTCGTTGATGGGGGGACAGTCACAGGTTTGGCCTGATGCCACTGCGGAAGACAAAAGCCCTGCAAACAGGGCAGCGAAGAGCGGAAAATGTTTCATTCTTTGGGTTTGAATTGAGGCGCAAGTTTCACCTGCAGCCCGACTTGAGCGTTGCATCAGCGTGAAAAAGTTGTTGGGAAATCGTTACGCAATTGTTTCCCAGGCGCGCTGGGTCAAAGCCAAATCAGCACCGCCACACCACCGCCCAAGGTCAACTTCAGATAGGCTGAGACGGCCCGGACATTGGGGTGGAAAATCATGTAGGTGGCGCCTGCAAAAGGCATCAAAAACAGAAGGTTGTGCCATGTCATTCCGCAAAGGCTGTAGAGCCAAAAAGCGGCAAATACCAGCAGCGGCCAAAATGCCAGGTGCAGGATTTTGAGCAACAGCAGGGTCCTGCGTTCGCGCCAACGCACGGGCAGCGTGTCGAATCCAGCGCGGGTGTCGCCGTCGATGTCTTGGAGGTCCTTGGTCAATTCGCGAAGCCAGGTGATGGCGGCCGAGAGAACGGCGTAAGCGAGGAGAATGGTGGAGGAGGTTTGGTCTGAAGGCAAGGCAGTCCACAGCGGGAGCTGTCCCACGGAAAGCGCAATCACAAAGTTTCCCGCCAGAAATCGCCGCTTGAACGTCGGCGAATACGCCCACAACAGGGCGATCAAGCCGGCCATCCACAGGACATAGCGCCAGTCTTTTGCCAACCAAGTCATGGCACCCGCGCAGGCGAGGGCTGTTGCGCTCAGCAAATGGTGCGCGCCGAGAACCCAACGCCTTTTGATGACGCGTCCGACCAGCGCCTTTCTGGGCTTGTTGATCAGGTCTTCCCGAATGTCGAAATAGTCGTTGATCAGGTTGCCACCTGCCGCTGCTGCTGTCATGGCCAGGACCGACAGGAAAAACAGGCCATCTGAAATGTCATCTGCGGGGATGAGCCGCTCCCGAATGATGATCATGGTGATGACAATCATCAACAGGTTCCATGGCCGCATGGTCAGCCACAAGGCCCACCATTTGTTGCCGGTCACTGGGGCTTCAACCGAAGCTGGCATGAAAGAGCTCGTGCTGCCCGTTGCGCGATTGGGCAGTGGTGAATCCGTCGTGAATGGCATGCGCACCCATCGTGCCGTTTGTGGAGAGGGCGCAATACCCCACTTGGAGGTCTGCTGTCTGTTGTCGGCGCATGATGCGGTGCACGGCTTCTTCGCAGGCCTGCTGCGGAGACTTGCCTTGGCGCATCAATTCAACAACGAGGAAAGAGCCCACCGTTCGAAGGACCGCTTCACCGAGCCCCGTTGCGGTGGCCGCCCCGACTTCACCATCGACGAACAAGCCCGCTCCAATGATGGGGCTGTCGCCGACACGACCGTGCATTTTGTAGGCCAGCCCGCTGGTGGTGCAACCACCTGCGATTTGGCCTTTGCTGTCCATCGCAAGGATGCCAATGGTGTCGTGGTTTTCGATGTTGATGATGGGCCGGTATTGGGCGGATTCGCACCACTCCTCCCAAGCCGCTCGAGCTTCTTCTGTCAACAATGGGGTTTCGGGCATGCCGATTTCTCTTGCGAATTTTTCGGCCCCTGCACCTGCGAGAATGACGTGTGGGGTTTCTTCCATCACTTTGCGCGCCAGGCTCAGCGGGTGCAACACGTTTTGGACAAAGCAAACGGATCCCGCTTCACCGTTGTGGTTCATCACGCAAGCGTCCAATGTCACGTGCCCGTCTCGATCGGGCAATCCCCCCAGCCCCACAGACCGACCCTGCGCATCCGACTCCACAAGTTGCGCTGCAGCCTCGACCATGTCCAGTGCACTGCCCCCGCGCTCGCAGGCCAGAAATCCAGCGGCATTCGCCAGCAGTCCGTGATCCCAGGTGCTGATCATCATCGGGCCGGTTGCGGGCATTTGGGCGGGGGACAAGCCCGATGAAGCGTCGGGAGAAATGCCGTTCAGGTAGCGGCTCCAACTGGCCATGGGAATGCCCAAAGCACCGAACATGGCGGCGCTGTGGCGCAAAAATTTCCTGCGTCCTGATGCTGTGCTCATGAGCGCAATTTCGGGAAAATCAGTTGCGGTACCACCGCAAAATCAAGTGGGGCAACAGATACAAATCAGCAAGCACCGCGAACAGCAACGTGAGGCTGATCAAAACCCCGATGTAAAACGTCCCCAGGAAGGAACTCAGCCCCAGGGTGATGAAGCCGCCACAGAGCATGATGCTGGTCAAAATGATGGCCTTGCCAGTGCTTCGAAAAGTCTTGGCGACAGCCTCCTCCACGCTTTTGCCCGCAGCAAGTTCCAGCCGAAGTTTGCTCATGAAGTGAATGGTGTCATCGACAGCAATCCCAAAGGCGATGGTGAAAATGATGCTGGTGGAGACCTTCAAATCAATGCCCGCCAGCCCCATGATGCCAGCGATCATCAGCAGTGGCAACATGTTCGGAATGAAGCTGATCAGGACCATCCGGCCGCTGCGGAACAAGAGGCCGCTGATGATGGCGATCACCGCAAATGCAATGGCCAAACCTGTCACCATGTCCGAAGCCAAGGAGGCGTTGTTGAGGTCCACCAAGGTGGCCGTTCCCGTGATGACAGGCGTCACCCCGCTGTCGCTGTGGTTGCGCGCAAACCAATCGTGAAATGCGGCGTTGCGCTCCCCGAGGGCTTGGGCGCCGATGTCGGGAACCTTGCCGGAAATGCGGTGCATTTGGGCGTCTGGATTGACGAAGGCCCGCCATTGCCCGCGGGCGTCGAATCGATCGATCAAGCTCACAAGGCGCGTCAACGCTTCGTCATCCGGAGGCAAGCGGTCGAAGGACATTTGGTTGCCGTTTTGCCACCGGTTCACGGTGCGAAGAACGGTGGCCGCGCCCGTCACGCCCCCTGCGCCATAGGTGCTGCGCAAGTGTTCTTCCACCTCATCGCAAACGCGCAACACAGCAGGGGAAAGTGGGTCCAACCCCGGCGCCACTTCCAAGGCCATTTCAAATGGACGGACCCCTGCGAAGGCCTCTTCGAAATACGCGAACTCCAGTCGGAAAGGGTCGTCCTCTGCCAAATCTTCAAGAAGCAAATTGTCCACTTCCATTCGGCTCGTTCCGAAAACCGAAACGGCCAAGACGGCCAGTGTTGCGATGGAAATGAGCCGCCAGCGCGGCAAAACCCATCCATAGGCACGATCCAGCCGGCGGTTCCAAAAAATGCCCGAGCCGGTTTTGTCAATCGCGGGCGGCGGAGACAGCAACAGCACGGCGGGCAACAGCGTGAACGCCAAGACATAGGCCACACCGACCCCTGCGGCAGCATAGAGACCGAAGTCCTGGATGGGGACAATGGAGGACGTCAACAGCGAGAGGAAGCCGATGGCGGTCGTCAGGGAGGTCAGGAATGTGGCCAAACCCACTTCGCGGAAGGCGGTTTTGAGGGCGCGGATTTGGCCTGTTCCAGCGCGCAATTCCTCATAATACCTGGACAAAATGTGCACCACATCGCTCATGCCCACCACAAAAATGATGGTCGGCAGCACAATGGTCATCACATCGATGGACTTGCCTGTGACTTCCATCAGCCCGAGCAGCCACAGCCCACTGAGGAGCACGACGGTCAGGGGAACGGCGATTCCCCACCACGATCGAAACGCCAGCCAGAGGAAGAGCGAAATCAACACGAGGGCAATGGAAACGAACAGGACGACTTCTCGCTGCATCACCCCGACGTAATAGGTCTGGGCGACAGCACGACCTGCGATGTGGAGACCATCGAAACCATGGTTGGCGGTCATTTCCTGAATCGCAAGGGACAAGGTGTCGCAGCCGGTTTTCGACAGCATTTGCTCGTGGGAGAGCAGAATGGCCAAATCCGTTCCATCCGCCGACACCAACAATCCGCCATACCGCGGGTGGTCTTGCAACCGTTGAACATCGGCGGCGGTGCGTTCGTTGGTGTCATCGGGCCCAAACCGCAACAGGGGTTTGCGGAAGACAGAACCGCCCATGGAAACAGGTTCTTCAAACCGGGTCGGGGAGAGGACGTTCGTGATGTACGGCAGGGTTTCAAACGCGCCGGCGAGGCTGTCGACGGTTTGCAGAAATTCACGATCGGCCACCCCTGCCGCCCGCTCGATGCCCACGATCAGAAAGTCATTGTCGGTGGCGAAGGTCTCGCGAAACTGAAGGTAATAGGCCGTGGCCGGGTCGTCTACCGGAAAGAAATTCTCAAAATCGTAGTCAAAACCGATGTGGGACAATCGCCAGCCGAAAAAGGCTGACATGACCACCAAAATGGCCAGAACCGCTTGGGCGCGTTTCCGCCACTTCGGCGATGGGGCTGAAGAAGACTGGGCTTCCAGGTCGGTCATGTTCAATGGGCTTCAGCGGAGGTGTTTCGGAGCAACGCGCTCTCGTCCTCTACAACAAGGTGGACGACGCGAGGTTCGGAAAACCATGGACAAAAAAACACCCGATCCGTCCGTTGCCGGAGATCGGGTGTTTCTGTGGCCAGTTGCCGCGCTTGCTGCAGGAGTGCAGCCAGAGGATTGCGGTGTTTATTTGACTTCCTCGAAGTCCACGTCCGTGACTTCCGCGTCAGAAGCATCACCTCCAGCTTGGCCTGTGCCTGCGCCCGCATCTGCGGTGGCGCCACCTGCCTCGCCGCCTTGGGCGTACATGTCTTGGCTTGCCGCTTGGAACGCTGTGTTCAAGGCTTCCATGCCGGCTTTGCACGCGTCCACATCTTGCTCAGCATGCGCTTTTTTCAAGGCTTCAAGGGCATCGTCAATGGGCTTGCGCTTTTCCGCAGGAATTTTGTCACCAAACTCGGTGAGTTGCTTTTCTGTCTGGAAGACCAAAGCATCGGCTTGGTTGATCGTCTCTACCTTTTCCTTCGCCGCGTTGTCCGCATCGGCATTCGCCTCTGCCTCCGCCTTCATCCGTGCGATTTCATCTTCGCTCAAGCCGCTGGACGCCTCGATCTTGATGCTTTGTTCTTTGTTCGTCGCTTTGTCCTTGGCGCTGACGTTGATGATGCCATTTGCATCGATGTCGAAAGTGACTTCGATTTGCGGCACACCGCGTGGCGCAGGGGGGATGTCCGCGAGATGGAAGCGACCGATGGTGCGGTTGTCCTTGGCCATGGGGCGTTCGCCCTGCAACACGTGGATTTCGACACTTGGCTGGTTGTCGCTAGCCGTAGAAAACGTTTCGCTTTTCTTCGTGGGAATGGTCGTGTTGGCCTCGATGAGCTTGGTCATGACCCCGCCCATGGTTTCAATGCCGAGCGACAATGGCGTCACGTCAAGCAGCAGAACGTCCTTGACATCGCCCGTCAGCACGCCACCTTGAATGGCTGCTCCGATGGCGACCACCTCGTCCGGGTTGACGCCCTTTGAAGGCTCCTTGCCGAAGTACGCTTTCACCGCGTCTTGTACGGCCGGGATCCGCGTAGATCCACCGACCAGAATGACTTCGTCAATGTCGCCCTTCTCGAGTCCTGCCGCTTTCAAGGCAGACGCACAAGGATTGATTGTTCGCTTGATGAGGCTGTCGGCAAGTTGCTCAAACTTCGCGCGACTCAGGCTGCGGACCAAGTGCTTGGGCACCCCATCCACCGGCATGATGTATGGCAGGTTGATTTCCGTCGAAGTGGTGGAAGAGAGTTCAATCTTCGCCCGCTCCGCACCATCCTTCAGGCGCTGCAATGCCATCGGGTCCTTGGACAAGTCGAGGCCGCCGTTCTCGTTTTTGAACTCGTCGACGAGCCAGTCGATGATGATTTGGTCAAAATCGTCACCGCCCAAATGCGTGTCCCCATCTGTGGACAACACCTCAAAGACGCCATCGCCCAACTCGAGAATCGATACGTCATGCGTGCCACCCCCCAAGTCGAACACGACAATCTTCTGATCCACCGACTTTTTGTCCAATCCGTAAGCCAGCGCCGCAGCGGTCGGCTCGTTGATGATCCGCTTCACTTCAAGTCCGGCAATCTCGCCGGCTTCCTTGGTGGCCTGTCGTTGGGCATCGTTGAAGTATGCCGGCACGGTGATCACGGCCCCCGTGACTTCTTGTCCGAGGTAGTCCTCGGCGGTCTTCTTCATTTTCTGAAGCGTCATCGCGCTGATTTCCTGAGGCGTGTACAGCCTGTCGTCGATCTTGACGCGTGGGGTGTTGTTGTCGCCCTTGACAACTTCGTAGGGTACACGAGCGATTTCACTTTGCACTTCGTCGAACGAACTGCCCATGAAACGTTTGATCGAGTACACGGTCTTTGTGGGGTTTGTGATGGCCTGGCGCTTTGCTGGCTCGCCCACTTTGCGCTCACCGCCTTCGATGAAGCCGATGATGGAAGGCGTTGTGCGCTTGCCTTCTGCGTTGTTGATGACCACGGGCTCGTTGCCTTCCATGACGGCAACGCAGCTGTTGGTTGTTCCGAGGTCGATTCCGATGATCTTGCTCATATGATGATTTTGTACGGTTACTTATTCAGATTTGCTCCACGTTTGGCAAAGGGTGTGCCGTTGCAGGTGGGGTGACAGTTGTGTCAGGTTTGGTCTGAATTTCATGCCAAATCCACGCCTCCTGCCCCCCATCACCCGCCAAATTGTCGCAAACTCCCCACCGCATGCCACATCCGGCTGCCGTACCAACTGAACGCTTCGCCGTCCACCAGCGCTGTGGGGCGCTCAAATTCCGCCTGGTGTTTTTCCTGAAACGGAAAGGGCTCCGATGGCAGCAGAACACGATCAATGTGGCTGTTTGTCCACGCCTCCGCATCGATGGCCGGGTAGCGCATCAAGTGTCCAAAAGCGTTCTCGGCGCCCCACCAGCGCAACACGTCGCTGATGTACGTGTCGCCACCGGCCACCATCCTCGGGTCGCGCCAAACACAATACGCCACACGTTCCCGGATCGGCTTGGGATCGCCCCAAGCGCCGCGGATGCGCTCAATCCATCGGTTCCCTGCTGGACCGGCTCCGACGGCTTCTGCCACGCGGGTCATTTCTTGCCATGCCATTTCGACGGTTCGAATTTCAGTCACCAGCACGGTGCTGAAGGCTTCGCACGCCTCGATTTGCACTTTGACGTTTTCCTCTCGATTCGCAATGACCAAATCCGGCTTCAGCGCTTCGATTCGCTCCGGGTCCACGGTTTTTGTGCCGCCGATGCGCAGGGCGTGCGGGGCGCCACGAACGCAAAACTTCGTTCGCCCCACCACCACATCAGGACCGGCCACGTCAGCGATCCATTCCGTCAAGCTCGGCACACAACTCACCACGCGCATGAGCACAAAGGTCGCCTTAAATTCGCATTCATGTTCCCATTGCGGCCCTTGATGATTGCGCTGGTGCTCGCCGCGTCCTTGCCTATCGGCATTGTTCACGACCTCATCGCGCAACGCCCCACCGTCGGTGTGGTCCTGTCTGGCGGCGGGGCGAAGGGATTGGCGCACATCGGCTTTTTGGCAGCTTTGGAGGCAGAGGGCATTCCCGTGGATTGCATCACCGGCACGAGCATGGGGGCCTCCATTGCCGCGCATTATGCGGCGGGTTGGACCCCAGCGGAAATGGCCGCCCTGGTGAGCACGCCGGCGTTTCAGCGCCAAGCGCGCGGCCAAGCCCCGTGGCGGTTTGGCTTCAAGCAGGACCCGCCCTCGCCGGAGTGGGTGCGCTTGCGCTTGTCGGCGGAGGAGGGGGTGGACCGGGCGAATTTGGTCTCAGGCTTGCCCACGGATTGGATGATGTTCGAACATCTTGAGCCAGCAAATGCTGCGGCCGGCGCTGATTTTGATTCGCTTTTCATTCCCTTTCGCTGTGTTGCGGCTGACATTTTGACCAAATCCAGCCACACCTTTCACCGTGGCTCTCTCTCCACCGCCGTTCGTGCCTCCATGTCCTATCCGTTTTACCTGCCACCCGTCAGGGAGGACAGTGCCATTTACCTTGACGGAGGTTTGTACAACAACTTTCCAAGTGATGTGCTGTATGAGGCATTCATGCCAGACATCATCATCGGCTGCAACGTTTCCTCTCCTGACCCCGATGGGTTTTCGGGCGGGGCTGCGGAGATGGTGGAATGGATGGTGACCCGGCCCACGAATTACGCTTCCATTTGTGAGCCCATGGTGGTGGTCGAGCCCGATCTCCACGGGATGGACACTTTCGATTTTGACTTGGCATCGGACGCCGTGTTCTGGGGATTGGAGGGCACAGTGGCCATGATGGATTCGATTGTCAGCCTTTGCTCATCCATGGGGACGGGGGCTTTCGAAGACCCTGACCGCCTGGACAGCCGGCGTCGCTCGTTCCGGGCTCGGTGGGCGGAGGGCCCCGTCGCCACCATGTCGGTGCATGGCTTGAGTCCCCATCAAGAGCGGTATGTTCGGCGCATCCTCAACGACCGCACCATTGCCGGCAGCGGGGCTCGTCTGGAGCGAATGTTGTATCTGCTGGACTCGGATCCTCACATCGGGACCATCCGCCCGGTGGGCCAATTCGATGCGGACCTTGGCGGGTATGCGATGGACTTGCATTTTGAAGTGGAGCGCGATTTGTCGTTCTGGGCAGGGGGGAGCTTCAGTTCAAGGCCGACCAGCTTCGGCCACGCTGGGGTCGGCTACAGCCGATTCGGTCGCGTTCCTTTCAATGTTGAAATGTCCTCATCTTTCGGGAACTTCTACAGTGGTGTCCAACTCAAGGGACGGTTGGATCGGCATGGGGCCATTCCTTTTGCCATTGAGCCATCATTTGTTCTGCACAGGTGGAATTTTGTGCGCTCTTTCGCCACATTTTTCGAGGATGTTCGGCCCTCCTTTTTGGTGATGCTGGAGCAACATGCCGGGGTCACCGTGCGGCTGCCCACTGGACCCACGGGGCTCTTTTCCTTTTCGGGGCATCAACTTCACACAGCCGATGACCATTACCCATCCATCAACTTCAATCCTGCCGACACCACCGATCAGACCCGGTTTGATGGTTTTACAGGAGCGTTGACTTGGCAACGTTCGGACCTCGATCATCCTGTATTCGGTCAAACGGGCAGCAAAGTTGTGGTTCGGCTTCGCCAAACCGAAGGGGTGGTCACGACCCTCGAACGAGACGGCCGCACGGGGGCTCCCCAAGCGGACACCACCGTGACGGAAGTGGGGTGGACCCGGTTTTCTGCCACTTGGGAGCAATACATCCAGCAGCGGGCGGAGCGGTGGAGCATTGGGTGGAAGTCCAGTCTTGTGCTGAGCGACGAAGCTTTGCGGAACAACCTTCGGGCCAGCCAAATCGCAGCGGTTCCTTTTGCCCCCTTGACGGGCAGCAAATCTCGGTTCCTTCCCAGGTACAGGTCTTACGGGTTCTTTTCTGCGGGGTTGGTGGGCGATGTGCAGGGTTACAAATCCTTGCGTGCGCGGCTTGAGGCCCACTGGTATCGGCCGTTTGTGCGCATTGCCGAAGGGCCTTTGGGCCCTGTTCAGGACTGGGATCCCGGTCCAGGCTATCAGTTTGGGGCTTACCTCCTCGCCGATACGCCAGCGGGGACTTTCAGTTTCGGGGCCGAGCACTATTGGGGCGAAGAAGAGCCTTGGAATTTCGAATTGACTTGGGGGAAGCGTCTGTTTCACCCGACTGTTCGTTGGTGATGCGCATTACATTTGCGGCCATGAAAACGATTCGGTTTGGGGTCATCGGTGCGGGACACATCGGCAAGCGACACGCGGAGATGATTCGGCGGCAACCAGGATGTGAACTCGTGGCGATGTGCGATCGGCGTCAAGCGGCGGACTGCGGGGTGGAGGTGGATGGATTTGGTTTTTTTCATGACCACAAGGAAATGCTGGCGGCCCATCCAGAAATGGACATTGTCAGCATTTGCACGCCCAACGGCCTTCATGCGGCGCAAGCGCTCGATGCGATTCATGCCGATTGCCACGTTGTCATTGAGAAACCGATGGCGCTCAATCGGCGAGAAGGGGAGGAGGTTCTTCATGCCGCCCTGGGCAACGGGAAACAGGTTTTTTGCGTCATGCAAAACCGATACAGCCCGCCTTCAGTTTGGCTCAAAGAGACCCTTGAATCCGGTCGTTTGGGCAAAATTTTCATGGTGTCGATTCAATGCTACTGGAACCGAGACGACCGATATTACGGGAAGATTCCTTGGAAGGGCACCTTGGATCTCGATGGTGGAACACTGTTCACCCAATTCAGCCATTTCATTGACATCATGTACTGGCTGTTCGGAGACATTCACCACATCCAGGGACGCTTTGCTGACTTCAATCACAGCCACAGCACGGATTTTGAGGACAGCGGATTGTTGACGTTTGAATTCGTGGGCGGAGGCATGGGGTCTTTCAGTTTCAGCACTTCGGTCGATCGCCAGAATTACGAGAGCAGCTTGACCATTGTGGCCGAGCACGGCACGGTCAAGGTCGGCGGCCAATACATGAATGAAATTGAGTACTGCGACATCGATGGGTATGAAATGCCGGTGTTGCCTCCATCGAACCCAGCGAACGATTATGGCCATTACAAGGGGTCAGCGGCGAACCACGGCTATGTTTTTGAAAATGTCGTGGCCGCTTTGAGCGGGAAGGAACGCATCTCCACGAATGCGCTCGAGGGTTTGAAAGTGGTGGACATCATTGAGCGGATGTACGCTTCGGCGCCGCGGCCGTTGAAGTCGGACCCAACCGCCGGGGCATGATTCGCCGAATGGCGACATTGCTCGCTGGTTCGGTCTCGGGGCAGTTGGTGACCCTTTTGGCCTCCTTCCTGCTGACCCGGTTGTACAGCCCGGAAGCGTTTGCACACCTTGAGATGTTCGCACTTGTGACGGGCATCGGCGCGGTGGTGGGCACGGGCAAGTTCGAACAAGCCCTGATGCTCCCCAAGGATGAGGCCGCTGCAAGGTCCTTGTTCTGGGCCGGGCAGCGTTCCGTTGTGGTGATGGTGGCCGTGAGTTTGCCTTTGCTGTGGTTGTCGGCCCCCTGGGTGGCTGAGCATTGGGCGCTGTCGTCTTGGTTCTGGCTGGCCTTGGCTTTGCCTGTGTTTTTGGCCATTGCCGCGCACAGCCGCTTGTTGGAGTATTGGCATCATCGGAATGCACGGCCTCACCAAGTTGCCTGGTCGAATGCTGTCGGTCCCGTGGGGGCAGAGGCCTTGAAATTGGGACTGAGCTCTTGGTGGGGCGTGACCGGCTTGACTTGGGGAGCAGGAGCCGGTTTGTGGGTCAAATGGGCGCTCATGTTCCGTGGCATGGGGTCGCATTGTCGGGCATTGTCGCCTTTCTCCTCTGTCCCCGATGCGGATGCATTGAAGGCCTACCGAAGCTACCCCACTTGGGTGCTGGCAGGCAGCGTCATGAATCGGTTGGCACAATGGCTTCATGTCTTGCTCATCGGGGCAGCCCTGGGGCCGGTCATGCTCGGGATGCTGGGCTTGGCTCGGCGATTGATGTTGCAACCCTTGTCGCTCATCGCGGCCTCCGCCGCTCCGGTCATTTTCAAATCCGCAACAGATGCAGCTGATGGCCCGCCTTTGATTCGGCTTTTCGTCAAGGCGGCTGCAGGTTTGTCGGCCATCGCTGCCGGGGTCTGGCTTCTGGTGATCCTTGCGCCGGATGGCACGACGGCTTGGTTGTTTGGGGAGCCTTGGCGGGCGGTGATGCCATTGCTTCGGTTGCTCGCGCCTTGGTTTGTGCTCAACTTTGTGGCAGCGGGCCTCGGGGCGATGTTCCACCGTTTGAATCGCCCGCGTTGGATTGCAGGGCTCGATGGGTTGCACTTGCTTGTGGTGTTGGTGGGTTGGGCAGCGGGGACTTGGTTCCCTTCTTGGTTTGGGGCGGGGGAGTGGCAGGCCTTGGAGGGCATTGTTTGGGCCAAATCCATTTACTACCTCATCAACATCGCAGCCCTTGTGGTCGCCGTACATTCGCACCGCCATGCGCATCGCTAACGTTGTCCTCAATGATTTCACCCGCGACAACAGGGTGTTGAAGGTCACCGAATCCCTCGCCACCGACGGGCACGATGTGGTTGTGGTGGCCTTGCACAAAGATGGCCTTCCGATTGCCGAACGGCGTGGCACTTGGTCGGTCGCGCGCACCGGTTTGTGGTCGGGTCGGTTGCCCCGTGGCACGTTCTTCGGAGCGTTGAAAATGGCTGAGCTTTCGCTGCGTGTGGTCTGGAAATGGCGTCACGTGGATGCCTGGCACTGCAATGACATTGAGGCGTTTGTCTTGGGTTGGTTGGCACAACGATTGAATCCGAAACTGGCCTTGGTCTATGATTGCCATGAGTTTGAATCAGAGCGAAATGCGAAGCCCGCGATCGAGCGCCGATTGGTTCAATGGCTCGAGCGCCGGATGATTCGCAGGGCCTCCGCCGTATTGACGGTCAGCCCCTCCATTGCTCAGGCCTATCGGCAGCGATACGATTCACATGGGATGAAGGCCATCCACTTGGTGCGCAACATCCCGGATGCTGCCGCGAGGCAGGAAGGCGCTGGCCAAGCAGACTTGTTTCGAGAGCGGTTTTCCATCCCCGAAGACGACTTCATTGCCTTGTACCAAGGCGCGTTCACCTTCAATCGTGGGCTCGAGACGGCACTCGAAGCGATGCAAGGGCTCGAAGAGGAGGGGATTCACTTGGTGTTGATGGGGTACGGTCCATTGCAAGAGCTTGTGGATCAGGCGGCAGAAGCTGCTTCACACATTCATGTGCACCCCGCGGTGTCCTACGCGGAAGTTTTGGCACATACCCGCAGCGCTGATGTGGGGCTGGTTTCTGTGCGGCCCACCTGCCTGTCTTATTTGTATTGCTTGCCCAACAAATTGTTCGAGTATCTGCTTGCGGGTGTGCCCGTGCTGTCGAACGATTTGCCAGATTGCCGGGAGGTCATCGAATCCTATCAAGTGGGCGCCATCGTTTCGTCGGATACGCCATCGGGTTGGCGCGAAGCCCTCCGCTTGTTGAAGCGGGAGGGAACCGAACGATTTCGGCCAGGCCTTGAACGGGCCGCAACAGATTTGTCCTGGCAAAAAGAAGCCCAGACCTTGGTGACAGTGTACCAAAATCTGGGCCATTCACCAGGCTGAGGCCGTGCAACAGGAATCCCCGCGGCAACTGCCCGCCGTGGCCATCATCCGCCGATGGAACGCATCACTGCTGAGAATTCCTTGTCTGACTCGAAGTAGTCGGCTGTCAAGTTCAACCATTCAATCGCATCAGACCGCATGCCCTCGGCATCCATGGTTTCTGCCGTCCAAATGACCGCCATGCGGAGCAAGTTGCGTTGCACCTCGGAGAGTCCTTTGTCGCCGTATTCCGCGAGCAAGGATTTGGCCATTTCCCAAGACTCCCCGGCATCCCGCTTGGACCGGTTCTTCCACAAGACGGTGCCCAGCATCAAGTGAGCCCCGACGTCTTCCCCATCCAGCTTCACGAGGTAGTTGTAAAAGCTCTTGGCCTTGGTGTATTTCTCATCCATGATGTGCATGTCCGACTCACTGATCGTGGCTGCCCGCAGCTCGTCGAAGTATTCCTCAAACTCGCTGAGATGCTCGAGTTCCTTGTCCTTTTTGATGTATTTCGTCGCATACTTCAACGCTGACTTCAGGGCATTGCCGTAGTCCTCCGCAAAATCGGGATCATCGCTTTCGAAGATGCGGAAATACGCCATTGACATGTAGGCGTATGGGCGCGGTGCATCGTCTGTCTTGTCGTTTTCTGTATACCGAATGGCTTTGTACAAGACTTTCTCATATTTGCCATCGACCATCCACATCAGGAGTTCATCGAGGTCTTCTTGTGGGATCAGGGGTTCTTCATCGTCTTGGGACCAGGCCAAAACTGGCGCCGCAAACAAGGCCAAAACGAAAAACAATTGAGCGTACTTCATGGGGGCGAAGATAAAGATTCTAAAGGACTGCAAGCGTGGGGTCATGCGGAGATTTGGTTTGCCAATCAGGGCTGGAAGCCGTTTGCCTTTCAGCGCGAGACTTGGGCAAGTTATGAGGCGGGCAATGAAGGTTTGGTGAATGCCCCGACGGGTTCGGGCAAAACCTATGCCACTTTGCTTGGGGCGCTCAGCGAGGGTTTGGCGCGAAAAGACGGGGGCGGCGGGGTTCGGGTGGTGTGGTTGACGCCGATCCGTGCGTTGGCCAAGGAAATTGCCGGCAGCGCCACCCGCGCCATTGAAGGGATGGGGCTGGCGGGTTGGTCAGTGGGCATTCGGACCGGGGATACGTCTGCGAAAGATAAGCAGCGACAACGTCTTCGGTTGCCTGAAGTCCTGATCATCACCCCGGAATCCTTGCATTTGTTGATGGCTCAGCGTGATGCGGCCCGACGGTTGGGTGGATTGCGGTTGCTCGTTGCGGATGAGTGGCACGATTTGTTGGGGACCAAGCGGGCCGTGATGGTGGAGCTGGCGGCGAGCCGATTGCGCAACTGGGCGCCTGCCATGCGTGTCTGGGGCATCAGCGCCACCGTCGGCAACCTCGAGGAGGCGGCTTCCGTCTTGCTCGGCCCAGGCCGGCTTCCCGTGGTTGTTCGAGCGGATCTCCAGAAGCCCATTGAAGTCCACAGCCTCATGCCTGCGACCTTCGATCGATTGGCTTGGGCCGGCCACATCGGCACCCAGTTGCTTGACCAAGTTCTTGCGGTGATTCAGGCCCACCGAAGCACCTTGGTGTTCACGAACACCCGAGCGCAGTCTGAGATTTGGTATCATCGGATTCTCGACGCCGCCCCTGAACTCGCAGGTGCCATTGCCCTGCATCATGGTTCCATTTCCAAGGAGCTGCGGTTCTGGGTAGAGGACGCACTTTATGCGGGGGCATTGCAAGCTGTGGTGTGCACGAGTTCGCTTGATTTGGGGGTGGATTTCCGGCCGGTGGAAGCTGTCATCCAAATCGGCGGACCCAAAGGAGTGGCGCGGTTTGTCCAGCGCGCCGGGCGGTCTGGCCACCAACCGGGCGCGGTCAGCAAAATTCATTTCTTGCCCACTCATGGGTTGGAGTTGCTCGAGGGGGCTGCGTTGCGCGCTGCGGTGGAAGAGTCCGTCATCGAGCCGCGTGTTCCGGTGGTGCGCGCGTTTGACGTTTTGGTGCAATACCTCTGCACACTCGCCGTGGGGGAGGGGTTTCGCCCAGACCAAACCAAAGACGAGGTTTTGAGCACACATGCGTATGCCGATTTGTCCGATGAAGAGTGGGCGTGGTGTTTGCGTTTCATCACCACCGGGGGGCCGTCCCTCGAAGCCTATCCGGATTATCGCCGGGTGATCGTTGAAGACGGCCTTTGGGTCATCCGGGATCGACGCCAAGCCATGCGCCACCGGCTTTCGATTGGGACAATTGTGGGCGACGTCATGCTCCGGGTCAAATTGCATCGCGGTGCCTTTTTGGGCACTGTTGAGGAATCGTTTTTGGCGGGGATGAAAGAGGGGGACACGTTCTGGTTTGCGGGAATGGGTTTGGCCTTCATGCACATCAAGGAGATGACGGTCACGGTGAAAAAAACGAAGCAGAAGCCGAAAAAAATCCCCAGTTGGATGGGCGGTCGACTCCCGCTCACCTCAGAACTGAGCGCCATGCTTCGGCGCAAACTCGAGGAATCGCGCCAGCCCCACCCACCCGATCCGGAATGCCAGCGAATCCGGCCCTTGCTCGAAATTCAGGCCGAAATGTCCCACATTCCGAGCGCCTCGGAATTGCTTGTGGAGGTGTTCCAAACCGACGACGGCCACCACCTGTGCATGTTCCCATTTGAGGGGCGTTTGGTGCACGAGGGCATGGCGATGCTGCTTTCGTATCGGCTGAGTCTGCTTCGTCCCCAGTCGTTTTCGCTCGCCTACAACGATTATGGGTTCGAGCTCCTCAGCGACGACCCGATTCCCTTGGATGTCGTCCTGGACAACGAATTGCTGAGCCCCGCGCACTTGATGGACGATTTGCAGTCGGGCGTGGATGCGGCGGAACTGGCCCGGCGGAAGTTCCGCGACATCAGTGTCATTTCAGGCCTGAATTTTCAGGGGTTTCCAGGGGCGACAAAAAAGGACCGCCACCTTCAGTCTCATGCGGGATTGCTCTTTGAGGTGTTCCGGGATTACGATCCGCAGAACTTGTTGTTCAAGCAGGCTTACGAGGAGTTGCTTTCAGACCAATTCGAGTTCGCCCGATTCCAAGCAGCCCTCCAGCGCATCGGCGGTGCCAGCCTGGTGGTGACGCACCCCCCTCGTCCCACCCCCCTTGCTTTTCCCATTGTCGTGGATCGACTGCGAGAACGCCTCACCTCGGAGGGCCTTGCGGAGCGGGTGAAAAAAATGAATTTGTTGTAACCAGAGGTCGTATTTTCGCGAACATCATGCAAGAAATGAACCGCGTGGCGGCCCTTTTCGTGCTGCCGTTGCTCCTTGTCATGGGCGCATCGGCTGCAGGTCAAGGAACCGTCAAAGGATTTTTGAAAAACGCTGCATCAGGAGAACCTGTGATGTTTGCGAACGTGACCCTCGAGGGCACGGCCTATGGAATGGTCACGGATTTGACCGGTTTCTACAGCTTGTCCCAAGTGCCTGCTGGCTCGTACACCTTGGTCATCTCGAGCTTGGAATACGAAGGCGTTCGCGAAGACATTGTCCTTCAAGACGGCAAAGTATTGACCCGCAATTACTTGCTAGACCCGAAGGTCATCGAATTGGGGTCAGCAGAAGTCAGCGCTGAGCGCCAGGAGCAACAAACAAAGGTCAACATGTCCATCGAGACGATTCGGCCTGCGGATTTGAAAAGGATTCCGAGTTTTGGGGGGCAGCCGGATTTGGTCCAAGCCCTGCAAGTGCTGCCTGGATTCGTGAGCACAGGTGACCAAGGCGGTCAGCTGTACATCCGCGGTGGTTCTCCGATTCAGAACAAGGTGTTGCTCGACGGCATGATTGTGTACAATGCCTTCCACAGCATCGGCCTTTTCAGCGTATTTGACTCGGATGTGATTTCCAATGCAGACGTTTACACAGGTGGTTTTTCTGCCAAATTCGGGGGGCGGATTTCCTCGGTGATGGACATTTCCACGCGCGATGGCAACAAGCAGGAAGTGAAAGGGAAGATTGGCGTGAGCCCCTTTGGAGCAAAGCTCACCATGGAAGGCCCGCTGAAAAAGTTGAATGCCAGGGGTGGTGGGATTTCCTTTATTGCCAGCCTCAAGCACAGCTACCTGGAGCAAACCTCGAAGGTTCTGTATGACTACGTCAACAACGATGGGGAAGGGCTGCCTTTCAACTTCACCGATGCTTACGGCAAAATCAGTTTCGGTGGCGCCAGTGGCAGCAAATTCAGCCTGTTCGGTTTCCACTTCTCCGATCAGGTCTCCTACCAGGCCCTCAGCGATTTGCAATGGCGCAACTTCGGTGCTGGCGGCAATTTCACCGTAGTCCCCTCGGGGTCGGCCATCCTCATGAATGGTCATTTTGCTGCCTCCGATTACGCCATCCAGTTGCAGGAGGAAGGCGTGCCGGATCGCTTCAGCCAGGTCAATGGCTTCAACTTTGGGCTCGATTTCAAGTACATCCTGGGCGAAGATGACGTACAATATGGGTTGGAGGTTGTGGGCATGCGGACGGATTTCCAGACCTTCAACGCCATCGGCGTGTCCGTGGAGCAGGTGGAGAACACGACGGAGTTCGGCGGCTACGTCGATTACAGGATGCACCGCGGCAAGCTGATCCTCAATCCGAGTTTGCGGATGCAGTATTACAGCTCTTTGGCCAAATTCAGACCCGAGCCCCGCCTCGGCATCAAATACAAGGCCTCTGAGCGCCTCCGTTTGAAGGCGGCCGGTGGCCTGTACTCCCAAAACGTCATCAGTTCGAACTCCGATCGTGATGTCGTCAATTTGTTCTACGGTTTCCTGGCAGGCCCGGAGAATTTGCAGAACGATTTGGTCTTGCCCGATGGCGATGTGAAGGAAATCCGGCACTCCCTACAGACCGCCATTCACGGGATAGCAGGTTTCGAGTTTGACCTAACAGAAAAGTGGCAAATCAACGTGGAGGGCTACATCAAGGACTTCACCCAACTCACGAATCCCAATCGGAACAAACTCTTTGAAGACAGCGGGGACAACAGCGAAATCCCGGAAGTTTTCCGCAAGGACTTCATCGTTGAGACGGGCTTCGCCCACGGGGTTGACGTCGTCCTGAAGTACGAGGAGCGCAACACTTACATTTGGGCTGTTTACGGCCTCGGCAACGTCGACCGCTGGGATGGCTTCCGCTGGTACGATCCCGTTTTCGATCGTCGCCACAATGTCAACTTGGTGGTCTCCCAAGGAGTCGGGAAAAACGCAGATTGGAAACTGAGCGGACGATGGAATTTGGGCTCAGGCCTTCCGTTCACCCAAACCCAAGGCTACTTCCAACCGCCCAACGTGGCAGAGGGCATCGCCACGGATTACATCTACGCCAACAGCCCTGATTTGGGGATTCAGTTCGCCGGTCTCAATGAAGGGCGATTGCCTTATTACCACCGCTTGGACCTCAGTATCCGCCGCGAATTCACCTTCGAAGACCAAACCTTGGAAGTGTCCGCTGGCGTCACGAATGTGTACAGCCGCAAAAACGTTTTCTACGTCAATCGGTTGACGGGCGAGCGGGTGGACCAATTGCCGTTCTTGCCTTCGGTTGGGCTGGACTGGAGTTTCTGATTGACGAGAAACCAGGGAGTGACCAGGGAGTGACCAGGGAGACCAGGGAGACCAGGGGGTGACCAGGGAGACCAGGGGGGTTGACTAGGGAGACCAGGGGTTGACTAGGGAGACCAGGGAGTGACCAGGGAACCCACTGGGCCCGCGGCACTTCAACGAACGCGAAAGGCTGAGAGATTTTGCTCGTATTCAGTGTTTTGGTGGCCCCGCTCCATTACAGTTTCCCAGGTTTATTGGCTTCTTGCCGTTTGGCTCAAAATGAAACGACAGATTGCTCAACACAGTAGTCTATCCCGGTTCTCACCCCCATTT
>CBFIFE010000038.1:0-27814 GCA_965661765.1 uncultured Flavobacteriales bacterium
TCCTGATACGCAATCAACTTCTCGTGGTACATCTTTTTCTTTTCAAGATAGCACGCAACGTGCTGATTTCCTGAAGATTATAAGTCTTTCCGCCGCCCCAAACCGCCCTTCTATCGGGCATTCCAACAAACGTGTAATCAACTGAAAACCAAACACTCCCCTAGTCTCCCTAGTCCCCCTAGTCACCTTAGTCACCCTAGTTCCCCTTGTCACCCTAGTCACCCTAGTCACCCTAGTTCCCTAGTCACCCTAGTCCCCCCTAGTCCCTCCCCTCATTTTTTGGTTTCAAATCGAACGCCACCAACACCGCCAGCAAACCCCAGAAAGGTGCACTCGCCTTGTCCGTGTCCAAGTAGTTGTTGAGAACCCCGTGAACAAAGTAGGTCATCAGCCCCAAGAAAGCGCCCATCGCCAATCGACGATCCCTGGGTTTGGAGAGCGTTCGCTGGAGTTTGAAGCCCAGGTGCAAAGTCCAGCCCAGCAGCGTCAAGATCAAAAGGGTGCCAGGAACCCCTTGTTCGGCAAGCGGGCCGAGGTACTCGCTGTGGGCATTTCCTCCGTCGGCGTTGTTCGTTGAAATGATGGTGCGGTCGGACGAGCGCTGGAAGGGGGCGTAGCGGAATTGGTAAGTCCCAGGCCCCCAGCCGACCAGGGGCCGCTCCGCAAACATTGCCAGGGCGCAGTTCCAACGGTTGAGACGCTCGAGGTTGCTGGCATCGCTCGAGACGTTGGAAATCGACTCGACGTGCTCGGCCAAATCGTCAGAAGAATCCTGTTCATTTCGCTGCAAGGTGATGAGCAGTGCGTCCTGAGCAATCCAGAGAAAGCCCAGACCGACGATGCCCACCGCGAGCAGGGTCTTCAGTCGCACACCGAGCCGCATCAAAGCCCACAGGGCGCCGGCACCGGCGAGGGAGACCCACGCCGCGCGGGTGTAGGACAGGATGGTGCCCAGGGCCAGGATGGAAAAAAGGCCGCCGAGCAAGAGCCGGTGCAAGGCAGGGCGGTGACGATCCCACAGCAGCGCGAGCAAGGGAGGGACCCACATCGCCAGGACAGCGCCGTAGGAGGTGTGGTCCTTGAAAAATGGCCACATGACCCAGTGGCCAGCGTCTTTGTCGAAGCTGTATCCAGCATGGCGGATGACCGTGTAAATGATGACCCCTGCCAGTGGGATGGTGTAGAGCAAGACAAATTGGTCAAGGGCCGAACGGCGTTTCAGGAAAGCATGGCCGATGAGGTAGAAAAAACCCACCACAAACCAAGCCCTTGCCGCGAAAAACTTGAACGAAACCAAGGGCATATCGCTCGTGGTTGCGGTGAAGGCGATCCACAAGAGCATCAGGCCGATGACCTTGGACAGCGGATGCCGGAGCAGCCGCTCTTCAACCGGCCAACCCAACATGGAGCGCGCAAGGAAGAGGACAAGGAGGCCGGCCAAGAGGGGCTCGGTGGGGAGATACAGACCGATGCCGCCGATGTCGAGGGCTTCGAGGTTGAAACTCAGGGGCACCGAGAAAACGAGCAAGCCGAGGAGCCATTCCAGCCGAACAAACGCCCAGGCTGCGATGAGCAGGACGAGGGGCAGGACGGCCAGCCAAGGGAATTCGTTCCAAAAAGCGAATCCCAGCGCGGCTGAGAAAGCCACGGTGGTGGTCACCGCCCAGCCATCCCCCCGCTGCCAAGTCATTCCGCGGACGCTTTCCGAATGTTTTCAGCGGCCAAGAGGGCCAAAAGGGCAAAGGCGAGCGTCGCACCCACTGAGATCACGACGATGAGCCAGCGGATGGGTTTGGCTTTTTTGTCAGCAGGAAACGCACGGTCGACCACGAAAGCCGAAGGCATCTGCGTTTCGGCATCCAACTTCATCAGCTCGTATCGCTTCTTGAGAATGGCCTCGCGCTCGTAAGCTGCGTCCAACAGGTTCGTCAATTTGTTGAACTGATTCGCGTGACGAGAGAGGTTTTCCATCTGCTGACGGATTTTTTCCGCGTTCGCAGTGGCGCCCTTCCCGATGGCGGTGGCGTATTGTTCGTTGAGGCCTTCGATTTGGGTGCCAAAATCATAAATCCCCATGGCGTACAGTTCCCCCAACCGGCCTTCCATCTCTGCGATCTCATCTTGCACCTGTTTGTAGGAGCCCTTGGCGTATTCGAAGGCTTCTTGCGCCCGGCCGTTCCGAAGCTCGTTGGCCACAGAATCGGCCAAGTAAGCGATGTCATTCGCCATGTCTGCTGCGCGCTGGGGATCCTTGTCCAGAACGCTGACCTCAATCGAACCGTAGCGGGTGAGGCCGGCGTCGACGAGGCTTCCGTATTTTTTGGCCAACAAGGTTTGAGCGCCCGGTTCGGCCCGGTCAATCTCGTAGTGCATCCAGAGGTCGTATTTCTCGATGACGCGGGAGCGGATGCGGTCGGAATTCAGGATTTGCAGCAGACGTTCTGCATCCTCCGTTTCGCCGTACTCGAGCAAGTCATTTTGCTTGACCTCTTCAAAAAATTGCTCGCCGATGGAGTGTTGCGGGGTGGCAAAGAGGACCACCGTGGAGCGGAATTGCTCTTCCATCAGCAAGGCGACGCCTGAGGAGATGAGGCCTGCGGCCAAACCCAGCACCGCAAACATTTTCCACCGCGAATAAATGAAGAACAGCAAGTGCGTGCTATTGAGCGACTGTTGGGGCGCTCCGGAGGAAGGGGTGGGGCTTTCGGTCATGGGGTACAGATGGGAAAACGTCGGCAAAGATAGGCGGGCCGGTGAACGGGCTTGTGGCAGGATGTAAATTTGGCGATTCATGGCCCGCATCGCACTCAACGCAAGATTGCTGATTCCTGGAAAACTCGAGGGCATCGGCGGGTACACCCACGAAATCTGTTCTCGCTGGATCGCCGCTCGTCCTGAAGATGAGTTCCTGTTGCTTTTCGATCGGAAGCCGCATCCTGATTTCGATTACGGACCCAACGCGGTTTCGCGCCGGTTGTTGCCTCCGGCCCGACGACCGGTTTTGGTGGACACTTGGTTCGATCGGGCGGTGCCCCGCGCCTTGGCACGCTGGGGGGCCGATGTGTTCGTGTCGATGGAGGGGTATTTGAGTCGTCGGACCGACGTTCCGCAAATCACCGTCATTCACGATTTGAATTTTGAGCACCATCCCGAATGGGTTCCGGAACGTTGGGCGAGGCATTACAAGGCCCGCTTTCCAGTGTATGCCGCGCTCGCCCGTCGGGTGGTGACGGTGAGCGAGTATTCTCGCCAGGACTTGTGCCAAACCTACCACCTCCCCACCGCCCGCACCGAGGTCATCGGCAACGCTGCGGGCGATGGGTTTCGTCCCTTCTCAGTCGCAGAGCAGGCCGAATGGCGCGCGGCAAAGTTGAACGGCCAGCGGTACTGGTTGTTCGTGGGCAGTTTGCACCCTCGAAAGAACATCGGCGGGCTGTTGGCCGCTTTTGCGGCTTATCGAGAAAACGGTGGGGCTTGCCAGCTCGTCATTGCCGGGGCAGGCCTCTTTGACCGCAGGGGAGAGGAGTGTGAAGCGAAGGAAGGACGGGAAGCAGAGGGGGTGGTGTGGTTGGGCAGGGTGTCCAAATCCCATCTCGTGGGTTGGACCGCGGCGGCTGAGGGCCTGTTGTACTTGCCGTTTTTTGAAGGTTTTGGCGTGCCCATTGTCGAGGCCATGGCCGCTGGAATTCCGGTCGTGGCCAGCAATGTCACCTCGATTCCCGAGGTCTGCGATGGTGCGGCAGCGGCCCTTTTGGATCCACGCGATGCATTGGGCGCCGCTATGGCCATGCTGGCCGTCGAAGGCGACGCGGGTCGGCGAACAGCCCTGGCTCAGGCGGGCATCCAACGCGCCGCCATGTTCGATTGGGGCCGGAGTGCACGCCAAATGGCGGCGTTGGTCCATCAAGTGATATCGACCGCTCCAAACGACAACGACCGACATGGCTGAGTTGGCATCGTGTTTGGCCCCTGGCAGGGTGGAGGTCGGTTGCGACGAAGCGGGGCGGGGATGTCTGGCGGGCCCTGTGGTGGCTGCTGCGGTGTGTTTGGATGAGGATGTGGCCAGAGATTTGGTGACTGAATTCGAATTGAATGACAGCAAGCAATTGTCCAAGAGCAAGCGAAATGCCTTGCGCCTGGCCGTCGAGGAGCATGCACAGGCTTGGGCCGTGGCGGTGGTGAGTCCGCAGGAGATCGACCAAATCAACATCCTCCAAGCCTCATTTCTCGCCATGCGACAGGCCGCGAGGGCCTTGATTGCCGGCGGGTTGTCGGTGGAACATTTGCTCATCGATGGGAACCGGTTCCAGTCCGAGCCCGGGTTGCCGGCGCACACTTGCCTGGTGAAAGGCGATGCGCGGTTTGCGAGCATTGCGGCTGCGAGTGTTTTGGCCAAAACCCATCGAGACAACATCATGGAAAACTTGTCCCAAGCTCACCCCGAATACGGTTGGGAAAAGAATGCAGGATACCCCACAGCTGCGCATCGAGCGGCGATTGCTGCATTCGGATTGACGGCGCATCACCGAAAGAGTTTTCAACAACTGCCGAAAAGCATGAACTTGTTTTCGACAAATCGCTGATTTGATGCGACAAGCGGGGTTATCAAATGGTTAACTGTGGCGATTCGATAGCGGAATTGCGTAATTTTGACCTCGTTTCACCTCAAACCAAACCACAAATGAAACTTTGGAACTTTGCTTGGATCGGCTTGTTCGCCGGTTTGACCACGGCAGCTTCCGCACAATGCGACCTCTTTTTCTCTGAGGCAGCAGAAGGCTCAAGCAACAACAAGTATTTGGAAATCTACAACCCCACGTCCGCGGAAGTGGATCTGTCCGGTTATGCTTTTCCGAGTGTGAGCAATGCACCGACTGTGGTGGGCCAATATGAGTTTTGGAATGCTTTTCCAGAGGGAGCTGTTGTGGCACCTGGCGATGTGTATGTGATTGCCCATCCGAGTGCCGACCCCACGATTCTGGCGGCTTCAGACCATACCTTCACCTTCTTGTCGAATGGCGATGATGGCTTTGCGTTGGTGCAGGGCACTGAAGCGGATTTTGTGATTTTGGACATTATCGGCAATTGGGAAGGTGACCCAGGGTCGGGCTGGGAGGTTGCTGGCGTTTCAAATGGCACAAAGGACCACACCATCGTGCGGAAGCCAGACGTGACCCAAGGGGTGGGCTACGATTGGGCCACTGCGGCAGGCACGAATGCGGACGATTCTCAGTGGGTTGTTTTGGACAACGAAGATTGGTCCAATTTGGGCACACACGATTTCACGGGCAATTGCGGCCCTGCAGTGCTTGGCTGTACAAATGAGAACGCCACGAACTACAACGATGCGGCGACCGAAGACGATGGCTCTTGCTTGTTCGACAACGCTTGCAATGCGGATGCTGTTGTTGTGGAAGCCGGTGCTTTCTACTACGCTCCATCGGCCTTGAGCATTGAGCCGGGCACGACGGTGGCCTTTGTGAATGCAGGAGGCACCCACGACGTCAACGGGGACATCAATTCCCAAACAGGGGAGTCGTTCGGCAACCCCGTGGACTTTTACCTCGATGTGGTTTCTGCAGGTGGAACCCCCGTTTGCATCGGTACGTTCACCTTCGATGTGCCTGGTGTCTACAACTACGATTGCAGCGTCTCCAACCACGCGGCGCTCGGCATGGTGGCCACCATCACAGTGGGCACTGGCGGCTGCACAAACCCAGCTGCACCGAATTACAATGAGGCGGCAGATTTCGACGACGGTTCATGCCTGGAGGTGGTTTTGACCCCGATTTCAGACATTCAACAAGCTCAATTGACCGATGGTTTGATCGATCAGACGGTCACCACAACGGGCATCGTGACCGGCGTTTTCGGAAGCCTTGTGAGCTTCCAGGATGGCACAGGTGCTTACAGTGGCATTTGGATGTTCGGCCCTGATGTTCCCGTATCCTTGGGCGACGAAATCGAAGTGACAGGAACGGTATCGGAGTATTTCGGATTGACCCAGCTCACGGGTGTCGGTGTCACCATTTTGTCTCAAGGCAATGATTTGCCTGCTGCAGAGGTTCTCGCCACATCCGCAATCGCAGATGAGCAGTGGGAAGGTGTATTGGTTCAGACCACGGGAGATGTGACCGCTGAAGCGAACAACTTTGGTGAATGGGCATTGAGCGATGGTTCAGGCGATGCAAATGTTGACGACCGTGGCTATGACGCAGAGACCACTGGGGCACTGTTGCTTGGCAGCACTTGGCAGGTAACTGGACCTTTGGATTACAGCTTCTCTGCATTCAAGATTCAGCCGCGTGATGCAGGCGATGCCTTGTTGTACGGTTGCACGAATTCTTCTGCAGCGAACTATGAAGCGGCAGCAGGCATTGACGATGGATCTTGCATTTTTGACGGCGCAGATTGCGGGTTGTTCATCTCCGAGGCAGCCGAAGGTTCTTCGAACAACAAATACCTTGAACTGTACAACCCGACGGGATCGACCATTTTCTTGGCCTCCTACATTTTCGGCAATTGCAGCAACGGATGCGACAATCCAGATGCGGAAGCTGTTTCCGATGTTGTGGACTATTGGACGTTCACCTTCCCCTTTGACGCAAGCATTGCCCCTGGAGCAACCTACGTGGTGGCTCACCCACAGGCAGACCCCACCATTCTCGATGTGGCGGACATGACGTATCAGTACCTGTCGAATGGTGATGACGCGTACATCTTGGCCGACATCAGCAGTGGGGACACGGTGGTAGTGGATGTTGTGGGCGACCTCGGTTTGGACCCAGGCACTGGCTGGGATGTTGCTGGCGTCAGCTCAGCAACAGCGAACCACACCTTGGTGCGTCAGCCGTTTGTCCTCGCAGGAAATGCAGGAGATTGGGCAACATCTGCAGGAACGAATGAATTCGATTCCGAGTGGATTGTTTTGGAATCAAATGATTGGACAAACCTCGGCACACATGCCTTCAACGGCGGTTGTGCATCAACAGGTGGTGGTTGCACGGACGAGTTTGCCATCAACTACGACCCAGCGGCCACGTCGGATGACGGTTCTTGCCTCTACATTCCGAATTTGACCATTGCCGAGATTCAGTCGACGGCATTCAGTGGCGCTGCCATCACCAGTGGTGTGGTGACAGCCGTCTATGCGCCGAATGGTGCAGTCGGTGGTGATCCTTCGTTTGTGATTCAGGATGGAACGGGCCAACACTCTGCGATTTGGGTCATCGGAGATGGCGTCGCTGTCGGAGATGAGGTGGAATTGCAGGGCAATGTGACTGAGATCTACGGCTTGCGCCAAATCCAAGGCGCCGCAATCACCATCAACTCCTCAGGCAACACCTTGCCCAACCCGCAATTGCTGTCCACAGGTGACATCAATCAAGACGGTTGGGAGTGCGTTTTGGTTCGCGTGTTGGGCGAGTGCACGAGCATCATCTCCCAGTACGGCGAATGGGTGGTGTCTGACGGTGGTGATGGCGGCATGGTGGCGTCCTTGGGTTACAATGCCATTGAAGACTCTTCTGATGTGAACGGCATGATGATGTCGCTTGTGGAGTTGGGCAAGAATTACCAAGTGACAGGCCCGAACTTTTATTCGTTCGGCAACTGGAAGCTGTGCCCGCGCACGGCGACTGACGTGACGCGCTTGGGCTGCACAGACCCGACGTTCGCGAATTACGATGTCATGGCCACACAAGATGACGGCTCTTGCATCAACCTCGAGGGTTGCACGGATGCGACGGCTGACAACTACGATCCCGCCGCAACCATTGATGATGGCACTTGCAGCATCTCGGGTTGCGATGACGCTGCGGCTTTCAATTACAACCCCGCTGTGAACAACCCTACAAATGAGGTTTGCTATTACAGCTTGCCAAGTTTGGTCATCAACGAAATCCACTACAACCCTTGCAGTGCCCAAGGCGATGACTTCGATTACGAATTCATGGAGATCTACAATGCTGGGGACCAATCTTGGAACCTCGAAGGAACGGTCATCTTGACGGAGGCCAGCGGAGCAATGCAAGTGGGCCTCGTCTTCGGCGCAGGAACAAGCATTGCAGCAGGCGAGTACATTTTGATTGTGGCCAGTGATGAGGCTGCGGCAAACTATGCTTACACCGGCGCACAAACTTTTGTTTTGGAGTTGGGCAACTTCTCCAACTCTGGAGAGCAAGTGGCCATCGAAGACGCATGGGGCAACGCCATCGATTCTGTGGATTACAATGACGCTTCTCCATGGCCATCTCAGACCATCGGCGTATTGGGGAACAATGTCGTTCAGAACCCCGACGGGGATTGCTCTTCGCTGGAACTGGTGGCCACCGACTTGGACAACGCCAATCCGCAGAACTGGCAGCCGAGCTGGGTAGACAACGGGACCCCAGGCGCTCAGAACTCAACGCTTTTCGGCTGCACCGACGCGGCGGCTTGCAACTACAATGGCATGGCCTTGTTTGACGATGGCACTTGCCACACCGACTGCTATGGTTGTACCTATGATGGCGCTTCGAACTATGTGGATGCAGCGACCATCGATGATGGAACTTGCGTTTTCGAGTTTGCGAACGATTGCCCGGCGGACCTCAATGGTGACAACCAGGTGACAGCGGCCGACTTGCTGAGCTTCCTCTCGCAGTTCGGCACGGCATGCCCTGAATAATTCAAGCAACTGAACACGCGCTGCGCGCGAACCTTTCAACAGAAGGGCATCGGCATCCATTGCTGGTGCCCTTCTTGTATCTTCGACCTTCCATGGGAACGCTGTTCTTCATTTTCAAAATTCTAGGAGGCCTCGGGATTTTTCTGTTTGGCATGCGCGTCATGAGTGACGGAATTCGGCATGTCTCGGGCAGTCCTTTGCGCCGTTTCTTGGGGCGATTGACCGAAAGCACCGGCATGGGCGCGCTCACAGGTGGCCTGATCACGATGATTCTGCAGTCGAGTTCCGCTGTGACCGTGACGCTGGTGAGCCTGGTGAATGCCGGGATGATCACGGTGCGCGAGAGCGTTGGTGTTTTGCTGGGCACGAACGTGGGCACAACCATCACGGCCTGGTTGGTGGTGTTGTCTTTGGGCGGATTGTCGCTGGGGGACTTGGCATTGCCCATCATCGGGCTGTCGCTGCCGTTTTTTCTGGTGGACAACCGACAGGCCCGCCATGGGGTGAACATCGTGATTGGATTTGCGTTGCTGTTCGTGGGGCTGGGGGTGTTGAAAGGCCAATTCGCCGACCTCAATGCCACATCGTTTTTCGCCAGTGCTGCCGGGCTGAAATCGAACTCCACCTTGGTGAGCAATTTTGTGTTCCTGCTGATTGGCGCGGCCTTTACTGCGCTCATTCAGTCCTCCAGTGCGGCCACCACTGCCACCTTGGCGGCTGTCATGTCCGGACTGTTGAGTTTGGAGAATGGCGCGGCCATGGTGCTTGGGGAGAACATCGGGACCACCATCACAGCAAACATTGCCGCGGCTGTCGGCAACCGCGATGCGCGTCGGACGGCCAGAATCCATTTCCTGTTCAATGGCATTGGGGTGTTGATTTGGATTTGGTGGATTCCTATGGTGGTAGAGAGTTTGAATGATGCCTTCGCCGGTTTGCGACCTGAAAACCGACCGGGTGTCGTGATTGCTGCATTTCACACGTCCTTCAATTTGGCGAACGCCTTGTTGATGTCCCTTTTCGTCGAGCGCTTGACGCGCATTTCCGGGTGGATGGTGCCGGTCCGGTCGCCCGGGAGTTATGAAGGTGCAATGAAAGAGGAACTCCAAGTGGAGAGTCTGCCGGCAGATTTGGCCATTGACAAAGTGCAGCGGGAGCTGTTGCGTGCGGCGAACATCGCGCGTCGGATGAACGAGGCCACCATGGACCTGCTGATGAGTGTGGATGAAATGGAGAAACTGGATTTGTTGGCCCAAGTGGAGAACTGGGAGGACCAAATCGATGGCATTCACCGCCGTGTCAACCTGGCCTTGGACCGACTCGTTCAAAACGAACTGAGTCCAGAATTGGGCGAGCGAATTCGGGCCTGCACGAACAGCAGCCAA
Source organism: uncultured Flavobacteriales bacterium (assembly GCA_965661765.1). Taxonomy (GTDB): domain Bacteria; phylum Bacteroidota; class Bacteroidia; order Flavobacteriales_D; family Sanyastnellaceae; genus JBMYZL01. The sequence goes on from CBFIFE010000038.1 coordinate 10,054, forward strand.
GAGCTGGAGCGGGTGGGGGACATTTTTCGCTTCTTGTCACGCAAACTCGATCCAAGGGAGCGGGGGCACATCTTTTTCATTCCCAAGCAGCGCGAACGACTCTACAAGATGTTCAAGCTCATCGGGAAGGCATGCACATTGACGGAATTCCACTTGCAAGGTCGAGGCCAAGGGGATTTTGACGCCATTGCGGCCGTGGAGAAGTCCATCAACGACTACCGGGATGTGCTGCGCGAGAAGCACTTGCGCGATTCGAACGCGGGACGTTATCCTGCGGCCAGTGGCCTGCTCTTCCATGAGTTGGTGACGGGGCTGGAAGACATTGGCGACCGGCTGGCGCATGTCAGCGGGATGTTTGGCCGGCTTGAGCAGCCGAGGCCGAAACCACCGGAGGCCCTGGCCAGCCCAGAAGGGGAGGTGCCTGCTCAAGAGGACTGAACGGGCGGGCTGGAGCTTGCACTGGGCTGGACCGACGTCAGCTGGACCGACGTCATCTGGACCGACTTCAGGGCTTGACGAAGGCTGGTGTGACCACTTCGTTCGACAAATTCAAATCGCGGTCTTCCAAAGTGATGCGGAACCGCAGGGTGTCGAAGGCGGTCGGCAAATGCCAAATCGCCATGTCCACCTCAATGGTGCCGTTCTGGGCAGGGTCCGTGCCCGAAGGAACGACCTGGTGGACCCGGTAATGAAAGGGCACCTGCCCGGCTTCGGGATTCAAGGGGATGTGCGTCCAAGTGCCCAGCCGCAGCTCCTCGTATTCGCACTTGAGGTTTTGGTGATGATCGCAGGTGGGGCAAAAGGGAGAGAGGGTGTCGTTTTGGTCCAAACCCACATTGCCATCCCCATCGGTGAAATGCAGGACCAAGTTCCGCCCACCGCCATCTGTCGGCTCGAAAGCCACATAGGTCAACGCTGGCTCATCCGGAAAAGCAGGGTCCGGCAGGCAGCCCCACAGCGCGAGGCCCATCGCCAGGCACAGAATCATCCGATGCAAAAAATGTGAGCCAATCATCACCACAAATCTAAGGATTCCCGACCTTCGCGGCATGCGGGTTTTGGAAGGTTTGGCGGAATTGCGGGCGGCCTTTCGAGGCTTGGTCTCCACGAACGCGCCGGCGGAGGCATGGCGGGAATTGGGCTTGAAGGTCTTCCGGTTTCAGCACGCGCACAACCCAACGTATCGGGCATTTTGCAGCCATCTTGGGCTCGTGGACAGCGACGCCCTGAGCTCCACGGAGGACATCCCTTTCCTTCCTGTTGAGTTGTTCGCGCGTCATGACATTCGGCTCGATGGCTTGGCGGCTGTCGGCGAGGGCCTGACGTTCCGCAGCTCGGGCACGACTGGCAGCCAGCCGTCGGTGCATTGGTTGGATGATCCGGACTGGTATGCGGAGGTGGCGCGCGCGGGGGCGCAGCGGGCCTTGGGGCCGCTTCATCGCTGGGACATCCACGCCTTGTTGCCAGGCTACTTGGAGCGTTCGGATTCTTCCTTGGTGCACATGGTGGTGGATTGGATTCGCCATGTGGACCCTTCGGCAGATGCAGGCCAAATCGAGTCCCACTTCCATCTCCACGACCACACGGCGTTGGCCGAAGCCATGACCGACCGCTCCTCGGGGCGGGGAAAGTTGCTGATTGGTGTGACCCATGCGTTGTTGGATTGGGCTGAGGGGTTGTCGGTGCCGTTGCCTGGTGCAGCCGATTGGTTGGTGTTGGAAACAGGTGGGATGAAGGGGAGAAGAAAGGAGTCCATTCGTCCGGTGGTTCATCAAGCATTGCGCGAACGCTTGGGCGTGAAGCAGGTCGGGAGTGAATACGGGATGACGGAGATGCTGAGTCAGGCCTATGCGCTGTCGAATGGCCGCTTCGTGCCGCCCCCCTGGCTGCAGATTCGAATTCGCGAAACGGACGATCCCGGCAATTGGGCGCCCGCCGGGCGTCAAGGCCGCATCTGCGTGATGGATTTGGCGAACCTGCACTCTTGTGCGTTCTTGGCCACCGGCGACCTGGGGCGGCTCGTGCCGGGTGTTGAGGAGGCCGGGGCTTTCGAGGTGCTCGGTCGCCATGACCACGCGGAGGTGCGGGGCTGCAACTTGATGGTATCGGATTTGGCCTGAGTTCACAGCCGTTCAATGTTAAGGGAACGTTAACGCCTTTGAACTTTTCAACGAAACGCCCTTTTCGCCCTGTGAACCGTTGGAGAATCGGAGGTGGCGTGCCATCTTGCGGCCACATTTCACCTCCCCATGGAAGTCATCATCGCTCTGTTGGGTTTCGCCCTCGCCGCCTATGCCGTTGTAGGCAACGATTGCATCCAAACGTTGGGGACGTTTCTGGCATCCAACAGTCACCGGCCTTGGTGGCATTTGTGGTTGTTCGCCGGGGGCATCTTGACCTTTGTCTTGGTGTTGGGATTCAACGGCCATGGTGACCTTTTGGGCGGTGAAAACGCCGGGGATTTGACCTTCGGGAAGTTCGACAGCCTGTTCAAAGCGGACAATCCGTTTCCGAAATTGACTTTCTGGTACATCTTGCCACCTTTGGTGCTGTTGTCCATCACCCGATTGGGCATTCCAGTATCCACCACTTTCTTGGTCCTGTCGTTTTTCAGCATCAAAAGCTTGCCTTCGATGTTGACCAAATCCTTGGGCGGTTACGGGGTGGCATTCCTCTTTTCGGCGCTGATGTATGTCTTGTTGTCTCGCGCGACCGAGCGGTATTTCATCCAGCATCCATTGGCCCAGAAGGACGGAAAAGGCATTCTGCAGTCGCGTTCGTTTTGGACCGTCGTTCAATGGCTGTCGACGGGCTTTTTGTGGAGCCAGTGGTTGACGGCAGATTTGGTGAACATTTTGGTCTATCTCGGAAATCCGGATGAGGTGGGCATCGGCATGTTTGCGTTTGCGCTGTTCACCTTGTTGGCCCTGCTGGCCCTCATTTTTGTGCAGAAGGGCGGCAAGATTCAGGAGATTGTTTTGGCCAAATCCAACACCACCGACATTCGCGCCGCCACCTTCATCGACTTCTTTTACGCCCTGGTTTTGCTGTTCTTCAAGTACGACAAGCTGGGCCTCTGGGACGGTGGTTTGCCGATGAGCACCACTTGGGTTTTCTTGGGCATGCTGGCGGGCAGAGAAGTTGCCCTGCGGACCATGTTGCGGGCGAAGCTGACCGCGGAAGGTGAAGAGACCCCAGGTGCCTTCAGCAACGGGAAGCTTGCGGTGATGGTGTTTTCGGATTTGGGCAAGGCCACCATCGGCTTGGTCATCAGCATCCTGCTGGTGGTGATGCTGTATTTTGTAGAAGGCAGAGATTTGTATCTGCTGTTCGGCTGACCCCTTTTCTTTCGCCCGACTTGTTGCCCCCAGCGCCTCGCGAGCCGACAGGGCCTTCGGTCGCTGTCAGGTTGCCGGCGTCATCCAAGGCTCAGGACATCCGGACGAGGAAATAGTTCTTCTTGCCACGCTGCAACAACAGCAACGCCTCGTGAATCATGTCAGCAGATGTGACCTGATGGTCTGCCGTCACCTTCGATCTGTTGAGGCTGATGGAATTTTCCTTCAATGCGCGCCTTGCCTCCCCTTTGCTGCTCAGAAATGATGTGTGGTCGGTCAGGAGGTCAATGATGTTGCACCCCTCGCCTGACAGCACTTCTTTGGACACTTCTGCTTGTGGCACCCCTTCAAAAACGCTCAAGAGTTCTGAAAGCGGCAATGCACGGAGGTCTGCTGTGGTGCTTTTGCCGAACAAAATGCCGGACGCGGCAATGGCCAGCGCCAAATCTTCTTCACCGTGCACCCGCCGGGTGATGTCTTCCGCCAGCGCGATTTGGAGCTTGCGTTCGCCAGGGGCCAATGCATGGTCTGCCTCCAAGGCTTCTATCTCAGCTTTTGACTTGAGCGTGAAAAAACGCAGGAATCGCCCGGCGTCTTCATCCGCAGCATTGATCCAATACTGGTAAAATTTGTAGGCCGACGTCCGTGCCTTGTCAATCCAGATGTTGCCGCCTTCGCTTTTGCCAAACTTCGTCCCGTCAGCCTTCGTCACCAGCGGGGCCGTGACGGCAAAAGCTTCACCGCCTGCGATTCGCCGGACCAGCTCGGTTCCGGTGGTGATGTTGCCCCATTGGTCCGAACCGCCCATTTGGACCTTCACACCTTCTTCCCTGTACAAGTGGAGAAAGTCATAGCCCTGGACGAGTTGATACGTGAACTCAGTGAAACTCATGCCGGATTCCAAACGCTTTTTGACGCTGTCCTTCGACATCATGTAATTGACAGTGATGTGCTTCCCGACGTCGCGGATGAAGTCCAAAAATGAAATCCCCTTGAACCAGTCGTAATTGTTGACGACGCGCGCAGCAGCGGGCCCGTCGAAGTCCAGGAATCGCTCCAATTGACGTTGCTGACAGCGCAGGTTGTGGGCGATGGTTTCTTCATCGAGCAGTTGTCGCTCGGCCGTCTTGCCGCTCGGGTCACCGACTCGGCCTGTGGCGCCACCGACCAAAGCCACAGGTGGGTGGCCTGCCCTTTGCCAGTGAACAAGCATCATGATGGGCACCAAATTGCCGATGTGCAAACTGTCAGCGGTGGGATCGAACCCGATGTAGCCGGGGGTGGGGCCCTCCGCCAATACAGATTCCAATCCGGGGGTCATGTCGTGGAGCAGACCGCGCCACTGAAGTTCTTCGATCAAGTTCATGGGCTGCAAAGGTACCACATCAGAGCAGTGGCAACAGGGTTTCCAAGGCCACAGAGCGCGACCCTTTGAGCAGGATGGTTTGTCCCACTGGCGGATGTGCCCGAAGCATTCGCTCCACATCCGCCACTTTTGCGCAACAGAACACATTCTCTGGCAGCAACAGTTCGCCAATGGCATCGGCATAGGATGGCCCCACCAAGATCACACTGCCCGGCAAATCAACAGCGATTTCGCCGGCGAGCCGGGCAACATCGGCATGGCCATCGCGGCTGTAGGCCCCGAGTTCGCCCATTTCCCCTAGCACCATCAAGGCATTCGGTGGGGTGGCCTGAGCGGCGAGCGCCTCCGCAAAGTATTGGAGGGTCGCATTCATGCTCGAGGGGTTTGCATTGTAGGCATCGAGGAGGACCCTGTTTTTCCCAGTATTCCGCCACTCTGAGCGGTTGTTTTCCGGTCGGTAAGCAGCAATCGCAGCCGAGGCATCGGCGGGATCAACACCAAAATGCAACCCGACAGCAAGCGCCGTGGCAATGTTTTGCAGATTGTGCGTCCCTTCCAATGCCGTGGGGACTGGACCATGCCAAACCTGGCCATCCCACCACTCAAATGCCCCGTGGCCAGTTTTCGCAGCTCGGACCATCGGCGGGCAGTCTTCAGTGCCGTAAGCGGTTCGCTCAAGGCCCTCGGTGACTTCCATCAAAACGGGGTCAGCAGCACGAGCAAACGCGTGACCGGATTGCTTCGCGCGCATGGCGCCGAAAATTTCGCTCTTGCCCTTTTTCACCCCTTCGGGTCCGCCAAACCCCTCCAAATGGGCCAACCCGATGTTGGTGATCAACGCGTGGGTGGGCTCGGCGATTTCCACAAGTCGCCGGATTTCGCCTTGCGCATTGGCGCCCATTTCCAGCACCGCAACCTCCAGGTCATCGGGCATCCGCAAAATCGTCAAAGGAACGCCGATTTCATTGTTGAAGTTGCCGATGGTGGCCGCGGTGGATTTGGTCGTGGCGAGGACATCGCGGATGAGCTCTTTGGTGGTCGTCTTGCCATTGCTGCCTGTCAGTGCCAGAACAGGAAACTGCCAGGTGTTCCGCTTTCGTTGTGCCGCCTCCTGCAGCGCTTGCAAACCGTCTGGCACCCAGATGAACCGTTCATCTGTTCCAGCCAGTTCTCGCTCGCTGACGACAGCGCCGATGCAGCCGGCATCCAAGGCTTTTTGTGCAAATCGATTGCCGTCGAATTGCTCGCCGTGGATCGCAAAGAAAAGGTCCCCAGGATTTGCGGTGCGGCTGTCTATGGAAACCCCCGTTGCTGCTGCAAGCAGGGCGTCAATCTTTTGTTCAATGTCCGATTCGTGCGATGCCATGGTTCAAAGAAAACGCCCGAATCGCAGCACTTTGCAATTCGGGCGTTGAATTCTTCAACAACGGTGGTGGAAATCAATTCTGACTCAAACCACGTGGGCTGCCCACGCGATCCATGGCACAACGGAAGCCGATGGAAGCCGAGGATTTTCCTTCGTTCATGTAGCGTCGGGCGCTCGGCGTGACCCAGTAGATGCGGTCATCCCAGCCGCCGCCCTTGTAAACACGGGATTGGTTGTTGATCAGGGATGTTTCCCCAAATCCATACATCCTTGATTCGTCTTGTCCCTTGCTCGGGTCGTTGTAATAGATGCTCGACTGCAAGTCACCGTCTTGGAAGTCGATGTTGTCGGCGACGCGATAGTTGTCCCGCCCGAGGTTTTCTTCCAATTTCACGTCGCGATACCGCAAGTCTCCTGGAAGGGCATCGATGTTGTCCGCGAAGGCATCCCGAATGTCGGGTGCAATGGTGCTCTCACTGTCTTCGATGAGGTCCATGGCTTCATCCATTTTCAATTGGGCCTCTTCCTCACGCTTCGCTTTGCGTTCATTCTTCGCTTGATCGATGTAGTTCTTGACATTGTCAATCAAGTTCAAGTCTTCTTCAATGAGGTTGCGCGCACCTGCTTTCGCGTAGGCATTGATCCGGGCCTCGACAGAATCGATGTTGTAGACCACGAAATCGTACTTGTACTGCACCGCACCTTCGCTGTCGCGTTGCACGGTTTGGTAGACGTTGCCTCGGAATGGACGGAATTCTGCGGATTCCATGTGGTTCAATGGGCGATAAACGTCCAAGCACCATTCGCTCACATTGCCGGCCATGTTGTAAAGTCCATAGTCATTCGGGGCATAAGCGTAAACAGGTGCGGTGATGTCCGCTCCATCGTTGAGCGCACCAGCAACCCCCATCATGTCTCCTCGGCCTCGAATGAAGTTGCCCTGCATCTCACCCGTATACCGCGAACGGTTGTCTCCGTTCCGCGTGAAGTGGCCATTCCATGGGTAAGTCCGACGTTCTGAAATCAATTCGTCGTAGCTGTTCCCAATCAAGCCCAATGCGGCAAATTCCCACTCCGCCTCCGTCGGCAAGCGGTACTGTGGCAGCATCAAACCGTCTTCTACCTTCACATTGCGAAAACCGGATGAACCCGGACGCAAATCCCTCAGACCCTCAGCAGCGACTTCCGGCTGAAACTGCCCGGCGAGGTAGGTCTCTGTGGTGAAATGTTCTTCGTCTACCTGGGCTTCAGGGTTGTGAACAATCAGCCCTTCACGGACCAAGATTTGCTCATTGACCCGGTCACTGCGCCATTTGCAAAACTCGTTTGCTTGAACCCAGTTCACGCCCACAACGGGATAATCTCGGTAGGAGGGGTGACGGAGGTAGTAATTGACGTAGGGTTCATTGTAGGCCAACTTTTGGCGCCAAGCCAAGGTGTCCGGCAATGCACGCTGAACAATTTCAGGGTAGGTGCTGCCGTAAACGCGCTGCAACCAGTAGAGGTACTCCAACCAAAACGCATTCGTGACCTCCGTCTCATCCATGTAAAAAGAAGACACTGTGACGCGTCGAGGCATGTTGTCCCATTCGAACATCAAGTCGTCTTCAACTTGGCCCATGGTGAAAGTTCCTCCTTCGATGAAGACCAAACCCGGTCCTGTCTCTTGGCCGAAGTAATCAGGGTTCTCGAAACCGCCGTTCGTGGGATCGTTGTAAGCCCATCCTGTGGCCCCCGACTTCCCGCCGCCCGTGCAGCTGGAGAGCACGCCAATGCCTGAGAGACCGACCAATACCCAAGTGGCAGTTGTGGTTGAAAACGTCCGTTTCATGGTGTACAGTTTCAATAGCAGGTGGCAATCAATGAATGATCAAGGCAAGAAGAAACAAAAGGCGGAGATTGCCGGAAACGCCAGATGTTTCAGAAGGAATTCAGTGGCAATCAAAAGGCTGGGCAACTGATGCGTCGGAATTTCGAACGCTTGTTGCGGCAGTCAAATTGTATGGTCATGCTGATTTCATGCGCACCACCCGTGGCTGGCGTGAGTTCGGAGACCGTCAAATCATAGCTGTACCCGAACTGCACGACATCGGATTGGATCCCCACAGTGACAATGAAAGCATCCTTGTAATCCGTGAAGAACACCCCGCGATACCAAACCCCACCGACAAGCGGCCCTTTGTTCACGTACAGGCCCAAATTCAATTGTTGTGTCTCCCCTTGCATTCGATACAAAATGTTCGGCGAAATCGTTGCTTCCACACCGGTGACAGAACGCTGCAATGGCAACACGGCCCCTGCATGGAATGTGTATTTCATCGGCAAACGAGACGTGCCCACCACCAATGACTCATTGGGTTCGTTGAGGTGGTGAACCGCCAAGCCCACATAGTATTTGTCTGAGAAGCCCAAAAGCCCAGCGCTGAAATCAACCGCTTGAACCACACCGCCCCGGCGAATTTCTTGGGTCTGGTAAATGAAACCTCGGCGGGGATCAATCATGTCCCCAAAGGTCAAATCTGACCAGTTCAATGCTTTTTGCAGATACGTCACTTCAGCGCCAGCTTTCAAGCTGAATTTTCTGGAAATGGCCTGTTGGTAGCTGTAAATGCCGGACACCCGGGTGGTCGACAGAACACCCCGACCAGCCTGGTCGTTCATGACAATCAACCCGAGTCCGCCGGAGATGGCGTCGAAGTGCTGATCGTAAGCCGCTGCCGTTGTGACATAGTTGCCGGACATGGCTGGCCACTGATTCCGGTAAGACATGGTCAGCCGAGGACAACGTGCGCTGCCGGCGAAAGCCGGGTTGAGATACAGCGGATTCGCGTAGTATTGCGTGAATTCAGCGTCTTGAGCCTGAGCGGTTTGCGGGTTCCACACCCCCAACCCCAACATGAGCAAAACGCCCGCCACCAACAAAGAGATACGATGCGTCATGGTAGAAATTCCCAATGAATCCACAAGGATAGCAAAAATAATTGGGAACAGGCTTGCGTTTTCTGCCTGAAATTTGTGGCCATGCATCCAAAACCCAACGCCGTCTTTCTTCGTTTTCTTGTCAGCCGCGCGGTTTTTCTCAGGCTTACACTTTTTGCCCTGCCCGTCACGGTTTGCACTTTTGTTCATGCCCAGTCCGCGGCTGTTGTCACTTTTGAGCAGGAGGTGGCCTGGCATCCATTGGGTCATCCTGAGGCGGCGGTGGGGAATTGGATGGCGGAGGGGGCACATTTTGAGGGAGAGATTCCCCAGGCCATTTGGGAGGTGCCGATTGCAAGCCGTTGGCAAGGGGTGGAAGTGCTGGATTTTGAGGAGGACTGGGCGGCTGTGGATTCGTCGGATTTGGTCTTGGGCCAAACCCGCGCCCTCCATCACCGTCCCCCCACCCCTTTCATTCGCGTCACGGAGAACAGCATCCAAATCGCTCAGCCGCTGCTGCGCTGGTCCCCGTCTGCCGGGAGGTTTGAGCGACTGATGGCCATTCGAGGGGTTCTTGGCGAGTCGCCCATCCCTTCCGCATCAGCGGGCGGGCAACGGATGACCTCATGGCCGGCGAGCACGCCCTTGGCCGAGGGGGAATTCCTCCGGCTGGCCATCCCAGATGATGGGGTGTATCGGATCGATGCCACCTTGTTGAATGACGCGGGCCTGGACCCGGACACCATCGACCCTCGTCGGCTCGTGCTGTATGGCAATGGCGGCCACATGCTGCCGATGGACAATGCGGCGCCTCGACCATTGGGCTTGAAAACGGCTGGCCTGTCTTGGGTCGGTGGGTCAAGCGATTCCTCCTGGGCGGGCGGCGGAGCGTTTTTGTTTTTCGGACAGGGCCCGGATGCCTGGACATTTGACACTGGATCGCAGCGGTTTTCACATCAAAAACATCCCTACTCCGATTCGGCCTTTTACTTCCTGCAACTTGATGCCCCATTGAATGTTCCGGGCGCCAGGGTGCCTGCCCCTTCCAGCCCCGTCGGTGTCGGGGATGGACAGGTCGTCAATGCCTACACGCAATGTGTTTTTCACGAGTCGGAAACGCACAGCCCGAATCGTTCGGGGCGGGAGTGGTTCGGGGAGCGGTTTTTGCCCAACGAAGTGCGGACCATTGCCCTGGCCACCCCATATGCCCGGGACGAACCTGGGCGATTGGTGGTTCGGGCGGCTGTGAAGTCGCTCGGGACGCCCAGTACGCTGCGGGTGACAGCAGGGGATGCCGATTTGGCCATCACCCCGAGCGCCACAAGCGATTTCAGCACGAGCAACGTGGCAAACATTGCCTCGGCGACTTGGACGGGGTTGGTGGCCACGGGTGTGGATGCCGGCGCTGGCTTGGTGGCAGAGGCCACCCTCGATGCGAGTGTCAGTGATGCCGTGGCCTGGCTGGATTATGTCACGCTCGAGCAGCCCTCGGATTTGCGGTTTGGCGGCAACGCGCTGCAGTTTGCCGGAGTTGTGGACACGGCCGCGGGAACTTGGACCACGTATGAGCTCACGGCCGATGGCGGGTTGTCTTGGGTGTGGGATGTGACCGATCCTTCGGCGCCTCAACCGATGAACGTGGTGCCAGTGGACGGAGAACCGAGCCGGTACCGTTTCGATGCCATGAAAGATTCGCTGCGGACCTTCTGCGCTTATGCTGGGTACGGGGCCCAACGGCCGGCGGTCGGCGGTCGGGTTCGGAACAACAATCTCCATGCATTGGACAGCGCGGATTTGGTTGTCCTGACTGTGCCTGCGTATTGGGAGGAGGCCACGGATTTGGCCCAAATCCATGCAGAAGAGGGCCTGCGCACCGCCGTGGTTTTGCAAGAAGATGTGTTCAATGCCTTTTCCAGTGGAAACCCTGACCCGACGGCCATCAAAATGATGATGCAAATGCTGTGGGACAAGGCGGAATTGGCGCAAGACACGACCTTGCGGCCCAAGTACTTGCAGATTTTCGGCGATGGCACCTTCGTCAACCGGAACTTGCCGCAGAATACGCCGTACGTCATCACGTATCAATCCGAAAACTCCATCAGCCCCACAGGGAGCTACGTGAGCGATGATTATTTCGGTTTCCTCGGCGAGCAATATGGGGAAGGCATCGGCGACAAGATGGCCATCGGGGTGGGGCGCATCCCGTGCAGTTCGCAGCAAGAGGCGGCGCAGTATTTGGCGAAAGTTCAGGCGTATGTTCAGGGGGCTGGATTGGCGCAAGATGCCGGGAATTGTGCGGATGGGGATACGCTGGGCAGATTTGGGGATTGGCGCAACCGCATTGTCTTTGTGGCCGATGACATGGATGGCAACGGGGGACCGACCGAAAAGGTTCACATGACGAACAGCGATGAGCATGCTGGCAAGATTCGGGCGCTTCACAATGACTTCGAGATTGAAAAAATTTACCTCGATGCCTATCCGCAGTTGAGCACTCCTGGCGGGGAGCGCTACCCAGATGCCGAAGATGCGATTGAGCGATCGGTGGCGCGAGGTGCCTTGATCGTCAACTACATCGGTCATGGTGGGGAGCGGGGTTGGGCGCATGAGCGGGTGTTGGACAATGCGACGGTGCAAGAATGGACGAATTTGGCCCACATGCCCTTGTTCATGACCGCCACATGTGAACTGGCGCGTTTTGACGATCCGGAAGCCGAGACGGCTGGTGAACTGACGGTGATGAATCCCGATGGCGGGGCGATCGCCATGCTCACCACGACCCGCGTGGTTTTCAGCGGGTCGAACCAGCAACTCAATCGGGCCTTCTACGACATTGTTTTGGAGGACACCCCGCAAAATCCGCTGAGGTTGGGTGACATTGCGCGGGTCACAAAAAACGACCCGCAGGTGGCCAACAGTTCCAACAAGCGCAACTTCAGCTTGCTCGGTGATGTGGCCCTGCGGTTGGCCTATCCCGAGTTCGAAGTCAAAACATCAGCGGTGCCGGACACCCTGCGTGCCTTGGATGTCGTGCAAGTCACAGGTTATGTCTCGGATGCAAATGGGGATACGCTGACGGATTTCAACGGATTGGTCTATCCGAAGGTGTACGACAAGATGACGACTGTGACCACGCTCAACAACGATGCTGGGCCGACGCCGCATGTGTTCGAGGTGTATCGCAATGTCCTGCACAAGGGGGTGGCAGAAGTGGCGAATGGAACCTTTGCTTTCTCGTTTTCGGTTCCGGCGGATATAGACCAAACCTTTGGCCCCGGCCGCATCTCGTTCTACGCCACCGATGGCACACGCGACGGTCATGGCCACGATGAGTCTTTCGTCGTCGGAGGGTTCAACCCCGATGCGCCCGTTGACATGACGCCGCCCACCATCGCCCTGCACCTCAACGACACGAATTTCGTGTCCGGCGGCTTGGCGAGCCCAAACCCGACGCTGTTCGCACGGTTGAGCGATGCCTCCGGCATCAATGCTTCGGGGCTGGGCATCGGCCACGACATCAAGGCGGTGCTCGATGGCGCTTCGGACGCGGCCATCGTGTTGAACGAATTTTACACGGCCGACCTCAATACCTACGTGAGTGGGACGGTGCGTTATGGTCTGGCGGATTTGTCCCCCGGGCTGCACACCATTGAATTTGTGGCCTGGGATGTGGCCAACAACAAGGGGACGGTTTCACTGGATTTTGTCGTGGCCGAATCCCTGGCGGCGGCCATTGCTGAATTCACTTCTTTCCCCAACCCTGCGAATGAGGAGGTGACGTTTCGGTTTGAGCACAATTTGGCCTGCCAATTCGCGGACATCGTCATCGACGTGACCGACATGCAAGGAAGGCGAGTTGCGGAACTCTCAACAACCATGGAAGCCAGTGGATTCCGTTCGCAACCCGTCACTTGGGATTTGCGCAATGGTCCGCTGGGTGGACAGGTGGGCCCGGGCTTTTATGTCGCACGAATGCGGTTGACCACGGCGGCAGGTGAGGTCGTGCAATATGCCGACAAAATTCTCGTTCTTCGTCCGTGACGGAAACGATTTACCTTTGTGGGATTGATGGTCAGACGATGATGCAGAACTTTTGGAAAGCCGATTGGCGCAGGATGTGGCAACCGCTGGGATGTGTTGTGGCACTCGTGTTGGGCATGGCCCCTCGCGCCCAGGCGCAGTTGACGGGAGAGGATGATGTCCAGCAGATTCTGCAGCTCAACACCATCACCACCGCTGTACCGTTCTTGATGATTGGGCCAGACAGCCGATCGGGTGCAATCGGGGATGCTGGCGTTGCCTTGTCGCCGGATGCGAACAGCATGCATTGGAACCCCGGGAAAATGGCGTTTTCCGAATCGGAGTTTGATGTCAGTTTGAGTTATGCGCCTTGGTTGCGGGCCTTGGTCGATGACATGAATTTGGCCTACCTCACAGTGAATCGGAAAATCAACAAGCGACAAGCTTGGGGAGGCGCACTGCGGTATTTCAGCCTGGGCAACATCACCTTCACAGACCAAACCGGCACCACACTCCGCGACTTCAACCCCGCGGAATTCAGCCTCGATTTGGCTTTCAGTCAGAAGCTGAGCGATCGCTTCAGCGCTGGCATCTCCGGTCGTTACATCAACTCGAACCTGACGGGCGGCACCAGCGTCATGGGGGCAAACACGAAACCGGGCCGTTCGGCGGCCGTGGATGTGGGCTTGTTCTACACAAACCCTCGGGCGAAGTTCGGCGACAAGAAAGCCGTGTGGAATTGGGGGCTCAATGTGAGCAACATCGGCGCGAAGATGAGCTATACCGAAGCGGCAGATCGTGATTTTATTCCAGCAAATTTCCGTTTGGGCACGGCCATTCAGGTGTTCATGGATGATTTCAACTCCCTGACCTTCACGATGGATGCGAACAAATTGCTCGTGCCGACCACACCCATTTATGACCAAGAGAGCGGTCAGACCATTGTCAGTGGCTTGGATCCGAATGTTGGTCCAATCACGGCGATTTGGCAAAGCTGGTATGATGCACCGGGCATTGTGAATTTCGCGGATGATGGAACGTATGAAATCGAAGCGGGCAGTCCGCTGCGCGAGGAGCTGCGTGAGATCAACCTCGGTGGAGGCATTGAGTATGATTACAACAGTGTGTTTGCGTTTCGGGCGGGTTTTTTCAACGAGCATTACACAAAAGGCAATCGGCAGTTCATTACCCTTGGGGCGGGCATCAAATACACCGTTTTCACGGTGGACCTGAGCTACTTGATTGCAACGCGCCAGCAAAACCCGCTCGCGAACACATTGCGTTTCACTTTGCGGTTGCAGTTTGCTGACCTCGCCGATACGAACCGGGACAATGAGTGATTTTCGAATCGGCTATGGTTACGACGTGCATGCCTTGGCAGAAGGAGAGGAGTTTTGGCTCGGTGGAATTTTGGTGCCGCATGAGAAGGGAGCTGTCGGGCACAGCGACGCCGATGTTGTCTTGCATGTGATTTGTGATGCTTTGCTCGGGGCATTGGGCATGCGTGACATCGGGCATCATTTCCCAGACACCGACCCGGCCTACAAGGGCATTGACAGCAAGAAGTTGCTCGCGGAGACTTACGATATGGTGACGGATGCTGGCTGGCGACTGGGCAACCTCGATGTGACGCTGTGTCTGCAGCGGCCGAAGGTGGGACCGTACATCGATGCCATGCGGGTGGCGATCGCGGGGGTGATGGGGGTGGATTTGGACCAAATCTCGGTCAAAGCCACCACCACCGAGCGCCTGGGATTTGTCGGCACAGAAGCGGGGGTTTCAGCCCATTGCACAGTGCTCGTTCAGCGCTCTGCCTGAGCTTCAGGTCAGACAAACCCTTCGTGTCCTTTGGACACTCTGGCGGGTTGAGGGTCCTGAATTGCGCATTTTGGCGGCGGAGGCGCCGATTGTGCAAACTATATTTGCACGATAGAATTCTCACATCATGGCCACCACCACTACTGCGAAACGCGCGAAGGCGCCTGCGAAGAAGCCGGCTGCGCGCAAATCAGCACCGCCACACAGCAAGGAGACCTACGAGCGTTGGTTCCGGGACATGTACCTCATGCGGAAGTTCGAGGAGCGCTGCGGACAGCTCTATATCCAACAAAAATTTGGCGGGTTTTGCCATTTGTACATCGGACAAGAGGCGTTGTTGGCGGGCATGGTGGAAGCCATTCGCCCCACAGACCGGGTCATCACGGCCTACCGAGACCACGCGCACCCCATCGCCTTGGGCACTGACCCCAAGTATGTCATGGCGGAGTTGTATGGCCGAAAGACGGGGACAAGCAAAGGCAAGGGGGGCTCAATGCACATGTTTGACAAAGAGCGCAATTTGTTCGGTGGTCATGGCATCGTCGGTGGTCAAATCGGTTTGGGTGCAGGCATTGCTTTTGCCGACAAGTACCGCAAAGAAGACCATGTCACAGTGACATTCATGGGCGATGGTGCAGCACGCCAGGGCATGTTGCACGAGACTTTCAACATGGCGATGACCTGGAAGCTTCCAGTCATTTTCATCATTGAGAACAACAAATACGCGATGGGCACCTCGGTGGAGCGGACGTCGAACGTGACGGATTTGGCTGTGCTTGGAGCGAGTTACCAAATGCCTTCATTCACAGTGGATGGGATGAGCCCGGAGGCCGTCCATGACGCCATCGCCGAGGCGGCCGCCCGTGGTCGTGCGGGAGAGGGCCCCACCCTTTTGGACATCCAAACGTACCGTTACAAGGGCCATTCGATGTCGGATCCGCAGAAGTACCGAACGAAGGACGAGGTGAATGAGTACCAAGACCGGGATCCGATTCTGCACGTTCGCAACGTTTTGCTTGAGCAGGGTTGGGCCACCGAGGAAGCGCTCAAAGGTGTGGAAAAGGAAGTCAAAGCGCAGGTGGAAGAATGCATCCAATACGCTGAAGACAGCCCTTACCCCGAGGCGCACGAATTGTACGAGGACGTGTACATGACTGAGGATTATCCCTTCGTCAACGATTGAATTGAATTCGCAAAGCAAGACCTGAAACATCTGAGATATGGCTGAAATTGTGCGCATGCCCAAGCTGAGTGACACCATGACCGAAGGGGTGGTGGCCAGTTGGTTGAAGAACGTAGGAGATGCCGTGGAGAGCGGAGAAATCTTGGCAGAAATCGAGACGGACAAAGCCACAATGGAGTTTGAGTCCTTCTTCGATGGTGTGCTGTTGCACATCGGTGTCGAACAAGGGCAAACAGCGCCTGTGGACAGCTTGCTTTGCATCCTGGGTGATGAGGGTGAGGATGTGTCAGCTTTGATTGCGAGTGCAGGTGCTGCGGTTGCAGCGTCGCCTTCGCCAGAGGTGGCAGCAACTCCTGAACCGGCGCCTGTCGCTGCCCCAGCACCTGCCCCGGCGCCAGCACCTGCTCCTGTTTCAACCTCAGCGCCAGCGCCCGCTCCTGCTCCTGCTCCGGTTGCGGCCACGAGCGGACGGTTGAAGGCGTCGCCACTCGCCAAGAAACTCGCGGCAGATCGTGGGTTGAGCTTGGCCACCATTCCTGGGTCGGGCGAAGGAGGCCGAATCGTGAAGCGCGATGTTGAGCACTTCGTGCCCGCTGCCATCCCGGCCGCGCCCGTTGCCATGGCCGGTGTCGAGTCCTTCCATGAGGAGCCGGTGTCGCAGATGCGGAAAACCATTGCGCGCCGACTGGCGGAAAGCAAATTCACGGCGCCGCATTTTTACCTCACCGTATCCATCGATATGGGGGCGGCGATGACTGCGCGAAAAGCCATCAATGCCGCGGGTGATGTCAAGGTCAGCTTCAATGACATGGTCGTCAAAGCCGCCGCGTTGGCACTGAAAAAGCACCCAGCCGTCAACAGCAGTTGGCTGGAGGACAGAATTCGCTACAATGCCCATGTGCACATCGGTGTGGCTGTGGCGGTGGAAGACGGTCTTTTGGTTCCGGTTGTGCGTCACGCAAATGAAAAGTCACTTTCCACCATTGGTGCTGAAGTAAAAGATTTTGCCGGCAAGGCGCGTGACAAAAAGTTGCAACCAGCTGACTGGGAGGGCAATACCTTTACCATCTCAAACTTGGGCATGTTCGGTGTTGAGGCATTCACTGCCATCATCAATCCGCCTGATGCTTGCATCTTGGCCGTGGGTGGCATCCAAGAGCAACCCGTGGTCAAAAACGGCGCCGTGGTGCCGGGTCATGTGATGAAGGTGACCTTGAGCTGCGATCACCGCGTTGTGGATGGTGCCACAGGGGCGGCATTCCTCAACGATTTCAAGGCCTTTTTGGAAGAGCCGGTGAAGATGCTCGCCTGAGAATTTCCGTGGGGTTGCAATTTCCCCATGGTCGGACGACCTTGCTGAAGTCATGGCCGAACTCGGATCGTCTTGTGCTTTCTTGAAAGGGGTAGGCCCCAAGCGCGCCGAGTTGTTGCGAGCGGAAATCGGGGTGGACACCATCGAGGACCTGTTGAGCTACTTGCCGTTTCGATATGAGGACCGCACCCAGTTCTGCACGGTTGGAACCATCGCGACGGATGAAGTGGCTGTCCAAATCCGAGGACACATCTCCAGGCTCGAGCAAGTCCCAGGCAAAACCGGCTCCCGGTTGCGTGGGACTTTCATCGATGAACAGGGGATGACCTTGGAACTCGTGTGGTTCAAAGGGGTCAAGTGGATGGCGTCCCAAGTGCCGGTCCAGCGGCCCATTGTCGTCTTTGGGAAGCCGCAGCGATTTGGCCGGAACTGGTCCATT
>CBFIFE010000039.1:0-27087 GCA_965661765.1 uncultured Flavobacteriales bacterium
GGTCAACATCCCCCCTGGGCCACAAGAGGGGTCAAAAAGGGAACGGAGAATCCCCTCACCCTCCAGGGTATCTTCATCTCCACTGAACACGAGTGACACCAACAACGTCACAACGTCACGAGGGGTGTAATGTTCCCCACTCGTCTCGTTACTCATCTCCGAGAACCGTCGGAGGAGTTCCTCGAACACCGACCCCATTGTGTGGTTGTCCACCACATCAGGATGAAGGTCGACTTCCGTGAATTTGTCAATGAGGGAATAGAGTTTCTTGTTCTTCAGGAGTTTCTCAACGGGTTTGTCGAGTTGGAAGTTTTCTAAGATTTGGTGGACGTTGTCAGAAAACCCGTTGATGTAGTTGGGGAAGTTCTGTTTCAACCCTGTGGGGTCTGACTTCAATCGGGTCAGGTCGTACTCCGAATGGTTGAAGAAGTTCAGGTTCGTCTTCTTCTTGATAATGGGTGACGGGTCATCAATCTGTTCCTTCAGTTCTCGGTAGAGTAACACCACCTCATCCTTGTGGGGTTCGATGAGACAATCCAATCGTCTCAGGGTCACAAAAGGAAGGATGATTTCTCCATACTCGTGGGGTTTGAACAACCCCCTCAACTCATCGTCACAAACCCTCCAAATGAAGGACGAAATTTCCTGATAACTTGACATTGTTTGGTCTTCAGTTCAACATGAACAACACTCTCAAAACTAGTGATTTCAAGACGACTATTGAGAAGAACTTTCGTCATAGACTCTGACTACACCTCAAGATTCCATTCCCAACCCAAGAGAATCAATCAATCCCGAAAGTGATTGATGTTTTTGAATTTTCACGTGATGGTCAAAATAGTCGAGTATCCATGGAGTGAATGAGGTGGGGACAGGACACAGTGACCTGCATTCTTTGAGGAACACCCAACGGTTGTACAATCGAGTCACATCCGAAAGGAGAATTTCCATCAAATCCATGTCAGTCTCGTCGTAAAGTAATTCCACCATCTCTGAAGTGGTCGGATTCAGTTGGACACAAAATGGGGTCTTAAATTCGGAACGAAGTTGAGAACACGCAGAGATTTCAGTCCAGCCTTCAAGGCGAAACGAGCGCGAGAGACGTTGAGGGCAAGATGAATTTGGTTTAATTTTTGGGCACCAAACCGCCCACACCATGCGATTTCTCAGCCTTCTGACTTTCTTCTTGCTGGCCGCAAGCCGCCTCGCTGCGCAATGCAACGCCTGCGACCCAGATCCAAGTTGCACTTCCGCCGATGGATTTCCCACGATTTGTCCAGACCTGCTGCCCGGGGCCGAAACGGATGCAGCGTACGAACAGGTGATCACGTTTTTCCTGCCGGCCCAGGTGACGGATCCTGGTTCGGGCGCAGTTGCCGATCTCGAATCGGTGACCATCACGACCATCACCGGTGTGCCGGTCGGGCTGCAAGTCGAGCTGAGCGACCCCGATGGCGTTTACGAGCCTATGGCCGGCCAAACCTCCGGTTGCGCCACGCTCTGCGGAACCCCCGTCTGGCCTGGGGATTTTGTGATTGAGATTTCGATTTCGGCCGTGGCTTCGGTGTTTGGCTTTCAGCAGACGGTCAACGATTCCTTCACCTTCGACCTCCACATCGAACCTGGCGCAGGCGGCACCAGCACGTTCACCGTTTCGCAGCTCAGCGGATGCGACAGCTTGACGATCGACCTCGCGGCGACGGCCGCGGGCACCCCTGACCAAACCACGACCTACTCCTGGGACCTCGGCAACGGCGACACATCGAGTGCCGATTCGCTCAGCGTCACCTACGACGAACCCGGCGAATACAACGTGGTCCTGAACACCGACATCGGCGAGCCCGTTCTGACGTCCATCCAAGTCACTTCGACGGGCGGCGCGGGATTGGACGATTTTTTCACGCCGCCCGATCTGTACTTCATTCTGCAAGACGGCAGTGGCAACACAGTCTACACGTCACCCGAGGTCACGGACAGCAACGATCCATCTTGGAATGGGCTGTCGATTCCTGTGACGAACCCGCCGTACAACATTGCATTTTGGGATGCGGATGCGATTGGCAACGACGACAGCATGGGCACAGGGACCTTGACGACGAACACAACCGGCCCTTTCAGTTTCGCCGCGAGCCCCACCTTCGGGGTGTCCTACATCAACCTCCAAACCGTTTTGACACTCACCGACACGATCGCCATCACGGTGGGCACTGCACCGATTCTGCCGCCACCGGTCAGCACGCCGGACTGGATGTACGCGCCGGTCGACAGCATGTTGCAATTCAGCTGGATGCAGGCGGACAGCACGTGGACCATTGGACCAGACAGCACATTTTTTCCCCCGGCGAACGGCTGGGTGACGTATTCGGCTGCAAATCTCCTGGGGTGCGTGGGCACGTCCGATTCGGCACTTTTTTGCGGGCTGACGCCTCCTGTAGCGCTTGACCTTCAGACCAATTCCAGCTCTCCCGAAGCCCTCATCGCCAACCCTGCCCTCGACACGTTCCTCTGGACATCGGCGGACGGCACAATCGGAGACACCACGGACATTTCAGTGCTCTTCCCTCCGATCAGCGGTTGGTACAGCGCACAAGGATGGGACAGCTACGGATGCCCGGCCGACGCCGATTCCCTGCTCGTTTGTTGGCCCCTTCCTCCGCTCGAAATCTTCCAAGAACTGAACGGCGACCTCACCACAACGCCCGGCTACCCCATCTACCTCTGGTATGTCAACGGCTCGGCGGTGGCTGGCGGCGATTGGTGGTTGCCCGCCCTCGGCCCTGGCGTCTACACCGTCGAAGCGACGGACCACCCGGACTGCCCCGTCGTCGTCAGCCCAGAGTGGATCTACGTGGGCCTCGAAGGCCCCGCAGTTCCTGCACCGCGATTCCAGGTATTCCCGAACCCTTTCCGTGAGTTCATCCAAATCACCCCGCCCACCGATATTGCGGGCAATTGGACCGTCGAACTCCGAGATGCGACCGGACGAAAGGTCCGTGAAACGCAAGGCACGGTCGGTTCTTTGTCCACCTCAGGACTCGCTTCCGGCGTGTACTTCCTCACCATCTTCAATGCATCGGGCCCAGAACAGCTCAGGGAAACCCACAGGTTGATTCGGCCATGAGCCGGGGCCGGATCATCAGAACTTCCGCTTCTCTTCGTGGTCCCAGAGGCCCCAAAACGCGCCGACATTGCCCTCTGTACTGACCTTCCACCCCTCGTCGAACGCTGAGAAGTAAAACATTTCGATGTTCTCCTTCTGGGCCCAGTTTTGGGCATTGAAGAAGTACTTCAACGCGTTTTCGTAGCCAGGATTTGCAGCGCCCAAGGAATCGCCTTGGCTGGGCCAGCCGGTTTCGGTGATGATGACCTTTTTGTCTGGCGCCGCTTGTTTTGCCTGGTAGTACATCTGCTTCATGTACAAGAGGGAATAGTCGATGTGGCATCCTTCCCAGTAGGGGTAGCAGTTGGCCAAAACCACATCGCACGCCGCCGTCACCTTGGGCCGGTTGGTGAATTCGTAGTAAGCGTCCACATAGCCGACGGGGACATTTGGCAACGCCTCCCTCACCCGGTCAATGCACGCGATCAGGTCCTCCTCTTCCATCTCTTCCCGGTAAAGGACCTCGTTGCCCACTGCAGCAATGTCCACAAAACCAGCCTGGGCCAGCTCGATCAACCGGGCCATTTCCTCTTCGTTTTTCTCATCGTCCTCGCCCAACCACGCGCCGACCAACGTTTTCAATCCATACTCTCGGGCCAACTGCGGAATGATGTCGTTGCCTTCTGTGCAAGAAAAGACCCGAATCCATTGCGTGTAGGGCTGAAGGAGGGCGAGTTTCCGGCGCACCTGTTCTTCGGAGATGGGGTCGCCAGGTTTTTGCTCGCCTTCGTAAGGGCTGAAGCAAATGCCGTGCATCTTGTTGTTCAACAAAGATTCGCACTCTCCCTGCAACGTCTTTCTGTCCAGGGCGTTGACTTCGGTGCCGGTCAACGAGAGGATTTTCTCTTTTCTGTACGACATGATCTGTGGTTTCAAAGATTCGAGTCTTGGGGTCAATCGTTTGTTTTCTGCTTTCGTTCGGCCAAAGCCGCCTTCACCTCTTTTGCTTTCTCCTCTGTGATGTCGTAATTCTTCATGATCAAAATCGCCCCGATCACACCAGCAATCGGCAGGCCAGTGTAGAACAGGCGCATGCCCGTCACCGCCGATTCCGTCACGTTCTCGGCGTCGAACCCGACGAACGCGAGGATCGACCCGCTGAGCAGCGCCGCAATGCCGAACCCGAGCTTCACCATCCACCAGTACACCGCCCCGAGCACCCCTTCGCGCCGCTTGCCCGTTTTCAGTTCATCGAGGTCGCAGACATCCGCCGTCATGCTCATCATGATGGTGAACAGGCTGCCGATGCCGAAGGAGTGGAACGGCAGGGCGAACAAGAAAAGATAGGGTTTGCCGGGCACGAACAAAAACCAAAACAGGATGTACCCCACAATCGAAATCGCCTGTGAGATGATGAAGGCCCGCTTTTTGCCGAGCCGCTTCGACATCTGCGCCACCACGGGGATGACAAGGAAGGTGGTCACCAGGGCGCCCACAGAACCGTGCATCGCCGGCCAAGTGCCCGCGCTGGCGGGATCGCTGTTGAAGAGGAAGTGGACGATGATCAGGAAGCTGAACGCCGCGATGACATTGAAGGAGTTGAAGATGAGGAAGGTGGCGCCGGCGATTTGGCGGAATTGCTTGATTCGGAACGCCTCGAAGGCAGAAGCAAAAATGTCCTTGACGCTGCTGATGACTTTGCCGGCGCTGATGGGCTCAAAATCCGTCCGGTCCAGTGTGGATTTGCTCTTGATGAACACGGCTGGGATCAGGGCGAAAATCGTGCAGGCAATCGCCACCCAAACCGATGCGTCCCGCACACCCTGGTCTGCTCCTTCTGGAAACCATGCCGGGTCGTACAAAATGACCCAAAACCACGGCGCGATGACCCAGGCCCACTGCCCGATGAATTGGGAGATGGCCATGATCTGGGTTCGTTCGTGAAAGTCATCGCTGATTTCGTAGCCCATGGCGACGTAAGGCACGCTGAAAATGGTCAACCCCAGGTAGAACACCAGCGACCAGCAGAGGAAATAGATGAAGTTGTACAGGACGCCGTCCCCTTTGTGCAATTGCCACATGGCGACATAGGCAATGCCCATCAGGATCGCCCCGATGAACACGTATTGTCGGCGCCTGCCCCACTTTGAGCGGGTGTTGTCCGAAATGAACCCCATGATGGGATCGGTGATGGCGTCGAACACGCGAGGCAGGAATTGAATGATCCCCCAGAGGAGGGCTGCAAACCCGAGGTCTTGCACCAGCACGATGATGAACACCCCGAGGGCGGCAGGAAACATTTGGTTCGCAAGCATGCCAAATCCGAAGGCGATTTTCTGGCTCATCGCAACGGATTTCGTCGATGGAGAGGTCGAGGGGTTCATGGTGTTCGTGGGTTGGGGCTGTCGGCCAGCGGGGTGAGTACAATGGTTTGAATGGCTTGCGCGTCCACAAGGACCTGCAAGGGTTCGGCCAGTCCAGTGATGCAAAGGGTGCGGGGCGAAGTCCCAGGGTTGAAGCAGACAAGAACGGTCGTGCCGTCGCCTGCATCAGCGGCAACGGCCATGCATTCTTCATCGGTGCATTCCGTTCCCAGAATGGTCGCCCCCGGCCGGATGAATTTGCTGAAGTGGCACATCACATCATAAAGCGGTGTGAAATACACTTCATCGCGCTCGATGTCGACGATGACCGGTGCGATGCACCAATTCTGAAACCAATTGGGCCCGCCCTGCCGGTCCAGGACCATGTTCCAATCGATCCACCCGTCGACCCAATGGTTCAAACACCCGATGATGTCCCGGGCGTACCGATGAACCGGCGCGTATTTGGGGTGCAAGTGCTTTTTTTCAGGCTCACGCCAGGTGTACCCCCAGTCCGTGGCTTCTGCCCGCCAATACCAGTCGTCGTCTTGCCAAACCGGGGCCTGCGCATCGCAACACGCCTCGGTCTGGATCAAGTGCTTGTCGGGCGCTGCTGCGTGGGCGCGCTCCAAGGCCTCCGGAAAATGGTCGTACGTGCTCTCGTACCAGTGCACGGCTGTACCGGAATAATGCTGTGCCCGTTCGGGTGTGCCGTACATCACCGCCACCCAATCGGCCAATCCTTCCCGGTTTTGGTCATAGCCCAGCACTTTTGTTTGGCCCAAACCCTGCGCCTGCAAGGCCGGCCCCAAATGAAACTGCACGAAGTCCGTCATCTCCTCAGGCGAGAAGAGCATGCTTTCCCAATTGTTTCCGTTTCCATGTGGCTCATTCTCAACGGTAAAGCCCCACACCGAGATGCCCTCTGACTGGTAAGCCTGGGCATATTTGACGAAGAATTGGGCCCATGTGGGCTGGAGTTCGGGGCGCAATCGGCCGCCGACCCAGGACTGGTTGTCCTTCATCCACGGCGGGGCGGTCCAAGGGGAAGCGATGATTTTGAAGCCGTCTCGAGAGATTTCCTGCGCCGCTTGAATCATCGGGATGAGAAACGCGCGGTCGGGTTCGATGCTGAAGTGGGCCAAATCCAAGTCGCCCTCCACTGGCGCATAACTGTAATGAAACCGGGAGAAATCACAGGAATTCATGTGCGTGCGCGTCAGGGAATACCGGGCGCCATCTTCGTGAAAATAGGCTTCGAGGATGCGTTGGCGTTGGGCTGGACTCATGTGGTGAACCAGGAACGCTGAAGCATCTGTGAATGACCCGCCAAATCCGGTGATCCTTTGTTTGCGCTGTGCCGTGTTCACTTGCACGGTCACTTCCTGTGCACGGACGTCCTTCGGGTCGCCCGCGTTCCACTTTGCAATCACATCCTGTGGGAGAGCCCGGAGCCGCCCCCCTTTGCGAGACGTCTCAAAAACAGCCACATGGAAGGCATCACTGGTCATGAGGCGCGGCGTTCATGTTTGTCGAAGGGTTGCCTCCGTGGTCCGAAGCGGCTGGCGACTCGAAAAACGACTTCACCACCCAAAAGGCTTCTTTTTTGTTCCTGTGGATGTCGACAAGGCCCCAGTGTTCTTCGTTGGCCGTTGCGTCGTATGGAACCCCGCTGCTGCCTGGCGCCCAGCCGCCCACATCCTGTTGATTGGGCTGCCCCGCCTTCCACCAGCCATCGGTGAAGGAAAAAACAGCCAAACCGGCCGCACGCGTGGAATCCTCGAAAATGGGCTGCAACAAGTTCCGCGTGGCATCGGCCTGGGCGCGTTCGTTTTTGCCTGCTGCGTATCCCCCGCGGGCCGCTGTCATGTAGCTGTCCGCTCCGATTTCGGAGAAGTAAACCGGCTTGTCACTGATGGCATCAAAATCGGCGAGGGCCGTGTGGGATTCATCCCATCGGTACACATTCAACCCCCAGATGTCGATGCAGGACAAGGTGTCCACGAGGCCAGCTTCAGGCACTTCGCCATGGGCCGTCGCCACAAGGTGGTCAGGGTCTGCCGCGTGAATGGCACACGCCGCCGTTTGCAAGGTTTCGTACCAAGCATCCAGCGAACCCCCAAACCACTCCGGATGGAAATTGTATTCGTTCCCGAGCTCCCAAAAAAGAATGGCGGGATGCGATTGGAAGGATTCGATGTAATCCATGTACGACCCCGACTTCAAATCGTACACGCCGCCTTGGTCGTACCCGAACCCGACAATGACCCCCAGCCCCGCTTGATGGATTTCGTCCAAGACAGCGGTCGAAGCGATGGGTTCGTACACGCGGATGGCGTTTGCCCCCATCAATTGCATCAGGGTCAAATCCGTTGTCAAATTGTCAAAGCTGCGCGATTCTTCCCCGATGGTCACGGGGTGGTAGCACACAGCTTGGATGAAATGGGGCCCTTCTGCGGTCCACAATTGCCCGTTTTCAGACCAAATCCGACCTTCCGACCGGACCGCGCAAGAGGACGCGACCAGCCACAGCAAGCCCGCGATGAACGTCAGCGGGCAATGGTTTGTGGGGTGTTGCATGAGATCAAGGTGCCTGACAAGTCATCGTGCTGGGCGCAAGACGTGCCGATCGAGCAATTCTCGCTGCCCGTCATACGTGCTTTTGATGGTGTGCCCATTTCGGGTCATGCCATCGAAAACGCCTTGCTCAACGAGGGGCCAGAGTGCGAATTTGGCCTCACCATTGACCGAAAACAGCCCGAAATGATTCTCCGAATCGGTGGGATTGCCTGCGCTCTTCCACGGCTCATCGAAGGCTTCAAAGAAGAAGCAACTGATGCCGGCCGATTGGGTCCACTCCCGCATGCCATGGTAGAACAGGGCTTGCTTGTATTCGTCGGCGGCGCGAGAGCCTTCAGGCCCGTAGAATCCATCGGATACGCTGGCCCAACCCGTCTCGCCGATGTGAACCTTTTTGCTGGAATCAATGTGTTGAATGTAGTCCACCACACTGGCGAACTGGTTTTGGCTGTAGGCGATGGCGCGCTGCATCGCCTGTTGAATCGAACTGTCGGGCTCGGCACCTTGGTTCCAGAACACGGGGTTGTAGTGCGTGTCATGGAACGGGTAGGTGTGAACAGAAACAAAATCCACGGCCCGAACCAGGGCCTCGAGGTCTTCATTGTGGTAGGCGGCCTCGCCACCGCCCCAAGAGGCAAAGTTGTCAGAACTTGTGACCCAAAGGTCGCTGGGCAATTCTCCTTGCGCCTTCAGCCCTTGGAGGTGATTGACCCAATGCAAGATGACACCCGGCGCCACGAAATAAGAAGCCGCCCAGTGCACCATTGCCTCGTTCCCCACGGCGATGACCTTGACGATGTCGGGGTGCTGCTGTGCCAGCGACACAGCCCGTTCGATTTCGGTTTGGTTCGCTTCAAAATCCTGCTCATTGTGATTGGGTGCATCCGTCCATGCTCCTGCGCAATCGATCCACGCCCCTAGCATGACATACATCTCAAAACTGGGGTCCTCTTGCTTCAATGCATCGATGGCTTTGACCACATTCGAGGCATGGGGAAACTGCACATTGTAGGTGCGCAAAAACCGGATGCCCATGGCGTGCATGATGCGCATGTCCACTTTCAACTGTGCGATGGACGGCTGTTCGGAACGGCTCACGCCCCGGTAACCGCCGTAGCAAATGGCGGGGTATTCAGGATTGCCCAAGAGGTCGGATGCCGATTTGTTGTGCATGGTTGGCTGGGGGTTGTTGTGGGTACTGGTGCGCCCGCATGAAATGAAGGCGATGGACAGAATGAGGGCTGCGAACCAAGCTGGGAAAAGTGCAAATGTCCTCATTCTTGAAGGGTCAAGCGATGACGGTGAGTTGCGCCACATCATGGGAACGACGGAAAATCTGGCTGCTCAAATCTCGACTGAGGGCGAGGCCCTCGAAGCGTTCGATGTGGCCGTTTGTCATTTTGACCTCGATTTCTGGGCTGTCGCCCCGTTTGTGGACGACGGGGATTTGGCAGATGGTGTAGACCAAACTCTCCGGTTCCAATGCCATCGCCTGCCACTGTTGCTGCACATCGACGTACTCGAAGGTCGCGGGTTCGGTCAAGAACTCGTCATTGTGCATCAGTGCCCGGTCAAAATGCAACTGGCCTTCCGTGACGCGGACCCCCAATTCGCCGAAGCGGCAGAGCAAATCCTCCTTGACCTGTCCGGTCATCCCCGGTTGTTGGGCCCCTTTGCCGCCGGGTGTGTGTGAATAGGGATCGGTCGGGAAGGCGCCATACAATTCGGGGGATTTGTGCGCCCCAATGCCAGCATTGATTTCGAAATAGTGGTTGAACAGGCCGCCGATCACTTCCGGAGAGGCCGACTGTTCGACGGCACCTCGGGTCACTTCAAAGACGGCCAGCCGGAGCTTGGACACCATGTGCCAGTAAATGGACCCGAGTCCCTCGTAGCCGAAGAAGGTGCCCGATCGGCCTGTGAAGGATTTGTGGTTGAAGATGCCTTCATACATCTCCTCGACCTGTTTCTGATCCGCCGCCACGAGGGTTTCGTACTGACGGGGCAGGGCGGCGAGTGCCACGCGCAAGGCATTCACATTGTTGAAGTTTCCGTTGAAATGGAAACCGCCCAAGCAGTCCTTGGTGACGATGTCCATGTTCTCGTCGGCCACCAACTGCGTGAGCAACTTGGAACGTTGAATTGCCGCGGAATCGATGTTGTTTTTGTCCAGGAATCTGGGCAGCGATTTGTTCGGGTACAGCAAGTAGCTGTACTGGTCGTCGCGAAAGAGCGCACTGGCCTTCAACGCGTTCAAAACACCGAGGCTTTCGGCCGAATCGAGAAGGCCGGAGCTGAGGACAGCCACTTGACCTTCGAGCATTTCGGGCAAGTCGTTGATGGCAATGCCCCCGTCCGCCTCCACGGTCATCAGGTTGTAGGCATGGTAGAGGCCGTCGTTTCGCTTGTTCGCTCGGATGGTGTGCTCCACATGGTCCAGGGCCACTTCGATGAACGCTGTCAAATCCGACAATCGCAGTGCCGATTTGTGACCCGAAAAGTTCTCGTTGTAGATTTTCAAGCGGTATTCGCTTGCTGCGATGCCCAAACCGTCCAAAATGGCGCGGCGCTGAGCATTGGAAATCCGGTCTGCAGTGAGGGCTCGGTGCGCAGAAAGCGTGGACTTCATTTGGTGGAAGCAGGCGAGCAGTTCGTCTGAAATGAAGACTTCTTGGTGGTCGGATTTGGCCAAAACATCCTGGAAATACACCATGAAACGGCGGAGATAGCACAGCGTCACCATGGACACCCCATTGCCGACCAGGGCATTGTTCGCGTCGTTCCACTCGGGGCGCTGGGTGTTCATCCAAATCCCACCCTCGGGGATGAAATTCGCCACCTTGGCGAGCATCGTCGCCATGATTTTCTCGATGAAATTGACCTTGTAAATGAACACATGGGCCTCCCGCAACAGCGCGCCATCGCCCCCGATTTCGTTCTTCTTGAATTCGATTTTTTCTTCCCGCTCGTGGTCGAAATCGATGGTGTTCTTCGGGTCTTCGAGGAGCGCCTCGTAGGGCTTGATCCGGTAGGGAACGTTGGCGTAAACAAACGAGTCATTCCGGAAGTACTCCTCCAGCTTTTCGGGGCAGTACGCCCGCAAAAATTCCAGGAACTTCAGCAAATAGATGATTTGGTGATCGCCCCAGTAACCGATGTAGGACCAAGGGTTGTCCGGTTCAATGGTTTCCCACTCGAAGCCGTCCTTGAAGACGCGGTATGGGTTGTAACCGTCGAAGGTTGTGGCATTGAGGAATTTGAAAATCATGCCCTCAATGAACTCGGGATAAGCGTGCACCAAAGCTTCCCAATTCTGGAAGATGTCGCGCCAGTTTCCTTGGTAGTCCAGGATCTTCGATCCATCGTCTTCGTTGCGAAGGTTGATGGAGAACCGATTCCAAGGTCGGCTGGGGTCGCCGTGGCGCCGGCTGAACTTCAAGGGCAGATACTCCGCGCACAACCGCTTGAAATTGAGGTCGTCGTCTTGCTTCGCCTGTTCTTGGAGGAAAAACAAGTCGAATGTTTCAGGCCAACTGCCCATGGTGTCTTCCTTCTTGAAGAAAACCTTGTGGTTTGCCCGGTCGATGTAGGCCATGAAATCGGCGCGTTCGATCGTGTAGTTCTCGTCGAAAATCCCACCGCGCATGATGTTGAACATGGTGTTGGCGAAGTGACGGATGTTGCGCCGGCGGTCTGCCGTCAGTTGCAAGCCATCGCTGGCGGCCACCAAGGCAATGAGCCGACGGGAGCCCTCCTCGACATCTTGCAGCAATTCTTTCTTGAGCGTCGCTGGGGATTGCAGGTCGTGTTTGAGGCGGATGACCCCACGAATGGATTGGCCCAAATTCGCCACAATCATCCAATCCCGACTTTCGCCAGCGGCCAAATCGAAGGTGTTCTGGATGAAGTACGCCCCGCGTTCCGCCTTGATGTCGGTCTCTGTCACCAGCGTCTGGCCAGTTTTGAAGGCATTCAGTTGTTGGGAGGACAGGAGCACGGTGGGGGCGTCAAACCCCAAGGACCACACCACGTTCGCTTTCAACGACTCGCTGGGTTCCGCCTTGTCAGAAATGATGGCGCTCAGGGCGTAAACGCCGAGGTTGCCGGTTTCGAGCTCGCATTTCTTGTAGGCATCGACCAAATTGCTGCTGCTGCGTTGCAGTCCTTCTGGGACGCCGTACGGCAAAATGTTCTGGATGCCGTCCAGAACACTGATCTTCCGGTCGTCCGAGGCCGAAGATTCGAGCCGGGCATGGCGCACAAAGCCGAACCGCTCACTGGAGGACCATTGGTAACGAAAAGTCAAGTCCAAATCGTGGTTGATCTCCTCAAAAATCACCTTGTTGCCGAATGCATTTTTGTAGAGATTCCGTTCGATGGCGTACACCCCACGGTTCTGTTCCGAAAACGGCTGCCACAGCAACCGCCGCCCGCCGGTCTCCACAAGCAAAATGGTTTTGCTGCCTGTCGTCTCAGCAGATTCTGTGATCTTGTCGTCTGTGTAATACGGGAACAACGCGTGGTCGCTGTTGACCCTTCCCGCGGACAACCCGCCATTGCTGGCCAAGAACATCCAATGGTCCGAATGGCTCACGATGCTCATGAAAAAGGGCCGCATCCGATCGGCCGCGCTGATCTTGTAATACGTCTCACCTTCGAGGGTGACCTCCTGGCCGGTGATGGGGGTTTGGGAAGATTGGAAGGGCTGTTGCCCGAGGTATATGGGGTTGCTATTCTCTGAATCGCTCATATCAACTTGGTAGTGGGTTGTCGCTGGACCGTTCGCTTGTTCTGTGTCGCTGTTACAGCGAACGTGGTCGACTTTTGCTGTGCATTAACAGCAGAGCGAAAATAAACCCGGAGATTGGAATTCGCCTCATGCGAGGCAAAGATGGATGTGCAGTGGCGCCCTTTTTTGTGTCATTTGTACCCGTTTCAATCCAAACCGCCGACCCCCTGGGCCTCGAACGTGATTTCCTTTCCTCCCTCGGGTTCCTTTTCGGGTTGGAACAAAATCTGAATGGTTTCTTCAGGCCAAATGGCAAAACCATTGTCGCTGAAATGACCAGGAACAGATGCGGTCAATTGCACGAGTGGACAAAACGCTTCGGCAACAACCGTCAAGGTATCGCCAGAGACTTGCGTTTGAAGGCCGAGGGGCATGGGCCAAATTGCGGCAACGGGTGGCCCCCACATCGCTGAGGAACTTTCACTTTGAGTTGAATCACTGGCGTGACCCCATTGCCACCACAAAGCCGTCTCGGCCGGTGCAGTGGCCCAATCGGCAAGGGGGCCGATGGTGACAGAATGCTGCTTTCGGCCACCCACTTCGAATGGAATTTGACGTTTGTTTTTCACGATTCCATGAAAGTCGCGAAGTTGGACTTCCAAGTTGCCGCGCCATAGCCCGGGGGCATCGTTGAGGATTTGAAACACCAAGGAGTCGGTGCGTTCCCGTTGCCAAATCACCGTTTGCGGTGCGTTGGCTCGGCGCGCTGCATAGTGGCTGAGTTTCCAGCGTCCGCTGTGATCGATGGTGGACCAGGAAACCGCTGGCCAAACATCGTTCAACGACCAATACAAGGACCCAGCGATTCGGTTGTTGCTGGTGCGGTGCCGTTCGAGCGCCTCACGGAGTCCGAGGGCTTGGGTGGCTTGGCTTCGGAACACCCAGTCCTGGAGGTCCTCAGGCCGCGGTGCACCGACAGTTTTGTCCATGAAATGGCGCATCATGTCCCATCCGTCAAACCCCGGTTCGAGCCAGTCCATTCTGCTTCGCTGCCGGTATTGCAACGCACTGTCAGCGAACGCGGACACGCCAGCGGCTTTCAGGGTGTGCAAATCGGGCAAACTTTGCAGGCCGTACTCGCTGGCAAACCTTCCGTCGTGCCGGCTGTAGTAATCGAAGTCTTCAAAGCCGAACCAAACCCCCCATGCATGCTCGTCTCCCCCGGATGCCCACTGGTGCGGAGAGGATGGCCAATACGGGGTGGGGCTGTGGGCGTCAACGAGCGCAGGAAGCAGGGTGTCGAACAAAGCGGTATAGTCCGCTTCGACGGCAGCGGAGTCCGCGCCATGCAGGTCGTACATGTCCTGCCAGCCCCAGGTCTGCCAAGCTTTTTCCACTTCGTTGTTTCCGCACCACAAAGCCAAGGCGGGATGGGCGCGCAGGCGGCGGATGTGGTGGGTGGCTTCGGTGCGGATTTGGTCTGAGAAATCTGCATCGCCCGGCACCATCGCACAGGCAAACATGAAGTCCTGCCAGACCAGGATCCCCGCGCGGTCGCAAGCCGCATAAAACGACTCTGCCGGATAAGCCCCGCCGCCCCAAACGCGCAGCATGTTCATGTTCGCAGCGGCCGCCTGGGCCACCAAACCCGCCCACATCGCATCGGCGCGGGCGATGAAAAAGTCCCCTGGGATGATGTTTGCGCCCCTCGCTTGGACGGGACAACCATTGATTTGAAGGGCGAATTGAGGGCCGTGTTCGTCGGGCGTGCGGTCCCATCTCAAGGTGCGCAGGCCGAGCGGCTGCTCGATCCGAGCGCCCGTGTCTTCGTGGCGCCAGTGCAAGCGGTAGATCGGCTGCTCGCCCATCCCGCGCGGCCACCACAATTGGGGGTCGACAATCCGCAGGGCATCGCCCTTGTTCAGTCGTTCCCATTGGGTCCCCGAAATGCTGTCCAGCGCCCAGCCTTGGGTTTCGTGCAGTCGCACATGGCCAAGCGTGTCCAGGACCTCACACCAAGGAGCAGGTGGAGGAACTCCTCCACCTTGGTTGACGTTGCGCCATTCCACAACGCCGGGAATGCCGGGGCCGGCCAGGCGTGGCCCCCAATCCCAGCCAAACTGGTAATTCGCTTTTCGGGTGTACGGGCTGGTTTGTCGGCCGATGGGACGGGGTTCGTTGCTGCACGGAAGCACGTGTTCAGCCGCTTGGAGTCGGGCCCACCCGCGCGCCGCAACAGGGTCGAAGCGAACCTCGAGCGTGTGGGCACTGTCACCGGCCAGAAAGGGGGGCAATTCCCAAGGAATGTGCGCATTGTCAGCGGACAGCACGTGGCGGCCATCGAGCCACACCTCGGCGTAGGTGTCGAGACCGGCAAATCGAATGGTGGTGGTGTCGCCCGGCTGCCAGCCATCCGGTTTCGCGAAGGCCAGCCGATAGGTCCATTTCGCCTCTTCTACCCATTGCACATCGTTTTCGTGGGTGTTCAGGTAGGCGTCCGGCACGCGTCCGGCTCGCGCCAAATCCAGTTGCACATGCCCCGGCACTTCTGCCGCGACCCGCTCAATGCCACCCACTTGTTCGACCGTCCAGCCGTCATGGAGCCGAACGATGGGTTGCTGCCCATCGGGCATCGTCGGCGCGGCACAGGAGCCCAAAAGCCCCGCCGCCGCGACGATCCAAGCCAGATTGCGTGTCAATGTTGCGCTCGATTCGAGGACCATCATGGAAAAACAAGTTCAAATCCCATTCAACAAGATCGCCGCTCCTTCTGGATCGAGCCGCAGCAGGCGGTGGCGAACCTCGTCAAGCTGGGCTTGGATGGTCTCATTTCCAGCAAAGGATTTTCGATGCAAGAACAATTCGTGGATGGTTTCGAGGGCCGCTGCCCCAAACGGGACGCCTGTGAACGCCTGCAGGTCGAGGAGTCGATCGAATCCATCTTCGATTGTGGGTTCAATCATCGTGCCTTCGCCGAAGTCGTTCCAAGTGGCAATCTGAAGCGCTTCGAGCGCTTCAGAATGGCTGTCTGCGAGGTCGAGGAGTTCTCGAAAGGTTTGGCCTTCGGCCGGATCTATGGACCAACCCAATCCTTCGCCCCAACCTCCTTCGAGATAGTAATCTTCAAATCCAGGGAAGGCGACCCCGACAACTGGCAATTGGGGGTCTGCAGAAAATGTTTCTACAGCTGCGATGGGATCTGTCCCATTTCCTGCCCAAATCCATGCGAATTCACCAGCGGCTGCAGGCCCAGCATCAGCGGATTCCCCCCAAAGGGTGAAGAAGCGCGGCGCAGAAGATTCCGCTGCATCCAATACCGTGCTCCATGCATCAGGTTCCTCCAAGGTGACGGGGCCGAAGACCCCCACCCAAGGTGCGTCTTCCGGCCCACTGCGGAAATATGCCGTGTCTGTAAAGTGTCTCTCGTTGAGGTGTGTCCAATCTTGGACTGCGGCTTGAATTGGGGGCAAACCAACATTTTCCAGCGTTCGGTCTTCGTACATCAACGCATATTCCAATCCCACTGATTTGAGCGCTTCGATGAATGCTTCAGTGGCATCGTTGAGTGTGCCATAGTCGAGCACCTCGTGGGTGCCATACCAGTCGATGACCGCTGCATCCGCTCCACAGTACTTCATCAACAATGCATGGTATTCGAGGACATCTGGATCGAAGCTTGAATAGGGTCCGATCAACGGGTGGTCGTGCGCCGCAATGTCGGGGAGACCGGAGGGGTCTGTTTGGTTGGGATTGGCCGTGGCCATTGTCCAGTGGATGCCCCAATGTCCGTCATGGCTTTCGGTCTCGAACCAGGGCATGTAGTGAATCAGGACCGGCAGGGCTTGGTCTTTTTCAACCGGCAATGGACCAGCAAAGGAATCTGGTGTTTCAACTTTTGGTTTGCATCCATGACTCAAAAGGAGGGCGCCCATCCACCCAAGAATTATTCGCAGGCTCATCAAGTCATCAATTTTGCAGTTTCGAGACAAACGTGGCTTCGAGGTCTTCGAGCGACTTTCCTTTCGTCTCGGGGATGTATTTCCAAGAAAAGAACATCAAAAACGCGATGAAGGCCATGAAAATCCAGTAGGGCAAGGCACCGTGCCAAGGGGCTGCCGCATTTGTTTGGCTTTCTGCAATGACGGGAAAGGCTTGGGACACCGCAAAGTTTGCAGCCCATTGCGCAGCGACAGCGATCCCCATGGCGGCACTGCGAATGCGGTTGGGGAACATTTCGCTGAGCAGGACCCAAGTGACCGGTCCCATGGACAAGGCAAAAGCGCCGATGAACATCAGCACGCCGATCAGGGAGAGCAGGCCCACCTGTTGCGTCATCAGGGTGAAGGTCAGCAGGCCAAACCCCGCAAACATCCCCACAGAACCCCACAAAATCAGTGGCTTCCGTCCGGTCCTGTCCACGGTGTACATGGCCACAAAAGTGAACAGGAGGTTGACCCCCGCCAGCAACAACTGTTGCTTCAGGACCTCCTCCTTGCCGAAACCGAGGGCTTGCTCAAAAATGTCCGCGCCGTAATACAGGACCGCATTGATGCCTGTGGTTTGCTGAAGCACACTCATGGCCACCCCCAGAAAGAGGACCCAGCGAAAGGCCGGCGCCCAAGGTGAGGTGCTGGTGGCCTGGGCATCTCTGGTGATCGAGCGTTGGATGTCCTCGATCATCGTGCGCTGCCTCGCTTTCCCATGGAGTTGGGCGATGGTGGTGGCGGCCTCTTGGGTTTGGCCTTTCATCAGCAACCACCTGGGACTCCGCGGCACAAAAAACATGAGCATCAAGAAACCGCCCGCAGGGAAGATTTCGCTCCAAAACATCCAACGCCAGCCGAACGCTGTGTTTTCCGCCTCTGTCAGCTCATTTCCAATGGCATAGGTGGTCAGGAACACCAAGAAAAAACCCAGGACAATGGCGAGTTGGTAGATGGTGACCAGCACGCCTCGGTGTTGGGCAGGGGCGAGTTCGGCGATGTACAGCGGTGCGTTCATCGATGCCAAGCCGATGGCGAGTCCCCCGATCAACCGAAAGATGACAAGCAACGGAATGGATTGCGGCAGGGGTTCCGGCAGCCCAGATCCGATCGCACTGACGAGAAACAGAACCCCGGCCCAACGCAACGACCAGCGCCGCCCAAACCGCGCGCTCATCGGCCCAGCCACAAGCGCCCCGGCCAAGCAGCCCAGCAGCGCTGAACTGACGACAAACCCCTTCGCGGCTGGACTCAAGCCGAAATGTTCGGTGAAATGAAATTGCGCGCCGTTGATGACGCCCGTGTCGAACCCGAACAGCAATCCCCCGAGGGCTGCTGCTGCAGAAATGCCGATGAGTCGGAGTCGCTTCATGGACATCAAAGGTTTTGAATGAAAGTGGTCAATTTTGTCTCTGGGGGGAGGTCCAACCGCTTCCGCAAACGCGATCGGCTGACCTCCACAGCCCGAACGGTGACGAACATGAGCGAAGCAATCTCTTTCGTCGACAGCCCCATCCGCAAATAGCTGCAGAGCTTGATATCGTTCTTTGTGAGGTAGGGGAACAGCTCCATCAGCCGCTGGTGAAAGTCGATGTGCACTTGGTCGAACTGCTGGGTAAATTGTTCCCAAGCGTCATCGAGTTTGCCGCCTTCTTGAATCAATTTGAGCAGTTGATCCACTTGCTTTTGCTGCTCAGGGCTGAGGTCGTCCTTGAGTTTTCGCAAGCTGGAGTGCACGGTTTGTACGAGTTGGGCTTTTTGGACCAAATTCATCGTCACACTGGCCAATTCCGCGTCCTTCGTTTGCACCTGGGACTGTGCGAATTGAAGGCGCTCCTCCGCGAGTCGGCTCTCGACTTTCTGGATCTCGGCTTGCTGCTTGTTGGTGGTGGCTTGGTGTTCTTTTTGCAGTCTGGCTTTGTTCCGTTTCCACCACAAAACGAAGAGGCCGATTGTCAACAAGAAAAACGCCAGTTGCACGCTCCATTGCTGCTGCCACGGTTGGGCAATGACGATGGAAATGCGCTCTGCCGGCCCCGCCAAAGAAGGATGGATGATGGCCCGAAACTCGACATTGTGGCGCCCGGGTTGCAAACCGTTGAGCGAAATGCTCCGTCCGTATTGCGGCTCCGACCAATCCTCTGACACGCTGGGGATGCGCCATTGGTACTTCAAGCGACCCGTCCAACGGCTGTCTGTGGACACCAATTCGATTTGCAAGGCATGTGGGCCAGCGGGAAGGACGATGTCGGAATCTGCGGGCAATTCGCGGCTGCCTTCGGGGTGGTTGAGGTGGGTCACATGTCCGATGTCAACGACAGGCACGTCCTCCTTTCGGAGCATGGTTTCCGGGTTGACATACACGAATCCACTTTCCGTCGGTACGCAGACGCGACCATCGGCCAAAAACTCCAACCGCTCAAAACCTGCGATGGGCAGCGCATCGGTCAACGGGGCCCTTGTCACTTGTACACCAGCATGCAGGGATTGGCGTTCGGCGTTGAACCGGATCAGGACGGCTCCCTCGGACGCCCACAATGCGCCACCGGGATCGGAGGCAACGAGACGGTATGCGCCGCTGGGATTCAGCCAGTCCCCCCAATTGCCAGAAGCGGGCGCCATCCGGTTGCTGTCCGCATTCCACTGATAAATTCCGCTGGAGGTTGCAAAAAGCAATTCGTTGTCCACTTCCCCGAGATACACATCCATGGGCTCTGGAAAACCTTGGTCAGGTCCATAGGCGCCGACAACTTCCACTTGATTTTCCTGTCGTTTCAAGGCCAATCGAAAGGCCCCCTTGAATGGATGTGTGACCCAGAGGGTGTCAGGGTGTTCAAAGCCCACAAAACGGGAGGATTCCGAGAATCCATCCATTGGGGGCAATGCCGTCCAAGGCAGGCCCTCCAGAAAGCCAACCGGCGGAATCAATTGCCGAATCCCCTCGAACGTGCCGGCGAACAGCGCACCGTCCGTCGCTTCCCAAATCCCCCAGACGCCCATGTTTTCAATCACGGGTTGAAACGACGCTTTTTCCGGGTCCCAAATGCCGCAACCGTCGATGAAACTGACCCAAAATTGCCCTGCCCTTCGCTCGATGGACCAAACCGGGCCGGGAATTTCGGGCGCTTGCACCACGTTTCGGGTGGATGTGTTCTCGATGAACAGGCCGCGCGAGGTCGCCCAATAGATTTCTCCTCGTTCTTCGTCGTGCAAGGAGGCATAACCTGGTTGGGCTGCGATGGCCTGGGGTTCTGCGCGCACCACAGGCCAGGCCAACCGAATCAAATCGAGTCCACCTTCTGTCGATACCCAGAGATTGCCACGATCGTCTAGGCTAGTGGACAGGATGGCGTTGTTCACCAGACCATTGGACTCATCGTAGCAGACCTCGGGAGAGCGCCCGTCTTGGGATTTGCACAATCCCCCGCTCGATGAACCAAACCACCAGCCGTCGTCATCCGGCAACATGCAATTCGTTCGGTAGGTTCTCAGCCAACGTGACAGGGCAGTGGCGTCAGGCTTCCAAGTGGCTTGGTCAGCTTGCCAGGTGAATGCCCCACGGGCATGAGAAAAGGCCTGAAGCCTGCCGTCTTGGTGGTCGATCACGGCTTCAATGCGCAATCCACTGGGCATGGTGTAACGTTCAACGTTTCCGTTTTCCCAATGCCAAATGGTGTCCTGTACTTGCCATCCGACACCGTCTCTGCCCCAGCGAAAACCGTTTTCAATCGGACCAATCTCCAGAGCTTCAAATGCTCCATTCGAGTCGAGCAGGCCCACGAAGGTGGACGATGCGACAAATTGAAGGGAATCTCCTGTTTTGCTGCGGACGGGGTAGAGGCGCCAAACGTCCTCGAAGCCACCGGCTTGCGCCACAATTTGGGGCGTCCAATCCTCAAAGGTGCACGTGCCACGGCCGATGTTGGATGCCTTGCCCACAAAGCCCTGACCGCCACAAATCCACTGGCCATCTTGGGCAAATGCAATCGAGCGCGCGGCCGCTTGGTTCGGCAGAGACAACAACTGCCATTGCCCACCATCAAACACCAACATCCCCTCCCCGTTGGCTGCAGCAACAGCATCGTTGCTTTGGGCAACAATGTTCCAAGAGGCCAGGTCTCCACCGAGCTCACGCCGGTCGAAGTGGTGAATCAATGCGTGTCCTGATTGCCCCAACATCGAGCTGGGACAAACCAACATGGCCGCAGCCAGCAAGTGCAGGTGGGTGTGAAGGAGAATTCTCACGTTGTGAAGGTATCAATTCATGTCCGTAGTTCGCAAATCAATCAGACTGGCAATGGGTTTTCAATGCATTCCTGCGCAATGTTGTGCAGGTGATGTGGGGTGATGTTTGTTCGCATATGCAGGCATTGTGCAGCTATTTTCCTGTTGATTTTGCTGCTTTGCAAGGCGCAGCGATGTACTTTGCACACGAATTTTTCTTCGGAATGAGAACCTGCAAATTTCCGCTCTTTGTCGGATCGGCAATCGTCTTTCTGACGGTCGGATGCGGCGGTGTGCCCACGCACCGCCCGGATGATGCAGCTCAAATTTTCGTGGATTCCGTCTTGTCCACTCTGACGTTGGCAGACAAGGCCGGGGAGATGACCCAATTGACTCTGGGGATGCTCGAAGTGGGTGACGACCCGTATGAGGTGGTTGAACCCCAAACCTTGGACATGAAGAAAGTGCGCGAGGCGCTGGTGCAGTACCGCGTCGGTAGCATTCTCAATTGCGGGAACCGCGCTCACACCCTGCAGGAATGGCATGAATTCATCGGCACCATTCAGGAGGTTGCCGTCAACGAAAAGCCCACTGGCATTCCGGTGCTCTACGGGATCGATGCGATTCACGGAGCGAATTACACCCAAGGGTCGGTTTTGTGCCCGCAGCCCATCGGCATGGCCGCTACGTGGAATGATGAACTCAACCGCAAAGCCGCGGAAATCACAGCGCGTGAAGTGCGGGCGTCGGGCATTCCATGGGATTTTTCACCAGTACTGGATTTGGCGCGAGACCCGCGCTGGCCGAGGTTTTGGGAAACGTTCGGTGAGGACCCTTTGTTGGCCGCTCGCATGGGCGTGGCAACGGTCAAGGGGTATCAGGAAGGTCCCGCCCGAATGGCGGCCACGTTGAAGCATTTCATGGGCTATGGCCTCGCACATTCAGGCAAGGACCGCCAGCCCGCGCATGTCCCGGAGATTTTGCTTCGGGAAATCGTGATGCCTTCTTTCCAAGCGGCCATCGATGCAGGCGCCATGAGTGTCATGGTCAACAGTGGGGAGATGAATGGCATTCCAGTGCACGCGAATCCCTGGGTGCTGAAGGATTTGTTGAGGGATGAAATGGGTTTTGAGGGCGTGGTGGTGACCGATTGGGAGGACATTGGCTATTTGCACACGCGGCACATGGTGGCTGCGAATTACAAGGAGGCCGTGAAAATGGCCATTGACGCAGGCATCGATTTGGCCATGGTTCCAACAGATTTTGAGTTCACCGAGCTGCTGATGGAACTGGTGGAGGAGGGTGCGGTCACCGAAGCGCGATTGGATGAAAGCGTTCGCCGAATCTTGTTGATGAAGCACAAGCTGGGCCTGTTCGAAACGGGTGGGGCGATGCCGCCCAACCAGATGGCGGGAGACGATGCCGAGGGACGAGCGGGTCCTGCTGCCCGGGCAGCGCAGGAGAGCATCACCTTGCTGAAGAATGAAGGCAAGTCTCTGTTGTACAATGATCGTCCAATCTTGCCCATCAGTGGTGTGGGTCAGATTTTTGTCAGTGGCCCAACAGCGCACTCTTTGAATGCTTTGAATGGCGGTTGGACCTGGACCTGGCAGGGCATGGACACCACCATGAATACGCCGGATGCGATGACGGGTGCGGAGGCGATGGCCGAAGAATTTGGCGCGGACAGGATCCTGGATCATCGCTTGGCGATGAATTTTTCATCGGAGGATATCGATGAGGTTGTGCGGAAGCTCCGCCAGAGTCGTCCAGAGGTCGCGGTGTTGTTCCTCGGTGAAATGCCGTATACAGAAATCGTGGGCAACATTGGAGATTTGGACTTGCCGGAGAACCAACAGTCCTTGGTTCGGGCTGTACATGCCTTGGGCATTCCGGTTGTTGCCGTCTTCGTCGAAGGCAGGCCGCGCACCTTCAATGACATTGAGCCCATGCTCGACGCTGTGGTGATGGCCTATCTTCCCGGTGACTTCGGTGGGCGGGCCATCGCTCGTGTCTTGAGTGGGGCGTTCAACCCTTC
The DNA here is from genome assembly GCA_965661765.1 of uncultured Flavobacteriales bacterium. GTDB lineage: Bacteria > Bacteroidota > Bacteroidia > Flavobacteriales_D > Sanyastnellaceae > JBMYZL01. The sequence continues at coordinate 23,018 of CBFIFE010000039.1, forward strand.
AGGACATCTGCCTTTCACATGGCCGCGCCACCCCTCGACCCATACGACCTATGATCACAAACACACGGAACGCGTCGATCGGGATTTCGGGACGAATGGGTTCAATCCGATGTTCGAATTCGGCAGTGGTATGTCTTACAGTGAGGTGGAGGTTACGGATTTGGTCTTGGATGCAGAAACGTATGCGATGCAGGATACGATTCAAGTGACGGTAAGCCTTCAGAATTTTGGCGACCGCTCAGGTGCAGATGTGGTTCATCTCTTCAGCCAAGACTTGGTGGCCTCTGTGACGCCGCCAGTCGACCGCCTGGAAGATTACCAGCGGGTGGTCATCGGGGCAGGCGAGCGTTTGGACGTGAATTTCGAACTTGCGGTTGCCGATTTGGGCTTCATCAACCAAGACTTCAATTATATTGTCGAACCCGGGGATTTTCGTTTGCGTTCCGAGCGCATTTCCACGGCTTTTTCTGTCACGAACAACAAAAACCATTCTCAACAATGAAACAATTCTTGACCCTGTTGGCAGCTGTGCTGTTGCCATTTTTTGCTGCTGCACAAGCAGAGGTGACGTTCAATGTCGACATGACGTGTGCCCCGGAATTTGAAACCGTTTTCGTCACTGGCCCATGGTGTGGTTGGTGTGCAGAAACTGGCGACAATGTGGCCACAGACGATGATGGGGATGGTGTGTACACGGTGACCATCGGCGGGTTCGACGGCACGGTGGAGTACAAGTACGCAGTCAATGGTTTTGCGCTGCAGGAAGATTTGGTCAATGACATGGCTGAATTGGACGGCACATGTGCGCCGGTCACCGACTTTGCAGGCTATGCAAACCGCACGATTGAAGCGGGCTCTGTCGCGAATGACTATTATGGCACATGCGACGGCGTATGCAATGACGCGGTGGATCCGGTAGACAACTTTGCGGTGACCTTCAACGTGGATTTGTCTGAGTACACAGGCACGTTCAACACCGTCAATCTCAATGGCGGCTTCAACGGCTGGTGTGGCGGCTGCGCCCCGATGGCGGATGAGGACGGCGACGGGGTGTACACGTTGACGGTGGATTTGGCCTCCGGAACGCACGAGTACAAGTTCACACTCGACGGTTGGAATGCCCAGGAGGAATTCACTGAGGGAGACGCTTGCACCTCCACCATTGATGGCTTCACAAACCGCACGATTGATGTGACGGGTGATGTTTCACTGCCAGAAGTATGCTACAACAGCTGTGACCTTTGCGATGGCAATACCGGTGGTGGCGATGATGTGTATTCGGTGACCTTTCAGGTCGATATGTCCGAGAGCACAGAAACCTTCACGACAGTGAATTTGAACGGAACGTTCAATGAGTGGTGCGGGGGCTGTGCGGTGATGACAGACGATGATGCCGATGGCGTGTATACGCTGACGGTGGACAGTTTGGCCGCAGGCACTTACGAGTACAAATTCACCCTCGATGGATGGAACATGCAAGAGGAGTTTACACCAGGCGATCCATGCACCACCACCATTGATGGTTTCACAAATCGCACAGTGGATGTGAACAGCAATGCCATTCTTGATGTGGTTTGTTACAACAGCTGCGCAGCATGTGGGGGTGTTGTGGTGGAAACAGCGGATGTGACCTTCCGGGTGGACATGAGCCAAGAAGTGGTTTTGGGTCCGATTTACATTTCGGGCAACACGATTGATGGTTGGGCTGGGACATCCGTTGAAATGCTCGATGGCGATGGCGATGGCATTTACGAAGTCACTGTTGCCCTTGAAGCGGGTGACCACGAGTACAAGTTCAACAACGCCAGCTGGGATGATTCGGAGAACCTCGACCCTGTTGAAGATGCGGATTGTACGCTGACAACGGACGGCTTCACGAACCGTTTCTTGTCGTTCACGGGCTCAGACCCCATTGAGATGGACGCGGTGTGCTTCAATTCTTGCGCTGCTTGTACGCCAGACAATGTCTCGGAAATCAATGCATCCGCTTTTGAAGCGATCTTGATGACAGGCGGGCAAATCCAGCTGCAATTCGCCGTTGCCAATGCGCCTGCTGTCCTTCGCATCACGAGCTTGACAGGTGCGCTTGTAGGGGAGTGGAATGTTCCGCAAGGTGCTTCGAATTTCAATGTGGACGCAGGCATTGACGCCAGCGGGGTGTACTTGTTGTCGTTGACCCGCTCAGGGCGCCGGTCGGTTCAGAAAGTGATTTTGACCCACTGATTCTAGATTGATGAAAAACATTGCATTTGCATGGATGATGGTGTTGGGATTGGTTTCCGTGGCCTGCTTGCAGGCCACGGGCCAAACCAGCCCCTCACCCCTCACCGTCACAGGAACGGTGAAGGCGACGGACATGGGAGATTTGGGCCTGCCCAGCGTCAACGTCATCGAAAAAGGAACCTACAATGGGACCGTCACTGACCTTGATGGGGCCTTCATGATCACCGTCTCTTCTGCGGATGCAGTGTTGGAGGTGTCCTACATCGGTTATCTGACCCAGGAAGTCGATGTGGCGGGTCGTTCCGAGATTGATGTGGTCCTCGAGCCTGATGTTGCTGGTCTGGAAGAAGCCATTGTGATTGGATATGGCAACCAAAAGCGAAGCCAAATCTCAGGAGCCGTCGGAAAGATTGGCAGCAAGGAAATCACCTCGGTTCCTGTGCTCCGGACGGAGCAGGCCCTTCAGGGTCGGGCTGCAGGTGTTCAGGTGACCCAGAACTCCGGTCAACCGGGGTCCACGCAGTCCATCCGGATTCGGGGAACGGGCTCGCTGAACAACGCAGAGCCACTGTATGTGGTGGATGGCATCCCGAGTTTTGGCATCGATTACCTCAACCCATCTGACATTGAGTCCATCAGTGTTTTGAAGGATGCGGCATCTGCGGCGATTTACGGCGCGCGAGGCGGCAATGGTGTGGTGTTGATCACCACAAAGAAGGGGACGATGAACCAGAAGCCTCAAATCACTTACGAAACGTATTACGGCACCCAAGAGCCCTGGAAGTACATGGCTTTGCTCAATGCCGAGGAATATGCGATTTTGATGAATGAAAGCAGGGCGTCGGCAGGCCTCTCCCCAGAGCCAGGCTTGTCCAATCCAGCCTTGCTTGGTGAGGGCACCGATTGGCAAGACGCCATTTTCCAACGGGCACCGATTGTCAATCACAGTGTCAGTTTTGTTCAGGGGACCGGGAAGTCGTCCACATCCATCGGCGCGAGCCATTTTTCTCAAGACGGCATCATTGGTGGGGAGAAGGGCCGGTTTGAACGGACCACCTTCCGCGTCAATACGCGCCAAGAGGGCAGCGACCGTTTCCGCACGGGCCAAAACCTCAACTACACTTACATCCAGCGCTCGGCTTTGGCGGAAAACAACGAGTTCACCACGCCGGTGGTTCGGGCTTTGAACATGGATCCGGTCACCGAGGTCCGTCGACCCGATGGTGAGTTCGCCTACTCGGAGTACATCGACTCGGACATCGCGAATCCCGCGAACCAAATCGCCTTGACCAACGACAACTGGACCACCAACCGTTTTGTGGGATCGGCCTACGCGGAGTATGACATCTTGAAGGACTTGTCGTTTCGCTCCACGATGTCGGTTGACTTGAGCTTGGGTTCACAGACGATCTTCAATCCCTCTTACGATTTGGGGATTGGGCCGAATGACCCGAATCGTCCAGCTTACGAATGGCGGGAAATCAACTCGCTTGTGCGGGCAGAAAACAAGTGGTCGAATTGGCAATGGGAAAATGTGGCGAACTACAACAAGTCCTTTGAGAATGGCGACGAGTTGCAGGTCACAGCGGGGTATTCTGCCCTGTACAACCAGTACACGAATTTGGTGGGTGTTCGGGACAGTTTGGCCTCCAATGACCCCTTGCAAGCCTACCTGAACAACAGCCTCAACGCGGCGGAGCAAGCGCCTACGGCGAGTGGTGGCATCAGCGAAAGTGCGTTCGTTTCGAATTTCATGCGGGTGAACTATTCTTTGGGCGAGGCGTGGAGTTTCGCAGGCACGATTCGCCGGGATGGTTCTTCGCGGTTTGGCATCAACAACCGCTTCG
>CBFIFE010000040.1:0-25198 GCA_965661765.1 uncultured Flavobacteriales bacterium
CCGTGCCTCAAAGCCACCTCGCGCTCGGGAAAGCAACGAGGTTTGCTCGGTGAGGAAGTCTGTTTTTTCTGCCGGTTCCGTGACAGATACTGGAGAGATGACCCAAACCCCGTTTTCACCTTCAATGGCCGAAGAGATCGTGCCAGCATCGAAGGCCAAGGCCGCGCCGACGACCTCTGGCTCGGTGGCAGTGCCGACGGTTCGAATGGTCGGGAACTTCAGGGAGACGTTGGATGCCATTTGGACTGAACTGCCCACTGCCGCCGCAATTTCTTCGAGCGTGCCGCTGTTCATCATTTCCATGTACTTCTGTGCCTTCGCTTGGCGAATGGCGCCTGAACGCATGGCCTCTTCGACGTTCTCAAACGGAGGAACGCCCTTGTCCTTGATTCGCTCGAGGCAAGCCACGATGTACGTTCCCTCGGCCAAGATTGGGTTGGAAATCTCGCCCACCTCAGCGTTGTAGGCCCAAGCCACCACCTCGCCGGCATTGCGCAGACCCGAAACCGCTACAGCATTGTTCTGGATGTCCTTGGCGCTGGTCATGGCATAGCCAGCTTCCTTCGCAGCCGCCTGCAATTCTTCGAGGTTCGTGGCGTTGATGGCAAACTCGCTGGCGGTGCCGTACGCGTCGCGTTGTGTTTTGTCACTGGGCGCAATGGCACGCTCGGCAATGATGACCTCCACCTTGTCCTTTGCCTCGGTGTGTTCCATGACCTCAATGAGGTGGACCCCAAACTGGGTCTCCACTGCACCAATTGTACCGGGCTTGTTTTCGAAGCAGAAGTTCTCGAAGGGCTTCACCATGCGGCCTCGCGTAAAGAAGTCGTAAAAACCGCCCTTTGTCTTGGACCCTGGGTCATCACTGTACTCAGCAGCAAGTGCCTCGAAATCGCCTCCGCGGGCCAACACGCGCTTCAAACTGTCCGCGCGGGCCATCAATGTGGCCATTTCGGACGCATCTGATGGGTTGTCCGCGCTCAGAAGAATGTGGCGGCAGGAGGCGCTGTCCGGCTCTTGAGAGAAGGACAGGACTTTCGCGAGTCGGAAGGTTTGGCCTTTCTGGTAGGGGCCCACGATGCTTCCTGCGTCAACGTTGAAGAACTCGGCTTCGTTGATGTCCGCCTCTACTTTCGACCGATCAAGGAGTTGAGGAGTGGCATTGATGCCTTGGCCTGCGAGAAAGGTTTGGTCTTCTTCTTCAGAAGCCCCCCAATTCGACTTGAGCATGTCCAAATCGGCTTCAATGCTCGCGCCATCTTCAGCCGTCGCTTTGACGGGAATGCGGACAAATGAAATGTCCCGGCCAGCCCGCTGCTGGTATTCTGCATCATTCTTGTGCGCATTGTAGTAGCTGCGAACGTCCCGGTCAGTCACCTCGATTTCATCGTTCGGGATGTCCGTGTACTTCTTGACAACGTAATTGAACGTGGCTTTGCGGTTGGCCGCGTCGTAGTCCCAAGCCCCCTCCAAGCTGTTGGAGTAGACACCCGATACAGCCAGTTTGTCAAACTTCTCCTTCAAACGCTTCTGTTCGATGAGGCGACGGTACGCCATGAAGTTGGATTTGCCCTGCGGCGTCTCCAACATCGCCGCGAATTGCTGTTGCCAGTATTGCTTGTTCTGGGCGTTGCTGTAAAAGGCCATGTTCATGTACTGGCTGTTGCCATTCTCGAACAAAAGGCCTTGGAATTCTGCATCGGACATTTCCAGACCCAAGGCATCGTAATTCTCCTTGAGCACGATCATCGTCACGATGTCGTTCCATACTTCGTTTTGCAATTGCTCGCCGCTGAAACCGAGGGCTCGTCGCGCTTGAACCGATTGCTGGTACTCCATGCCAGAGATTTCCTCACCAGCCACTTCGCCCACCGAACGGTTGCCCCCACTGCCCATCAATGCGATCACCGCATCATAAGGAATGAGGAAGCCAAGCATGCCCAGTCCTATCATCACCAACAACAGGCCTTGCCTGTTCCGAATTTTTTCAATCATCGACATGGTCGTAAGTCTTCTCTGTTAAGGGTCGCGAAAATAAGCAATTAAAGTTATTTGTGCTCGCTGAGTGCCCGTACTCGTACGAGCCCGATCCGATTTTGTTCCACTGTCTCCACTTCCAAGATGCAATTGGACACGGGAAGGGTGAAGCCCGGCTCCGGAATGTCAGCTGCTTGATGGAGAATCAAACCGCCCAGGGTTTCATATGCCTCGTGAAGGGGGAGTTCCAAACCATAGCGTTCGTTCAGCTCTTCCGCATCGCATCGAGCGGAAAACCGCCAATACCCCGGCTCGATTTCCTCCTCAATCAGGCCCTCAAAATCATGCTCATCTTCGATGTCCCCCACCAGTTCCTCCATGACGTCCTCCATTGTGAGAATCCCAGAGGTTCCGCCGAATTCGTCCACAACAACGGCAAGATGCCGCCGGCGTTGAATGAAGCGGCGGAGGAGCTCATCGGCGGCCATGGGCTCGGGCACAACAAAAGTCGGATGGAGGATGTGTTTGAGTTGATCGGGCATGCGGAAGAGGTCCTTGGAATGGACGTAGCCCACGATTTGGTCAATATCCCCTTTGTAAACAACAATTTTCGAAAGGCCTGTGGAAACAAACAAATCGCGCACCTCGGCCACAGGAGTTTCCATGTCCACCGCCACCACCTCGTTGCGCGGAATGAGGCAATCCCTGGCTTGTATCTTATTGAATTCGAGAGCGTTTTGCATGATTTGGAGCTCATGTTCCAACTCCTGCTCCGGCTCCATCCGGCCGCTGATTTCCCGAATGAAATGGTCCAAATCCGTGGCGCCGAGGCGCTCCTCGCGAGACTCGATGTCCCGATCATTGCCACGACCGACGAGGCCGAGGGTCAGGTGAGAAAGGCCCACCACCAGCAAGCCTGGCAAGGCCAAAACCGCGTGAACAAGCGCCAAAGGCACCGCGAAGATGCGAAGCCAATGATTGGGGTCTGCGTGGAAGATGGACTTGGGAATGAATTCGGCCAGGACCAAGACGACCATCGTTGTGATCAGGGTTTGGGTGGCCAACGCGAACACTGGGCTGGCCGCGGTGTTCCAATCACTGGCGCTGAACAATGACTCACTGATGAGCGCGCCGCTCTCAATTCCGCAGAAAACGAGTGCCAAATTGTTGCCCACCAGCATCGTCGCAATGAACAGCTGGGGCCTTTTGACGAATTGGGTGAGCAATTGACCACGAAAGCCTTGTTTGGCGTCCAATTCCAGCTGCAATCGGTTCGCAGAAACGAAGGCAATCTCCATTCCGGAAAAAAATGCGGAACCCACAAGGGATACCAAAATCACCAAAATCGAACTGGCAGGGTCAGGCATTTCGTTCCATGCGCTTTCGGAAACTCCGACGGAAACCATACCAAAGGGCTGCCAGGCCGCAGATGATCAACATGCTCTTGCCCTCTTCCCAACCATCCTGAATGATGGCGTAAACCGCTGCCGCAGCCGCTGCAAGGGTGGCCAACAACCAAAACCGCTCAGCAGCCTTGTTCACCTTCGCCACGCGTTCAGAATCCATGGGGTGAAGATAAGGTGAAGATTTTCATGTTCGGCGCGGGGACCTTTGTCATTCAGGCATGTCGATTTCGATGGCTCCCGTGGGATCGAGGATGACATAGTCTTCAAATCGTCCGTCACTCTCCAAACCACTCCCTCGAATGACCCCGTCTTCAGTTGTGATGGTGACCGGACGACGTGTCCAAACCCGATCCGAGTCGTTTGCCCAGACCAATTCTTCCGTTTCCAAGCGGTCGCCTTCTTGGTTTTCCAAAACCACGTCCCCGAGGGCGGTCAGACGCAACGTCGCCTCGTCGAATGTACCGCGCTGCGCCTGCAATTTCGCGGCCCATTTGTGTTCGTCCCCGTCCAAGTAAAGGGTGAAGCCTCCGGAGACCACCACCGGCGCCTGATTTTTGCTGCCCTCCTCCGAAAAGCGTTCAAGCACTGCCGCCTCCAGCATGTGGACCGCAAGGCCACGCTCGCTGTAACGGAATGTTCCATGCTCAATCCTGTTCGCAGGAAAGGCGGCAGATTCCACTTCGGCCTTGCTCGCCTCCTTCAGCAAGCCAGCCTCATCTGACGTCTCTTCACCGCAGCCGAAAATGCTCAGCCCGCAAAGGATCAGCGCAAACGGACGCCACATCGCCCGTCCCCTGCAGCGAAAGTCGAAGCAGTCAGACGGGCGATGACTGGAAAAGCTGAAAGGGCGAAAAGCCCGCATCAACGAATGCGAATGGTCGTGCTTTCGCCGGCACACGGACACCCGCCGATGCTGGGAACCTGAATGGCGTCACCGACATTCTTGCCGACATTGAAGACGTCCTCCCTCGTCGGAAACTGCTTGGCCGCGGAAGCCAAACGCTTGCCTGCCGCCTCCGCCAACTCCTCACTCGCCATGCCCTTCGCCCGGCTGTAGTAGTCAGCAGCGACGAGGTAGGCCAATCGCGTGCCCAAGGCCCCATCATCGCATGCGCCTGCACCGTTCATGATGGCATTGCCAATGAGAATGTAGGCCTCCGCGGAATTGGGATTGAGCGAGAGCATCTCCCTGGCATACTGTTTGGCCGTATTGTATTGGTTCATCACCAAGGCTGCTTCGCCTGCATCGAACAAGTACTGCTCCCTCTCCGGACAATCACCGCACAATTCGAGGGCCTGCTGAATGTATTCGAAACTCTCCTTGAACTGATCATTTCGCTTGAACTCCGAGGCAATGACATAGGCTGACGTGACGCTGGGTTCCTCGGCATGAACGGCCGTAGCGACGGGCAAAAACAAATCGTTGTCAATGCATTCCTTTTTGTTCAGAAGCGTGAGCACGTCCTTCTTGAGTTGCAAGTCATCCGGAGCCTCTTCCACTTTTGTGGTCAATACAGGCACCATGTCATCGCATTTGGCGATTGCCACAAACACCTTTTCAAGGTTTCCCAGGGTTTTTTCAATCACCCGAACGGTTTTTTCTTTGCCTTCCGCTTGGGCTTCTGCGAGTTGCGCATTGGCATATCCGGAATAAAGGAGGTATTCCGTGAGCATGGCCTCTCGCTTGGCTTTCGCCGCTTCTGAATCGAGCTTTTTGAGTGAATAAAAGGAGGTCAAGTAGCCGTAAGTCAAAACGGCCGCACTGGACTTCTCCTTGAGCCCGGAAATGCTTTCGATGAACCACTCATTTGCCGTCACCGGATCATCGCTCTTCAACTTGTAGTAGGCCACAGCCTTCCGACCCAGCAACTCCAAACGCTCCTCCGGGTCCTCGTCCTCGGCATGTAAGGCCAAACGGCGATCGTACAGCATAAAAATGCTGTCGCTGCACGTAGTCATTCTCGCCTCATCCTTTGCTTTGTCAGCCGCGTCATGCTCTTCTTCCAGCAATCGAATGCCCGCGGAATAGACACTCTCGATGTATTCTTCTGGACAAATCTCACAGGCCTTTCCCCATTGGATGTACGCCTCGTGGTAATCTCCTTGGTCTTCGTAGCTGTCGTAGAGGCTGCGTGCTTCATTGCACAGCATTTTCTGTTCCTCTCGGGCAAGTGAATCGCTGGCAGTGGTTTGGGCCCAAGTCAAAGCAGGCGCCGAAATGGCCAAAACAAGTGGAATCAATCGCTTCATGGTCTTTTGTGTTCGCGTCGTGGTTTCAAGTCTATCGCACATCTCATCAATCATAAAGTCTTGGCGTGAGCCAAATGTTCTTGTAGAAAGGGTTGAGCGTGAATCCTACGTGGATGTTCATGATTTGCTCCTGCAGCCCCATTCCGTCGGCCATGGACCTTTGGCCAAATTCCATGCCAAAGTGCAGTTTGCTTGCACTCCGGCTGCCCCGCATCGGCACACTCAGCCCGGCAGACGCCTGCCAAGCTTGCAGGGAGGCGTTCCTCTCGACGTTCGTCATGGGCAACGTGGACTGCGCAAATCCCAGTCGGTAGGTGGCAGCACCCCAAAATGGGTGCCTCTGTTCTGCATTTCCGGGCTTCCACTGCCCCCCCACACGCAGAGACGATTCAACGCCCCATGCCCAGCCCTCTCCCATCCATTGGATGGTTTGCCCCAAGGCATCATCCGCTCCAGGGTTGAGCACTGTCCAGTCCTGGCGACGCCATTCCAAGCCCAGCAAAATGCGGCGTCCGTTCGCGTGATCCAACAACAACCCCAGGCCGGCTTGCGTGGCAATGGGAAGCGAAGTCCTCGCCTCAAACGCTGCGAAGTACGCCGTATCGACTGCGGTGACCACCCCCCCGAATGTTTGGGTATTCCCCGACAAACGGCGATAGTCCGTGATCAGAGAATCCGAACCCTGAGCGGCCAGCGAAACCCTCAGGCTCATGCTTTTTTCGAAGTCCTTGCTGTCCCCATAACGTGCGGTGAGGAGTTGGTCCCAAACCAATCCCAGATTCCATCCCGCAGCACGGTGCTGCATGGAAGTTGTTGTGCGGTTGTCCAAAAACGTCGGGTCCAAAATGTCCAGCCGTGAAGTTCTCGTGACCGCCCCAAACAAATAACGCACTTGACCGCCCAGATGCAGTTGGGTTCCTTGAACCGCAATGCTGTCGGTCCGCCCTGCCCCCACGTACCGCGTTCCACGAAATGTTTTGCTCCAACCCATGTGCGCCATGGACAGACCGCCCATGCCATCATAGGTTTTCTCCACAGCACCGGCATTTTCGTCCTGGTCGAGCTGGGTAATGGCATAACCGGTTTGAAGTCCTGGATGCAAACCAAACATCAAAGCATGTTTGCCGCCGTTGCGCTTCAAGACGAGCTCCATGGGGCCAATCCCCCCGGTGTTGGCGACGGCAAAATCACCAAAACCCTCCTCTGACAAGGCCAGCCTGGTCCCGTGCCCAGAAACTTGAAACGTTGTCGCGACAAGTGTTCCAGCCGAGGCCGGGTTCAATGAAGAAAAGGAAAACCCATCGGCTGCCACGCCAGAAAGTCCGCCCATGCCAGCAAAGGCCGGGGCAACAAATGCCGATTGCATGCCCAGGCCATGTCGGGAGTACGGGGAGAATTCCGTTCCTTGACTCCAGGTCGTTTGGATGGCCGTCAGCACCAAGAGCAGACCCAACAACGCCCCTTTCCAACTCCGTTGGCCTGCGCAAAGCGCCGACTGTGTGTGTTCAATTGTCTGCAATGTTCTGTAGAATAGCCCGAAAGCCCTTTAAGGTCAGCAACGGGTCGGCAAAAATGCGGTATTGTGCGGGCAGTTGCAAATATGATGCGTCCCCACCCGTGACAATCACGGACAAGCCTGGCCAAACTTTGTCAAATTCCATGATGCGCGCGCCCACCTCTGCGTTGAGGCCGGCCACAGCACCCACCCACATCGAGGACGAAGTGGATTGTCCGAGATCACCCACCGCTGGAGATTTTTCCGGCATGGCCAATCTCGGCAATGCTTCAGTGAAATCGGCCATTGCCCGAAGTCGCATCCGATAGCCCGGTGCAATGCTCCCACCGAGAAAGGTGCCATTCTCTACAACGTCCACGGTCACACAAGTGCCCAGATCCACAACAACGGCTGCTCCTGTCGGAACAAGCCGACCAGCCCCTGCGGCATTGGCGAGCCTGTCCAGCCCAAGTGTCTCTGGCGTTTCGTAAGTGGTCCTGACGCCTGTGGCTTGCCCCGGCCGCAAAACCCGAACATCATCCCACCCCGCGAAGCGCGAAGACAACCAATCCGGGATCGCGCCCGACGCCGCCACCAGCACTTGATCGGGACTTCCTGCAGCCGCCAAACCCACCGCCACGTCCTCCTCCCCTGTCGCCGAGTCCAACACCCGATCGCCGTCAAAACAGGCCCATTTCACCGCCGTGTTGCCGCAATCAAAAACCCAACACTTCTTCATGGATTCCACTTCATCGTTTCCATCATGTGGACCACGTCTGCCCGCACCTGGGCCAGCGCCGGCCGAAGGCTGTCGGGATTGGGCTCATGATTGAAATACAGACTGCCCCGAACAAAATGATGACTGCTGTCGGTCGCAAAAAATTGCACAGGTGTGGCCACTGGCCCTCGGAGATCATACATCAAGCCATACACCTCTTGTTCCGGAAAAGTGAAGATTTGCCTGCCGATTCCTGTGGCTTTGATGTCGTGGTTGAAGGCCAAATCGTGCGCATCCGCCACCAACGCATCGAGCATTGCTGTTGAGCCATCGAGGGAAACGTGGGTGCAATGCAGCACCGCCTGAAAGGCTGGAAACACCACGTTGAAACCACAAAACCCCTCCGTTTCGCTCATGCTGGCCGAGACGCAGCCGGCATACTGTGGAAGTTCAAATCTGGGCCCGCAGCCGCTGGGCTCGTCACGCAGAAGGCGCTCGGGCATGTCAATTCGGAAGTAACCGCGCGGTTTGGGCACCGGCAAGCTCTCCCTACAACCGCTCCATGCGCCCCAAGTCAGGAGCAAAAGCCACCCAAGCCGGAACCCGAACCACCGCCCAGCCTCAAGCATCGCTTCCATTCATGTTGCCATTCGAGAAGCCGTCATGCCCGGAGAGCGTGACTTTGATTCGAATCAACCGGCGCGGTGTCGCGGCATCAATTTTCAATTGGACGCCCTCGAATTGGACCGATTCGCCGACGCGCAACAAACGACCTGCCTGCTCGGTGACGAACCCACCGAGGGTGTCCGCCTCCCCTTTTGCGGCTTCCCAGACCTCCTCGTCCAACTCCAGAATGCGATACACATCGATCAGCGTTGTTTTCGCCTCGATGATGAACGTGTGGTCGTCCAATCGCGAGTATTGAACTTCTTCGGCATCGAATTCGTCCGAAATCTCCCCGACAATTTCTTCGATGATGTCCTCGAGCGTGATCAATCCACTGGTGCCGCCATATTCATCGACGACGATGGCGATGTGCGTCTTGCGCTGTTGAAAGTCCCGAAGCAAATCATCGATTTTCTTGTTCTCCGGAACGTAAAAGGGCGCGCGCAACAAAGCCGCCCAGTCAAAATCCTCAGACTCCAAATGGGGCAACAAGTCCTTGACATGCAAAATGCCCGCGATGTCATCAGGACCGCCATTGGAGACCGGAATGCGGGAATAGCCTGAAGCCAAAACGTGTGCCCGGACGCCAGCCCAGGTTGTCTCCAAGCCCAAGGCCTCCATGTCGGTGCGCGCGGTCATGACCTGTTTGGCATCTTTGGATCCAAAGGAGACAATCCCTTCCAAGATGCGCTGTTCCTCTTCCGACCGATCGGGATCTGCTGTCAGTTCCAAGGCCTGCTCCAAATCTTCGAGAGAAAGTGCAGATGTCGGTGTTTCTACACGTTTGTCCAACCACCCACCCACCGCCACCAACGGGGACCAAACAGGCTTGAGCACTTTCTGCGACGCGGCCAGGGGGCGGGCCATCATTTGGGCAAACTCCACAGAATGTGAAGTCGCATAGACCTTCGGAATCACTTCGCCGAACAAGACGATCAAAAATGTCACCAAGGCCACGTGCAGGGTCCATTGCAACCAAACCGGAAGACCAGCGCTGGGAAACGCCGCCTCCATCGCCACTGTCGAAATCAAAATGATGACGATGTTGATCAGGTTGTTGAGGACCAAAATCGTCGCCAGCAAGTGCCTCGGCGCGCGCTCCGCGTCCGGATCCTTGAGCAATTCCAGAACCCGAATGGCGTTCGACTGAGGCTGCGTTTGCTTGCGTTCGTCAAGGTCCTTCAAATCCGAAGGAGAGAGGGAGAAAAATGCCACTTCCGACCCTGACACCAAAGCACTCAGCAGCAACAAGAAACCGATGGCTATCCAAGGAATGACCTGACCCGAGTCAATGTCCACGTTGATGCATGTTCGTTAGAAAGGCAGATCACTGGCCGCGTCGGGATCTCCAAAACCACCGGTGGATGGGGCGCCACCCGGCTCACCCACACTGGGGGAAGGGCTTGCCCCCACACCCATTCCTGTGCCAGCCGTCGGAATCGACGCCGCCGAAGCAGCGGGATGGGGTGCCTCGTCAGGGCGACTGCTGCCAGAAGGACGATCGAGCAGTTGCATCACGTCCGCCACAATTTCTGTGGTGTATCGCTTCTGCCCCTGCTGGTCCTCCCATGAACGCGTCTTCAACTTGCCCTCGATGTAAACTTGGGAGCCCTTGTTGAGGTATTTCTCCGCCGTCTCCGCCATCTTCCTCCAAATCACAATGTTGTGCCACTCCGTCTGGGTGATTTTCTCATTCGTGGTCCGGTCGCGATAGGTCTCAGAAGTCGCCATCGGGAAGCTGCACACTGGCACTCCGCTCTGCGTGTAGCGCATTTCAGGATCCTTGCCCAGGTTGCCCACGAGGATGACTTTGTTGATGCCTGCCATGGTTCAAATGTACAATTTGGCAGCGCTTTTTCTTGCATCAGACCAAATCTTTTCCATCGCTCGAGGCAGCGCCTGCTCCGCGGCTTCTTCCCAGGTCAACCAACGCCACTCCGCCCCTTCTCCCCCTTCGCTTGGGCCTTCCCATCGACGCAACGCGAAGGAAAGCTGAAGCCGTCGATGGGTGAGAATGTGCGTGAAGGGTGGGGCGGCTTGACCGTTTGGCTTGCCCAAACCTTCGGGCACGTCCTCGGCCAACGGAAAGGTCCACAACCCCGCCCAAATCCCCGGCTGGGGCCGCTGCACCAACGCCACGTGATGGCCATCGGTCAACACCACCATCGGCATCTCCACCGCCTTCACAGTGATCCGCTTGCCCTTCACCGGCCGATCGAAATGGCTCCCCGCCGCAAAGCCCGCGCAATGCACCCGAACCGGGCACGCCTGGCACAGCGGATTCTTGGGCTTGCAGATGACGGCGCCCAGCTCCATCATGGCCTGGTTGTGGTCCCCGCAGCCCATGTCCGGCATCAGGGCAGTGGCCGCATGGTCAATCGCCTTTCGCCCAGCAGGGGCATCCACCGGCTCAGAGACATCAAAGATGCGACTGACCACCCGAATCACGTTGCCATCCACAGCCGGAACAGGCTCGTCGAAGCAAATGGAACTGATGGCGGCCGCGGTGTAAGGCCCCACACCCGGCAACTTGCGCAACGCCCCGGCTGTCGAAGGAAAAACGCCGCGATGTTCAGCCACAACCACCCGAGCGGCCTTCAACAGGTTTCGGGCCCGACTGTAGTAGCCCAAGCCTTGCCATGCCTTGAGCACCTCAGATTCATCCGCCGCTGCAAGCAATTCAACCTTGGGCCACCTGGTCAAAAACGCATGCCAATACCGCGTCCCAGTTTCAATCCTTGTTTGCTGCATCATGATTTCGCACAACCAAATCGCATAGGGATCGTTCGTTTTCCGCCAGGGAAGGTCTCTTTGGGCCTTTGAAAACCAAACAATTAAATCCTGAGATACTGGATGACTTTTGCTCATTGCCCTCTTTCTTTGCAGCGCTTTCGTTTCCAATCAAATAACCATTATTTTTGCACCCCTCGATTTGAGAGAGCAAGAAATCAGAAACAGCAAACTTACTCCAGCAGAATGACCAAAGCAGACATTGTCAGCCGCATTGCTGACGCGACGGGAATGGAAAAGCACGATGTGCAAACCACCGTGGAGGCCTTCATGACCACCGTCAGGGAATCCCTCGAATCCGGCGAAAACGTTTACCTCCGTGGATTTGGCAGCTTCGTGATCAAAACGCGCGCGGCGAAAACTGGCAGAAACATTTTGGCGAAGACCTCCATTGAGATTCCAGCGCACAACATCCCCTCCTTCAAGCCAGCCCGCGAGTTCGTGGACAACGTGAAGGAAAACGTCAAGGTCGAAGACTGATGAACAAAACTGCGGGCATCGTTGTGGGCCTCACCATCACTGCTGTCGCTGCGGCAGCCGTGATGCTATGGCCTGCTGCGCCTGCAAACCCCACTGATGCAGTGGACCGCTCGGCCAATGCCGAGTCCCCCGCTTCTGCCGGTGGCATCTTTGACACAGACGCCGACCCCGTGATGGCGGCAGTTGCCCAAGTCTCTGGAGACAATCCCATGGCCGGCATCATGGCCTTGCGAAACCTCGCAGGTGCGGTCCCTCCCAATGTGGAAGCGATCCTGTGGCTGGGCAAATTCAGCATACAGTCACAACAATTGGACAAGGCGCGCGAGCGATTCGCGGAAGTGCTCGTCCACGAGCCTGGCCACCTCGAAGCCACTTGGGAATTGGCCATGCTCGACATGGAGCAAGGGCAACTCGATCAAGCAGTGGTCGGGTTTGAAACTTGCTTTGATGCAGACGAAGCTTATGCAAATGGGTTGTTTTTCGCCGGGCGTTGCTACCGGATGATGGGAAACAACGCAGGTGCCGTCGCTTCATTCAAGCAGTATTTGGCGTTTGCGCCAGACACCATCGTCGCCAACAAGGTGGCGGAATACATTCAGGAATTGGAAGCCGAAATCAACGGCTGAAATCTTTAAAACTACAATCATGCCAAGCGGAAAAAAACGCAAGCGCCACAAGATGGCAACGCACAAGCGGAAGAAGCGCCTTCGTAAGAATCGCCACAAGAAGAAGTAATGTTGTGCGGGAGCAAGCTCATTTTTTTTGAGGCAGCACTCGCGCAATTCACCTGGCAGACGGAACCAGCCGAGCGGCTTCAATGCTGCTCGGCCTGGTTTGCTCTGCACGATGCTTTCTGGTTCGTTACCGGACGACAGTGAGCCATTAAACTCATACCATTGAGCAAAGAACTCGTCATCAATTCCACCCCCAAGGGCGTGGAAATCGCACTGCTGGAAAACGGCAGACTGGTCGAGTTGCATCAGGACAAAGGCAACATGGATTTCGCCGTCGGGGACATTTATCTCGGACGCGTCAAAAAAGTGTTGCCCAGCCTGAACGCGGCATTTGTGGATGTGGGCCACGAGCGGGATGCTTTTTTGCACTACCTCGATCTCGGCCCGCATTTCAAGTCGCAACAGCAATACACGAAGCGTGTGATGTCAGGCAAGTTGCCTGTTTCGGATTTGGCCAATTTCAAGAAGGAGGCTGAAATCGATAAGAAA
The DNA here is from genome assembly GCA_965661765.1 of uncultured Flavobacteriales bacterium. Taxonomy (GTDB): domain Bacteria; phylum Bacteroidota; class Bacteroidia; order Flavobacteriales_D; family Sanyastnellaceae; genus JBMYZL01. The sequence continues at coordinate 13,006 of CBFIFE010000040.1, forward strand.
GGCAAAATCAAGGACGAATTGAGCTCCTCGGGCCTCGTGCTTGTCCAAGTTGCCAAAGAGCCCATCTCCTCCAAGGGCCCTCGCCTCACCGCAGAGGTCACCCTTCCAGGCCGATACGTTGTCCTGGTTCCCTTCAGCGACAAAGTTTCGCTGAGCAGCCGCATCAAAGGTGAAGTCGAACGGACCCGTTTGCGCCGGTTGATGCAATCGATTTTGCCTCCAGGGTTTGGCATCATCGTGCGGACTGTGGCGGAAGAAAAGGGTGCTGCCGATTTGCATCAGGATTTGGAAGATTTGGTCAACCGTTGGGCAGAGTTGCACAAGCGCCTGAAGCATGCCAAACCCGGCAAGCGCGTCCTCGGCGAATTGGACAAAACTTCTGCCGTCCTGCGGGACGTTCTCACGAAGGATTGTTCCTCCATTCACGTCAACGACGCCAAGCTCGCCGACGACGTTCGAACCTACCTCTCCGGCATTGGCGTTGTGCACGAAGGCATCGTCAAAGTGGCCCGAGACAAAGACCTCTTCAACTCGCTTTCCATTCATCGGCAAATCAAAGCCACGTTTGGCAAGCAAATCAACCTCCGCAGTGGCGCCTATCTGATTGTTGAGCAGACAGAGGCGATGCACGTCATTGACGTCAACAGCGGCGGGCGAAAAGGTGGTGCGAGAGACCAAGAGGAGAATGCCCTCCAGACAAACCTCGAGTGTGTCGACGAAATTGCCCGCATCCTGCGGCTCCGGGATATGGGGGGCATCATCGCCATCGATTTCATCGATATGGCCAAGCGGGAAAACAACAAGAAACTGACGGACGCCCTTCGCGATGCCATGCAGGCAGACAAGGCCAAGCACAACATTCAGCCTCCGAGCCGATTTGGCGTTGTTGAGCTGACCCGACAGCGGGTTCGACCAGTGGCCAACATTCAAACCACAGAAAAGTGTCCCACTTGCAACGGAACGGGCAACGTCGGCGCAAGCATCCTGATTACTGACACCATTGAAAACAGCCTCAGCTACCTCACGGCCGCTGAGGGTCACAAGCGGCTCACACTCATGGTGCACCCCATTGTTGAGGCCTACCTCATCAAGGGTTTCTTCAAGTCCATCCTTCGCAGCTGGCGCAAGAAGTTCAACGTCGACATTCGCATCGAATCCAACTCGTCCGTCGAACTTTTGGAATACCACATTTACAACAAGCTTGGGGAGGAACTGATCAATTGAACCAGGGTGTGACCAGGGGGACTAGGGAGACGAGGGTGACCAGGGGGGCTAGGGAGACGAGGGTGTGACCAGGGGGACTAGGTAACAAAGGATTTTTTTAAGGGGAGGATTGTGTTTGATGCGAATATTGTGCGCAGCCCGTGGGCTGAGCGGGAAGAACTGGACACAGATTGGGAGAGCCGCAAATTGTGAACGATGTCCAGAATACGGAGGAAATTCAACTCTGGCTTCAAGATGAAAGTGGCCATGAAAGCCATCAAGGAGCGAAGTACGATCTCAGAACTTCATCAGGAATTTGAAATCCTTTCCAACCAAGTCAGCCGATGGCAGCGAGCGGTTTTGAACGAAGGGCCCAATTTCACTCAGGCTACAAAAAATAAGCGGAGGAATTGGCACCCTTGAACGACAGGTTCGTTTGGCACAGCAGCACCTCGGCCCGTTGACGATGCGTAACGAATTCTTGGCATAGTCGTTATTCGCTGGAGTCGCGCAATGAACGCCATGCAATACGCCCATCTCCGGTGGCGCGGCCTGATCCCCCTGGTCTCCCTGGTCACCCTCGTCTCCCTGGTCACACCCTGGTCACCCTCGTCTCCCTGGTCACCCTGGTCACCCTCGTCCACCCTCGTCTCCCTGGTCACACCCTAGTCACCCTACCCCCCCTGGTCTCCCTGGTCACCCTGGTCATCCTCGTTCCAAGTAGCAACCGTCTCCGTAACTCAAAAAACGGTAGCCGGACGACAGCGCATGCTCATACATGTCTCGCCAAGCCCTGCCCACAAACGCCTCCACAAGGCACAGGAGGGTGCTGCCCGGCTGATGGAAGTTTGTGATGAGCGCGTCAACAGAACGAACGGAATAACCCGGAATCATCATCAAAGCCGTGGTGAACGTCAGTTGAGCAGAATCCAGGTCGGGACTCACGCCGGTGCTTGGATCCGGCTTGGAGAGTTGGTGGACCAACCACGCCATGGCCTCGGAGAACGTCCAGCCCAGCGCATCGGCATGCTTCGCCAGGTGATTGTAGGGTGCCCATTGTTCGAGGTGGTCGGGTTGGGCATCAGATTGGTGCCAAAGAATCGCCAGCCAAAACAAGCTTTCCAGAGTTCTCAAGGACGTGGTGCCCGTGGCGCAACGCCGGACGTTTGGCTCCGCCAAGGCGCGCAACGCCGGCAAACCCACTGCGCAACGTTCGGCATGCATTTCGTGGTCCGTCACGCTCCCTTCGCCCAATGGAACGAACGTGCCTGCCCCGACATGGAGGGTCACCCTGTGCACAACGGTGCCCGCCGATTGGACGGCCTGCCAAAGGTCATGGTCGAAGTGAAGGCCAGCGGTAGGGGCGGCGACTGACCCTGGATGTTGGGCGTAAACGGTTTGGTATTCGACGGCATCCAGCGCCTCCTCTGGCCGGCGCATGTAGGGTGGCAGCGGCATGGAGCCCAAGGCTTCGACCAAATCGCCCCATGACGGCTTCGGCAAGGCTGGCCCATCGGGCCCCGCATCGGGCGTGGCGAAGGTTGGCGTGAAACGCCAGCGGAACGCCACGAGCCGATGGCCCACCTCGGCGCCCACTTCACGGGCATCGAGCCGCCACGTCCCTACTGTGTCGGCCCATTCCCCAGGGAGTTCCAGGTGCGCCACGCCATCCCGCCAGCGGCGCGCCCCTTTGACCATGCAGCGCATGGTCACGCCGTCCTGAGCCTGGAGGGCATGCTCCATGGGGCAATCGACGGGTTCGAGCAAAAAAACCTCGAGGCGTCCGCCAGTCGGCTTCTGCATCAACAACCGCGCGCGGATCACCCTGGTGTCGTTGACCCAGAGTTGGTCACACCCCATGGCACTGGCGAGCACTTCCGGCAAATCCGTGAAATGACGATCCATGGGGCCACCCCCATCAGCCGGCATCACCAACATCCGCGCTGCGGAACGAGGAGAAACAGGATGCTTTGCAATCGCCGATTCAGGCAAGTCGTAGTGGAAATCTTCCGTCTTCACGCGGCAAAATTACGCCATGGATTCCCCTCAGGTCAGGGATTGCGTAAATTCGCTGGTTATGGCAACATGTTTGGTCATTGGCGCGGCAGGGCAATTGGGCATTGAGCTCACGCTCGCACTGCAAGCAAAATACGGCGTGGACGAAGTTCACATTTCGGACATCCGGGCTCCGCAAAACGAAGAGGTGATGCGCAGCCGCTACCTCACAGCGGACGCGATGGACCCATCGGCGCTCGAGGCCTTGCTCGGAACGGACGGTGGGTACGAGGAGGTCTATCATTTGGCGGCCATGTTGAGCGCTGTCGGCGAAAAGCACCCGCTGCGGGCTTGGGATTTGAACATGCAGTCCCTGCTGCTGCTGTTGGAAGCCGGCCGGGAGGGCAAGTATGCCCGGCTGTTTTGGCCATCGTCGATTGCGGTTTTTGGACACCAAACCCAGAAGGACAACACCCCACAAGACGCCCAACTCGACCCCACGACAGTCTATGGGATTTCGAAGCAGTCCGGCGAATGGTGGTGTGCTTATTACCATCGCAAGTACGGGGTGGATGTGCGCTCGTTGCGCTACCCCGGCTTGATCGGGCACCGGTCCCAGCCAGGTGGGGGAACGACCGATTATGCCGTCGAGATCTTTGCCGAGGCCGCTCATGGGAATCCCTTCACTTGCTTCCTGTCGCCGACAGAGGCACTGCCCATGATGTACATGGACGACGCGGTTCGAGCCACCTTGGCATTGATGGCTGCACCAGAGGAATCCCTGACCGTCCGAACATCGTACAACCTCGCCGGCATCAGCTTTGCGCCCGCCGAACTCGCCTCAGTCATCGCTTCCCACCTGCCCGCGTTCGAGATTCAATATGCGCCCGACGAACGGCAACAGATTGCGGCGAGTTGGCCCAACTCGGTCGACGACAGCGTGGCGCAGCGCGATTGGGGATGGACAGCGTCCGTGGACTTGGAGGCTTTGGTGAAGATCATGCTCGAAGCGCAGCTGGCGAATGTCGCAGCTGCTGGGCGCAAATCTTGACCCTTTCGGCGCATACAAACGCAACCGTTTGCACGAATGGGGGGTCAAATGAACATGATGACAATTTGGAAATCCGTCTCTTTTGCAGCGGTCGGGATGGCGTTGTTGGGTTGCGAAGGGAACACAGATTATTTGTTTGAGTTGGACAACCAAACCCAGGACACCCTCCACGTTGTGCACGCCCTGGGCAAATACAGCCCCGAACTGGACCCGGAGGCCCTGGACGTCCTGCCGATGAGCATCGTGACCCTGGGAACGACGTCTTGGCGCGGGGGGCGATCGGAAGAGGTGGACGAAGTGTCGCTGCGGAGCGAGTTTGGCCAAACCCTTCACATCGAGCGCATGAACGGCGACACCCTGCTCAAGAATTGGCGCAGCCCAGACAACTGGGACATCGAGGTGGAAGAACTGAATCGCTTCCCAGCAAATTGGATTCACACTTGTAGGTTTTCGGTGACCGATGCCGATTTCTGAGATGGGATGGGTTTTCTTTGCAACTCCAGCAGTGAATCCACCCCATGCAGCCACTTTACATTCGAAACAGCCTGACCCGAGAACGGGAGCTTTTTGAGCCGTTGAACGCCCCACACGTGGGGATGTACGTGTGCGGCCCGACGGTGTACAGCAATGTGCACTTGGGCAATGTTCGCACGTTTCTGTCATTCGACATTGTCTACCGATACTTGGTGTTTTTGGGCTACAAGGTTCGTTACGTCCGGAACATCACCGATGTCGGTCATTTGACGGGCGACAGCGACGAGGGAGAGGACAAAATTGGCAAGAAAGCCCGCCTCGAGAACCTCGAACCGATGGAAATCGTGCAACGCTACACGAACGATTTTCACGATGTCATGCGCTTGTTCAACATCCTGCCGCCATCGATTGAGCCCAGTGCGACGGGCCACATCATTGAGCAGATCGAGATGATTCAGGCCATTGTCGGCAATGGCTTTGCCTACGAGACAAATGGCAGCGTGTACTTTGATGTTCGGAAATTCGCTGAGCAGCATGGGTACGGGGAGTTGTCAGGGCGGAAGATTGACGAACTGCTCAACAACACCCGCGACCTCGACGGCCAGTCCGAAAAGAGGGACCCGTTGGACTTTGCCCTTTGGAAGCAAGCAGACGCCAGCCACCTGATGCGTTGGCCATCGCCGTGGGGGGAAGGCTTTCCGGGCTGGCATTTGGAATGCAGCGTGATGAGCACAAAATACCTCGGGGAGACGTTTGACATCCACGGCGGGGGCATGGATTTGAAGTTTCCCCACCATGAATGCGAAATCGCGCAGAACATCGGGGCGAATGGAGGATCGCGTCCCGTGCGCTACTGGATGCATGGCAACATGTTGACCGTCAATGGTCGAAAAATGGCCAAATCCGAGGGCAACGGTTTCACCCCAGAGGAGCTCCTGACGGGCAACCACAAACTCCTCGAGCGGGGCTACAGCGCGATGACCGTGCGGTTTTTCATGTTGCAATGCCATTACGCAAGCACCTTGGATTTCTCGAACGAAGCGCTTCAGGCGGCCGAAAAAGGCCTCGATCGGTTGATGAGCGCCGTGGCGAAAGCGGCGAGTTTGACGGCCAAGGCTGAGGCCCACGCCGCAAACCTCAACCCCAACCTCAACGTCGATGCACTCCGCCAGCGCTGCGCAGAGGCGATGGGCGACGACTTCAACACACCCGTCCTGATTTCGGTGTTGTTCGACGCTGTGAAGTGGGTGAACATTTTGCAGGATGGTCGTCAGGATGCCTCTGCAGACCAAATCCAAGCCCTCCACACCCTCCTCCAAGATTATGTCTTTGACGTGCTGGGCTTGCGCGAAGAGGCCACCCAAAGCGCCGGAGATGACGGACTGCGGGACGGCCTGCTGGACTTGCTCGTGGATTTGCGCACGGGAGCAAAAACAAACAAAGACTGGGCGACCGCCGACGCCATCCGCAACGCACTCGGCGAGCTCGGCATCACGATCAAAGACAGCAAGGATGGAAGTTCCTGGGAATTGGGTTGACAAGTCATCGCGCGGCTGCACTCAGGGGGGGCTGCTTGGGCTTGTCCTCTTGTTTTTTGTGGTCGGCTGCGGGGAATCCCCCGTGGAAAATGCCCCCGTTGACCCGTCGAAATGGAAAAAGCCCGGCACCGCAAAGGAGTCCATTCTCGAGCGGAGAAGTGCGCCGGATTTCAACGCCGATTCCGCCTATCTCTTCATCGACCGCCAGGTCGCTTTCGGCCCTCGGGTGCCGAACAGCCCCGGCCACGAGGCCTGCGGGGATTGGATCATCGGAGAAATGGAGCGTCACGGCGCAGCGGTCACCGTGCAACGGGGGCGCGTGAAGGCCTTTGACGGCACGGTTTTGGACATCCGAAACCTCATCGGAGCCTGGCATCCCGAACGCAAAAACCGGGTCATGCTTTACGCCCACTGGGACACTCGGCCGTTCGCCGACAAGGACACCGTGCGGCAGCGCGAACCCATCGATGGCGCAAACGACGGGGGAAGCGGGGTCGGCGTCTTGCTTGAAGTCGCTCGCCACTTGAACGACAGCACACTGCCCACCGACCTCGGCGTGGACGTCATCTTCTTTGACGCCGAAGATTACGGCAGTCCAGAATGGGCCACAACGCAGCAGCGCGACTTTCGGGATTGGTGCTTGGGCAGTCAGTTTTGGGCGAACCAACCCCACGAGATCGGCTACGCCGCTCGCTACGGCATCCTTTTGGACATGGTGGGCGCGGAAGGTGCCGTTTTCAACCGCGAAGGGACTTCGATGGCCTTTGCGCCGTCGATTGTGAAGAAGATTTGGTCTGCAGCAGAACGCCTCGGCCATGGCGACTTTTTCCAAACCGCCATCACCCCTGAGACCATCGACGACAACCTCTTCGTGTCTCAACTCGCGGGCATTCCCAGTGCGAACATCGTGCATTACCAAGTCCAGGTTTTGCCCATGGGATACGGGCCATTCCATCACACCCACCAGGACAACATGGCCATCATCGACACAGCGACGCTGCGTGCGGTGGGCGAGACCGTTATGGATGTCGTGTGGAACGACTGACTGACCGGCAACGAAGCATTCCCGCATTCAGCATCGTGCCCCGGGTCGTGCCGGCGGAGGAGGGCCCGGCTTCGTTTTCCCAGGTTGTCCACGACGAATGGCGCATAACGTTTCGCCAGCGAACGTCAACCGGACTCAGACCGAGCGTAAGTTCACACCGATGGAGAATCGGTCGCGAACGTTGAGACATTTCGCACAAACTGGGCTGGCCTGGCTGGCGTGCGGCCTTGCCCTTCTCCCGGGTTGGGCAGGCGATGGTTTGGTTGGCCAAACCCCAATTGCCACCGCCTCCCCCATCGGCAACGACGAGGACGCGCAAAAGATGCTCCTCCGCGGGGATTCCTTGCAGCTGGCCAGCAAATGGGTCGCTGCCCTGTCCATGTACAAAGGGGCGCAGCAGCGGACGTTCGATCCCTGTCTGGCTTGCCCAGCAGCCATCGGCATCGCCGAAGTTCACCTCAAAAGCGAAAACCACCACGAAGCCCGTTGGGCCACGGAAGCTGCCAGTGAACTGGCCTCGCAATGTGGCCAGCCCCACGACTTGGTTTTGCGCATCAGCGACTTGTGGCTCGGGCTCAACGAAGACGGCAAAGCCCGGGACGCCATTGCCGCTGGCCTCGAATCCCGCCCACACCCCGCTTTGTGGTCGGAAAAAGTCATGCTGGCGCATCTCTCTGGCAACCCCCACAGCACGATCAAAGCGCACAAAGCCTGGAAATCCAACGGCGGTGAGGCGGATGACCCACTGCGGGTGGCCCAAGTGAACGCGGCATTGCTGCAAGCACAGGTCATGCGGGATACGGTTTGGCTCGCGCAGGAAGAGGCGGCTTTCGAACGAGCGCTTGAATCGTTGTCCCCCGCGGAGGAATGTGCTTTGCGGGAGCAGGTGTATTTGGTCTTAAAGGCTGAAGGCCAAACCCTCACCGCCCTCCAATGGGCCCAAACCATCCGCGATCGCACGCCTGCCTCTGACCTCGCCGGTCGCACCCTCGCCGAGCTGCGCATTGCCCATTGTGCACGCGAAGCCCATCGCCCCCTTGAGGCGTTGATTGCCTTTCACGAAGCGGAACGGTCTGCGCGAGCCACTGAGGACAACTCGCTTCTGGCAGAAACCCTGCGGCAAGTCGCCTTCTTCGAAACAGAGCGCGGCAATGCCCCTGCGGCACTCACGGCCTGGGCTCAAGTGGACAGCCTCAACCAAGCCTTGCTCGCTCAAATCACCCCCCGCGCCCGTGGACGACAACGGCAATTCACCACGTTCGTCACCCCGCTCCCTGACCCGTTCGAGGCAGCAGCCCAGGATTACCTCATCCAGTCCGCCCCGGGCCCAAGAGGGGGGCTGGACCTGCGGGGCAACCCTTGGGTTTGGCTTTCCGCCCTGTTCAGCATCGGCATGATGGCATTTGCCATCAACAACCGGTCAGTCCGACAGGTCCTGCGACAAGAGCGCCAGCGCCTGGCCACCCTGCGCCAATTGGTCCAAGCCCACCCAAAGGCCCTGGACCCCGACCCGACCGGGGCTGCGGGCTTCTCCCTGATTCCTCAAATCCATGGTGAGGCCGTTCAGTCCATCGAAGCTGTTCTCCGTGATATCGACGCTGCCCTTGAGGAACCGGTGACGTTCGAGGTTTTGGCTGCCCGGCCGATTTTGGTCCCCCAATCGACGATTGATCGCCTCAAGCCCCTCGTCACGGAACTCCTGCGATTGCAGATGCGCAAAGAAATTTTCGGTTCCACCCCCCTGTCCATCCAGGTCACAGACCAGGACAAAGCGTGGCAAATCCGGCTCAATGGCCCCCGCATCAGCACTTCACCCAACCTTCGGGCATTGTTCCAACCTTTGCCCAACTTGAACACTGAAGAGCCGAGCAATCGCCTGCGCCAAACCCTCCAGGACCTTGCAGCTCAACTGACTGTCGAGCGTGGCGATGGCCAGAGGGAATCTTGGATTTTTACGCTCCCGATGACGCTGGGGTGAACCAGGGGGACTAGGGAGACTAGGGTTACCAGGGTTACCAGGGGAACGATTTTCAATAATTCTCAGTTCCACCAGGTTCAAGGTCAGACGTGCGACCTCACCTTGTCACCCTGGTTCCTTAGTTCCTTGGTTCCCCTGGTTCCTTAGTTCCCTGGTCACCTTGGTTCCTTAGTTCCCTGGTCACCCTGGTTCCTTGGTTGCCTGATTGCTAGTGTTCGCCGGCGAATTGGTCGAGGAAACGAACGTCGTTTTCGAAGAAGGCCCGCAAATCGCCAATGCCATAACGAAGCATGGTGATGCGTTCGATGCCCATGCCGAAGGCGAAGCCGGAGTATTTGGTTGAATCAATGCCGGAAGCTTCCAAGACATTCGGGTCAACCATGCCGCAACCCAAGATTTCGAGCCAGCCTGTTCCCTTTGTGATGCGCTTGTCGACCTCGGTTTTCAGGCCCCAGTAGACGTCCACCTCAGCGCTGGGCTCGGTGAAGGGGAAGTACGAGGGGCGCAGGCGGATGCGTGCATCCGGGCCGAAAAAACGCTGGGCGAAGTGGAGAAGCGTTTGTTTCAGATCGGCGAAGGAGACGCCCTCATCGATGTACAAGCCTTCAATTTGGTGGAACATGCAATGGGCCCGGGCGGAAATGGCTTCGTTTCGGAACACACGGCCAGGCATGATGATCCGCATCGGGGGCTTGCGCTTTTCCATTTCTCGAACCTGGACTGAGCTCGTGTGGGTTCGGAGAAGCAAATCGGGATCGCGCTGGACAAAAAAGGTGTCCTGCATGTCCCGGGCAGGATGCTCTGGCGGGAAGTTGAGGCCACTGAACACGTGCCAATCGTCTTCAATCTCCGGGCCTTCCGAGATGCTGAAACCCATTTCCCGGAAGATGTCCACCATCTCTCGGCGCACAACGGAGAGGGGGTGGTGTTTGCCAACGGGTGTGGCCCCCGAGGGTCGGGTGTGGTCTTCACCTGAGGGTTGAACGGCGGCGGCGCGGGCGAAATGCGTTTGGGCCTCCTTCACCTTTTCTTCAACGGCCTGCTTCAGCGCGTTGAGCATCGGGCCGATTTCGCGCTTCTCCGGACCGGGCACATTTTTGAAATCTGCCATGAGGTCCTTCATGCGGCCCTTGCGGCCCAACCAGGCAATCCGAAAGGCCTCGGTCGCCTCTGCATCCGGCAGTTCAACGACACCCACTTCGGCCAAAGCGCCCTCCAACAATTCCTTCATCACTTTCGCACGATTTCCATGAACATTCGAACATCCTCCACCGGGCGGTCGCCTCTGGCCTTTTCAACGGCAGCGATGGCATCAATGACCTCCAGTCCTTCGATGACTTGGCCGAAAACCGTGTACTGCTGATCCAAGAAAGGCGTCCCGCCGACGGCCTCGTAGGCAGCGATTTGCTCATCCGTGTAGTGAAATTCTGGCTGATCGGCCATGCGACTGGCGTTGATGCGGGTTTCCATGGAACGGATTTGGCTTTCAGGAAGAACAGATCCTTGGACCAAATAAAACTGCGATCCGGAAGATTTCCGCTCGGGATTCACCTGATCACCTTGACGAGCTGCGGCCAAAGCGCCCTTCACATGCAGCAGGTCGGGGTGGAATTCCGCCGGAATCGTGTAGCCAGGCCCCCCATTGCCCAGACGCGCACCCGCAGGAGCGTTTTTGCTGCCTGGGTCGCCACCTTGGACCATGAATCCGCTGATGACGCGGTGGAACAGCAAGGAGTCGTAAAACTGTTCCTCAACCAACTTGATGAAATTGTCCCTGTGCAGGGGGGTCGAATCAGAAAGCGCCACCACCATGTCCCCAAAATCTGTCGAGATGCGCACGTGGACAGGGCCATTTTTCTTCGACGTGGAGGTTGCTACCCCGCCCTCTTGCTGACAGCCGGATGCCGAAATGAGCAGCAAAGCCGCCACAAACATCACGATTGAATCAAAAATCTGCTTGACATTCATAATTTTTCGATATTTGGGAACTCCCGAGAGACCTGCAAAGTTAGAATTGGTATGCGTACAACCCACTTATTTTCCCTCGCATTTGGCGGCATTTTGTCGACCATGGCGCTGAGCGGCTGCTATGAAGTCGAAGAGACGATTGCGAATGTGACGGTGTTGAATGAGTTTGGCTCGCCAGTGCAAGGGGCGACGGTTCGCCTGTACGCTTTCGGCAGTGTCGATGAAGATTTCATCGGTGAGCCCCGGTTTGACACCACGGATGTGACAAACGCCGCAGGCATGGTGACGTTCAACTTTTCGGATTTTTACGTGGATGGCCAAGTCGGTTTTGCCGTCCTCGACATCGAAGCCACGAAGGCTTCCCTCGATGGTGCTGGTTTGATCAAAATCGAGGAGATGACCACCAGCGAGGCCACTGTCTACATCGAGTGATCGGCCCGAGGCTGTTCTTTTCCACGTCGGCGGGTGGCATGGATTCGCGCAGCCGTAAATTTGCGGGATGGATTACGAATTCGAAAGGGACTGGCAGCTGCTTTTGCGGTTGATGGAAAGGCGATTTGGGGAGGCACCAGATTTGACGAACATGGTTTTCGCGGTGGGCCTGCAGGAGTGTGCACAAGGTTTTCGGAAATTCAAGAAAGACGAAAAGGTGGACATCATGCACGTGGGCGTATGCACCCTCCTGACACCTTTCGGTCACTACGAAGAAGTCGGGCAAGACGACCATGGATGGCCTCAATTCGAAGCCCGCGACCCCATTCCCGCGGTCACAGAGGAAGAACAGGAATTGCTGATGCGCCGGGCTTTGATGGAGTATTTCGCGGTTTGGATTGACGAGGAGAAGAACGAATGAACTAGAGTGACTAGGGGAACGAGGGTGACGAGGGTGACCAGGGAGACGAGGGTGACCAGGGTGACCAGGGAGACGAGGGTGACGAGGG
>CBFIFE010000041.1:0-23714 GCA_965661765.1 uncultured Flavobacteriales bacterium
TTTGAAATTCTGTACCATTTCTTCCACGTCGACCTCGCGGGCAACGAGGCAGCGGTGGACGTTACCGTGACCGTGGTCGATGCCACGCCGCCTGAGTTTGTGGATTTCCCGCAGGACACTGTGGTGGATTGCAGCGTGGAAGGATTGGCGGCCTTCGCTGGTGACACCCTGGTCAACGTCCAGGACAACTCATGTGAAGCCCCGGACATTCTTCTGACGCATGTGGACAGTGTCACCATGTATTGCTCGTCATCCTTCCTGTTGGAACGAACATTCTCTGCAACAGATGGCTGTGGCAACGCGGCTTTCTCCACATGGACCGTGGAAGTGGTGGACACCATTCCTCCTGTGTTCACGACTGCTCCTTCCGATCTGAGCCTCGCCTGCACCGACGAAATCCCGACGCTTGACCTCGGCATGTACGTGGCAGAAGATGGGTGTTCCGATGTGGCTGTTTGGTACGATGGCGATTCCATTGTCGCCGGAGATTGCCCCGCCAACCAAGACATCTACCGAAGGGTAGGAGCCATTGACAGTTGTGGCAATGTGGCCTGGCACATCCAATGGGTTGCCGTTCGGGATACCCTGCCGCCGGTTTGGGTATCCATGCCTGATGACACAACGCTCTCCTGCGAGGTCCCACTACCAGCTGTTGATCTGTCCACTTTCGGGGCCATTGACGATTGCTCAGGGGATGAGGATTTGACGTATTCCATTGTGAATGAATCGAACAGCGGGGACAATTGCATCAATTTCACCACGCGACTGTTCCAAGTGGAGGATGCTTGTGGCAACTTCCAGCAATTCAGTCAGTTGATCACTTTGGTGGACACCACAGCACCTGCTTTTGCTGAGATTTTGGCTCCCGACTCCTTCCTTTGCGGGGATTTGGTGACCAATTGCTTGGACACCGACATCGACTGGTCGGACAATTGCAACAATGCGACATGGGTATGCTCTGATAGCGTGATTCTTGGGAATTGCACTTTGAACGAATGCTTGATCGAACGAACCTTTGTCCTGACAGATGTCTGTGGCAACGCGTCTTCGATGGTCCAAGAGATTGCCGTGTCTGAATCCTTTGTCGAAGCCGAGCTGCCCACAGGCATCTCGCCCAACGGCGACCTCATCAACGATGAGTACATCATCCTGAACATCGATCCCGAGGCGGGAATTCTTCCTTGTGCTTGGGGGGAGGAGAACGAATTTGTGATTTTCAACCGGTGGGGCAATGAAGTGTATCGAGAATCGAATTACCGGAACACTTGGAATGGGGTGAATCAGAACGGAGAACCGCTGCCGGAGGGCACATATTTCGTGGTTTTCACCCTCGAGGGACGGCAGTACAGTTCCTACATTGACTTGAGAAGATGAGGAGGGCGACGGGATTTTGTGGTTCACTCCGCAGTGCACGTGGGGGATGGCAGTGGCGATTTTTCTCGCTTTTGATTTGTGCGACTTGCAGCGTCGCGGTCCATGGGCAACAGGACATCATGATCAGCCAATACCTTTTCAATGGCCTGCTGCTCAACCCTGCCTACGCTGGTTCCCATTCGTACATCAACAGCACCCTGCTCCAACGTTCGCAATGGACGCAAATGGAGGGGGCGCCTGTGACTTCCGTCATGGCTGTGGATGGCCCCATGGCGGCTGAAGATTTGGGGCTGGGCTTGTTGATTTCTCTGGATGAGATTGGCGTGACTTCCCAATTGGATGTCTCCGTGAACTTCGCCTACCGATTGGACATGCCTGTGGGCAAACTCGCCTTTGGCCTTCGTGCCGGTGCCACGAGCTACCGAGCGGCCGTTCAAGATGTGGAGGTTTGGGACCCGTCCGACCCTGTATTCAGTGGAAACGAAATTCGGGAGTTCATTCCCAAATTTGGCTTCGGTGCCTATTATGCCAACGAAATCTTCTACATCGGCGCTTCCGTGCCGGTGCTCTATGCGCTCGACGATGTGCTGCAAAACGGAGAAGAAGACTACTTCAAACGCCATTTGTTGGTGACATCGGGCGTGGTGCTTTTTCCGACAGAACGACTGACTTTGAAGCCCACCTGTTTGGTGAAGTATGTCAACAATGCCCCTGTCGAGGTGGACTTGAACATGCATGCCTTGATTGACAACCGGTTTTGGCTGGGATTGGGCTATCGTTCCGGGGCTTCGATGGTGGCCATGTTTGAGTACCAAATCAGCCCCACCTTCCGCACCGGTTACGCCCATGATTTCACCACGAATGGCCTCCGCAGTTTCACTGGTGGATCCCACGAAATCATGATTGGACTCGATTTGGGTGCAGGCGAAGTGAAAACCCGCTCACCGAGATATTTTTAAGGTTTTGCGCGTGCCATCCTTCTTCTTCCACCGTCGACTCGCCCCCATTGCTGTCATCACTTTGCTGGCGACTGGTTGCGCACAGTCCCTCTTTTTGGAGGGAGAACGGGCCTATGAGGCGTTTCGCTATCAAGAAGCCATTGAGGATTTGACCCGGCTTGTGGAAAAATGGCCGGAAGACACGTCGGCGCTGCGGCTGCTTTCGCGGAGCCACTTGATGATCAACCAATACGAAGAGGCAGCGCAGTCTCTGCGGCAGCTCGAATCCATGGGGGCGTTGTCGCCAGAGGACAAAGTTGCGTTCGCGCAGACAAAGATGAACATGCAGGCCTATGACGAGGCCGCTGAATTGCTGGAAGGCATGATTTTGGACCAAACCAAAGCCAACCTCGCCGCCGCCTTCCTCGCAAGTTGTCTCAACATCCAAGAAATCCGCTCGGACACCAGCATTTTCGAACTTCAGAAAGTCAATGTGCCAGGGCTTCGCACTGCCGCTGGCCCCACAAGGAGCGGCGACTTTGTCTATTTCACGGGGCAATCGGCTGTGGGACGGGTCACCTCGAGCGATCCCTACAACGGGTTGTCGTACACCGATCTTTACCGTTCGCGATTGGACGAAATCGGTGACGTGGATTGGGTTCCAGAGCCCATCAACGAAATCAACTCGCCCTACCACGATGGATATGCCTGCTTCGGAAGTGATGGAACCTTGATGGCGCTGTCCAGGACAAATACGGGAGAAACCAAGCGCCTGAAGGTCAACAGCGAATCGGTGAGCACCATCCAGATTTACTACTCTGAATGGGAGGGAGAGCAATGGGCCACCCCTCGCCCATTCCCTTTCAATGAAAGCGAATCGATGTTTGCCCACCCCACCATCTTGCCAGATGGCAAAGGGCTGATCTTCGCATCAGACATGCCCGGCCCGAACGCACAGGGGGGCATGGACCTTTGGTATACCCGCAAAAATGGGGACTTCTGGACCATTCCGACCAATCTCGGTCCCGCCATCAATACCCCAGGCAACGAGCTGTTTCCGTCCATGCGCCATCCCGATACCTTGTGGTTTTCATCGAATGGGCACCGCACCCTCGGCGGTTTGGACGTTTTGTACGCCATTCGAGATGCCGAGAAGGACACCTTGGCCAGAGACAGAGACCCCAACAATCCTGAATACCTCCCGCCAGCCGATTGGTACGCCCCAATCCACTTGAATTATCCGCTCAACACGGCTTCAGATGACTTTGGCGTTGTCCTCGATGACCAAGGTTTGAAAGGCTACCTGTCCTCGGATCGCGACGGTTTGGATGCCTTGTACCGATTTGCCGCAGAACCTCGCCCCATTCGTGTTTTGGGCCGAACACTTGTGGATGGTGAAGAAACCCCCGTCGGCGGTGCAGACATTGTCCTGATTGACGCCCAAGATGGCTCATCGATTTCCTTCACAACGAATGCGGACGGGAAGTTCGAAATTGAATTGCCGCGAGGGAGAACCTATCGCATTCAGATTCAGACCGATGGATTCTTCGTAGAAGACGAAACGATTGCAACTTCAAAGGACCCGCTGGTGTCATCGATGGAAGTGGATCTCACGCTCATCAGCTTGCTTCGCCTCGGGGATGAGGATTTCGTTCGCGCCGTGCTGAATGGCGAGCCTTTCGAACTTCCCGAGGTTTTCTGGGATTTCGATCGTGCCACCGTCCGAGATGCCGCCAAGCCTTCGTTGCAGACCATTGCCAACTTCCTCAAAGAACACGAAAAAGTCATTCTCGAAGTCCAGTCGCATTGCGACTCGCGTGGCTCAGATGGTTACAATGAAAAGTTGTCTCAACGCCGGGCAGACGCCATCGAGAGCCATTTGCTGAATATCGGAGTCGACCCAGACCAAATTGTCTCCATCGGCGCTGGGGAATACCGACTTCGCAACCACTGCGACAATGACACGCCTTGTTCGGAGGCTTTGCACCAAGAAAATCGACGGACAGAATTTCGGGTGATGGGCCTGATGGAGGACTGACGCGACGCTTGTCTCAAGCCAGGTTGCCAAGTGCGATGGCCATGTCGTTGCCACACAAAAAAGCGGTTCACCCCGCGCAACTTGCGTTCCGCAGAATGAACCGCTTGGGCCATCCGGATTGATGGTTGGTCAGCTTATCGCAAATTCCTTCCGAGGTATGTTGCGCTGCCACCAAGCTCTTCCTCGATCCGCAACAATTGGTTGTACTTCGCCACACGGTCTGAACGGGAGGCTGAACCGGTTTTGATTTGGCCTGTGTTCAAAGCAACCGAAAGGTCCGCAATGGTCACATCTTCCGTCTCGCCGCTGCGGTGACTCATCACGCTCGTGTAGCCATTCCGGTGGGCCAAATCAACGGCCGCAATGGTCTCGGTGAGGGTTCCGATTTGGTTCACCTTGATCAAAATGGAATTCGCCACCCCGTCTTGAATGCCTTGGGTCAGTCGCTTCACGTTTGTGACGAACAAATCGTCGCCAACAAGTTGAACCTTGTCTCCCACTGCAACAGTCAAAGCTTTCCAAGCTGCCCAATCGTCCTCTGCACAACCATCCTCAATGCTCAGAATGGGGTATTTCTTGACCCAATCCGCCCAAAATCCCACCAGGCCGTCTCCATCATGCTTGGCGCCAGTTGATTCAAAATTGTACAAGCCTGTTTTGGCGTCGTAGAACTCTGACGACGCCGCATCCAGCGCAATCATCATGTCATCACCCGGCGTATACCCGGCTTTCTCAATGGCCTCCAACACGACCTCGATGGCCTCTTCGTTCGAGCCAAGGTTCGGGGCGAAGCCGCCTTCGTCACCGACGTTTGTGCTGTGCCCCTTCCCTGCCAATACCTTCTTCAGGTTGTGAAACACCTCCGTTCCCATGCGCAGACCTTCTGAGAAGCTGTTTGCTCCGACAGGCATGACCATGAATTCCTGGATGTCAATCTTGTTGTCCGCGTGTGAACCACCATTGAGAATGTTCATCATGGGCACAGGCAACACATGGGCATGTGTGCCACCGATGTAGCGGTAAAGGCTCTGACCTGTCGTCGCTGCCGCGGCCTTTGCACAGGCAAGGGAAACGCCCAAAATGGCGTTTGCCCCAAGTCGCCCCTTGTTCTCTGTGCCATCCAAAGCAATCAGGGCCGAATCGATGTCTCTTTGCTCAACGATGTCAAAACCGATCAAGGCATCGGCAATCTCACCATTGACATGCTCCACCGCCTTTTGGACCCCTTTGCCCATCCAAGCTTCTCCACCATCGCGAAGCTCCACTGCCTCATGGATGCCTGTGCTGGCCCCGGAAGGAACCGCAGCCCTGCCAGCAATCCCTTCTCCTGTTACGACTTCCACCTCTACGGTAGGGTTTCCGCGCGAGTCAAGAATTTGACGTGCGTGAATTTCATCAATATAACTCATCTTCTATGAATTGCTGTTTTCTTACTTGTTCCCCCCATCGACGACAACTTCGCCTTGAAGGGATGCCACAAAATCATCGAACAAATACCGGCTGTCGTGCGGCCCTGCCGACGCTTCCGGATGGTACTGCACCGAAAACACAGGTTTTCCCGTTAAGCGGATGCCGGCCACCGAGCCGTCGTTGAGATGGACATGCGTCTCCTCAATACCCGTGGCTTCATTCAATGAATCGCGGTCGACAACAAAGCCATGGTTTTGGGAGGTGATCTCGGATTTGCCTGTGACCAAATTTTTCACAGGGTGGTTCACCCCGCGATGCCCATTGAACATCTTTTTCGTCTTCAGTCCTTGGCTCAAGGCAAGGACTTGATGCCCGAGACAAATGCCAAACATTGGCAATCCCGTATCCACCAACCGCCTCACCTGTGACACCACATCCCCCATTGCAGCCGGGTCTCCTGGCCCATTGGACAGCATCACCCCAGCGGGAGACCAAGCCAAAATATCATCCGCCGTCACCGACATCGGAAACACACGAACCCTGCATCCTCGATCTGTCAAACAAGTGACAATGCTCTCCTTCACGCCCAAGTCCAAAAGCGCCACCTTGCCGCCATCCTCAACACCATGTTCATGTGGAGCATTGCATGTCACTTTGCTGCTCAATTCGAGCCCCTCCATGCTCGGCGCAGCCGTCAACCGGGCCATCAAATCCTCATCGCTTGAACCATCCGTACTGATGATGGCATTCATCGCACCCGCCTCGCGGATGTGACGCACAAGTGCCCGTGTGTCCACATTGGCGATGCCTGGAATTTCATCCCTCTTCAAGAAGTCTTCGAGAGGCTCAACATCACCGGCGCGACTTGCGACGGTCGAAAAATTCTTCGCCACCAGTCCAGCAATTTGAACCTTTTGCGATTCTCTTTCCGCCTTGTGTGCCCCATAATTCCCAATGTGATCCGTGGCCATGACCAAAATCTGACCATGGTAACTGGGATCTGTGAAAATCTCTTGGTAACCGTACATCCCAGTATTGAAGGCAATCTCACCTGTCACCGTTCCTGTGGCACCAACCGCCACTCCCTCAAACCGGGTTCCATCGGCCAAAATCAAGACGGCACCGCGTGCCGGGGTATTCGCAATTTCTGACATCGCAGCAAAATTAATTCAGGAGTTCAAGTGCAGGAGACAATGTGAAGAATTGGTCAAAAAAAATGGGAACCCAAGTGGATTCCCATTTTTCAATATCAGGAAGAAACATCAGGACTTTGACTCTTCTGACTCCTCGCCATCGGAATCAACAGCAGGCGCCTCCGCCTCAACCGTCTCAACGGCAGCACTTTCTGAGGTGCCTCCAGCTGCCTCGGGCGCCGTTGCCGCACCCCCACGGCGCGAACGACGTGAGCGCTTCTTCTTCTGTTCCGTTCCGTAAATCTCGTTGAAATCGACGAGTTCAATCATGCACATTTCCGCATTGTCACCCAAACGATTGCCTGTCCGAATGATGCGTGTATAGCCTCCATTTCGAGTCGCAACCTTGGGACCGACTTCCCTGAAAAGCTCCGTCACAGCGTACTTGTTGCCCAAAGTGCTGAAGACAACACGACGGCTGTGCGTTGTGTCATCCTTCGCCCGGGTCACCAGTGGCTCCAAAAACTGCTTCAAAGCCTTCGCTTTTGCAACAGTCGTTGTGATGCGCTTGTGTTCGATCAAAGAGCAGGCCATGTTTGACAACATGGACCGGCGGTGGGCGGTCTTCCGACCGAGGTGGTTGAATTTCTTATTGTGACGCATAACTTCACTCCTTGTCGAGTTTGTACTTGCTGACATCCATTCCGAATGTCAGGTTTTTGCTCTCGACCAAATCTTCCAATTCCGTCAGGCTCTTCTTGCCGAAGTTCCGGAATTTCAAGAGGTCGTTTTTGTTGTAGGAGACCAAATCTCCCAACGAATCAATGTCTGCCGCTTTCAAACAATTCAAAGCGCGAACACTCAGATCCATATCAGACAATTTCGTCTTCAACAGCTGCCGCATGTGCAGACTGGATTCATCAAATTCCTCCGTCTCCACGCGCTCTTCGAGTTCCAGCGAAATGCGCTCGTCGGAGAACAACATGAAGTGTTGAATCAAAATCTTCGCCGACTCCTGAAGGGCATCCTTGGGACTGATGCTGCCATCGCAGTCCAGTTCCAACACCAGCTTCTCATAGTCTGTCCGCTGCTCAACACGAAAGTTCTCTACTTCGTATTGGACATTCCGAATCGGGGTAAAGATGGAGTCAATAGCGATGGTTCCCATTGGAGCCTCCTCTCGCTTGTTCTCCTCTGACTGAACATACCCCCGGCCCTTGCCGATTCGAAGTTCAACCGAAATCGATGCACTGGCGTCCAAGTTCGCCAGGACGAGGTCCGGGTTCATTACTTGAAAGGCACTGGTGAACTTGCCGATGTCTCCAGCTGTGAAGGACTCCTGTCCACTCACAGCAACAACGACGGTCTCTTCATCTGTTCCTTCAATTTGACGCTTGAAACGAACCTGCTTCAGGTTCAAAATCAATTCTGTGACATCCTCTATCACGCCAGGGATTGTCGAAAACTCGTGATCCACGCCATCGATTCGAACCGACGTAATGGCAAAACCCTCAAGAGAAGACAACAAAATACGACGCAAGGCATTGCCCACGGTGATGCCAAATCCAGGCTCAAGTGGGCGGAACTCAAAGCGACCCTTGAACTCATCTGAGTCCAACATGATCACTTTGTCCGGTTTCTGAAAATCAAGAATAGCCATGTTGTGATCTTTGTGGGTTACTTCGAATACAATTCGACAATGAGTTGCTCCTTGATGTTCTCCGGAATTTGATCCCGAGACGGAACGTTGATGAACGAGCCTGTCATCGTCTGACCATTCCAATCCAGCCAGTCGTGACGCTGGCTATGACCCGCCAAAGAGCTCGTGATTGCGGGCAACGACTTGCTCTTTTCACGCACACCCACCACGTCTCCTGGACGAAGACGATAAGAGGGAATGTTCACGATGTCGCCATTGACAGTGATGTGCCGATGCGAGACCAACTGACGTGCGCCTCGGCGTGTGGGGCTCACCCCCATCCGATAGACCACATTGTCCAAGCGGCTCTCGCAAAATTGGAGCAAGATCTCACCGGTAATGCCTTGACGAGCATTGGCTTGCTTGAAGAGGTTGGAAAATTGCTTTTCCAGTATGCCATATGTGTACTTCGCCTTCTGCTTTTCGGCCAACTGGATAGAATATTCAGAGTCCTTTTTGCGACGACGATTGTTGCCGTGTTGACCAGGTCCATAAGGACGACGCTCCAACGCCTTGTCCGGTCCGAAGATTGCCTCCTTGAATCGGCGGCTGATTTTGGATTTGGGTCCGCGATAACGTGCCATATCAGTACTTCAGTTCTTTTGTTCGACGATGATGAATTAGACGCGACGGCGCTTCGGCGGACGACATCCATTGTGCGGCATGGCCGTGACATCCACAATCTCGATGATTTCAATGCCCATGTTGTGCAACGCCCGCATGGCACTCTCCCGGCCAGCCCCTGGCCCTTTGACAAATGCTCGGATTTTGCGCAATCCCAACTCGTGTGCCTCCTTGCCACAATCCTCAGCAGCAACTTGGGCTGCATAAGGCGTGTTTTTCTTCGAGCCCCGGAAACCCATCTTACCGGCACTCGACCAAGAAATGACTTGACCCGAATTGTTGGTCAACGAAATGATAATGTTGTTGAAGGAAGTGTGGATGTGGGCTTGGCCTAGGGCCTCCACAACTACTTTCTTCTTCTTTTTGACGTTCTTCGCCATCGTCGAATTGATTTGAGGTGATCAGCCCACCCATCCAAAGATGTTGGGCCATTTGGAAATCTGAATTACTTCTTCTTGTTCGCAACCGTCTTCCGCTTGCCCTTCCGGGTGCGAGAGTTGTTTTTCGTTCTTTGGCCGCGCAAGGGCAAGCCTACACGATGACGAATGCCGCGGTAGCAGCCAATATCCATCAAACGCTTGATGTGAGACTGAACTTCAGAACGAAGCTCACCTTCTACCTTGAAACCGGTGGCAATTCCATTACGGATAGCACTGATCTCATCATCTGTCCATTCCTGAACCTTCTTGTCCTCTGACACACCTGCTTCAGCAAGAACTTGCTCAGCGCGGCTTCTTCCGATGCCATAGATGTATGTGAGAGCGATTACCCCCCGTTTGTTTCGAGGAATATCAATACCTGCAATACGAGCCATATTGTGATGGGTTTTGTGCCAAGGATCAACCCTGGCGCTGCTTCATTTTCGGATTCTTCTTGTTGATGACGTAAAGACGTCCCTTGCGACGGACAATTTTGCAGTCCACGGTACGCTTCTTGAGCGATGCACGAATTTTCATAACTATTGGGGCTTATTTCTTGTAACGGAAGCTGATGCGTCCTTTTGACAAATCATACGGCGACATGTCCACACGAACTCTGTCTCCTGGCAAAATCTTGATGTAGTACATCCGCATCTTTCCAGAGATGTGCGCGGTGATGATATGTCCATTCTCCAACTCCACTCGAAACATGGCATTTGACAATGCCTCGAGAATGGTACCATCCTGTGTTATAGATGCTTGCTTCGCCATAAAACGCTTTCAGGAAATTTCTGTAGACTCTTTTAATACCTCTTCGATGGGTGCAAAACTAGACAACACTTCGCAATGTCCTTTCCTTACCACCACATCATGCTCGAAATGTGCACTTGGCCGACCGTCCGCGGTAACGATTGTCCAGCCATCCTCAGACTGCACAACTTCTTTCTTGCCCAAATTGATCATGGGTTCGACAGCCAAAACCATTCCTTCACTCAGCCTTGCACCATTCCCGCGTCTCCCATAATTGGGGACTTCGGGTGCTTCATGCAATTCCTTCCCCAACCCGTGTCCAACCAACTCCCGAACCACACCAAACCCATGGGCCTCAGCGTGAGATTGGCACGCGTAACCAATGTCGCCAATTCGTTTCCCGACGACGCATTGCGCCAACGCCAGGTCCAAACACTCCTTGGTGACCTTGAGAAGCTTTTTGATTTCGTTTGAAACTTCTCCGATGGCAAAAGTGTACGCACTGTCACCATAGAAACCATTCATCAAAACGCCGCAATCGAGGGACAAAATATCCCCGTCCAACAACTCGTCATGGTTGGGGATGCCATGCACGACTTGGGCATTTTTCGAAGCACAAAGCGTATTCGGAAAATCCCCGTAGCCCTTGAATCCAGGAACAGCTCCATGATCTCGAATGAACGTCTCAGCGATCTCATCCAATGCAAGCGTGGAGACACCGGGTCTGATGTACTCAGCCACGGCCGCCAATGTCCGCCCCACCAAGAGAGCGCTTTCACGCATCAATTGAATCTCCTCCTCGGTCTTGATATGGATCCTGCGAGCGTTCACGACTATCAAACCGACATTCCACTCACCGGTGATTGAGGGCGGCCGCGCAATTTGCCCGACTGCATCAACGTGTCATAGTGGCGTGAGAGCAAGTAACTCTCGATTTGCTGAAGCGTGTCCAAAATCACGCCCACCATGATCAACAAAGACGTACCGCCGAAAAAGATGCTGAAACCCTGGGCCTTGGTCAAACCCAAGCTAAAAACGATCGCGGGCAATACAGCGATCAAACCCAAGAACACAGCACCTGGCAGCGTGATATTCGACAAAACCTTATCCAAATAATCCGCTGTCGGCTTGCCAGGCTTGACGCCTGGAACGAAACTGCTCTGCCGCTTCAAATCATCCGCCATTTGGTTGGGATTCACTGTAATGGCCGTGTAGAAGTACGTGAAAATGACAATCATCAAGAAAAACAAGATGTTGTAAGCCAGGCCATTGAAATCAGCAAGACTCTGCAAAACTGCCGATTCTTGGAAAGATTCATTCTGGGTCAAGTACAACGGAACGAACATGATTGCTTGTGCAAAAATGATTGGCATCACCCCAGAAGAGTTCACTTTCAAAGGAATGTAACTGCGAGCACCTTCTCCTTGAGGAAGGTGCGAACCAGATGCTTGTTGCATCTTGGCCATTTGCACTGGGACCTTTCGAATGGCTTGCACCAACGCTACGCTCAAACCGATAACAATCAACAAAAAGGCCACTTCTACCAGGAAGAAGAAAAGTGTCGTGTCCGGGTGAACGAATTCTTGAATCAACGCCTGTGGGAACGTTGCGATGATTCCAATCATGATGAGCAAGGAAATGCCATTGCCCACCCCTTTGTCGGTGATGCGTTCACCCAACCACATGATCACAAGTGTGGAGGCAACGAGAATCACTACAGATGCAAACCACCAAAAAGCCGTTGGATTTGCAACTGCACCAGGCACCGCCACAACTGTAGATGCCAAATATCCTGGGGCTTGCACCAAGGTGATTGCGATGGTCAAGAAACGCGTCCACTGATTGATCTTCTTTCGACCACTTTCACCTTCCGCCTGCAACTTCTGAACAGCAGGAACAGCAATGCCCAACAACTGCACAATGATGCTGGCCGAGATGTAAGGCATGATGCCAAGTGCAAAAATGCTCGCGCGGCTGAAGGCACCACCAGTAAACAAAGACAAAATATCACCCAAGCCCCCGCTGCTCGCTGAAGCCATTTGCTCCGCCAAAACATCACTATTGACACCTGGAAGAACAATGAAAGAGCCGATTCGGTAAACCAAAATCATCCCCAGCGTGATGCCCAACTTCTTGCGAAGTTCCTCGTGCTTCCAGATGTTCTGGATTTGGTTGAAAAAATTCTTCATAAGACGTGGTTTACAACTCTGTTACCTGACCGCCTGCTGCTTCAATGGCTGATTTCGCCGAAGCAGAGAATTTGTGCGCCTCTACCTTCAATCCAGACTTCAATTCGCCGCGACCCAAGATTTTCACCAAATCGCGCTTTCCGGCAAGGCCATTGTCGATGAAATCTTGAAACCCAACAGCTGACAACGACTTGCGATCCACAAGCTCCTGCAAAGTGTCGAGGTTGATTCCCTTATACTCCACTCGATTCGGATTCCGAAATCCGAACTTGGGGACACGACGCTGCAGTGGCATCTGACCGCCTTCGAATCCGATTTTTGACTTGTAGCCCGAACGAGATTTTGCGCCTTTGTGTCCGCGTGTAGAAGTTCCTCCGTGACCGGATCCCTCTCCGCGACCAACTCGCTTGCGCTGCTTCCGTGAGCCCTCAGCAGGCTTCAAATTGCTAAGATTCATGGTATGTGCTGGTGTTAATTATTGTTCTGTAACCGTTACCAAATGGCTGACCTTGCGCACCATGCCCAAGATCTGAGGCGTGGCCTCATGCTCCACAGGGTTGTGGAGCTTTTTGATGCCCAACGCCTTGATTGTCTCCTTCTGACGCTTGGGCCTGTTGATGGCACTGCGCACTTGTGTAATTGTGATCTTTCCCATAACGATTCAGAATTAACCGTTGAAGACTTTCTGGACTGAAATGCCGCGAAGCTTTGCAACTTCTTGTGCGCTGCGCAAGGCGAGCAATGCATTGAACGTGGCCTTCACAACGTTGTGGGGATTTGAGGACCCCAAACTTTTGGCCAAAACATCTTTGATGCCTGCACTCTCCAAAACCGCACGCATCGCTCCTCCAGCAATCACACCTGTACCGGGGGAGGCGGGCCGAATCATCACATGGGCTCCAGCATACTTCATCTCCTGGGCATGCGGAATGGTCCCCTTGACAAGCGGAACTTCCACCATGTTTTTCTTCGCGTCCTCGATGCCCTTTTGGATGGCTGTGGCCACTTCTCGGCTCTTGCCCAGACCATGTCCTACCTTTCCTTTCTCATCTCCGACGACCATGATGGAACTGAAGCTGAACGTGCGTCCACCCTTCGTTGTCTTGGCCACCCGGTTGATGCCCACGAGGCGCTCCTTCAAATCCGGATCACCCGTTCGAGACTGCTGCTGATTGTCCCGATTTCCTTTGCGTTGTTGACGTTGCTCCATCTCCTTAGAATTTCAAACCGGCTTCACGCGCGGCCTCTGCCAATTGTTTAACTCGGCCATGGTACAAATAACCGTTGCGATCAAAAACCACCTCCGATATTCCCGCACCCTTTGCTGCCTCCGCAATTTTTTTGCCGACGACCGCTGCCTGTGCAATCTTGTTGCCCTGACCTGCCTCGTCGTCCCCCCTGCTCGTGGCTGACGCCAGCGTCACCCCAGCCAGATCATCAATCAACTGAGCATAAATCTGTTTGTTGCTCCGAAAAACAGACAAACGCGGGCGCTCAGATGTCCCTTGGATTTTCCCACGAACACGCCGCTTGATGCGACTTCTGTTCAATACTTTTTTGTTCGCCATCACTTATGATTATTTCGAAGCAGTCTTGCCTGCCTTGCGACGAATTTGTTCTCCCTGGTAACGGACACCCTTTCCTTTGTAAGGCTCAGGCTTCCGGAGGGACCGAATTTTGGCTGCAACTGCCCCAATCAACTGTTTGTCGTGCGACGTCAGCTTCACGTAAGGGTTTTGACCCTTCTTGGTTTCCGCTTCCAACTTGACTTCGGCAGGCATTTCCATCACAATCGGATGGCTGTAGCCCAACGCCAATGTCAGAAGTTGACCTTGAGAAGAAGACCGAAAGCCCACGCCGACCAATTCCAAAGTGATGGTGTAACCTTCCGTAACGCCAACAATCATGTTGTTCACCAATGAACGGTACAAACCGTGCATTGAACGATGGTGCTTCAAATCCGATGGACGGGCGAACGTAAGAACGTTCTCCTCGAGCACCATTGAAATGTCATCGTGTACCGTCTCTTGCAATTCTCCCTTTGGGCCCTTCACCTTCACGGTTTGGCCTTCCAAAGTGAGCGTGACTCCGCTTGGAATCTCTATCGGTGCTTTTCCAATTCTAGACATAACTCCGTTTTATCAGTAGACGGTGCAAATCAATTCACCACCAATGTTCATTTTCCGGGCCTCTTTGTCTGTCATCAAACCACGCGAGGTGGATACAATGCATACACCTAGGCCATTGAGCACGCGAGGCAACTCTCCTGCGCCTGCATACCGTCGCAGGCCCGGCCGGCTCACTCGCTGTACGTTTGAAATCGCAGGCTTGCGAGTCTTCGCATCGTAACGCAGAGCCACCTTGATTGTCCCCTGATGACCTTCGTCATCAAATTTGAAGTTCAAAATGTACCCCTTGTCAAACAGGATGCGGGTAATTTCCTTTTTCATGTTTGAAGCAGGAATGGAAACCACTTTGTGTCCTGCCATTTGCGCATTCCGAATGCGCGTCAAGTAATCGGCAATTGGATCTGTATTCATCTCTCTTCTCTCAAAGGGTTACCAACTCGCTTTTTTCACACCTGGAATTCGTCCAGAGAGTGCCATCTTGCGGAACAATACGCGGGACACACCAAACTGGCGCATGTAACCACGAGGACGTCCAGTAATTTGACAACGATTGTGCATGCGCACTGCAGCACTATTGGGTGGAAGCTTCTGAAGACCTTCCCAGTCTCCGGCTGCCTTCAAGGCCGCACGCTTGGCGGCGTAACGAGCAACCATCCGAGCGCGCTTGCGCTCACGTGCTTTCATTGATTCTTTTGCCATAACTCAGTTCTTCTTGAAGGGGAAACCAAACTCACTCAACAACGCCTTCGCCTCCTCATCGGTCTGCGCAGTTGTCACAATCGTGATGTCCATTCCATTGAAGTGCTTGACCTCATCAAGCGTAATCTCTGGAAAAATCACCTGCTCTTTTACGCCGAAGGTAAAGTTGCCTCTGCCGTCAAAACCCTTGGTTTTGATTCCCTGAAAGTCCCTCGTTCTGGGCAAGGCCACCGCAATCAATCGATCCAGGAACTCGTACATGCGCTCGCGACGCAACGTAACACGGGCACCAATGGCCATTCCCTTTCGCAATTTGAAATTTGAAACGTCCTTTGTTGAGTATGTTGCAACAGCCTTTTGGCCTACAATTCGCGTCATCTCATCAATGGCGTGCTCAATGATCTTCTTGTCCGCAATCGCCTTACCGAGTCCCTGATTGATGCTGATCTTCGTGATCCTTGGCACCTCCATCACACTCTTGTATTCAAACTGCTCTTTCAGCTTCGGGACCAATTCGTCCTGATACTGCTTCTGAAGTCTTGGTACGTAACTCATCACTTCAATTCCTCGTTGGTGGATTTTGCAAAGCGAACCAATTTGCCGTCTTCTCCACGACGACGACCAATGCGCGTCGCATTCCCGGCATTGTCAATCAACATGACATTGGAAATGTGAACGCCCGCTTCCTTTGTCTCAATCCCTCCTTGTGGATTCGATGGACCAGGCTTCACGTGCTTCTTCACAATGTTCACGCCCTCCACAACCACACGATCTTTCTTTCGGTCCACTAGAATAACTGCTCCTTCCTTGCCCTTCTGTCCTCCAGAAATGACACGAACAGTATCTCCCTTTTTGATTTTGACTCTCTTGAACATGATTCTCTGAATTACAAAACCTCAGGGGCCAATGAAACAATTTTCATGAAGTCCTTCTCCCTAAGCTCGCGGGCTACCGGACCAAAAATCCGGGTTCCTCGCATCTCCCCCGCTGCGTTCAACAACACAATCGCATTGTCATCGAAGCGGATGTACGAGCCATCAGGGCGACGCACCGCCTTCCGCGTGCGCACAACGACGCCAGTTGAAACTGCGCCTTTCTTGATGTTCCCGTTCGGTGTGGCATCTTTCACTGTGACAACAACTTTGTCACCGATGCTCGCATACCGACGACGAGTGCCACCCAACACGCGAATGCAAAGGACTTCCTTCGCACCGCTATTGTCAGCGACCTTCATTCGGGATTCTTGCTGTATCATCTCTAATGTTTTCCTTTAACGTAACGCGGCTTACTTGGCTCGCTCCACAACTTCAACCAAACGCCAGTTCTTGCGCTTGCTCAATGGCCGCGTTTCCATGATTCGAACAGTGTCCCCAACATTGCAGGTGTTCTCCTCGTCGTGCGCCATAAAACGGCTGGTCTTCTTTACAAACTTCCCATATTTCAGGTGCTTCTCACGACGCTCGACGGCAACAACAATGGACTTGTCCATTCCCGTTGAAGTCACAACGCCAATCCGCTCCTTCCGAAGGTTGCGGACCGTCTCTTGGGTATTCACTTCGGCAGTCATTGCTGTTGGTTCTTCCGTTGGTTCATGGCGGTCAACAAGCGGGCGATGTCCCGCTTCCTTTCACGAATTGCCGTTGGGCTCTCCAATCCGGCAATGGTGTGGTTGAAGCGGAGTTTGGCCAATGCCTCCCGCTCAACGACGATGCGCTCTTGCAAATCTTGATCTGACAGCGCTTGAATTTCACTCATCTCAATCATGATTTCGCATAGTCAGGACGTACAACAAATTTGCATTTGACCGGCAGCTTCTGCGCCCCCAAACGGAGCGCTTCCATGGCTGTCTCCATCGGTACACCATCCACTTCAAACATCACCCGCCCTGGCCGTACAGGCGCCACCCAATGGCTTGGCGCCCCCTTGCCCTTACCCATACGTACCTCCGCTGGCTTCGACGTGATGGGCTTGTCGGGGAAGATTCGAATCCACACTTTGCCCTCACGCTTCATATAACGGTTGATCGCAATCCTCGACGCTTCAATCTGGCGTGAAGTAATGAACCCAATTTCAAGGGTTTTCAACCCGAATGATCCGTATGCAATGGAACTGCCGCGCTGCGCCAAACCGCGCACACGACCCTTCTGCATTTTCCGGAACTTTGTTCTTTTCGGCTGCAACATGACTATTGACTATCAATTGCGGGGACGACGACGTCCTCCTGCTGTACCACGGCGGTCAACACCACCGCGGCGATCGTTCGACTTCTTTTGAGCTGGGACTGGCGACAAATCGCGCTTTCCGTAGACTTCACCCCGACAGATCCAGCATTTGATGCCGATTCTTCCGTAAGTGGTGTGCGCCTCCACAAGTGCGTAATCGATGTCTGCCCGGAACGTGTGGAGTGGAATCCGTCCCTCCTTGTAACTCTCACTGCGCGCAATCTCCGCACCATTCACTCGGCCTGCGATGTTGATTTTGATGCCTTCCGCACCCAATCGCATGGTCGCCGCGATGGCCATCTTGATGGCTCGGCGGTGAGAAATACGTGCCTCAATCTGTCGGGCAACACTCTCCGCCACCAAACGCGCATCAAGCTCCGGGCGCTTGATCTCGAAAATGTTGATCTGGACCTCCTTGCCAGTGAGCTTCTTCAATTCCTCGCGCAACTTGTCAACCTCTTGACCACCCTTGCCGATGATGACACCAGGACGGGCGGTCTTGATTGTGATCGTAACAAGCTTCAGTGTGCGCTCAATGATGATATTCGACACACTTGCCTTGCGCAAACGTGCCATCAAGTAGGTCCGGATTTTGTCATCCTCAACCAACTTTTCCGTGTAATCCTTACCACCGTACCAATTCGAATCCCATCCGCGGATGAATCCGAGGCGGTTGCCTATCGGGTTCGTTTTCTGTCCCATGAATCAGTTGTTTACGGAGTCTACGATGATTGTTACGTGATTGCTGCGCTTCCGAATTCGGTGTGCACGCCCTTGAGGGGCTGGTTGCAACCGCTTCAACATCCGCGCGCTGTCTACCTTGATCTCACGAACAACAAGCTTTGCCTCCTCTGGGCGCGCCCCTTCATTCTTCGCTTCCCAATTTGCAATGGCGGAACGGAGAAGCTTCTCCAAACGATTGGATGCCTCTCTCGGACTGAACTTCAAAATGTTCAACGCCTCGAAGACGTCACGTCCACGCACTGTGTCCGCAACAAGACGCATCTTCCGGGGGGAGGTGGGACAATTTTTCAAGCTCGCCAGAGCGATGCTGCCCATCTCTGCTTTTCGGCTTTCAGCCGCAAGTCTTTTTCTCTTGCCCATAACGATTAGCGCTTTTTGTCCTTTTTGTCCGCGTGACCACGAAATGTCCTGGTCGGTGAGAATTCACCGAGCTTGTGTCCTACCATGTTTTCTGTAACAAAAACAGGAATGAATTGACGACCGTTGTGCACGGCAATCGTCAAGCCCACAAAATCAGGCGTAATGGTTGAAGACCGCGACCAAGTCTTGATGACAGACTTCTTTCCAGAAGCTTGCATGGCATCGACTCGTGCCGATAGTTTGTAATGTACAAACGGGGGTTTTTTGAGTGAACGTGCCATAACTCTTACTTCTTCCGGCGTTCAATAATGTACTTCGAACTGTTCTTGCGCGGGTTCCGCGTCTTTTGACCTTTTGCTGGTCGGCCTGTCCGGCTGCGAGGATGTCCACCACTGGAACGTCCCTCACCACCACCCATTGGGTGATCCACTGGGTTCATCACGACACCACGGACACGTGGGCGTCGACCCAACCAACGAGAACGACCTGCCTTGCCCGAAACCTGAAGACTGTGCTCAGAATTCCCAACAGCACCAATGACCGCCATACAGGTGACCAAGATCATCCGAGTCTCACCGCTTGGCAACTTGACCACAGCGTACTTTCCGTCCCTTGCGTTCAATTGACCATAAGAGCCTGCGCTCCTTGCGAGCGCTGCA
The DNA here is from genome assembly GCA_965661765.1 of uncultured Flavobacteriales bacterium. Classification (GTDB taxonomy): domain Bacteria; phylum Bacteroidota; class Bacteroidia; order Flavobacteriales_D; family Sanyastnellaceae; genus JBMYZL01. Next base: position 19,388 of record CBFIFE010000041.1, read on the forward strand.
CCCTTCCCTGGGTACAACTCGATGTTGTGGATGATTGTACCCAGTGGGATGTCACTCAAGTACATGGCATGGCCAACATTGGGCGTAGCTTCCTTGCCTGTATGAATCGTCATGCCTGGTTTCAAACCTTCTGGCGCAATGATGTACCGCTTCTCACCATCCGCATATTCCACCAAGGAGATGCGTGAAGTGCGATTGGGATCATATTCAACAGTGAGCACTGTCGCAACCATGTGTTTGTCACGATTGAAATCAATCAGACGATAACGACGCTTGTGCCCACCACCACGATACCTCATGGTCATCTTTCCGTCAGCATTACGTCCGCCAGACTTCTTGATGCTCCGAAGCAATGGCTTGTGAGGCTTATCCGTCGTGATGTCATCGAATTTCGACAACAACTTGTGACGTGTACCCGGTGTTATGGGGTTGAATTTCCGAATTGCCATTTCCTCAAATGTTATCGTAGAAGTCAATCATCTCACCTTCGCCAATGCTGACGATGGCCTTCTTGTATCCGTTCGTGCGGCCCTTGACCACTCCGGTCTTGGTGAATCGTTGTCGCTGCTTCCCATCGACTCGAAGAGTCCGTACCGAAGTAACCGTCACACCGTATTCCTTTTCTACCGCCTTTTTGATCTCAATCTTGTTCGCCCCATCGGCGACGACAAAGCCATAGGCATTGCGGCGCTCTGTGTCGAGGGACATCTTCTCAGTAATGAGTGGTTTGATCAGAATCTGTTGCATCACTTCATTTTTTGAGCAATCCCGCCAACACTTCGTGAGCATTGCCCACAAGCACCAACGTCGTGCAATTCATAATGTCATAAGTGCTCAAATCGCTGGCACACATCACGCGCTGCTTCGGAAGATTCCGTGCCGACAAGTAAATGTTGTCATTCTGTGATGGCAAAACCACCAAGGCCTTTTGATCGGCAATCTGCAGCGCTTGAAAAATGGACAAGAGCTCCTTCGTTTTGGGTGAACTCATGTCGAAGATCTCCACTGCCTTGATCGCCTCACCCTTTGCTTTGTAAGACAAAGCACTCCGACGAGCGAGCATTTTGACCTTACCGTTCAACTTCTGACGGTAATTCCGAGGCTCCGGGCCGAAGATTGTACCCCCACCACGAAACAAAGGATTCTTGATCGAACCAGCTCGTGCCGTTCCCGTGCCCTTCTGCTTCTTCAACTTCCGTGTGGAACCTGAAACCACACCACGATGAAGGGTGTCATGCGTTCCTTGCCGCTTCGCTGCCTGAATGCGCTTCACATCCAAATAGATGGCGTGATCATTCGGCTCGATTCCGAAGACAGATTCGTCCAAATCGATGCTGCCCTTGGTCTTGGCACCTGCTGTGCTGTAAACTTCCAATTTCATCATGCCTCAGGTTTGCGAATCACAACTGTGGAACCACGGTGACCGGGAACAGCTCCCTTGACCACCAAAACACCGTCTTCCGACAACACTTTCACAATCTCCAAATTCTCAATGGTCACACGTGTGTTGCCCATTTGGCCAGCCATGCGCATACCCTTGAAAACCCGGCTTGGCGTCGATGCCGCTCCGATTGAACCAGGAGCACGCAAACGGTTGTGTTGTCCGTGAGTGGCTTGACCCACACCACCAAAACCATGTCGCTTCACGACCCCTTGAAAACCCTTTCCTTTCGTCGTGCCAATGACAGACACGAATTCGCCTTCAGCAAAGATGTCATCCACCTTCAACTGATCACCGGGCTGCAGTTCCTTCTCGAAATTCCGGAACTCTGCCAACTTCTTCATCGGTGCGACACCGGCGCGCTTGAAGTGACCTTGCATCGCTTTGGAAGTGCGTTTCTCTGATTTCTCACCGAAACCCAACTGGACAGCTTCATAGCCGTCCTTTTCCAAAGTGCGCAATTGCGTCACTACACAAGGACCGACCTCCAGAATCGTGCATGGGATGTTCTTCCCAGCGGCACTGTAGAGGCTTGTCATACCAATCTTTTTGCCAATTAATCCAGGCATGATTGCTTGTTTATTGTTCTGTCCAACGGATTGTCCGTCAGACCTTAATTTCTACTTCAACTCCGCTCGGCAACTCAAGACGCATCAACGCATCCACCGTCTTCGACGATGAGCTGTAAATGTCAATCAATCGCTTGTAAGCGTTCAACTCAAATTGCTCACGAGACTTCTTGTTCACGTGTGGCGAACGCAAGACCGTGTAAATGCGCTGGTGCGTAGGCAACGGCACAGGGCCACTGATGACTGCTCCAGTCGTCTTGACTGTCTTGACGATTTTCTCGGCTGATTTGTCTACGAGGTTGTGGTCGTATGACTTCAGCTTGATGCGAATCTTTTGCGTCATAATATTAGAATTCATCCTCAGCCCTTGGCCTCGGCAATGACTTTTTCTTGTACGTTGTTCGGCGCCTCAGCGAAATGGCTAAAGGACATGCTCGATGTCGCCCTGCCAGAAGTCAGGGTCCGCAAATCCGTGACATAACCGAACATTTCGGAAAGCGGCACCTTGGCGTTGACAATCGTCTTGCCCGAACGCTCGCCTGTTCCTTCGATCAATGCTCGACGCTTGTTCAGGTCGCCAATCACATCCCCCATGTTTTCATCGGGCGTGACAACCTCCAACTGCATCAACGGCTCGAGAATCTTGGGTGTACAACCCTTGACCGCATGACGATACGCCATTTTTGCAGCCAATTCGAAAGACAACTGATCGGAGTCAACCGCGTGGAAACTTCCATCGATCAACTCGACTGACATGCTGTCCATCGGGTAACCTGCAAGGACGCCGTTCTTCATGGCCTCCTCGAATCCTTTCTGAACCGATGGAACAAACTCCTTGGGAACGTTGCCGCCCTTGACCGAGTTCTTGAAGACCAATCCAGCCTCCTCTGGGTTGGGAGATGGGCCGATTTTCACAATGATATCCGCAAACTTGCCTCGACCACCTGACTGCTTTTTGTAGACCTCCCTGTGATCCACACTGCTGAAAATGGCTTCCTTGTAGTTTACCTGTGGTGCACCTTGGTTGCATTCCACTTTGAACTCACGACGCAAACGATCAATCAGGACTTCCAAGTGCAATTCTCCCATGCCAGAAATCACTGTCTGACCTGAATCCTCGTCCGTGCGAACGCGGAATGTAGGATCCTCCTCGGCCAATTTGCCCAAACCGTTGGACAACTTGTCCAAGTCCGCTTGAGACTTCGGTTCAATGGCAATGCCAATCACAGGCTCAGGGAACGACATGCTCTCCAGAACAATGGGCGACCCCTCGGCACACAATGTATCACCGGTTTTGATGTCCTTGAAACCAACAACGGCTCCGATATCACCAGCTTCCAGCTCGTCGATGGGGTTTTGCTTGTTCGAATGCATTTGGAAAATGCGCGAAATCCGCTCCTTCTTGCCAGAACGCGTGTTGATCACGTACGAACCCGCTGGCAACTTCCCAGAATAGGCCCGGATGAAACACAACCGCCCCACGAATGGGTCTGTAGCAATCTTGAAAGCCAAGGCTGCAAAAGGCTCTTCAGGATCTGGATTCCGTGAAATCTTCACTTCTTCGTCGTCCACATCTGAACCCACAATCGCACCGACGTCATAAGGGGACGGCAAGTACATCATGACGGCGTCCAACATCGTTTGGACCCCCTTGTTCTTGAAGGCCGACCCACAAAGCAATGGGGTGATTTGCATGGCAATCGTCGCCTTGCGAATCGCCTCAACAATCTCTTCTTCCGTCAAGCTGTCCGCATCCTCGAAGTACTTCTCCATCAAGGTGTCATCCTGCTCAGCAGCCGCCTCAATCAACTTCCCACGGTACTCCACAACTGTGTCAGCCAAATCCTCTGGAATCTCAATCTCATTCCAGGTCATGCCATTGTCCTCCTCGTTCCAGATGTAAGCTTTGTTCGAAACCAAATCCACGATGCCCTTGAAATCATCTTCCGCACCGATCGGCACTTGAAGTGGAACAGGGTTTGCGCCAAGCATGTCCTTGATCATGCCCACGACATTGAAGAAGTCGGCTCCTGAGCGGTCCATCTTGTTGACAAAACCGATTCTTGGAACTTTGTACTTGTCGGCCAAACCCCAATTCGTTTCCGATTGTGGCTCTACACCAGACACCGCACAAAAAAGCGCAACAGCACCATCCAAAACACGCAACGAACGCTCTACCTCCACAGTGAAATCGACGTGCCCTGGGGTGTCGATGATGTTGATTCGGTATTGTTGATCGCGGAAGTTCCAAAAGCAAGTCGTCGCAGCAGACGTGATGGTGATGCCTCGCTCCTGCTCCTGCTCCATCCAGTCCATG
>CBFIFE010000042.1:0-23638 GCA_965661765.1 uncultured Flavobacteriales bacterium
CCCAGACGGAGAACCGAGGCTGTTGCTTTGCCCAAAGAGGTGTACGCGGGTCGCCGTGAGGTGCTCGGTGGCAAGTGGAGAGACATGCAGTCCTTTTTGGAGACGCCTCAATGTCGGTCGGTCTGGATTGACGCGTATTTCGGTGACACCGCAGAAGACGCGCAACCTTGCGGTGTTTGCGACAATTGCGCTGCGCTTTCCATGGATTGGCTGGGGTGGCTGGCAGTTCAGATTCCAGAAGGTGGGTGCAACGGCTTCGAATTGGTGGCAAGTTGCCCCTTGCCTTTGCAGTCGCACCTCATTGAGAAGTTGAGCCAATTGCGGGGCGAAGGAAGAATTCGAACGACAGGACCCTTGGTATTTCGGGACTTCCCGTAGATTCGCGCCCATGACTGAAGCGAAGCATTTGCGCCTGAAGGCCAAGAAAGACGCAAGCATTTTGCGCCGGCATCCATGGGTATTCAGTGGGGCAATCAAAGAGGCCAGTCCCGGGCTCCAGCAGGGTGATCTCGTGGAAGTTTTGGCGCACAAGGGACGTCGCTTGGGCTGGGGCCATTGGTCCTCCGGTGCGTCCATTGCCGTCCGGATGTTGACGTTTGGCGAAGCTGAATCGCCACAGTCCGAGTGGTGGTCGCAGCAGATCGCTGCAGCGGTTTCCTTGCGAGAAAGCCTGGGATTGATTCATCGGCCCGATCAAAACAGCTGCCGATTGATTCACGCTGAAGGCGACGGCCTCCCTGGTCTCATCGCAGATTGGTACAACGGCGTGGTGGTCTTGCAAACGCATTCTGTGGGCATGTCGCGCGCACTGCCGGAGATTTTGCAAGGCCTTCAGGATGCACTTGGGGATTCCCTTCGAGGGGTTTATAACAAGAGCGAAAAAGTTCTCGCCAAGCATGGCCAGTCTCCTTTGCAGCCCGACGGTTGGTTGATGGGGGAAATCTCGACGGACACTGTTCACGCCATGGAGCATGGCATGACCTTCGAGGTGGACATCGTTCAAGGGCAGAAAACCGGTTTTTTTCTGGACCAACGGGAGAACAGGTCCTTGCTCCGTCAACTTTCCCGAGGCAAAAAAGTGCTGAATGTCTTCAGTTATACAGGGGGGTTTTCAATTGCTGCGCTCCAAGGCGGTGCGGAAAAGGCTTGGAGTTTGGACAGTTCTGCGCGCGCCTTGGAGGTCTCGGAGTTGAATGCTCAGCTCAATGGCTTTGATGGCAGCCAACACATCACCATTGAATCGGATGCGGTGGCGTACTTGAAGGATGGTGTAGGTGACAGCGATATCGTTGTGTTGGACCCACCAGCTTTTGCCAAATCTGCCTCAGCGCGCCATGCGGCTGTCCAAGGCTACAAGCGAATCAACCAGCGCGCCATGCAATCGATGAAACCGGGGGCCTTGCTGTTTACATTCAGTTGCTCGCAAGCCGTTGATGACCGGTTGTTCACGAACACGGTGGTGGCAGCCGCAATTTCTGCAGAGCGAACCGTCAAGATCCTTTATCGATTGCACCAACCGCCCGATCACCCAGTCAGCGCTTTTCATCCTGAAGGCGCCTATCTGAAGGGACTCGTCGTGGCGGTGTACTGAGTTCATCAAGGATTCAAAACCTCCAGTTTCCAAGGACTTTGCCTGTCCTTCCGGCTGTAGCGCAGTCGATCATGCATTCGACTTGGACGGCCTTGCCAAAACTCCACAGCATCGAGGGACAATTGGAACCCGCCCCAATGTGAGGGGCGAGGAATCGTGTCTTCGCCCTCAAATCGCTTTGTCCATGCCTCGAAGGAATCTTGAAGCGCATCGGGGTTCTGGGCGAGCGGCTCAGACTGTGCAGATGCCCAAGCGCCAATCTGACTTCCGCGTGGGCGACTGGCGAAGTACGCGTCGCTTTCCTCCGGACTCAATGGCAGCACTGCCCCCACCACCCGCAGCTGGCGTTCGAGATCCTTCCAGAAAAATGTTGCTGCTCCAAACGGGTTGGCGAGCAACTCCTTGCCTTTTTGCGATTTGTGATTTGTGAAAAACTGGATGCCTTCTTCGTCGATCGCCCTGGCCAACACAACCCGAGCAGAAGGACGGCCCTGTGCATTGGCAGTGCTCAGCACAAAAGCATTGAAATCTTCTGGATCCTTCTCTGCCGCAGTCTCCAACCAGGCGGTGATGAGGGGCATCGGATGGACAGGTGCCTCCGACAACAGCAAGCGGTCGCGTTGGTAGTCCTTTCGTGTGTCTCGAACATTCATGGATTTCAGATGGTGCGTTTTCTCACTTGCATAAACCAATTTCCACCTTCTTTGACCAACTCCCCGGGTGAGATGGCATAACCCACGCGCTCCATGCGGACCACGTCAAATCCGACCGCCTCCAACAAAGTGACCAGTGCCGATTCGTTGCTGTAATGCAAGAAGGCGAGAGCTTCACCACCCCTTCGCCGGTAGAACACATCTCCACGCTCGTAGCCTTGCGTGTCCAACTGGAAATCCATGTGCAGAGACTTCGCCTGAGCGCCCCATTCGTTTGGATTGTCGATATCGAATGCATCAAAAAACAAGACACCCCCCGGCTTCAGCCAGTGATGGAGTCTTTCCAACGTGGACCGCCTTGCCTCTGCGCTGCTCAAGTGACCATAGGCATAGAGGAATGCGATGGCATCATAAGAAGAGGGGCCAGCGGGCGGCTCATCCTCCAGCACGTGTCCGCAAGTCACTTGCAAACCGCGATTTCTTGCGATTTCGGTCATTTCCACGCTCATGTCCAAACCGTGGATCTCGTAGGTGAGACCCGAAGATTTCGCAATTTCCAATGCGCGGCGCCCCGTTCCACAGGCGACGTGAAGCATCTGATGGACAGGCGTTTCTGCATTCAAGGATCGCAAACCATCAGCAATCAATTGATTTACGCCCAGTGTGTAAGCGTTTCGGTTTCGGTTCAGTTCGTCTTGGGTGTCATAAACCGTGGCTTGTTCATTGTAATACTGCTGAATCAATTTGGTGATTTCACTCTCTCCCGGCTTGGGCAAAATGGGGACAAGTTCGTGGGAAGAATGAACATCACCTGAATCAAAGGTGAAGGCTTTGTGCGCAACGGTCTTGTAATTGTTCTGAGGCAATTCCAGGGACGCAGATGGCGCCAAATCATTGAGTGTCATTATGCTTCCCTGAGCCAAATCGTACAATTTCAACCCTGACAAGTTGTCCAGGGCCGGAAAGTAGAAGTGCAGCGTCACGAGTCGATCTGTCGAACTCCCATTTCGAATCTTGTGGATGGTTCCATCCGGCTCCGGCAAGATTCCTCCAGGATAGGCTTTGACCAAACTCGACTCGGACAGTCGCGCCTCATCCCACGCATAAGCGACATTCTCCACAACACCCTCCAGGCACAGCACATACCCCCAAAACCCTTCATGCAGATGAACGGCGCTCTCTACCCCGGCGGGCCAATGCAACAAGACAATCTCAAAAGGATCGAGGGTGAGGATGTTCCGGGCGTATTCCCGCTCAGATTCCAGGGGGGGCAGTTTGTTCTCCCAATTCAACTCATGGAAAGGCAGGTTTCGGACAAATGTTCCGAGCCAGTGGTAATCAAAATCCTTGGGCGTTTTCTGTTGTGCCAGCGCAATGAGCTCCTCGAAAGTCATTTTTTCAAAAGTCTTGTGGGGTGCGCTGCGGCGCAGCGACTGCTGGAAAAATACGAAATCCGGGACCGGCGGGAGGTGCGGTTTGAAACCTTTTGGTCAAGAAATCAGTAAAGCCAAATCAAATCCAACAGTTTCAATCTCTTGTACCATGAGAAATTTGATCATCAGCTACCGCAAAATGCCTTTGCAAATGCGCGAGACCTTGAAGTCCATGTACCCCAATGGATATGATGAGGATTCATTCGAAATTCTGATTCCTGGAAAGGAGATGATTTACAAGGCGCTGCGTGTCACCATTGATGGGGTCAATTACCTCGTCAAGCTTGACGAAAGGTTGAACACGCGTCACTTGCTGACGGACGAGGACTGATTGGCCGTGGACCAATCCCTGGCTTGCAAGGCATAGGTCCAAATCAATTCCCCCTCGCTGTCGCGAACCTCGATTTCGCACTTCCGATCTTTGCGCGGCCCAGAAAAATTCAGTGCGGCGTAATTGCGAACGCCGACCATCGATCCACCGATGCGGTGGCTGTTGGGCTCGTCCGTGTGGTCGTAGCTCCCACTTGTCAGCGGACTTGCCGTCAAATCATAGACGAGTCCACCATTCGGCAGTTCAATTCTGCTGAGTTCGGTGTTGTGTCGATCCCCTGTGAGAAACACGACCCCTCGAATGCCTTCTTTGTCAATTCGGTCAAGCAGCTCGCTGCGTTCCGCAGGAAATTGCGCCATGTTTTCATAGATGGCGGCATCTGAAACCACCTGCCCCCCAACGGCCACAAACTTGAAAGGCGCCCTTGACGCCTTCAGCGCTTCGATGAGCCAATCCAATTGCTCACGCCCCAACATTTGTGTTGTGGTCGTGTTCATTTTGTGGTTCACCCGATGCGTTCGGTTGTCCATCAGGAAGAAATCCATATCGACAAACCGGAAGGCTGAAGCGATGCCTTCAACGCGGCCGGGCACCCCATAGCTGGGATTTGCCCAGAAAGCTTCAAATGCGGATTGTGCCCAATCCTTGTGAATCCAGGATCCATCGCAGTCATTGGGACCGAAATCGTGATCGTCCCAGATGGCATAATGTGGACAAGCCCCCAATAGGTTCTGCATTTCAGGCAAGGCCCTCATGTGGCTGTAACGGTGGGCGTATCCGTGGATGGATTGGAAATCCACCTCCCTCAAATACACGTTGTCTCCGAGCCACAGCATCATGTCTGGCTCTTCTTGAGCCATGGCTTCAAAGATTTGGTAGTCCCCACCGTAGGGCTTGCCTGGCCGATCATAAACCTCCTCATTGACATAGGCGCAACTGCCAGTAAGCACTTGAAAGGCGGGCGGCTCAGTTCGGAAATCCCACAGGGGTTGCGTTTCAAAGTTGAGGGTGTCCGCGATGTTCTGTCCCTCCGCTGAAATCAAACTCTTGTATGAAGTTCCGGGTTCAAGGCCACCGAGGTCGAAAGTGACCGTTCGAAATACTGGGTGGGAAATGGCATCGGCTTGTGACACCATCGTGTCCCCTTTTGCGGAAAGAATCGTAGCGACGAGCTCGACGTTCGGTGATGTGGTTTGCGCCCACAGGTTCACCCCGCGCATGGAGACATGGCCCACCATCGGTTGAGATGAAAGCTCTACATTGGGATGCTGGACACTGGAAGACGCGGAAGGTGCTTGGCAACTGGACCAAATCAGAGTTGCGCCGAGGAAGGCCAGGATGGGGTAGCGTTGCATCGTCTTTTGATTCTTTGATGGCGGAAAATTACAACACCCGACCTCAATACTTCAGATGGGCGTCATGGATTGTAGATGAATGGCCTGTTGGTGCCTGTGAACCGCGCAGGAAAAAGTTCAAAAATCAAAAGGGCCACCCGTATGGGCAGCCCTTCTGATATCGAAAAAGAAACAACGTTTCTTAGCGAGAAACAACGATGTTCTGAGCGTCTTGGAAGTTGATGTGCTTGACGGCAACAGTGTAGTTGCCAGCAGCCAAGCTGTGCTTGACGACAATCCGGTTGCCTCCAACAATGTTGGCTTGAGCAACTTCTTGTGACATGACAACTTTTCCAGACATATCAGTAACCTCGAGAACCATGTTCTCACCTCCGAGCTTCAATTCGCGGTCGAACTTTACGCTGAAGTTGCTCTCGAACACTGGGTTCGGGAATACGCTCCACTCAACAGTAGCGTCGACGTTTGTGAATCCTGCCGCTGCACCATTGTCGCTGGCAGCTTCGCATGATCCATCGTTGAAAGTAGCTTCAGCATTGAAGTTTGCAGCAGCAGCGTCCGTGCAACCGAAGACTTGGGCATCATCAGATGTGAATGTCAAGTCTGTGGCGCGCCATGCGTTGCCTTCGGCATCCCAGCCTTGCAGGTTCAAAATGCCAGTGGCTGTGCCATCCGTCGTCAATTGCATCAACAAAACGCGGTTGCCTGCTTCGGCTGCGGCTTGCACATCCGTAGGTACAACGAACCACGCACCATCTGTAACGGTCAATTCAGAGCCGCTCAAAAAGTTGTTGTAGTCGATGCCAACAGTCCAAAGGTTGTTGTTCTGGCTGTTCCGTGCGCCGATGGTCACCCAAGAGTCGAACGCGAGGGCATTGTCCAACGCAACAATCTGCTCATTCACGTCGAGTGATGAAAAGCTTCCATACTGGTGCTGGAAAAACTCACCCGTAGTGGCAAGATTCAAGACATGTTCTCCGTCGGCGTAAACCGCGTGGAGTGAATGTTCAACTGAAGGAAGCACTGCGTAAACGCGGTAAGTGTTTCCTTCAACCTGGCCGCCGTTGTCTACTGCTTCGACGACCAACTCAACGTTGCTGGCGTTTGCTCCAAATCCGAGGAACAAGGCAGCAGCCAAAGTGAAAAGGTTCTTCATTTGATTGTGTTGTTAGATGTTTCTGACTCAATATCGAGACCAAGATACAGATAACTTCTCGAATATCCCAATCTTCTTTCATAGAAGTTAACGAAAAATTCATAGACGTATACACTTATCTGGTCGACAAGCATAAATCTCGTTGGAATTTGTGGCATTTCCAAACCTCGGTAACTTGCACCTCCAAAATCACCGGAAAAAATGACAATCTCCTCCCCTGGCCTTCTGGGTCATTATATCGCAGGTCAATGGATCCTTTCGAACGAGCGCACAGCGAAGCCTTTGATGGACGCAGTCAGCGGTGAGGTTGTTGCCCGGACGGGTGCGGCCGACTATGATTTGGCCTTTGCTTATGAATTTGCCCGTCAAGAGGGCAATCCAGCCTTGCGCAAGATGACCTTTCAAGAGCGCGGTCGAATGCTCAAGCGGCTGGCTTTCTATCTGCTCGCGCGCAAGGAGGAATTTTACCAAATCAGTTTCGCCACTGGTGCCACGCGCGCCGATTCCTGGATAGACATCGAAGGGGGCATTGGGAACCTCTTCGCCTATGCCAGCCTTCGGAAGAAATTTCCAGACACGCCATTCGCACTCGATGGCGATGGCATGTCGATGAGCAAAGGGGGGAGTTTCAGCGCTCATCATCTGCTCGTGCCCAAAGAAGGCGTCGCAGTACATATAAACGCATTCAATTTTCCGGTGTGGGGCATGCTTGAAAAGGTTGCCGTGAACTGGCTCGCGGGCATGCCTGCCATTGTCAAGCCTGCAACGGCCACATCATTTTTGACCGAAGCCGTGGTTCGCGCCATTGTGGATTCTGGCATTTTGCCTTCGGGGGCGATCCAGTTGATTTGTGGTCCGGCCCGCAACATCCTTGATTTTGTTGATGAACGCGATGTGGTCACTTTCACGGGCAGCGCAGCGACAGGTCAAAAGCTCCGTGCCCACCCGCGCATCAATGCGCATTCGGTTCCATTCAATCTCGAAGCGGATTCATTGAACTCAGCCATTCTGGGGACCGATGTGAAAGTGGGAGATCCTGAGTTTGGCCTGTTCATCAAGGAAGTTCGAAAGGAGTTGACGGTGAAATGCGGCCAAAAATGCACGGCCATTCGGCGTGTGTTTGTTCCTGAGCATTTGATGGATTCGGTTTCAGATGCCTTGGGCACTGCTTTGGACCAAACCACTATCGGTGACCCGAGGAACGAAAAGGTTCGCATGGGGGCGATGGTGGGCCTGTCACAAATGCAAGAAGTTCGGGAGCAGGCCGACCGCATCGCTGCTGAGGCATCATGTGTCTACAAGCGTTCGGCCCCCGAGTGGTTGGCTGATGCAGGTGAACACAGTGCTTTCATGGCCCCCGAAGTGTATCGCGTGGACGACCCTGCTCGGGCTGTGGCGCCGCATGAAGTGGAGGCTTTTGGCCCCATCTGCACCCTGATGCCTTACAAGACCATCGATGAAGCGGTCGATTTGAGCAAACGCGGCAAAGGCTCCCTGTGTTGCTCCATCACAACACATGACCAGGGGGTAGCGTCGTCTTTTGTTCGCGAGGCAGCCACGATGCATGGCCGAATTCTGGTGCTCGACCGCGATTGTGCGAAGGAATCCACGGGCCATGGCTCTCCCCTCCCCCTTCTGGTCCACGGAGGGCCGGGAAGAGCTGGTGGCGGGGAAGAAATGGGCGGCGTCCGTGGCGTGAGGCATTACATGCAACGCACAGCAATTCAAGGGTCTCCAACCATGGTGGGGGCGATTGTTCAGCAATATCAGCCAGGAGGTGCTCAACCTGAATCCGAACCGCACGTCTTCCGCAAGCATTTCGAAGAGTTGGAAATCGGCGACACCGTGTACACCCACAAGCACACGGTGACGGAAACGGACATCGTCAATTTTGCAAATGTCAGCGGCGACAACTTCTACGCCCACATGGACGAGACGAGTTTGGATGGGACGATTTTCGAGCGTCGGGTGGCTCACGGGTACTTTGTGTTGAGCAAGGCCGCTGGCTTGTTTGTGGATCCGCGAAAGGGCCCTGTTTTGTTGAACTACGGCATTGAGGAAGCCCGCTTCACAAAACCTGTGTATCCCGGCATGACCCTTGGCGTTCGCCTTACGGTCAAAGAGAAGGTGGCCCAAGAGCGCCGGACGGAGGAAGACGTGGCCAAGGGCATTGTCAAGTTCTTTGTGGATGTGCGGGATGAAACGGATGAGTCGGTTGCAGTGGCGACCATTTTGACCATGGTCAAGAAGAAGGACCAAACCGAATCCGTCGCATGACCCGATGCCCACTGGCATTGAAGAGAGCCCTCATGGCTGCGCTGGCCGGCTTGACGTTCCAAGCAATGGGACAGGTGAATGCGTTTTTGTCACCAGAAGAAGCCGCAGAGGACCTCGACACCTTGTTCTCTTGGGTTCTGGCCATGCATCCACTCGCTTCGGATGAACATGTTTCCCATGACCTGCAGGCCACTCACAAGTCAGCTCGACAAATGTTTGGAGCAGGTGTTCCCGCTGTCATGTTCCCCGTGGCGGTGCACAAACTGTTGTCTCCCCTTTCCGATGTTCATACGGGGATTGACTGGGGGATATGGTCCCGATCAGCAGCGACTGAAGCCGGTCGCTTTCCTGGGGCTTTCGAGGTCGTGAGTCGTGATGGTGACGTTTTGGCCCTAGACGAGGCCGGCGACATCTTGCCGGAACAGGAATTTGAACAGCTCAGGCGCCATTACCCAAAGCACTTCGAACAAGGATTGAGCCCGCAATGGTCACCTGCCACCCTTGGACAAAGAACGGCAGCGATCGCGCCGGCCTGGTTGCCGTTGTTGTCCGGCGAACGGGGCTTTGAAACAAAAGGAACGGCAAATGCTTCGAGCTCGGCTTTTGCAATAACGGCAGGGTTGGGGTGGCAGATGGCTGCCCCCGATACCCTCTTCATTGCTTGCAGCGGTTTCGATGCTGATTCATGGCGTGCCTACCGGCACCAATGCCGAAAATTGCGCAAGGACATTTTGACATTCCAGCCCCGACACATTGTTTTGGACTTGAGGGGCAACGGGGGAGGCGAACAAGCTCGGGCGATGATGCTGGCTTCGTTGCTCTCAGGTCAAGAAGTGCGTTTCCACGAATCGACAAAGGTTCGAGGAAGCGATGCATTGCGCGTTTGGGCAAAGGACCAAATCCCCCTTGCCCGCCGCCTTTTCCTGCCCTTTCGTCGGGCGAATTCACCCCAAGTTGCCTACGCGAAAGCGATGCTCCATACCCCACCTGGAGCGCTCGCCGAATTGGCACCAGTGCATTGGCCCGCGCGCCCCAATGATGCTGCGTCCAGCGGTTTGGAAATTTGGACAGATGGCTTGACGGCTTCAGCCGCAGCAGTGTTGGCATCGTGGTTGCGGAAGGCCACAGCAGCGCCGCTGGTGGGGATCCCCCCTTATGGTTTGGAGAATTCCGTTTGCGGAAATGCCATCGCTTTGCGACTGCCCAATTCAGGCATTCCCATCCGCGTGGCCACAACATGTTGGACCAGCACAGGCCCTGCAACCCCAATTGAGATTGACATTTGGCGATTCGAAATCGCCCACGATTCTGGGCTCGGTGACAAGCAACAGGCATTTCTAGACGCAATGCTCGACAACATGAGCAGCGCGGACTCTGGGTTTTCGCCAGCAATGGTCTCCCGGTTTTCAGACGGGGCTCCAGCGATCCTCAAGGCACATCAGGCTCGACTGTCAGCGCTGAAAGCGCGTCAATTGGAACTCGAGACATTGTCTCCTGTTGACGCTTCTGAGTTGACCCAATCTGTGGGCGAACTGATGAACGATCTTCTTGAAGAGCGTCAACAAGCAAAGGACGCCCGAGATGCAGCCCTTCGGCTGTTGTTGCCCATGGAAACTTGGCCGACATTTGACGCATTGTTGAATCCGCCAAGGCCTGCCGTGCTCCATTTTGGCATCCATGACCGCATGAATTGTAACGTATGCATACCCGAATGATTCCTTGGGCGGCCTTTGTGCCTTTCGCTCTCGTCGCCGCAACGTCCGTTTTTGTGGGTTGCAGCCGTTCGATGCCCACCTCTCCTGCCAAGCATGCTTTGGTCGATCCGTTCATCGGTACGGGTGGTCATGGCCATACGTATCCGGGTGCAACGCAGCCTTTTGGCATGGTTCAATTGAGTCCAGATACACGTTTGTCGGGCTGGGATGGTTGCGGTGGCTACCACTTCACGGATGACACCATTTTTGGATTCAGTCACACCCACCTGCAAGGAACTGGCGTGAGCGATTACGGGGACATTCTGTTCATGCCTTGTACGCAATTTGCGGATGGTGAAAAATGGCGCGATCGGTACAAAAGTCATTTTGACCACTCGAGCGAAGATGCCCATGCTGGACGTTATGCCGTGACCTTGGCCGACCATGACATTCGTGCCGAGCTGACGGCGACCTCAAGGGTGGGCATTCATCGGTACACAACGCTGGGCCGAGATTCAGTGACCCTCATCATCGATCTCGAGCACAGAGATGAGCTGACGGCCTACAGCATCTACCCATTGGACGATTCAACATTGGTGGGGCATCGGGTGTCTGACAATTGGGCACGGGAGCAGCATGTCTACTTTGCTGCCAGGTTCAACCATGCTTTTGAGTGGCTCGATGCCTTGAGTGAAGTCGAGGTTGTGGGCAGAGATGAAGACGGCACTTTGCTGCAAGAAGTGACGTATGTGCCGGTTTTTGCAGCAGATTTCGGACCGATTGACACGCTCATTGCCCGCGTGGGCCTTTCCTTCGTGGATGTCCAAGGGGCCTTGGGCAACCTGGAGGCGGAAGCTCCGCACAACCACTTCGATGCGTATCAGGACGCAGCGGAAAACGCTTGGGATGCGCAATTGGGGCGGATCGAAGTGGAGGGGGGATCACTTGAAGACCAAACCATTTTCCACACGGCGCTCTATCATGCTTGCACGGCCCCGAATGTGGCTTCAGACGTGGATGGACGTTATCGCGGGACGGATTTGGCGATTCACGCCCTGCCCGAAGGTGAGGAGCATTACACGATTTTTTCGCTGTGGGACACGTTTCGGGCATTGCATCCCCTGCTCAATTGGCTTGAACCCGCAAGGTCGCGAGACTTCATCCGGACTTTTTTGCGCATGTATCGCGAGGGAGGGCAGCTTCCCGTCTGGGAGCTGGCGAGCAATTACACAGGATGCATGATTGGGTACCACAGCGTTCCCGTGATTTGGGACGCCTGGGGCTGGGGCATTCGAGACTTTGACACATCGCTTGCCCTTGAGGCCATGGTGCATTCTGCCCAGCGCAAAGAATTGGGGTTGGAGGTCTATGGAGACTTGGGGTACATTCCGATGGAGGCGGAACATGAATCCGTCAGCAAAACCTTGGAATACGCTTACGACGATGCATGCATTGCGGGATTTGCGGAAGCGGTTGGCGGCGCACCGGATCAAGTGGAGCGTTTTCGCGAGCGGGCCCTTTCCTATCGCAACCTGTTCAACCCAGAAAGTGGTTTCATTCAGCCCAAACGTGGCGGGGCTTGGCTGGAGGACTTCGATCCGACAGAGGTGAATTTCAATTACACCGAGGCGAATGGATGGCAATACAACTTTTTTGCACCGCATGACATCAATGGCCACATGGCGATGATGGGTGGAGAAGAAGTGTATTTGGCCCGTTTGAAAGAGATGTTCGAGCATGACGCTGCCACCTCAGGCAGGCAGCAGGCGGACATTACTGGGCTCATCGGACAATATGCGCATGGCAACGAACCGAGCCACCACATGGCTTACCTGTTCAATCATGTGGGCCGCCCGGACTTGACCCTCAAGTATGTGAACCGCATCATGAGCGAATTGTACACCGCATCGCCCGATGGCTTGTCCGGCAATGAGGACTGTGGTCAAATGAGTGCTTGGTATGTATGGAGTGCGATGGGGTTGTACCCGGTGAATCCGGGGAGCAAAATATTGGAAACGGGTGTTCCCCGGTTTGATCGGGTGGTGATCCGGCCGAATGAGGGGTTGCCTGCCGTGGAAATTTTGACAGAAGGTTCAGGCCAAACCCTGAGCGCACTTCATTTCAACGGTGCACCTCAAGGGAGCTTTGTCCGGAAGGAGGATTTGCTTTCCGGAGGGCAACTTGTCTTTTCCCGGGCAGAGGAGGTGTCCGATTGGGGGCGCGCTCCGGATTCTCGGCCAAGACACGAAGTGCCAACGGGAAATTTTGTGCCGGTGCCCATTGTGGACGCCCCCCGGGCCTTTCGTGGGGACAGTTGCATCGCGAAACTCACGGCGCCATGCGAAGGGTGCGAAGTGGAGTGGAGACGTGGCGGGCAATACGACATTTGGCATGCAGCAAACACAGCCATCACCCTTCGCCAAGCCACCACCATTGAAGCAAGAACGCGGAATGCGGCCGGCCAGCACTCAGCTGTCGTCTCTCATGCCATTCGGCGAATTGCCCACGACCACAGGGTCACTTCCCTTTCGGCGTTTGACCACCAATATGCAGCAGGTGGGCAGCAGGCGCTCGTTGACGGGATCGTCGGGCCTGCGAACTTCAAAACTGGTGATTGGCAGGGCTTTTTCGGAAGGGACGTTGAGGCGGTGGTTCAAATCGAAGAAGGCTGCCGAGTCAAGGGCTTGGAAATTGGGGCATTGCGAGATACCCGTCCTTGGATTTTCTTGCCCAAATCGGTGACTTTTGAATCCTCTCAAAACGGGCAAGACTGGTCGACTTTGGCGACCTTGACGCACGCGGAGAACGAGATGAACGAAGTGGTTTTGGTGCACAGGTTCGGTTGGACGGCGGCATCCCCCATTGATGTGGCGTTTGTGCGCATGCGAGCGGAGTCGTTTGGTACCTTGCCCCCCGAACACCTCGGTTCGGGAAACCCCAGTTGGATGTTCTTGGATGAGTTGGAGATCGAATGCGGTGGCGATGAGGCAGATTGACCAAATGATG
Source organism: uncultured Flavobacteriales bacterium (assembly GCA_965661765.1). GTDB lineage: Bacteria > Bacteroidota > Bacteroidia > Flavobacteriales_D > Sanyastnellaceae > JBMYZL01. Next base: position 13,494 of record CBFIFE010000042.1, read on the forward strand.
AGGGACGGGCTAGCGGACACCACGCCGCATCCGTTGGGCTTGGCTGTGGAGCGGGCGGATGGCCTTCATTTGTTCACCAGTGATGGCCGGATCATTGCAGATTTGGTTTCGGGTGTGGGCGTTTCATCATTTGGACACGGCCATCCCGACATCCTCGCTGCCATTCACAAGCAGGTGGATCGTCACTTGCATGTGATGGTCTACGGGGAGTTTCGCCAGACGGCCCAAGTGGAGGCCTCTCAAGCCCTTCGAGCGCTGTTGCCCGATTCATTGGACGCCGTTTATTTTGTCAACAGTGGAGCTGAGGCCGTGGAAGGCGCGCTGAAACTCGCCAAGCGCGTGACAGGTCGCAAGCGGCTGTTGGCCGTCAACGGCGGGTATCACGGCAATACGGCTGGGGCCTTGAGTGTTTCGAGCAACGCTGAACGGCGTGCACCTTTTTTGCCGTTGTTGCCGGAAGTGGCATTTTTGCCTTGGAATGATGTCGCTGCGTTGGATCGGATTGATGAAGACACCGCGGCCCTGATTGTGGAAACCGTTCAAGGCGACGCTGGTGTACGGATTCCCGATGCGTCTTGGTTGACCGCACTGAGAAGCCGTTGTTCAGAAGTCGGATGTCTGCTGATTCTTGATGAAATTCAATGTGGTATGGGGCGCACGGGACGGCCTTTTGCCTTCCAGCATTTCAACGTGGAGCCCGACATTCTTTGTCTGGGCAAAGCCCTCGGTGGGGGCATGCCCATCGGGGCATTTGTCGCATCCTCCGAACACATGGCGCTGTTGTCTCATGGCCCCAAGCTTGGGCACATCACCACTTTCGGCGGCCACCCCGTCGCTTGTGCTGCGGCCGCAGCGGCATGCCGTCTGCTTGCGGAAGTGGAATGGAACAACATTCAATCCATCGGGGCCGAGATGGCCACCCGTCTGCGTGAAATGCCGCATGTTCAGGCAGTTCGCCAAATCGGATTCTACCTGGCTGTGGAGCTCGATACCGCTCAGCGGGTTCAAAAGGTCGTGGATTTGGCCCTCGAAGAAGGCCTGCTCATTTTCTACTTTTTGAGTGTCCCCCATGCGTTTCGGTTGGCGCCACCGCTGATTGTGCAGGCAGATGAAATGGCGGAGTTGATGCGGCGGTTGTCCGAGGTTTTGGCCCAATCTCAAAGCATCACAAGCGCTTCACAAAATCGCTGATGGCCTCCACACTTCTCCGGGCTTCAGGTAAAGCATCCGGGAACAACTGCCAGCCGTGCAAGGCCATTTCCTCCTCTCGGTACACCAGGTCGACTCCTGCAGTCTGGAGCTTTTCTTTGCCCCATGCAATGTCCGGCTGGAGATATTCGACGAGGGATCCTTCGAGGTAGGTGGGCGGGAAGCCCGCGAAATCGCCACGCAATGGCGAAGCCATGGGCTGTTGGGCATTCGCTCCTTGAAGATAGAAGTTGCTATAAGTCAACATGTCGTAGCGATCGAAGAGACTGAAGGCCTCCGCGTCTTGAACATTGCTGCGCGATTGTGGACTCAAATCCCACCACGGCGACATCAAGATACAACCCCGGGCCATGCGCTTCGGATGTTGACTGGCGAGCCATTGAACGAGCGAAGCTGCCAGATTGCCGCCGGCTGAGTCGCCGACAACGGCCACAAGTGGTTGCTGATCCACGTCCATGGACAAGGCAATGGCTTGCAAATCTTCCAGCGCCGCGGGAAATGGATGCTCTGGGGCAAGGCGGTACTCGGGAATCCAAACTTCGTATCCAGTGGTTCGGGCGAGGTGCACTGCAAGCGCGCGGTGCGTTCTCGCAGACCCGAAGGCGAAGCCACCACCATGCACAAGCAGCAAAATGCCGGAGCGCCTTTCCGCGTTGGGCCATGTGACTTTCGCCGTGGGCGTTTGGCCGACTTTCGTCATCTCAAAATGCGCCCCGAAAGGACCGGGATTCAACCGAGAAAGTTGATCGAGTGCCAGGCGGATTTGCTGGGGCGTCATGCCGACGTAATCTCGACGGACAGAGCGTCCCATGCGATGTCCGACAGCCAGCAACCTTTCAGGGATCAAGGAGGTCGCGCTCAGCAAGGGGCGTTGTTCCCATTTTCTGACTTCTGACATTGTTGCAGCGATCAATAAATTTTGAAAACAGGGTACATGTTGACCACGCCCCCGACCCCTTCGAAGTGATTGGACTGCTCATAGAGCCAGCGGATTTGGTTCGACGGAGAAGCTGCAAGGGTGCTGTCGCGGGCAACTGCGATGTCAAACCTTTGGCGCAGGTCAGGGTCGTTGTCGAGGAGGGATTTGGCCTCATCCTCAAAGACATAGGCGCTATAATACTCCTTTTGCTGGAGGGTGGAATCAAAGAAGTTCCAGACCAAAAACGCATCGTGAGCCATCGGATCCAAGAGTTCAGCCAGCAACCGAACAGGGTTGTTTTCCCTGCGAATCACCCAGTCACCAGCAAAAAGACGCACCGGCTCTGTCGCGGATGTGACAGCATCAATCGACAGCGGAAAATGCCCTTCGTACGGAAGCCTTGGCGCTTGGAAATCAACAATCCTCGTCACTTCAACATGGAGGATGGTGTCCCGATCCAGCGTATCAAATGTCACCCCGGCTGCGGCCAGGCGTTCATGAACCTCGCGCCAGGCTTGAGGCAATATCCAAGCTTCCGGAATTTGTGCGAAATGAGTCGCGTTGTAATGGTTGTAAAAAGGGATGTCTGCTTGCCAAACCTCACTTCGGTCATACCGCAGACGCTCAGCGCCCGTGATCTCAGAGGGCTCGTAGACCGCCCGGTACCCTTCGAAAGTCAGGGGGGTGAAGCGCTTGGGGTCACGGGACCAGCGGACAGGCAAAGACTCGGCGGTTCGCCACCGCTGCCGCTCGGCCGCCCGCACCGCTTGGATTTCAGCGCCGTGCACATCAATCAAAGTTTCGATGCACTCGAAAAAGTCGAGGGTAGCGGCGACTCGGTCAGGATAGGGCTTGAGCATGTGGGCCTCAGAGACAAATCCCAGCGTCCCATGAAGAACTGCATACCCCGTGCTGTAACGCGGCGTTTCGAGAAAGCCGATGATGCCGGAATCAGGGATTTGTTTGTACGAATAAACATACGGCACCATGGGGTTGTCTTTCGCTGCCATTTCGGCGTACAAGAACGGCTCCACCGTTTCTCGCAAAAACGGCCCGATCACTTCGCCCGCCTTGTCGGGTTGTGTGGAAATGAGGGTCATGGTTTGGGGGTAATCAGCTCCATTGGTGGTGTGGGTGTCCACGAACAAGTCGGGATCGAAGGCTGCAAGCAATTCAACCATCGCCATGGCGTTGCGCGAATCTGCTTTGACAAAATCGCGGTTGAGGTCCAAATTCCTCGCATTGCCGCGGAATCCGTATTCATCCGGGCCATTTTGGTTGGCGCGTGAACAACAATTGCGCTGCAGGCCACCCCCTATATTGAACATGGGAATGTACACCCAGATGGCATTCTCCATGCGTTCGGGATTCGCCAAAAGACTGCGCACGTGAGCCAAACTTGCGTCTACACCGCAAGGTTCTCCTGGATGAATGGCATTGTTAACCAAAACCCTCAGGCGTTCTGGGTGCTTTTGCTTTGCGGACTGAAGTCCTTCGATGCCCATGGGCGATTCCCCGGGAAGTCCAACAATCACTGCATGCAGCGGACGACCGACATCTGTTGTCCCGATGGTCGTCATGTGGACGGCAGGATGCTCCTCGGAAAGCGCTTGAAACAGCCCGATGGCCTCATTCCACGTCGGCGTGACATGGTTGAATGGATCTCCCTTGGGGTCTGTTTGGGCAAGTGTTGCCAGCGAGAGGCAAAGCGCGACCATGCCTGAGAATCTCCTGCGGGTCATAGGTTGTGGAAAATTGTCGTTCATCTGGAGCAAAAGTCGGAACTTTGCAAAGATGATTCGTTTCAGCCCAGGACCTCAAGCAGAGCCGCAACGCGGTTCGTTGCTGTTGTCAGAACCCTTTCTGGAAGACCCTTATTTCGGTCGAAAGGCCGTGCTGATTTGCGAGATTTCCGAACGGGGCACCTTCGGTTTTGTGTTGAACAATTTTGTCGATGTTGACCTGCATGCCTTGGCGCAAGAAATCCCGGAGGGATTCGGTCGCGTGAGCGTTGGGGGCCCCGTCAATGTCTCCACTTTGTATTACCTCCACCGTTTGTCAGATCTGGAAGGTGCCGTTCACGTCATGGACGATTTGTACATGGGTGGCGACTTCAATGCGTTGGTAGAGCGGTTGCAGCAGCATCCAGTCGGCGCGGAGGACATTCGGTTTTTTGTCGGTTACGCAGGTTGGTCTGAAAACCAATTGGAAGACGAAATCAAGAGTCGTTCGTGGTTTGTGACAGATGCCGATCCCGCCTCAGTGATGGATACCACGGTGGATGGAGACGATTATTGGAAGCAACGCATCGCGGCCATGGGGGAAGACTACTCCCACATCGCCAATGCCCCTGTAGATCCTTCACTGAATTGAATGTTCGGTACTTATTTCGTCAATTCAATGTTGACTCTGTAGCCGATGTGGTTGCGGATGTTGATGACTTGACCTCCCTCAAACATCAAGTATTGGCCCTTGATGCCCGCTAGTTTGCCTTCAATTTTGCCTGTTTTCTCCAAACGCACACTGGACACTTTGATGGGGTAGGAGGAGACCGGGTACACCACTGAATGCACCGCATCATCTTCGCTGAAGAACGGCTCGTAGGTGGTGTCAAGCGCATCGAGGGCTTCGTCTTTCGCCTCGAGCATCATCTCGGTGGCAGGGACTTGATGCTTGAGCATCGCTCGCCATTGTGTCTTGTCACCAAAGATTGGCTTGAGCGCCACCTCGATGACACCGGCCAATTGTCGGTAGGGCACTTCGGCCACCAAAATGGCAGCCACCGCGCCTTGGTCATGCCACCGATAGGGCACATTCGTTTGCCGTGTCACGCCCACTTTCAATGCACCGGTGTAGCTGAGGTAAACAACATGTGGTGCCAAATGGTGTTCCCGTTCCCACGCTTCATCGCGAAGGGCGATGCCTTCGTGAATGCGGCTCAACTCGGGATGAATCACCGAAGGCACGGCAGCTGGCGATTTCAGCCAGGCTGGATAGCTCAGTCCATCCCCATAAGTTTTCTTGATTTTTCGGCCAGTTTCGACACAGTGAATTTCACCTGTCCAAGTGAATGTGATATGCTGGCCAACCCATTCGTTGATTGGAATCGTGGCACTTGGGTTCGTTACATCTGCAAGCGGCAGCTGGTATTGGATCGGCAATGTCTCCGAAGAAGCCGGTTGCGTTGTCAGTTTGCGAAGGTTGCCTGTCCACATGAGTTGCCAAAAGCTAAATTTGAAATCTTGACAAAAGTCCGTATTTTGTTGGCCATGAAGCAACTCTACTGGTCTTTACTTTTCGCTACTTCGTTTGGCCTGGGCGGCCAAGCAGTGGGGCAAGTGTTCTACGAACAAAATTTTGACGGCTTGGCCGTAGGAGATTACATCGGGTCTCAAGAAAGCTGGATGACTTGGTCTGACAATCCTGGGTCTACAGAAGACGCGCAAGTATCCTCTGATTTCGCAGCATCTGGTGAAAACAGCATGCATGTTTTCCAAACCGCACAAGCGGGCGGTCCAATGGACGTTGTCTACGTGGCTGGGATCAATTCTGGCGCGTATGACGTCAGTTTCAAAATGTACATCCCAACTGGCGCCTCAGGTTATTACAATTTCCAAGAAACGTCCACACCTGGACAAGCCTGGGCTTTTGATATAGTTTTTGCGAACGTTGGACAGTTTCAAATCACCATCGATGGAGCGGCCGCTGGAACGGGAGAGTTCCCCTTGGATGCCTGGTTTGAGATGAAGCACAGCATCAATTTGGAGACGGATGAAATGGACATGTACATCGACGGAGATCTGATCGGTTCATTCGCCTATGATGGTCCAGAAATTGGCGGCATCAATTTCTTCGGTTTCGGTGATGAAATTGAATTCGGAAACTATTACATCGACGACTTGATGGTTGCCGAGATGGATGTGGAGTCGGTCGAACCGGTTGCTTTGCATGCACTTGCATTCAACATGGGACCGAACCCTGCACAGGATTTTGTCATCTTGTCCGGGGATATTGATCAGGCCCAGGTTCGTGTATTGGCCCTGAATGGCCAGTTGGTTTCAGAGCGCCAGGTCAACAACCTTCGCCAGGGCGAGCGTTTGAGTTTGAACCTCAATGAGGGCATTTACTTCGTCGAAGTGACGCAAGGGGCCCTTCGGTCCATCCAGCGTTTGGTAGTTCAGCGATAAGTTGCAACAAGGCCTTCGTTTTGCCGCAGGCTCCTCAACAATGGCATTTGACAAAATGGCCGATCTCCAACACGAGGTCGGCCATTTCTTTTGGCATTGAACGCGACTTTGGCCACGGTTCGCGCATGCCAAACACGTGCCCTCCACCAGGCAGCCATTGGGTGATGACGTTGTTCGATTGCACAAAACATTTCTCCAAAACCTTGGATTCTTCGATGGATACAGCCAAATCATCTTGAGCATGCGTGAGGAATACAGGGCATTCTATTCGCTTGGCTTGTTGCCGGATCTCCAACAAGCGCCGATGGCGCAGGTAGTCCTCGTAGAAACTGTATTGGTGATGGTAGGTCTCCCCTGTCCTTTGGTTTTGCACTTCAAAACGATTGGTCTTTTCCCAAGCCTGGAGATTTTCCTGTTTGGGAAATCGGGCGCCAAAATCAGATACACTCGCCATCAAAATCAGCCCGCTGCACGAAAATCTGGTGTTCTTACTGGTTGCAGCTGCGATGGTCGCAATGCCCCCTCCCCTGCTGTGGCCCATCAACACAACGCGCATGCCCGCCTTGACGATTTCGCGCATAGCCGCCAAAGCATCCCGTACTTCCTGCGTGTAGTTGTTTTCTGACCATGCCGCCAAATCAACAATCGCATCCGGGCAGTCGTTGGTGGTCCCATTTCCGGAAAAATCCAAGCGAAAACACGAGATGCCGCTTTGGGCCAACTCATCGGCCATCAAATTCCAACACCCCCATTCGGCGTAGCCCTTGTAGCCATGAAGAAACAGCACTGCAGGAGGCAATTGTTCCACCACCGAGGTGGCGAGGTGCGCATGCATGCGAAGGGGATGATGACCGAAGGGATGGCTGATGTTCCAAACATCCGCTGGCGCTTTGGATTCCTTGGGAATGCGTGTTGTTGTGGGCGATTTCATTCGCAGTAAATTTGGCCCAAATCAATGAATGGACCATGAGGAAATTTGTTTCAAGCATTGCCTTATCAGCAGCTGTCCTTGCTTGTGAGCCGACGTTTGCTCAACATATGCATTTTGTCGTCGACGGCCTCGGCGCAGATACGGTGTATCTGGCCAATTATTTTGGTGACAAGATGTACTATGCAGACACAACGATCGCCGATGCCCAGGGCCATTTCGTCTTTGATGCGCCACCTTTCGAGGAATCCGGAAAGTACGCCGTGATTTTGCCGGGTCCGAAGATGCTCGAATTCCTGGGCGTCCCGGAAGAAATTGAAATCTCGACTTCTATGGCTCGGCCCGCGGAGGATGCAACAGTGATCAAAAGTGAGGAGAACAAGCTCTATTACAACTACCTCCGTTTCATTCAAGGCAAACGGATGGAGGCCGCTCCGCAAGAGGCCATTTTGCAGGATTCAACCTCCACAGAAGCCGCTCGAGAAGCGGCGATGGAGATCATGAATGCATTCGGAGATGAAGTTGCAGCTGAGCAGAAGCGGGTCATTTCTGAGCATGGCGACAAATTGTTTGCCAAATATTTGAACATGGTTGTGGAGCCTGAGATCCCGGAAGTTCCTGAACAAATTGCAAACCCACGAGATTTGCAGTACCGCTGGTACCGCGATCACTATTGGGACCGAGTGGATTTCACAGACCCGCGCATGGTCAGAGATGCTTCATTTCACAGCATCTTGAACACCTATTGGACCAGGGTACTGCCCCAGATTCCGGACACCTTGGAAAAGGAGGCTTTGCGCCTGATTGAGCGCACGAAAGGGAACGCAGACATGTTCAAGTACATCGTTCACTACATCACCTTCAACAGTGAAAGCTCCCAGGTCATGTGCATGGACAAAGTATTTGTGCGAATGGTCAATGAGTTTTACCGCTCCGGAAAGGCCGTTTGGTTGAACGATGATCAGGTGGCCAAAATCACAGATAGAGCCGATGACCTCAAAAATTCACTCTGCGGGAATCGTCCGCCCAACATCATCTTGCCAGACTTGAGCCAAAAGGAATGGAAGTCTCTTTACGATGTCGACGCGAAGTATACAGCGATCTTGATTTGGGAATCCACTTGTGGGCATTGCAAAAAAGAAATGCCCAAGCTCAAGGAGCTTTACGAAGAATGGAAGCCAAAGGGGTTGGAGATTTTTGCCATCGGGAACGACTTTGAACCTGAGCCGTGGCAGAAGTTCCTTCAAGACAAGGGTTACACCGATTGGATCAACGTCAGCGACAACCCACAGGTGAACGCCCAAGACAGCGCCATGGCCCTGATTGCAGGTGGCATCACAACCCTGGAAAGTCTGAATTTCCGAACCACCTTTGATGTCTACGCGACCCCGAAGATCTTCCTGTTGGATCGGGACAAGAACATTGTTGCCAAACAAATTGGGGCGGAACAGCTGGGGGAGATTTTGGCACGCCTCGAGTCCATGGAAGATCGGTCCGGGAAATGAGAATCAATTTTCTGCGCAATTTTATTCGACAGCCGCTGCGCAACGCAAGTTTGGTTCCAAGCTCGCGACGGGCTGCTGAACAGATGTTGGCAGGGATAGATTTTGAGAATGTTCAGTACATCGTCGAGTTGGGACCGGGCACGGGAATTTTTACCCATGCACTTTGCGAAGCGGCCAGTGATGATGCGAAAATGATTCTGGTCGAGTTGGAGGAATCTTACATACCGTCGTTGACCAATAGGTTCTCCACGCGCGCTGAGGTGGTGCATGGAAGCGCGCACACCATTGAAGATTTGGTGGCAGAGCGAGGATGGCCGCGCATTGACTTGATTGTGAGTGGGCTTCCATTCGTCCTGCCCCAGTCTGTGAAGTCCCCCCTTTTCGACTTTCTGTTGCGGTGCACCGAAGGTGGCACAGTTTTTCGTTGGTTCACTTACATGCCGGTGGCGATGAAACCGCATTACCAGGCCTTTGCCTTTGAGAAAAAGTCATTTGTGTTTTGGAATTTTCCGCCAATGTGGATTTTTGGCGTGAATTGAGGCGCGTGTACCGCAGAAGAACAAAAAGCCCGGGCGATGTGCCCGGGCTTTTTTTTATCGTTGGGTGTCTGCGATTCTCAAAGGTCGCAAGACACGCCGAATGCGCTCAGGAGCATCAACAAGTCCGTGGCTCCCACAATGGAGTCGTCATTCAAATCGCCCAAGCAAGCAGGATCGAATGAGCAAGTGCCGTCGTCATTGATTGCATCGGGCGAGTAATTCGCTGCCAGGGAATTGGTGCAACCCAATGTTTGCTCGTCACCTGCAATGAGCAACTGTCCTGCGGACTCAGTGTTTCCGCAAAGACTTGTTGCGGTATAGATGCGGGTGACGTTGTACCGGCCATCTTCCAGTCGGCCAGGGTAATCGATGAAGTCTACACTCTCAGCGCCTTCTGAACTGGTGAGGTAGTCTCCTGATGACCACTCCAATACTGGAGCGTTTAACTCGAGGACAGCATCGAACACCAATTCTGGGTTTGTATCGTAAACGCAGAGCAAATTGTCCGAGAGGATTGCCTCGGGGTCGTAGTTGCAAGCCTCGGTATCCTTGCAACCTGAGCAGCTTTCGAATTCACAAGAACCATCGTTTTCCGTAGCATCAGGGTTGTAATTGCATGACAGAATGATGTCGCATCCGAAAACCTCCTCCTGGTCACAGACGCCATCACCGTCTTCATCCAAGAGACAGTTTCCATCGCAGTCCACAAAGGCAGACCCAAACTCATCCTCAGCTGAAGAACAGGACTCATCGTCGTCAGTGGCTGCGGCGTCGAAATTGCAAGCCAATTCATCCGTACAACCGAGAATTTCATCTTCGTCACAAACACCATCCCCGTCAGTGTCGTTCAGGCAATTG
>CBFIFE010000043.1:0-23397 GCA_965661765.1 uncultured Flavobacteriales bacterium
GGGTGGCGACTTGCTTCGCGGAAGCCACATGCTGAAAGTAGGCTTTGCGGCGACCTGGGGTGAGCGCAAAGAACGCCGCCTTCAATGCCGGGTCACTGGCAAACCGGCGTTCGAACGCTTCGGGCACGGGCGCTTCGTCCGGCGGGGGTGGGATGTACTTCAGGCCGTCGCGTTCGATTTGGACGGCTTGGCGAATGAAGTCGAGGACGTCGGGTGCGTGCCGTTCGATTTGCGCCAGGCTCGTGAATTGAAAGGAGCGCGAGGACTCGGTGTTGGGGCCTTGTCGGGCCAACAACTGCTGTGGGTCATGGAGCAACGCTCCTTGAAAAAAGGCCAAAACACAGTGCGCCTTGAACCCGCCGATCATCGCGACATTTCGGCCCTCCGAAAGGTAACACGGCCCGCGCCACTTGAATGCCTCATCCAGCCCCGCCTCCAAGGCCAGGGACCTCAACCGCGCCAACTCTGGGCGCCACAACTTCGCATCCGCATAAAAGGCTTCGACCCGCTTGTCCATGTTGCCGAAAGTACAACGGCCCTGCGCAATTCCTCAGTTCTTGAGCATCCCACTCCGTCGCCACGTCACGCCGCCCACAACCGGAAAAACGACCGCCACCACCAAGCCGTCGAAAATGCCATTGAACGTGAAGACCGATGGGGCGGTGGCCAGGAACATCAGCAGCAACGTGATGAAGGCGCCGAAGTCATGGGTTCGCAGCAATCGACGCCGGAGGCGGGGGAGCGAAGGGGCTTGGCGGAAGCTGGATTTGGCCACAAAAAACATCAACATCGCCAGAGGGCTCGAGAGGATGGAACTGATCATCCAACACATCATCAACAAGGGGCCAAATCCGGACCAGTTGCCTCCCTGTCGGCCCAAAAGCAACCACAACAAGACGGTCAAAACGCTCCCGAAAAACGCGGTGAACTGCCACGTCAGCAATCCGCGCAGAAAAGGCGGCCAAGCCTGCATGTCGGTCAGTCCACTCATTTTGTCCGCTCTTCGATGCCCTTCCGTGTTGATGCCCGCCATGGCTAATGGGTCAGTTTTTGCGTCCAATGCCCGACGTTGCCCAATTCGTCGGTGGCTCGAATCCGCCAAGTTTGGGTTGTGCCCGGGGAATGCCGGGCGTCGGACAATTCGTACGTGAGTCGTTCGATGCGGGGATCCCAGGCCAACCGAACCCATTTGTCGTCGACCCAGGCCGAATGGTCCCCGCCAAGCCCCACGCCGTCGTCGGTCAGCGTCCAACGGATTTGGCCCCACTTCTTCCAATCAGCGGGGCCGCCCTGCAGGCGAATCGTCGGCGGCACATCGTCTGCCAAAACGCGAAAGACGCCCGTGGTCTTTGTCGACAGCACAAGCGCCTCATTGCCCAATCGCTCGAGCGCGTACGTGCCTTCCACTTCCCCTCGGTCGCTGAGCCGTGCGGCATACCATCGGCTGCTGGTGGCATCTGGCAGGGGCAGGTGAACCGTGAATGCGCGAGATGCGGGCTGGGTTGGGTCACCGATTTCCCAATCCCACGCCCCGCCGCGCGGGCGCTTGCGCAATGGGAAATCATGGTCGTCGTAAAAGGTGTTCGCTGGGACAAAAAGCTGAGCGCCATCTGGCGAAGACCAAGCCACAGGGGCATCGTATCGCACAAAAACCACGTCCCTCGTTCCTTCGTTCCCTGCTTCCTTGGTTCCTTCGTTCCCTGGTTCCTTGGTTCCTTGGTCGTCACGGGGCTGGCCGCCGATCAGCGTGAAGCCCGCCGACGACTCGTTGCCATGAACATCCGTCGCCCGGAGGGAAAGCCGGATTGTGTCGCCGGGGAGGCAAGTGATGCGGTCACCTTGGCCGCGGTAGATGGGCAGCCGATTGCCCGGCAGGCGATGGAGGCGATGGGTTTGGGTTCGCTGGCGCGCGTAAACATCGTAATAGGCATGCGCATTCATGTCCCGCTGCAGGCTGAAATCCAAGGTGTCGAGCCGGGCGCGGAAGTGTTCCTTTCCTTCAATCATCAAGGCCAAATCAAACGGCCCGCACACATTTCGCGCCCCGTCCAATCGGTCAAGGGCGTCGAGGGCAAAACGCACAGCGCCGTGCACTTCGATGGGGCCGTGGCCGGGCATGATCCGGACCGGGGTTTGTTGTCCGTTGACCGACGCCCCATCCGCCGGCAAAACCCACAGGGCTCCGATTTCTGGCGGCGTGCCGTCCACCACCGGGAAGTCCCAGAGGAGGGGGTTGATGGGGCGCTGGGTGGCGCTCTGGCGGACTTCGAAATGCAAGTGCGGACCAAACGAACCGCCAGAATTGCCGCTGAAGGCAATCGTATCGCCCTGGGCGAAGGCGAAGGAGCGCTTCGGACTGACGTCGATGGCGTTCGATTGCTGGCGGTACTGTTCTTCGAGGACCCACGTCGCGAGTGGGCCGTTGAAGCGCTGAAGGTGGGCGTAAACGGTGGTGAGGCCGTCGGGCGAGCGGAGGTAGAGGGCCTGGCCGTAACCGTATGGACTCACTTTCACCCGCTCGATGACGCCGTCCGTGGCAGCGAGCACTGGAATCCCCTCGCGGCCTTGCGTCTTGAAGTCCAAGCCGGTGTGGAAATGGTCGGGCCGGAGTTCGCCGAAGTTTCCCGCGAGCACGAGCGGAATCGGAAGTGGGCTGATCAGGCCAGTTCGTGCTGGTTCGCCGCCGCGGCGAAGGACTTCGGTGACGTCGTCAGACAGCGGGGGGTCAGCGGGTTGGGCGCGCAGGTTTGGCCTGAAAGAAGGCAGCAGAAAGGGCAGCAGAAAGGGCAACAGAACGGGCAGCAACCGCAACCGCCGAGCGACATTCAACAACAAAGTGTGGAGAAGGGAAGTCATCATGTGTGTCCGCAAAAATACCTGCCTTACTTTTGTAAGGATTGAACAAAGAAACCTTGTCTGTGAAATCAACCCAAGATTGGCTCCGGGAATTGTCCGAAGCAAGCGAAATTTTGATGTCGGCCTTCGAGCGCGAGAAAGCAGCGCGATTGAATGCCGAATCGGAGCGCGCAAGATTGGCAAGTGAACAGGAACAAGTGGCGTTGCTGCAAGCACAGGTGTTGGATTTGAAGGCCCAACTGACCGAAGCAAAGGTTGAGGCAGAGCAGGCGCAATTTGCGAAAATGGCAGCAGAGGATGCGCTCGCTCGGGCAAAAGAGGCAGCGGATTTGGGGATGTCTTCACAGCAGGATTCTGACCTTCAATCACCATCAACCACCCAGTCTAACCAGGACCGGGGATCCATTCGAATCACGCCTGAATTCATTGACGATCTTGTCAACGAAATCGACGCGTGCCTGATGAAGTTGAAGCATTGAACTCATGGAATCCATCCACATTCACATCGCAGGACGAGCTTACCCACTGACCGTGCCCTCTGAAGAGGTCGCGGCGGTGAAGGCGGCGGCGGAGCGCGTGAATCAAGATTTGGCTCAATTCCAAGAACAATATGGTGTCGATGACCCTGTGGACTTGCTGGCCATGTCGGCCTTGCAATGGGCCACAAAAGCCCTGCATGCCTCTTCCTTGGCCGAAGCGCCACAAGCGGAAAAAGTGGAAACGCTGACCGAAGAGGAGGAACAACAGACCATCGACTTGCTTCGGCGTTTGAAGGCGGCTGTGGAGCCCTGATCCGCACACAACGGAGTTATTACATCATGGATATTTTATCGATTGCCATCGGTGCGGTCGTCGGATTGCTGGCAGGTGCCGGCGTCGGCTATTACCTCTTCACGAATTTGCTCAGCAAACGGGCAGAAGAGGTGCTGCAAGAGGCAGAACAGAAAGGCGAAAACATCAAGGAAAAGAAAATCCTTCAGGCGAAGGAGAAGTTTTTGGCCTTGAAAGAAAAGCACGCCATTGAGGTCAAAGAACGCACGGCAAAGGTGCAAAGCCAGGAGGACCGGCTGCGCAACGAGCAGGGCAACCTCAAGAAGGACCAAGAGCGGGTCAAAAACCGCGACCGCCAGCTGCAAAAGGAGGAGCAGAAGATTGCCCAACGCTTGGAGGCATTGGACATCAAAGGGAAAGAACTTGAGAAAAACCGCATCAAAAGCGTCGAACTGCTCGAGAAAATCAGCGGCATGAGTGCGGACGAAGCCAAGGCTGCGCTGAAAGAGCAAGTGGTGCAAGACGCCAAGGTGCTGGCCCAGCAGCAGGTCCAAGACATCATGGATGAGGCCAAGCAGAAGGCGAACCAGGATGCGAAGAAGATTGTCATTCAGACGATTCAGCGCGTGGCCACCGAACACAGTGTCGAAAACTCAGTGTCTGTCTTCAACATCACAAACGATGATGTGAAAGGAAGGATCATCGGCCGCGAGGGGCGGAACATCCGTGCCCTTGAGGCGGCAACGGGTGTCGAGTTCATTGTTGATGACACCCCGGAAGCCATCATCTTGAGCTGTTTTGACCCGGTGCGACGCGAGATTGCCCGGTTGTCCTTGCATCAGCTCGTGACCGACGGCCGCATTCACCCCGCGCGCATTGAAGAGGTGGTGGCGAAGGTGACGAAGAAAATCAACGAGGAGATTCAGGAAATCGGCAAGCGAACCTGCATCGATTTGGGCATTCACAACATCAAGGGGGATTTGACCCGCATGGTGGGGCGGATGAAGTACCGGTCGTCGTATGGCCAAAACCTGTTGCAACACAGCCGCGAGGTGGCGAATTTGTGTGCGACGATGGCCGCAGAATTGGGGTTGGATGCCAAGGCTGCGAAGCGCGCGGGGTTGCTCCACGACATCGGCAAGGTCAGCGAAGAGGAAAGCGAGTTGCCGCACGCGTTGTTGGGCATGAAGCTCGCGGAGCGGGCTGGTGAACGCCCTGACATCTGCAACGCCATCGGCGCCCACCACGACGAGATTGAAATGACGACCTTGCTCTCCCCGATCATTCAGGTATGCGACGCCATCAGTGGCGCAAGGCCTGGGGCGCGCCGGGAAATGGTGGAGGCTTACGTGCAGCGTTTGCGCGATTTGGAAAACCTTGCGCTGGAATTCCCAGGCGTCACGAAGAGCTTCGCCATCCAAGCCGGTCGCGAATTGCGCGTGATGGTCGAGAGTGACCAGGTGTCCGACGAGCAGGCAGACCAGCTGAGCTTGGACCTGTCGACCCGAATCATGAACGAAATGACGTACCCAGGGCAGGTGAAGGTGACGGTGATTCGAGAAAAGCGGTCCGTCAGCATCGCCCGATAGTTTGGAAGCGCCCCGGTTTGCCTCATCCCTGGGCTGGCAGACGGCGAATGTCGCGACGCAGGTTCTCCTGCAGCTCGTGTTCATGGCCGCACTGGCACGGTTGATTGCACCGGAGGCCTTCGGGTTGATGGCCATCGCCCTGGTGGTCGTGGGGTTTGTTGAGATTTTTGCGCAGGTGGGCATCGGACCATCTGTGGTTCACAAGGCGGATTTGACGCCGGTTCACTTGCGGAGCGCTTTTGTCTTCTCGCTGACTTTGGGCGTCGTGTTTTTCGCCGCCATGTGGCTCGCAGCGCCGTGGATCGGGCAGTTTTACGACCGATCGGAACTCGTTGAGGTGCTCCGGGTGATTTCGCTGTCTTTCATTCTGAGTGGTGCCGCGGTGGTGCCGCGCAGTCTGCTGGTCAAGCAAATGCGCTTCAAGCAGCTGTTCATGTCGGCAGTGGTGGCGATGCTGCTGGGCAATTGGGTGCTGGGGCTGGGGCTTGCCTGGGCAGAGTATGGCGTGTGGGCTTATGTGGCTGCGCTGTTGGGCCAAAACACCATCCTGGGCATCTGTTATTGGCTCTTTTCTCCGGTGCCGGTCGGCTGGCGTTGGGAGGGGGCTGCCTTGCGCGAGATGCTCGGCTACGGGTCGCGTTCGACGTTGTTCAATGTCACCACCTACGCGGCAAGCAAGGTGGACACGTTGATTGTCGGCCGCTGGGGCGCGGGCTGGACGGCCACCGGATTTTACGATCGTTCCGTGTACCTGATGGGGCTGCCTGTGACGGTGCTCGGCAAACTCTCCGATTCGGTGTTGTTCAGTGGGCTCTCCGCCCTGCAGGCCGACCGAGAAAAGATGCGGATGACCACAACCGCAGCGGCGCGGCTGATGTCGTTGGCCGTTTTTCCGGGCGCTGTGATCCTCGTGGCTTGCGCGCAGGACATCACCGTGCTGTTTTTGGGCGCTGCGTATTTGCCGGCTGTGCCTTTGGTCCAAATCCTGTTCCTCTCCGTGCCCGCTCGTGGGCTCATCAAACTCGGAGATGCCATCGTCCGGGCCACAGACACCCTGCGGGCCGCCTTGGGCGTGAAGGTGGCCTACCTCATCGCGATTGCCGCGAGCACGGGCGGGGGGCTTGCCGCCGGCTTCGGGCTCGAATTTGTGGCATGGGGCATCGTGGCTGCCACCTGGTTGCAGGCCGTGGCGCTCGTCACGCTGGCGAGCGGGAGCACGGCCATGACTTGGCGTGCATGGTGGCACGCCCTGCGCCCGGCCTTCGGCACAGCGTTCTTGACGGCCGGCGCCGTCGGGCTCTTTTTGTTTCTGATGCACGCCTTCGGCGAGTCGGGGGCGCTGCTCCGGCTTGTGGGCAGTGTGGTGGTGGCCGTGGGAACGGCGGGGGGCTGGGTTTGGCGCAGGCGAAAAGACTGGCTCCACCTCCCGAGCTGATTGTACATTTGCGGCCCGTGAAGCGCATTTTTCTCATCAGCTGTCTGGCTTTCACCACAGCCGCTTCCACTTCGGTGGCCCAATCGGTGGTGGATTCCATCGCCGGCCCGTCGCCCTGGCGGGTGCGGGCGGAGTGGCCCGGTGGGCGGATGGATTCGGTTTGGTCGGACACCACGTGGGTGTGGCAGGGGCCTTGTCCTGATGATGTGATGACGTTTCGGTTTGACCGGGGCGGGGAGTTTGCGATGCTGGAATGGCCTTGCAGTGAGACCAGGGAGACTAGGGAGACTAGGGAGACCAGGGAGACCAGGGAGACTAGGGAGACTAGGGAGACCAGGGAGACTAGGGAGACCAGGGAGACTAGGGTGACTAGGGTGACTGGGGAGGCTGGGGGAACTAGGGTGACTGGGGAGGTGGAGGTTGCGGAGGAAGTGGAGGAAGTGGAGGGGGCGGCTGCTTCGGCGACGGCCATGCCGCCGGAATTGCTGGCCCGCTATCTCGGCGAGGAGGAGGATTCCCTTCGCACGGCACCAGCTGTGCCGCAGCACCGCGCTTGGGTCCGTTGGCCGCGGGAGAAAGAACACAGCCTCGCATGGGCGCTGGCCAGGGATGGCAGTTGTTTTCCGCCGGTGAGCGACCGGGCGCTGGACGACTTGGAGGCCGATTTGGACCAAGCGCTGTTTGAGCGGGATCGGGTGGAGGCGGTTTTGGCCTTTGCCCAAGACAAGTGCCTCTCTCCAGACCAAACCCATTTCCTCATCACCCGCGTCCAAAGCGAGGACAAGCGGCTCGACCTGCTCACCCAACTGCTGCCCAGTTGCAGTGAGCCCGCGGCGCTGAATGTGGAGGGGATTTTTGTGCTGCGCGTCATGAAGGGTCGCGCGCGCGCTTTGGTGGACGAGTGGGGCCGAGATTGACGAAAACTTCATGCGCAAAGGGGAAGCCAATTGTCCTGAATCTCCGAACTTTGCCGCATGCACATTCACAACTTTTCTGCCGGCCCTTGCATCCTTCCGCAAGAGGTCATGAAGCAGGCCGCTGAGGCGGTCGTCGAGCTCGACGGCATCGGCCTGAGCTTGATCGAGATTTCCCACAGAAGCAAGGAGTTCGTCGCAGTGATGGAGGAGGCACGCGCCCTCGTCAAAGAATTGCTGCACCTGCCGGACAGGTTTGAGGTGTTGTATTTGCAGGGTGGGGCGAGTTTGGCCTTTTTGACGACCGCCTACAATTTCCTTCCAGAGGGCGGGAAAGCGGCCTACCTCGACACGGGCACCTGGGCAAACAAGGCGATCAAAGAGGCGCGCCACCTCGGCGATGTGGATGTGCTGGCCAGCGCAAAAGAAAGCAACTACAACCACATCCCCAGCGGGTGGAAAGCCCCTGCGGATGCGGCTTACCTGCACTTCACGACGAACAACACGATTTTCGGAACGCAGTTCCAGGCCATGCCCAGCGATGCCGGTGTTCCGTTGATTGCCGACATGAGCTCGGACATTTTTTCTCGGCCTTTTGATGCTGAGCCGTTTCATTTGATTTACGCCGGGGCGCAAAAGAACATGGGGCCGGCGGGCACCGTGATGTACATCGTGGACAAGGAGGTCCTCGGCAAGACCGCGCGGCACATTCCCGCCTACCTCGACCTCGGGGTGCACCTGAGCAAAGACAGCATGTTCAACACGCCGCCGGTTTTCGCGGTGTACACCTCGATGTTGACGCTGCGGTGGTTGAAAGGCCAAGGGGGCGTCGAGGCCATCGCGGGCCGCAATGCCGCCAAGGCCGCTGCGATTTATGGCGAAATCGATCGGAATCCCTTGTTCGAAGGGCACGCAGAAGTGGACAGCCGCTCGAAAATGAATGCGACCTTCCGCTTGACCGACGAGAACCTCGCGGGCGCGTTCAACGAAATGTGGACTGGCGCCGGGATCTCGGGGCTCAAGGGGCACCGGAGCGTCGGGGGCTACCGGGCCTCGATGTACAACGCACTGCCGTTGGAGAGCGTGGAAGTGCTGGTGGAGGTGATGGCGGAGTTGGAGCGGACAAAAGGTTGACCCGTAGAATCGAACAAACGAAAGGAGCTATGAGAATTTTGGCAAACGACGGCATCAGCGCGGCCGGACAAGCAGCGCTCGAGGCGGACGGACATGAGGTGTTGACGGAGACGGTGGGGCAGGCGGATTTGGCCTCCTACATCGAAGGGGAGCAAATCGATGGCCTGCTCGTGCGCAGTGCAACCAAGGTGCGCGAAGACCTCATCGATGCCTGTCCTCACCTCAAATTCGTCATTCGCGGCGGGGTCGGCATGGACAACATCGATGTCGATTACGCCCGCAGCAAAGGGGTCGTGGTGTCCAACACGCCAGCCTCGAGTTCTCAGAGCGTCGCAGAGCTGGTCATGGGGCATTTGTTCTCGCTCAGCCGCTTCCTGCACGACAGCAACCGAAAAATGCCCGTGGAAGGCGCGTCGAACTTCAAAGCCCTGAAAAAGGCGTACGGGAAGGGCACCGAATTGCGGGGCAAAACGCTGGCCATCGTGGGCTTCGGCCGCATCGGTCGGTCCCTCGCGGGATACGCCTTGGGATGTGGCATGGATGTGGTGGCTGTTGACCGAGAGACAGGCGCTGCGGAAGTGCCCGTCGCCTTGGGCAATGGGGCTTCTGCGCTGGTGGAAGTGCCGCTGGTGACGCTGCAGGAGGCCTTTGCGAAGGCAGATGCCATCAGTTTGCATGTTCCTGCGCAGGCGGATGGCCGGGCGGTGGTGGATGCCGAGGCCTTCGGCCAAATGAAGGACGGCGTTCTCCTCGTCAACGCTGCCCGAGGGGGCGTCGTGGACGAAGATGCATTGATCGCAGCGCTCGATGCGGGCAAGGTTCGCGCGGCAGCGCTTGACGTGTTTGTCGGTGAGCCGGCCCCACGGGAAGACCTGTGTTGCCACCCCCGCATTGCCTTGACCCCGCACACGGGCGCCGCCACGCAGGAGGCGCAGGACCGCATCGGCTTGGAAATCGCCGAGATTGTGGCGAACCTCAACGAAACCGCAACGGCTTGACCGGCGGCGGCAACAAGCATTGGCTGCGGACCTTCCGCCGCGTGCATCCCCCGCGGGACAAGGCCCACATCGTGGCGACGCGCTCCTACCTTTCTTACGAAGCACAGGAGCTGCAGGACAAGCTCGACCGCAACCCCTACTCCTACTTGCACGTCATCAATCCCGAAGCCGCGCAAGAGAAGGGGCTGCAGGCCGGGACCCCGGCGTACTTCGCCGAGGTGCGTCAGGCCTATGAGGCATTTCGAAAGCGCAACTGGCTGGTCGATTCGGAGGGCATGGGGCTGGCCGTTTACCGCCAAACCACCGAGGAATCCATCTTCACCGGCATCATTGCGGTCATGGAGCTCGAGGGACTGAGGCATGGCCGATTGAAGTTGCATGAGTCCACCCTGGAGGAACGGGAATCGCTGTTTGCCGAATACCTCGCCACGGTGGGGTGCCATGCGGAGCCCATCCTCGCGGCTCGCCCGACCGGCCATGCCGGCGAGGCCCAAGTGGACTCCATGGTGGATGCCATCACGTTTTTGGCCCCTGATTTGGACTTCACGACGACAGACAGGGTGCGTCACACGGTTTGGTGGGTGAACGAAACGCAGGCCGCAGCCCTTGCCCAAGAGCTGTCGCGGACCGAATGCCTCTACCTTGCCGATGGCCACCACCGGGCCGCGAGCAGCTTGCGCCTCGCCGATGCGCATCCCGATGAACCTGCGAAGCAGGGCTTGCTCACCATGATTTTGCCGGAAAGGGACTTGCTGATTCGCGGGTTTCACCGGTTGGTTCGCCCAATGGGCATGACGCTGCCCGCGTTGTTGGATCGGCTCGAAGCCGCTCCCGCCGTCGCCCAAGTGGACCAAATCGCAGGGCCTGACGCCGCTTTTGTGGAGGCCCCTGCCGCCCTTGGGGTCGTCCACCTCGTGCACAGGACGGGCGTGTGGGCGGTGACGTTTGCCGACAACAACATCGAAATCACCGACGCCGACCGGCTGGGCGACCATGTGCTCGGTCCGATTTTCGGCATCACCCAACCGCGAACGGACAAGCGCCTGAGTTATGTGGCGGGCCCCGATGGTTTGGCGGACCTGCACCGGCAGGTGCTGCGCGGGGACGACGACCGGTGTGGCTGGGCGATGCACCCCGTCGGCACCGACCAGCTGAAAGCCATCTCCGACGCCGGCGGCACCTTCCCGCCGAAAAGCACTTGGATTGAGCCCAAACTTCGCAGCGGTTTGTTTGTTTATGAACTCTGAGACCCGGCGCTTCAATTCCTGCCGTCTTGCCACAATGCCCCCTGCCCATGGAATCCATCCGCCAACGCATCCTCAGCATCCGCGCTGAACTTCCGCCGGAAGTCACGCTCATTGCGGTCAGCAAAACCAAACCCGAGGCCATGCTCGAAGAGGCCTACCACGACGCCGACCAGCGGCACTTCGGCGAAAACCGCGTCCCAGAGCTCGTGCGGAAGGCAGAGGGGCTTGCGGGCGACTTTGTTTGGCATGCCATTGGACACCTGCAACGGAACAAGGTCAAGCTGCTCATGCCGCATGTGGCTTGGATCCATGCCATCGACAGCGAGCGTTTGTTGGATGAGGTCCAGCGCCGGGCGGCGGAGGCCATGGTGGAAAACTTGCGCCAGGAGCCGGTGCAAGCGCTTTTGCAGGTGCACATTGCGGAGGAGGAGGCCAAATTTGGCTTGTCCCACGACGAGTGTGAGCGATGGCTCGACAGCGGGGCACTCGAGGCCCTGGACGGCGTGGTGGTGCGCGGCCTGATGGGCATGGCCACCTTCACGGACAACGAACGCCAAATCGGCCAAGAATTCCGAGGGCTTCGCGCGCTTTATGATCGACTGGCCCCCGGCCGTCCGCAGTTCGACACCCTGTCGATGGGCATGAGCGGGGATTGGCGGATTGCCCTCGAGGAGGGGACGACCATGATCCGGGTCGGCAGTTCGATTTTCGGTGCGCGCACCCCCCACAACACCGAGCCCTCATGAACCGCTGGCGCACCCACTACGAACCCTGGTTCCAGGCTTGGCTCGTCCTCGCGCCGGTTGTCGGCTACGGCAGCTACCGCCTGATGCAAATGATGTGGCGGCGAACATGGGCCGTGATGAACGGCATCGAACAATCCGCATTCACCTCTCCCCCACCGCCCGAGGACATGGCTGAGCCCCAGATGTTTGTCGTGTATGGCCTGGTGGCGGCGGTGGTGTTCACGGTTTTTTGGGCGGGAATGGCCCGGTTGTACGTCAACCACTCCCCTGCCGACCCGTCCACCGCGCCCACCGGCGCGCCTCACACGTCCGGCAACACCGAAGCTGAGCGCTGAACGCTCAGCACTGAACGCCGAGCACTCGTTCGCCGAGCACTCGTTCGCCAGCCGAACAGCACACGCACTATCTTGCGCGGCATGAACCGATTTTTGCCCATCCTCGCAGGTTTGCTGCTGCCCGTGCTCTCCTTGAGCCAATCCCCGACGAACATCGAAGCCGCAGAATGGAACCCCGAAACCGGCGAGTGGTTGGTTTCCAACGGCTCCAACTTGCTCTCCACATCCGATGGCGTGACTTGGAGCTATTTCGGCGACGCACAGGGCTCCCATGGCATGGAGGTCATCGGTGGCCAATTGTTCACCGCCAGTGGCAGCACCATTCGCGCATACGACGCGACAACGGCTGCTTTTTTGGGGTCCACCTCCATCGCTGGCGCATCCTTCCTCAACGGCATGGGCAGCCGAGCCGGCGAGATTTTTGTCAGTGACTTTTCCGGCCAGCGCATCCACAGGGTCGACGTGACCGACCCGGCCAACATGGTCGTCAGCACCCTGGTGCCCAACACCCCCTGCACCCCGAACGGCGTCACCTGGGATGCCGGCAACGAGCGGCTGTTGTTTGTGTGTTGGGGCGGCGCAGCTGACATCCATGCCGTGGATGTGAACAGCGGCGAAGTCAGCACAGTGGTCGACAACACCGGCCTTGGCAACCTCGATGGCATCGATGGCGATGGCAGCGGCACGTTTTACGTCAGTTCGTGGTCGCCGGCCCGCATCACGCGCTACTCGGACAATTTTGCCTCGGCGGAAACGGTGGTGAATTCGGGCTTGTCTTCCCCGGCTGACATTTCCTTCGCCCCGTCGGAAGGGGTGTTGGGGGTGGCGAATTCCGGAAACCAAACCCTGACGCTCCACAACTTCTCAGCCTCTGCCCTGGTGAAGCCGGTCGCAGCGTCGACAACCTGCGCCGCCAGCTTGGAAGCCCCGTCGAACTGCCGCATCGCGTCGGGTCATGCTGGGGTTTGGCAGGCCGTCGCAATCGACGCCGCTGGCCGCACCCTCTCCACCGAGGACCGCGTCATCCGCAACTTTCCAGCCACGTGGACCTTTCCTGAGGGCGCCCAACACACCCGCTGGATTCTCACTGACCCCAGCGGCTGCCGAGTCGTGCTTCACCCCGCCATGCGCTGAGAAGGCGCGATCACCGAAGCAGTGAGGCAGTAAGGCCGAATCTCATGGGGTCACACCGGATCGACGTCCACTGTCACCCGAATTCGCTTCCACTTGTCTGTCGTCGAAAACTGCGTGAGCACCTGTTGAATCACCGGCTTGTATTTGGCGGGCACAGCCTTTCGCTCAAATTTGAGCAACAGCACCCTGTGGTACAAGTCATTGATCCTGGCAATCGGCGGCACTTCCGGACCGATCACCCGCTCCAAGCCCACAGCCGCGCGCAACATCGTCGCCAAGGCGTCAGCGGATTGCGTCAACCGCTGGGCGTCCGTGTGTCGCAACACAATTCGAATCAGCCGCGCGTACGGCGGGTACAAGCTCTCCCGCCGGTCCCGCAACTCCTGCTCCACGAGCCCTGAAAAATCGTGCCGCATGACCTTGTCCAGCACCCAGTGATCCGGGCTGAACGTCTGCAAAATGACCTTGCCGCGCGCACCCGAGCGGCCCGAGCGGCCGGCCACCTGTGTCAACATGGCATAAGCCCGTTCAAAAGACCGAAAGTCCGCGTGGTTCAGCAGCCGGTCGGCACTCAACACCCCGACCAGCCCCACATGGGCAAAGTCCAACCCCTTCGTCACCATCTGCGTCCCCACCAACACATCGAATTGCCGTTGCCCAAACGCCTCGACCAAGCGGCTGTGCGCATTTTTGCTGCGGGTCGTGTCGAGGTCCATCCGCGCCACGCGGGCTTGCGGCAGGTATTGGGCCAAATCCTCCACCACCCGCTCCGTGCCAGCCCCCTTCGGGCCCAATGTTGTCCCGCCGCAAGACGGGCACACCCGTGGCACAGGGATGTGATAGCCGCAATGGTGGCAGTCGAGTTGATCTTTCCATTTGTGTTGGGTCAAAGGCACATCGCAACGCTCGCATTCGGACACATACGCGCACCCTTCGCACATCCACACCGGCGCAAATCCCCGGCGATTGATGAACAAAATCACCTGCCGCTGCTCTTTCAACGTCTCCTCCATGGCCAGCAACAAATCCCGGCTGAAAGGGCCCGACATCGCCCGCTGCTTGTGGGCCTTGCGCAGGTCTGCGCAGAGAATCTCGGGCAGCATCACGCCCCCGTAGCGCTCTGTCAGGCCCACATGCTTCACCCGTCCCTGCTGCGCCAGCCAAACCGATTCCACCGAAGGCGTCGCACTGCCCAGCACCACCCGCACCCCGTGCTTTGCGCCCAACCACATCGTCACGTCCCGCGCATGGTAGCGGGGCGCGGGGTCGTGTTGCTTGAAGCTCGGCTCGTGTTCCTCATCGACAATCACCAGGCCCAGGTTCGTGAAGGGCAGCATGAGCGCCGACCGCGGCCCCACCACCAATCGTCCCCCGTGCTGGGCACCGCCCCCCCCACTTCGGCGCCCCTGGCGAAGCACCTCAAACCAAGTGTCCGTTCGTTCCCGCGTGTTGAAACGGCTGTGGTACACCGACAAAAAACCGCCGAAATGCACCGCCAAACGCTGAATCAACTGGGCCGTCAAGGCGATCTCCGGCACCAAGAACAGCACCTGCTCGCCCCTTTCCAACGCATCGGCGATCAAGTGGGTGTAAACCTCCGTTTTTCCCGACCCCGTCACACCGTGCAACAAAGCCGGCAAAGGCGCTGCGGCCCGGATTTCGGACAGCGCGCGGTCCTGCGCCGGACTCAACGTCGGCAGCGGCGCCCGCGACAAAGCCCCTCCCTTTCCGACCACAGGTTCCAAAGGCTCTTCAAACGACGTCAGCACGCCTTTGGCCTCCACCGCCTTCAAGACCCCCGCCGACACATCCGTCTTCGCCAGCAACTGTTTTCGCCGCACCGCCCCGCCCAAATCTTCCGCCAGCGACAAGTAGCCCATGACGAGTTGAACCTGCTTGAGCGCCCGCCTGTCGTCCAGAAACGCATTCAGCAACGCGTCATTGTCCACAAAATCAGGATGCAACCGCACCCAAGTCTCCATCTTGGGTTTGTAGCGCTCATCGAGCTCCTCTTCCGTGATCACCCAGCCCCCCTCCAGAAGTTGATTGAGCAATCGCTGGGGATGTTTGACATCCAGCATCGAGGCCAAATCCCGAAGCCCCATCGCCTCCCGCACCCCGAGCGCTTCCCAGACCACCCGCAACCGGTCGTCCGCCGGCCCCTCCAACACATCCGGATGCCGCCGAATCCGCGTCGCACTCGCCAACTTCAACCCGGCCGGCAGCGAAGCCGCCATCACCTCCCCGAGCGTGCACATATAATGTCCGGCAATGAACGCCCAAGTCGCCAACAGCGACGCGGAGACCACCGGCTCATCATCAATCACCGATTCGATGGTTCGCACCTTGCCCACCGCCGGTGGCCGGTCGTGCAACCGCAGCACCACGCCCGTGTATTGCTTCCGCGCACCCACCTGCACCAACACCCGCACCCCCGGCGCGCACGACGCCTCCTCCTCCCATGGCACCGCGTACGTCAGCGCCAGCGGCATCGCCAGCGGCACCGCCACATCCACAAATCGTTCTCCCCTTGCTGCTTTGTCCCCCATGTTGCTCCGTGCAAGTTAGGATGGTCGCATCGGAAAAGCGAACAGGAACCGGGTTTGGTTTGTTCCCTTTCTTTCGCCTTCTTTCACTGACCAAACCCACCCACACATGCCCCTACAAGCATCCCCCCTCACGGCAGGAACAGCCGCCCCAGCCTTCAGCGGCCCCATCCAAGACGGCAGCCTCCGCAGCCTCAGCGACTACGCCGGCCGCAAGCTCGCCCTCTACTTCTACCCGAAAGACATGACCCCCGGCTGCACGGCACAGGCCTGCAACCTCACCGAACATTTTGACGCCCTCGAAGCAGCCGGCATTGCCGTGCTCGGCGTGAGCCCCGACCCCGTCGCGAAGCACGTCAAGTTCACCGACAAGCACGACCTGAAAATCGACCTGCTCGCCGACGAGGATCTGGCCGTCCACAAGGCGTTTGGCGTGTGGGGGCTCAAGAAATTCATGGGCCGCGAGTACGAGGGAACGCATCGCACGACCTTCTTGATCGATGCGCAAGGCCAAATCGCCCACACCATCCTCAAGCCCAAAACAAAGGACCACGCCGCCGAGGTTTTGGCCCTGTTCGCGTGACATCCACAAATTTTGGGCGGTCGTTGACAAATTTCGGTCCACTCCGCAAATAGGTTACGGACTGCGACCGATATCTTCGTTGAAAATTCACAATCATGGCAGAGGATACGCAAAAAATGAAAGCACTCCAGATGACACTGGACCGCTTGGACAAGACTTACGGCAAGGGCGCCGTGATGAAGTTGGGGGATGATGCGATTGAGGCGATTGATGCGATTCCGTCGGGGTCGTTGACGTTGGATTTGGCCTTGGGCATCAATGGCTTCCCGCGTGGGCGGGTCGTGGAGATCTACGGACCGGAATCTTCGGGCAAGACCACCCTGGCCATTCACGCCATTGCCGAGGCGCAGAAGCTCGGTGGCATCTGCGCGATCATCGATGCAGAGCACGCGTTTGACAAGTTCTACGCAGAAAACCTCGGTGTGGACACCGAGAACCTGTTGATCTCTCAACCGGACAACGGCGAGCAGGCCCTCGAAATCGCAGACAATTTGATCCGTTCCGGCGCGATCGACTTGATTGTCATCGACTCCGTGGCGGCCTTGACCCCACGCGCGGAGATTGAGGGGGAAATGTCCGACTCGTCCGTCGGCTTGCAAGCCCGGTTGATGTCCAAGGCCCTCCGGAAACTCACGGGTTCCATCAGCAAGACGGGCTGTTGCTGCATCTTCATCAACCAGTTGCGCGAGAAAATCGGTGTGATGTTCGGCAATCCAGAGACCACAACGGGTGGCAATGCACTGAAGTTCTACTCTTCCGTGCGCGTGGACATTCGTCGTTCTTCGCAAATCAAGGATGGCGACAACATCTTGGGCAACCGCACGAAGGTGAAAATCGTCAAGAACAAGGTCGCTCCGCCGTTCCGAAAGGCAGAATTCGACATTCTGTACGGCCGTGGCATCTCCAAATCCGGCGAAATCATCGACCTCGGCGTGGAAATGGGCATCATCAAGAAGTCCGGCTCCTGGTTCAGCTACGGCGACACAAAATTGGGGCAGGGCCGCGACGCGGTCCGCAACTTGATCGAGGACAACCCCGAGTTGTTCGAAGAGCTCGAGGGCAAAATCAAGGGCATTTCGACCGGAAAGCCCGAAGAAGCGGAACCGCTGCTCGAAGCATGACACAACAGCAACTTCCCCTCGGCCCTACCCCGGCCGGTTCAGGAATTGCAACCCAAACCACCCACCCCACCCACCGGCCCTTCGGCTCGTGGGTGGCGGTGGCTTTGGGTTGTATGGGGTTCGGTGTCGTGTTGGGCCTTTCCGGCTGCGCCGACAACACTGCCCCATCCCCCATCCCGACCGAACAGGCGGTCGCGCGCGAGCAAAGTGACAGCACAGCGCTCGATGCGCTCAATGCGGCCATTCTCGCGGCGCCATCCTCTCCGGATGCTTACCAGAATCGGGCCATGTGGTACATTGAACATGGACAGCCGAAGCAGGCACTGGCCGATTTCAACTTGGCCATTGCGGCCGATTCTGCGTTCGCCCCTGCATGGGAGCGCAAGAGCGATCTCCTCTACGCCATGCAGGCCTTTGAACCTTGCTTGGAACACCTCGATGCTTGCATCGCTGCCGTTCCCAGCACCACGGCCTGCCGACTTCGCCGCGCCGAATTTGCCATCCACCTTCGCCAGTACGAGGAGGCGTTCACCTACCTCAACGATGCCCTCCGCATCGATGACCAGTTGCACGAGGCCTACTGGATGAAGGGAAAAATCTACGAGGAGACCGGCGCCGACGACAAGGCTGCCAGTTCCTACGCCACGGCAGTTGAGGTCAATCCCGAATTCTTCGACGGCTTCATCACCCTCGGCATCTTTCACGCCGAGCGCGGCAACCCGATCGCCGAGGAATACTACCGTTCTGCCCGCGAGATCGAACCTGGGTCGGTCGAACCCATTTACAATTTGGCCATCTTCCTTCAAGACGCCGGCCGATACGACGAGGCCTTGTCCCTCTACAAAGACATGCTCGCCATCGACCCGCAGAACGCGACTGCGGCCTACAACCAAGGCTTCATTTTCCTCGAATATTTCCAGTCTTACGACAGTGCAAACCACTGGTTCACCGAGGCCATCGAACGTCTTCCCTACTACCACCAGGCTTTCTACAACCGGGGTTTGGCGCGAGAGAGCATGAACCAAACCGATTCGGCCCTGGCGGACTACAACGAGGCGCTTCGCCTCCAGCCGGATTACACGAGTGCGGCGATGGCGAAGGAGCGCGTTTTGAACGATGAATAACTGAGGGACTAGGGAGAACTAGGGGGACTAGGGAGACCAAGGTGACTAGGGTGACCAGGGTGACCAGGGAGGTAAGGAACCAAGGAACGAGGGAGGCAAGGAACCAGGAAGACCAGGGAGACTAGGGAGACCAAGGAACGAAGGAGGTAAGGAACCAAGGAGACCAGGGAAACCCAGAAACGAGGGAGGCAAGGAACGAGGACGAGGAAACGAATGCCAAGAAATCGGCGGGCCGGGTGGCCTTTCTGGTCAGGTGCCGGATCGAAAGAAGCGGAAGGCAAGTGCTGCACTCGACGCGCCTCTTCGCTGTCTGCTCGCGAACAATTCTGCAAGACAAACAAAAATCCGGAGCCCCGAGTTGAACTCGAATCTCCGGATTTTCAAACTTCGTCATTCGAACGTCCGCGGCTCGCAGGACCCCAGTTCCCTGGTCTCCCTAGTTTCTCCTAGTTCCCTAGTCTCTCCCTGGTCAACCGGTTCCTCCTCACTTCACCTTGTCCACCACGGCCTTGAAGGCGTCTGGGTGGTTCATGGCGAGGTCGGCGAGGACCTTGCGGTTGAGGGTGATGCCGGATTTGGTCAGCTTGCCCATGAACTCGCTGTACGACATTCCGTGCTGACGGGCGCCAGCGTTGATCCGCTGAATCCACAAGGAACGGAACTGGCGCTTGCGCTGCTTCCGTCCGATGTAAGAGTAGAGGAGGCCTTTTTCGACCGCGTTTTTGGCGACCGTCCAGACGTTTTTGCGGGCACCGTAGTAGCCCTTGGCCATCTTCAGGACCTTCTTGCGACGGGCCCTGGATGCAACTGCGTTGTTTGAACGTGGCATTGTTCAAGTTGTGTTTTTGGCTGGAGGCGCCCAGGTGCTGCGTGTTGTTTTGAGCAACTGGTGACTTGCACGAACCTCAAGCCGGGTGAAACTTTTGAAAGAACCGAAAAAAAATCGTTGGGCGGGGCGCTTACGCGCAGAGCTGCTTCTTGATGCCCGCAACGTCCGCCTTGTCGACGGTTGTGGCGTGGGTCAAGTTGCGCTTCTGCTTCGTGCCCTTCTTCGTCAAGATGTGACTCTTGAAGGCGTGCTTCCGCTTGATCTTTCCCGATCCAGTAAACTTGAAGCGCTTCTTGGCGCTTGCTTTGGTTTTCATCTTCGGCATGGCCTCTGATTTTTTGTTTAAGGATGAGTGATTTGAGACTTATTTCTTCTTCGGGTTGAACATGATGGTCATGCGCTTCCCTTCGAGTTTCGGCAGTTGCTCGACGATGCCCACATCTTCGAGTTCCTGCGCAAATTTCAACAACAGGATTTCTCCACGTTCCTTGAAGACGATGGTCCGTCCGCGGAAAAAGACATAAGCTTTGAGCTTCGACCCCTCTTCGAGGAACTTTCGAGCATGCTTCAGCTTGAACTGGAAGTCATGATCGTCGGTGTTGGGCCCAAAACGAATCTCCTTCACGGTGACCTTTTGCTGCTTCGCCTTGATTTCCTTCTGCTTCTTTTTCTGGTCGTAGAGGAACTTTTTGTACTCGACGATGCGACAAACCGGAGGATCCGCCTTGGGTGAAATTTCGACCAGGTCGAGTTCCAATTCCTTTGCCAACTTCAGGGCATCGGGCGTGGACAAGACCGCGGGCTCAACATTTTCTCCAACCACTCGGACTACGTCCACCATGATTTTTTCGTTGATCCGATGAGGATCTTCCTGGCGAACCCTTCCCCGGAAGGGCTTCTTTTTTCTGCGAATAGCTATAACAAATGGTGTTTTCGTGGAACAATCAATTCTGTCGGAGCATCTCTGCAATCTCCTCGTCAATGGACTGGGCGAAAGCTTCAACGCTCATACTGCCTTGGTCTCCAGCGCCTTGCTTTCGCACGGCGACGGTTCCCTGAGCAGCCTCGTCTTCTCCCACGATGAGCATGTAAGGCACTTTTTCCAACTCGGCATCGCGAATCTTCTTGCCCACCTTCTCAGAGCGGTCGTCAACGAGGGCGCGAATATCGTGATTTTCAAGGACTTTTAAAACCCCCTCTGCATATTCGTTGAAACGATCGGAAATCGGCAGGATTTTCACCTGTTCGGGGGTCAACCAGAGCGGGAACTTGCCTGCGCAATGTTCGATGAGGATGGCCACGAAACGCTCCATCGAGCCGAAAGGTGCGCGGTGAATCATGACCGGCCGATGCTTGGCGTTGTCCGCACCGACGTACTCGAGCTCGAACCGCTCGGGCAGGTTGTAATCGATCTGAACCGTGCCGAGTTGCCACTTGCGGCCGATGGCATCCCGAACCATGAAGTCGAGCTTCGGACCGTAAAAGGCCGCTTCGCCGAGCTCGACGACTGTATCGAGGCCCTTTTCGGCCGCCACTTCGGCGATGGCCTTCTCGGCCGCGTCCCAGTTGTCGGTCGAGCCGATGTACTTCGACGGGTTGTCGGGGTCGCGGAGGCTGACTTGGGCCTGGAAGTTTTGGAAATCCAGCGTGCGGAAAATGTACAGAACGAGGTCGATGACCTTGCCCACCTCCTCTTTTACTTGATCGACTGTGCAGAAGATGTGCGCGTCGTCTTGGGTGAAGCCCCGGACGCGGGTGAGGCCGTGGAGTTCACCGGACTGCTCGTAGCGGTAGACGGTTCCGAACTCAGCGAAGCGCACCGGCAGGTCGCGGTAGCTCCGAGGCCGCGCCTTGAAGATTTCGCAATGGTGGGGACAGTTCATGGGCTTCAGCAGGTACTCCTCCCCTTCGTTCGGGGTGTGGATGGGCTGGAAGCTGTCCTCCCCGTACTTGGCATAGTGACCGGAGGTGACGTACAGGTCCTTGTTGCCGATGTGGGGCGTGATGACGGGCTGGTAACCGGCCCTGCGCTGGGCCTCCTTGAGGAAGGCTTCGAGGCGCATGCGGAGGTCAGCCCCCTTGGGGAGCCAAAGCGGCAACCCCTGCCCCACCTTCTCACTGAAGTGAAAGAGGTCCATCTCCTTGCCGAGTTTGCGGTGGTCGCGGGCGCGGGCCTGCTCCAGCAGCTCGAGGTACTCATTGAGCTCCGACTTTTTCGGGAAGGTCACGCCATAGACACGCGTGAGTTGCTTGTTCTTTTCGTCGCCCTTCCAGTAGGCGCCGGCGATGGACATGACCTTCGCCGCCTTGATGAAGCCCGTGTGCGGGATGTGTGGTCCGCGGCAGAGATCGGTGAAGTTGCCCTGCGTATAAAAGGTGATGGTCCCATCTTCGAGGCCTTCGAGCAAGTCGAGTTTGTACTCGTCGCCCTTCTCCGCGAAGTAGGCCGTGGCTTCTGCCTTGGACATGGTGGTGCGGGTGAAGGGGGACTTGGATTTGGCCAAATCCAGCATCTTCTTTTCCACCGCCGCAAAGTCCTTGTCGGTGAAGGTGTGCTCCCCGAAATCCACGTCGTAGTAGAACCCGTTCTCCAGCGGCGGCCCGACCCAAAACTTCACCCCAGGGTACAGCGCCTCGAGCGCCTCGGCCAGCAGGTGGGCCGAACTGTGCCACATGGTTTGCTTGCCCGCGTCGTCGCGCCAGGTGAGGAGCTTCAACGCAGCGTTTTCCTCAATGGGGCGCTGGGGATCGCGGACTTCGCCGTTGACCTCGGCGGCCAACACGTTCCTGGCGAGGCCTTCGCTGATGCTCGTGGCGATGTCCAGGGCGGTCGTTCCGGGTGCTACTTGGCGGACGGAGCCGTCGGGCAGGGTAATGTCAATCATGGGGTTCCTGTTCACAGGCTGCAAAAATAGCTGAAGCAGCGGGATTTTGCGGGACTCGGGCGGGCGGGCGGCTCAGTTTTTCATGCAACGCAATGGTTGTGCTTCCTACCGCCGGGAATCACCGACAGGCCGGCGGTGTTGGTGAAGTGGTCGGATGTGGTGGTCGACGGCATTTCCCTTGGCCTGCATGTTTATGGAACTGCGGGTTGGACAGGGTCAGGTGTGGGCGATGGAGGGATTGCTTTTGAGAGCGTGGGGGCTGATTATGCGGAGTGGTTGGCCAAATCCAACTCCGCCGAAACCCTCGTCCCCGGCGAAGTTGTCGGCATGCGGGCCGGTGTCATTTCCAAGCAATTCCCCACCGACGACAAGTTCATGGTGGTGTCCACGAACCCCACAGTCGTCGGTGCGATGCCCGATTCTGAATCGGAAAACGAATTCGCGCGTGTGGCGTTTATGGGCCAAGTGCCGGTTCGCGTGACGGGCACAGTTCACAAGGGGGACTTCATTTTGCCCAGCGGACACCAGGACGGATTGGGAATGGGCATCCGCCCAGAGGACATGGCCACGGCGTACTGCGCAAGGATTGTAGGTACCGCCTGGGAGGACAGCGAGCCTGGCGCCGTGCTGTCCACCATCAACGTGGCAGTCGGCCTCAACGATCACCTGCTCCCCCACCGCGTCGTGGCGATTGCGGCGGAGAGTGGGTTTGATTTGGCCTCAATGCCCTACCTCACAGAAATCTTCAGTGACCCTTTGAATGTGGAATTGCGAGATGAAGCGACGGAACATTATCGCAATCTTCATCGGCGGCTCAGCAGCATTCAGGGCCATCTTCATGGCGAGATGCAAAAGCGGACCGAGGCGGCATAAGCGGGGCGAAAGCCGGACGAAATCGGCATTTTCTGCTTGACCCTCTCGCACATCGGAGAACCATGGGCCTTCGAGCCTGCCGTCCTCGATGACACGCCTGCCCCACCGGGCCCGCCGAACCACCTCGGACCGATGAACGCATTGCAGCCAGCCTCTGGCTCGGGGAACAGTGCGAATATGTCGCTCCTCACACCTGCTGGCCCCATCAGTGCCCCTGGCCCTTCGAATCCTCAACCAGCCCAGGCGATGCTCGATTACGCAGCTTACCCGAGTGTGG
>CBFIFE010000044.1:0-22732 GCA_965661765.1 uncultured Flavobacteriales bacterium
AACCCCACCCTCGTCTCCCCCTGGTCTCCCTGGTCTCCCTGGTCCCCCTGGTCCCCCTCGTCTCCCCCTGGTCCCCCTGGTCCCCCTGGTCCCCCTGGTCCCCCTGGTCACCCTCGTCTCCCTCGTCACCCTAGTCTCCCTTCCCCCCTAGTCCCCCTAGTCACCCTAGTCACCCTCGTCTCCCCCTGGTCACCGCGTTGCCCAACGGATGACCATCACCACCACACAGAAAAGGAACATGAAGATGCTCAACCGGTTCACCCCGTGCATCATTCGGAGGTTGATGTTGGACGTCTCGTCATTCTCCTTCCGTCGGAAAAATGGCGCAGGGTTCAGATAGGAAATCAGTTTTTGAAAAAGCATTGAGCCAAATTTACCATCGGATTTTCAACCCTCCCGGTGCGCAATGACCGAGATTTCAACACGTGCGCCCTTTGGGAGGCCAGCCACGAAAACAGCCTCTCGTGCTGGGAATGGCTGGGGCATCACATCCCGGTACGTGGCATCCATCCCAGCATAGTCCCCGGAATCGATCAGAAAAACCGTCGCTTTGACCACATCGTCAAGGCCCAGCCCGGCCTCTTCAAGAATGCGGCGAACGTTGGACAAACTTTGGCGGGTTGCCGCCTCGATCGTCTCGTCGACGAGGTGATGGGAGGCGGGGTTGAGCGGGATTTGGCCTGAGACAAACACCAAATTCCCAGCAGCAACCGCCTGACTGTAAGCGGCCACCGGCGCAGCGGCGGAAGCGGAAGAAATGGGCTTCGACATGCGCCCCAAAGTAGGCAGAAATCCCCGATCTTCGCGCCCGTGAGAATTTTGTTGCTCGACAATTACGACAGCTTCACTTGGAATCTCCACCATGACCTGGAGCGGGTTCCTGGCGTTCAGGTGGATGTGCATCGAAATGATGCTGTGGTGCCTGCTGCTGTTCCTCGCTACGATGGCGTCGTCTTGTCGCCTGGCCCGGGTTTGCCGATGGACGCAGGTCGCATGATGCAAGTCATCCCCGTGGTGGCGGCGCACAAGGTGCCGTTGCTCGGTGTGTGTTTGGGCATGCAAGGCATTGCTGAACACTTCGGGGCCACCCTCAGGAACCTCGATGCTGTGCTTCATGGGCAGGCCACGGCCTTGACCGCCTTTGAAGGCAAGGGCATCTTCACTGGACTGTCAAGCCCGATGCAGGTGGGGCACTACCACAGTTGGGTCGTGGACGAGGAGGATTTTCCGGAAGTTCTCCTCATTACAGCGCGCAACGAATCGGGTTTGCCCATGGCCTTGGCGCATCGGACGTTGCCCATCGCAGCTGTGCAGTTCCACCCTGAATCGGTGCTGACGCCCGACGGACATCAATTGTTGGCGAATTGGTGCTCGCTTGTGGCGGCATACCGACGGGTCCACCCAGCTCGGCAGGAAGGAGGCGCAGTGTGGGAAGACGCCTGAAGGGAGGGGGGCAATCAGGTGGGCAAGAAAAGGGGGAACAAAAAAAACCGAAACCCCTGGACAAAATCCAATGGGTTCCGGTCCCTTGCATCCCGCAGCAGGATGGCGGGCTTACTGTCGGTAGCTCTCCATGACGTTTTCGAACGTCTCTTTGAACTGGTCGTAGTTGTACTCCGCGCGGATGCGTTCCTCGCTCTGCAAGCTGTTGACGTATTCGTCGGCGATTTCCTGACCGCTCAATTCAACAGCGATGTAAGAAATGTACTTGCCTTCAGGTGTTTGGGTGAGCTTCTGGCAAATGGTGACCGCTCCATTGATTTTTTTGTTCACGATGGTTCGGCTCAATTCATTGAATTTGCTGGTGGCCTCCTCGGTGGTGTTGTAGCCCAATTGGGTGGCTTGGTTTTCGGCCACCGCCTCCACGGTGAATTCGATGGAACGGGCGAGGGCACTCTCGGCGTTTTGCCGCGCAATCTTTTTCGCAATTTCACGCTGAGGGCTGGTGCCAGTGGCCGATGCACGGAAGTATTCGCCGTTTGTCAAATATTCTGGGCCAGAACAAAACTCCACAATTTCTACTTCTCCTCGGGTCACAGGCGTAGAAGTGACAGCGGCTTCCTTGTCTTTGCAGCCAGCAAAACCAAGGGCAAAGCCCGCGAGAACGAAGGTTCCAGTGATCAGGTTGTTTTTCATGTTGAAAGTGTTTCGGTGGGGTAAGTAAGTGAAAAGTTTTGAATCGAAAATCGTGCCAAATCCAGTTCCGTCAACCACGTCGGTTCGTCAACGATACAAGGACGCGATCAAATCGGAAATGAAGCGTCCCTTGATTTCGCGGCTCGCCTTGTCGTAGGCCGCTCGGCCTGCGCCGTCCCAGTCCAACTGAACCCCTTTCACACGGTCGAGGTTCTTTTGCAGGACCAAGTCGCCAGTCCGGGCATCCAGGACATGGACGCGCGCGTTCAGATAGGCCGTATGAAATCCATTGCCAGAGCCGGCCTTCTCGGTGTCTGCCACAATTTCAATGATCAGGTCGGCCTCGGCCTCGGTTTGGGTGACACCCATGTGCTGTTCGTGCAGCACCTCAGCTACGGCATCCGCGATGCCGAGCCGATTCTCCCCCACGGGAGAACCGAACAGCGACTCTCTCGCCTCGATGAACACCAGGGGACGCTCAATGGCAATGGGGATGCGAAGTTCGGGCAAAGGCAACCCCTCGAGCAGGGTCCGCGCGCCGGGCAGGTGTTCGGCATCGCCTGCCATCAAAGCGTCGGCGAAGCTGATGTTCACGACCACCTCGGATTGGTTCAATTGCGGCTCGAGTCCGTGGATGGCGATGTCGGCGAGGCCGTCGGCATTGGTCACGGCATCGCCCACCCGAGGCCAAGTGCCCCGTTGGTACTGGAATTTCAGGGGCAGGTTGGCCACGGCACCTCGCTGGGAAAACGCTTGGACGGTCAAGGTGCTTTTGAAGCCGGTCGTGAAGTCCACCGCCAGTGAGGTTTCCGAAGGTTCGAGTCGGAGGCTGCCGACAATTCGGGTGATGCCATCGAGGCAAGCTCGGTCGACGGAGAGGGTGCGGCCGTCTTGGGTTTGGCCTTCATTGAGTTCGCCCCAATACTTGTTCAACGCCTCCATCCCCCGGAGGTAGCGGTCCACAGCTGCAATGACATCCCCTGCTTCCTCTGCTGCTTGCGCAGATTCAAAGAAGCCCAATGCCACCTGGGTGGCCGCAGCCTTCCGATCGCTGACAATGCGCGACCACTTCAGCCGGTTCAGCCGGTAGTAAGCCCATGCCTCTGTTTCGCTTTCGAATGTGGCCACGAGCTCATACCCTTCGAGGTCTTCTGCGCTTGAACTTTTCGATTGCTCTCGGAAACTCGATTGAACCCATTCGTTTTGTTGCAGGGTGTTGATGGACGAGGATGTCTCCACCTTCACACCGATTGTTCTCGCCAAATCGCCGAGGGCGCGTTCTTTTGCCACCTCCATCGCCCGACCCGGAAAACTGGCCTTGGGCGCTGATGCAATGCCGAGGTAGGCGGAGGGGTCCATCGGCAATTCGAGCACCCATTCGGGTGTCGAGGAGACCAAATCCTTCGACCCCCCGCATCCCCAAAGGGACACAACGGCAAGCGCAGCGATGGCGAGGAGACGAATGCGTTGAATCATCAAGGCACGAGGGTTTGCATTTGTTGTTCCACCTCTTTCCGAATCGCAGTTGCAGCATCAGATACCGCATCATTGACCATGGAGGACTCTTGCGTCAAAGCCTGACGGGCGCCAAGGAGCGCCTGAATTTCACCGCGCCCACCGCGGACAACGTTCCCGGACATCGAACTGGGGTAGAGGTTGCGGGCGTTGCCGCTGTATTTGATGTAGCGCACGAGGTCGTTTTCTCGGGCTGTGATGATTTCCGATGCCAGCGTTTCGCCCGTTTTCAAGGAAATCAAGACCAAATTGAATTGAACCTCTACATCTCGGCTCTGCTCGAATTCCATGTACTCCACGCCCCGGTACAGCGTCTCGAAATATTTCTTGCCCTCGCTGTTCACCCGCTCCACCTGATAGGACTCAAACCCTTGTTTGCGCCGTCGGGTCAGTTCGCTC
Organism: uncultured Flavobacteriales bacterium; assembly: GCA_965661765.1. GTDB lineage: Bacteria > Bacteroidota > Bacteroidia > Flavobacteriales_D > Sanyastnellaceae > JBMYZL01. The sequence goes on from CBFIFE010000044.1 coordinate 4,051, forward strand.
GTCGCCACCTCACAAGCCACGACGGTGCCCTTCAAGAGCGCCTTTGCACCCAGCAGCCCGCCTACCTCAACAGCACTCGACTCGTCGAGCACCCCACTCAGGGCCATTTGTTGTTCTTGGAGGATCAGGTCTTGGTTCTCGCGGTCGACAATTTTGAGAAATGGATCGGTGGATTTGGCCAATTCTTGCTGGACATACGACCTGAATTTGTTTTCCAAATTCGGACGACTCGAACCATTCACAAACCCAATCATCGCGATGGTGTACATGCCATTTTTCAACGCTTCGCTGCGCAATTGGGCAACTTCTTTGTACCCCTTGTCGCGGCCCATCACTTCATCGAAGGCCGACAGGGCGGTTCGGAACCGTTCACTGTCCAAGGCGGCGCTGCCTTTGCGGTAGCGCGGTTCGCAGTAGGCGGCATCTGCGAGTTGCGAGGCGTCTTGGTAATTCGGATTCAGCCGGAGGACCTCTTCGAACGCACTGAGCGCTGCGTCGAAACGCTCTTGTTCCATCGCTTGAAGGCCATCATTGTACAAATCACTGACATGTGCATCTCTGACCTCAGAGAATTGTTGCCGGTAAGACTCGGGGAAATTCAAAGCCACCCCTGCGGATTTGATTTTTTCGAAATAGGCGTCGGCAGATTCGTACGCAGAGACGGCACCGGCCCGGTTGCGCGTGGTCACTGCCACCTGAAAGGATTGCAGCTTGTCGTCGAGAACCCATTGCCCAGTTCGCTGGAGGCCCGCCGTGGCATCAGCGTTGGTTCTGTCCTTCAAAACCGCTGTGTAATAGGTGTTGGCAGCGGCTTCGAATTGGCCTGCTTCTTCGAACTTGAAAGCTCGTTTTGCCAGCGCTTTCGCCCCATTGCATCCGACGAGAAACAATGGCAAGCTCACCGCGAAAGCCACAATGAATTTCCAGGAAATTTGACGAACAATTGCGGGGTACATGGGCTTGGGTTTCAAGTTCAAAATGGACCAAATCACATCATTGACCGATGGCCTCCTCGATTTCTTCGATGCTCAATTCGAATTCCAAAGCATCGTAGGTTTTGTAATAGTTGCCTGGATCGACGCAGCGGTCGTGGGCAAAAATAGCGAAGGCAATCCGCGTGTCTTCAAAAGTGAAAGCCCGCATGACCTGGGCAATTTGCGCCGCGGTGAGGAATTGAGAACGCAAAGGGGCTTGTGCTGTGCTGAGTTTGGCGTCTTCGAAGGTTTTTTGGGCAATGGCGCGAAGGTAGTCTTCGAAGTCCAGGCTGGACATGGCTTGGGTTTGTTGTGTGGCCAAACCGGGGTTCGAACCGCTGACGGATGCCGTGCCTTGCGAATCGCCCCAGCTGCTGCTCGAGGATGAAGAGCTCGTCTCAGTGATGGTCACATCCATGGTGAGGTTGTTCGCGGCTTCACCGAGCGCATTGCCCATGGCGCCCAAGGCGTTGCCCATGGAGACCTTCATGCTCACCGTCTCAGTGTTGACTTGTCCTCCTGCAGTCCCATCACTGCTTGAAGCGCGGGCCGAGGAAGTGTGGATGGTGGGGCTCGAGGAAGCCGGTGGTGCACTGGATTGAGCAGATGCATCTTGACCTTGCAGCTCCACGAAGCTGTGGAATCGTGCGGTGTAATCGCCTTTTCGGGTCATCTTCACCATATATACAGAGCGCTTTCCGGCCTCAATGCCCAAGTTGTTCTTGGCAAAATCTGCCAACGAAGGATCTTCGAAATCCACCCGCAAATGATAGAAGCCGGCATCGATGTCGGAAACAGAAATCCGGGATGCAGGCGCTTCGTTTTGAGGCTGTTGGTTCAAATAAACGGTGAAGGTTTCCCCCATTTCGGAAAAGAACTCCACTTCGGCTTGGCCGAACAGTGCTGCAGATGTGGCGAGAAACGACAGGGCAATCAGTTGTGTTTTCATGGCAGAAAAATGTGGCGCAATTTGGGCTGCAAGTTATTTCGGACAGACCAAATTTCGTGCCCCTTTTGCATTTCATCCCCGCAACAAACCCCAAAGTGGTTTGTACCTTGCCGGGTTGCAAGAACAAAAAAACCGCAAAGGGCAATGAATCCAATGCAAGACCGAAAGACCGTTTTGATCCTGGGCGCTGGCCGCTCGAGTTCGTCCTTGATTGAGGAGATGATACAACGTGCGCCCGCTGGCGGGTGGCAGGTCGTGGTGGGTGATTTGGATGGAGATCTTGCGCAGCGGAAATGCGGCGGACGGCCTCATGCGCGTGCATTCACGCTTCATTCGAATGACATTGCAGGACGCGACGCGGAGATTGCGAGCGCGGATTTGGTCATTTCCATGGTTCCTGCATTTCTCCATCCGCAGGTGGCGGCGGCGGCCATTGCCTCAGGCGTTCCTGTGTTGACGCCCAGTTACTTGTCTCCAGAAATGTTGGCGCTCGACGCTGCGGCGAAGGAGAAGGGCGTGCTTGTCCTCAATGAATTGGGGCTCGATCCAGGCATCGATCACCTCTCGGCGGTCAAGATGATGTCCGATGTCCGCGCATCGGGCGGCCGGATCACCGAATTCGAGAGCTATTGTGGTGGTTTGGTGGCTCCGGAATCGGATACAAACCCCTGGCACTATAAGGTCAGTTGGAACCCCCGCAATGTCGTCTTGGCAGGGCAGGGCGGGTCAGCAACTTTTCGGGACGGCGGACGCAACCGCATGGTGCCGCCCCACCGTGCATTTCAAGGCGCTCGGCGCGTGGAAGTGGAGGGCATGGTGTTCGAAGGTTATCCCAATCGCGATTCCCTCGCGTATGCCGAACTGTACGATTTGCCGGGCGTTGACACCCTTATCCGTGGCACGCTCCGCGGCGAAGGTTTCTGCGGCGCATGGAATGTTTTGGTGATGTTGGGGTGTGTGCGGGATGATGCGCGGCTTGTGTGGCCGGAAGGCACCTCTTGGTCCACTTGGATGCGCACGTTCTTGCCTGCTGAGACCAAATCCATGCCCCTTCCCGATGCCGTCCAACACGTTTCGGGCTGCACAACAGAAGACTTGGCCCCATTGGAATGGCTCGGTTTGTTTGACGATGGATCAGGACCCGATCGGCTTTCGGGGACACCCGCTGAGGTCTTGCAAGATTTGATTGAACGGAAATGGAAGCTCGAACCGGAGGACCGCGACATGATCGTGATGTGGCATCGGTTGCGTTACGAGCAGAACGGCCAAACCTTTGAGACCATTGCCACCTTGAGGATGGAAGGGCGCGACAACCAATTCACAGCCATGAGCGATACCGTTGGGTTTCCTTTGGTTTTGGCGGCCGAAGTGATGTTGAAAGATGGGTTCGGTCGCACGGGGGTCGAAGCGCCTTTTGCTGCCGTCTATCAGGAGAAGTTGTTGCCGGGTCTGGCGGCCATGGGCATTCGTTTTGTTGAAGCCACCCATTCCATCGCTTGACATGACGTGGCCGACGCTTTGCTTGACCTGCCTGACTTGCTGGGGTGCGCCGAACTGGCCTGAGGGTGGTGAGCCTCATGAGCAGTGGGTGGCGTCTGCACTCCAATGGCGTTCGTGGGTCGGCGTGGAAGAATGTGTCGAACGCACGGCAGCGATCGACGCTTTGACATTGCGGTGGATCGCTGAAAGTGCAACCGTCACAATCCGTGTGGAGACCGCCTCCTGGCCAGAACTTCAGGTCGAACCGTCATTGGCGCGTCCTTTGGTTCAGATGTTGGCGCTGGAGGCGTTGCGGCATCCGGCCGATGCGCCCAAGGTTCGACGTGTGCAGCGGCGCTTGCAGCGCGTGGCCCGGCGATCGCCTGATTTGTGGTCGGACCCATTGGCCGAGGCCTTCGCTCAACATCGCAAGCAGCTGCCTCGCCAAGGGAAGGATTCAGATGACAATGCTGCTGATCGCGCTGGCGAACATCAGCAGGGTGAGGGCAGTTAAACGCAAAAACATGACGACCTTTACGCGAAATGCGGGGAAGAAGTTTCGCCGGATTTGGCCCAAATTTGCTCCATGCGCACCTTCGACATTCCAGACTTCTATCGCAGCCCGATCATCTCCCGTGTGAAGGCCGTCCGCAAGGCCCGCGACGCCCGAAAGCGTGACTTCAGCCCCACCTTGCTCGACTTCGGTGTGGTGAAAATCATGATGGCGAGGCATTTTGGTTTTTGTTTTGGTGTGGAGAATGCCATTGAGATTGCCTATCGTGCGATTGCAGAAAACCCGGGCAAGCGCATTTTTCTGCTCTCTCAGATGATTCACAACCCGGAAGTGAACGATGATCTCGAAAGTCGGGGTGTCCAATTCTTGATGGACACTTCAGGACGCATCATGACCCCGATGTCCACTTTGCGACCTGAGGATGTGGTGATTGTTCCTGCCTTCGGGACGACGTTGGACATCGAACAGCAGCTCGCCGACATCGGTGTCGACGTTGCGAAGTACAATACGACTTGCCCGTTCGTTGAAAAAGTTTGGAAGCGCTCAGCGTCGCTTGCTGCAGAGTCGTACACCACTGTCATTCATGGCAAGCCCACCCACGAGGAGACCCGTGCGACGTTCAGCCATGCGGCTGGGAAGGGCCATGCCTTGGTGATCAAGGACATGGAGGAGGCCCTGGTGCTGGCTGCGTTTTTGCGGGGGGAAAGGGAGTGGTCTGGGTTTGGCGACAGCTTCTCTGCTGACAGGCACACCCCCGAATTCGATCCTGAGCGCGACCTGAAACGCATCGGCGTGGTCAATCAGACCACCATGCTGGCCACGGAAACGCAGGCCATCAGCGACGTTATCCGCGATGCCATGCCCGATGCGACGGGCTTCGCGAACACCCGCGACACCCTCTGTTACGCCACGAACGACAATCAGCAAGCCACGCTTGGTGCCTTGAACGGTGCGGCGGGCAAAGCCGATCTGGCAGTGGTCGTCGGTGGTTACAACAGTTCCAACACTTCCCATCTCGTCGAGCTTTGTGAGGAGCGGATGCCCACGTTTTTCATTCGCAACGAGCTCGAGTTTCTTCCCACGGGCGAGGTTCAGCATTGCGACTGGCGGACGGGCGCCATTCGCAAGACGATGGATCCGTGGCCAGAGCCGGGCGAACAGGGAACAGCGGCACCGACCATCCTCTTGACCAGCGGTGCATCTTGCCCTGATGCATCTGTGGAGCGGGTGCTTTGGCGGATTTTGGACAGGTACCCTGGTGGAAAACCTGTGGATGAGGTGTTGACGAATTTTGAGGCTTCTCTTTGAGATTGACTTCCACTTCCGGAGGCCAAATCTTACCTTCGCCTCCCCATGGAAGCCCCCCGTTTGCGCAGCATGTTCCGGAATGTTCGAACCGACCCCAAGCGGTTCGAGTTCAAATCTCGGCACCTGCCGGATGTCAAGGGGGAATGGCAAGAGCGGAAACAACGCATTGAGCAGGAGGTCCTTGGCGTCGAGCCGGAACAGGGACCGGCCCAGATTCGTTTTCGCAAATCGCGTGCGTCCACTTCTTCCGCCACCGAAGATCGCCGCGCACGCCGCTTGGCGAGCATTCGGGACGCCCGCCGTTCAATGTTTCGGGCAGTGGTCATTGCGGCCGTGCTTGTTTTTGCGGCCTGGGAGGGGTTGAAGTGGGTGGAGGCGAGTGATTTTGGAGGGGTTTTGGACTTTTTGAGGCAGGCGAAATAACAGGGGGGACCAAGGGGACGAGGGTGACCAGGGGGGCTAGGGTGACGAGGGGGACTGGGGTGAGGAGGGACAACAAAGTGAGAATTGAATCTGGAATCTGTGAAATTTTGACGAAAACGAACAACATCATCTCTCGCCTTCCAGATCATGTCGCGAACCAAATCGCGGCAGGTGAGGTCATTCAGCGTCCGGCTTCTGTGGTCAAGGAACTTGTGGAAAATGCGGTGGACGCCGGCGGGCGACGCATCGAGGTGATTGTCAAAGATGCAGGCCGGACGCTTGTGCAAGTCATCGATGATGGCAAGGGAATGACCGAGGCGGATGCCCTGCTGTGTTTCGAGCGGCATGCCACTTCCAAGTTGCGATCGGCTGATGATTTGTTTGCCTTGTCGACCAAAGGATTCCGGGGAGAGGCGTTGGCCTCGATTGCTGCCATTGCCCAAGTGGAGTTGCGCACGAGACCGTCAGGTGCTGACTTGGGCACGCGCGTGTGCGTGGAGGGTTCGCAACTGGGAAGTCCTGAACCTGATCCTGGCGTGAAGGAGGGAACCGCCTTCGCGGTTCGGAATTTGTTTTACAACGTGCCGGCGAGGCGGAATTTTCTCAAATCCGATGCTGTTGAGCTCCGCCACATCATCGATGAATTCACCAGGATTGCCCTCGCGCACGAGGGCATTTCCTTTCGATTGACACACAACGGCAGCGTCGTTTTTGATCTGCCGCCAGGGTCCCGTCGCCAGCGGGTGGTGGCCGTGTTTGGGGCAAAGTATGATGAGCGCCTCGTCCCTGTCTCAGAGGATACGGATGCGGTTCGGGTAGCTGGTTTTGTGGGGAAGCCCGAATTTGCCAGAAAATCCCGTGGCGAACAGTTTTTGTTCGTCAACAACCGCTTCATTCGGCATGGTTTGCTGCACAAGGCCATCGCAAGTGCCTACGAGGGTTTGCTCGATGGCAAGCACCATCCCTTGTATGTGTTGTTCTTGGAGGTGGACCCATCGAAAGTGGATGTGAACATCCATCCGACGAAGGTGGAGGTGAAGTTTGAGGAGGACCGGATCATATTTGCTTTGTTGCGACCTGCTGTCAGAAGGGGGTTGGGCAAGCACAATGTGGCACCAGCTTTGGAATTCGATCAAGAGACTTCCTTGAACATCAGTGAGCAGCCGCCTCAAGGCGAAATTCGTCAGCCACAGGTGGCCTTCAATGAGGACTACAACCCCTTTCGGACGAGCCATGGGGCAGGTCGTGGAAGTCGCGAGAATGCTGCAACTCGAGGGGCATGGACCCAAGTGCTGGAGCAAGCTGCGTCCGATGTTCACGGCGGGGGATGGGGCACGGGAAGCCACAGGATGAGGTACGAACCTGCAGAGGGTGAAAAGCCGAGCACCCTGCAACGGCCGTCCCGGGCCTTTGGTCCGGAGGATGGCTGGACAGGCGCAGAGCCGGCCGAAGCGGATGGACCGCTTGCCTTGGAGGGCGACAGCCGCCCAGTGATGCAATGGAATGGCAAGTACATCGTCACCCCCGTGGCTTCAGGTTTGCTGGTGATTCATGTGCACAGGGCGCATACGCGGGTGCTTTTTGAGACCTATGTGCGCCAAATCCAAACCGGCCAGCGCCCCGTCACGATCCAACAATTGCTGTTTCCAGAATTCGTAGAACTGCCCAACGGAGACCGTGCCGTGTGCGAGGAGAGTCGTGAGGTGTTGGGGATGTTTGGTTTGGAGTTTCGACTGGCGGATGGGGGGATTGAGATGACAGGTGTGCCTTCCGGTGCTTCTGGTGATGCGGCCGGACTGGTGGAGGCCATCCTGGAGGATGGCTTGGAGCCGCCGGATGAGGTGAGCCGGGAGGAGCTGGTGGCCGCGAGAATGGCCAGGATGATGGCGTTTCCTCCAGGCAGGCGATTGTCAAATCGGGAGATGGGCGATCTGGTCGATGGACTTTTTGGCTGTTCGGCGCCAGGTTTGGACCCATTTGGCCGAGCTGTCATTGCTACCTTTGACGAGGGAGAAATCCTCAAAAAACTCCAATGATGCTACAGCAGACCCCCAATGTCGTCCGCAATCTGATCATCATCAATGTCCTGTTTTTTGTCGGGTCAATGGTGATGGGCAATGAATACGCCACGCGGTTGTTTGCTGGGACCTACCCCGGATCTCCGTTTTTTCGCCCTTGGCAGATTGTCACCCACATGTTCATGCATGGGGGCTTGGGCCACATCTTTTTCAACATGTTCGCCTTGTACATGTTTGGCAGTCAGTTGGAAAGGTTGTGGGGGCCACAGCGTTTTTTGAATTTCTATCTGGTGAGTGGGCTTGGGGGGTTTGTCTTGCATGAATTCGTCATTGGCTACAACCTGTACCTCGACTTTGGTACCTTTTTCCCAGCCGAGGAGCTTTTTATTCCCAGAGGGGTGACACCATTGCAACGCGTGTTGTTCTTGGAAGGAACATACGGGCGTGTGGTGGGGGCGTCTGGGGCGGTGTTTGGCCTGCTTTTGGCCTTCGGCATGCTGTTTCCGAACACCCGGTTGATGTTGCTCTTCCCGCCCATTCCCATCAAGGCAAAATATTTTGTTTTCGGATATGGCGCCATCGAATTGTTGCTGGCATTCCAAAATGGGGGCAATGACCACGTGGCCCATTTTGCGCACCTCGGGGGCATGTTGTTCGGTTACTTTTTGTTGAAGCGGTGGCAAAAGGACCGCGGGAGTTTCTATTGATTGGCCATGGCAGTATTGGATGATTTGAAGGCGTCTTGGGCGCGGGGAGGGATGTTGATCCGGTTGATTTACGTCAATCTGGGGGTCTTTGTGGTGTTGGCCACTTTGCGATTGGTTTTGCTGATGGGTTGGGGTGGGGATTTGGCCAATTTCTCACGGGCCGAAGCCCTGGGGCTCGCCACGACTTGGCAGCTCGACCGCTTGATCATGCGGCCGTGGAGCGTGCTGACCCACATGTTTGTGCACAACGACGTGTGGCATGTTGCCATGAACATGTTGCTGTTGTGGTGGATGGGCAGTTTGTTTGTGGGGCTGTTTGGCGCACGGAAGCTCCTTTCAACTTACCTGCTTGGGGGTTTTGCGGGCTTTGCGCTGTACGTGGTGGCGTCGAACATTTTCCCCGCATTTCAAACCGCCCGGTGGGCCTTCGGCGCCAGTGCCGCGGTGATGGCGATCTTCATTGCAGCCGCTACCCGCGAGCCGGAGCGACGGGTGCGTTTGATTCTGGTCGGACCTGTGCCTTTGAAGTATTTGGCCATCGGTTATGTGTTGCTGGATTATTTTGCCCTCAGCAACGGGGACAACACGGGGGGGAATTTGGCGCACTTGGGGGGAGCGATTTATGGCTTCGTTTTTGCCCGACAATCCATGAAAGGCATCGAGCTGGGCGCAGGGTTTGAGCGTTTTTTGGACTGGCTGTTTTCTGGAGGGAAGAGCGGTGGTGGGTTTGGCCGGATGAAGGTGGTGAGCGGAGATGCCAAGGCCAAACCCAATTGGTTCAATCGCCGCAAAACGGGTCCCGCCAATCGGCGCAAGGCTCCACCACCCCGGCCCAAGTCCGATGAGGATTTCAACGCAGAGAAGAAGGCTCGGGCGGAAAAGTTGGACGCCATTTTGGACAAGATTTCCAAGCGTGGTTACGACAGCCTGACGGCTGATGAGAAACGGTTCCTTTTTGACGCCTCCAACAAGGGCTGATGACCCGCGAACGGAAACATCAAAGTTCAACGGGAAGATCCCGGGCCAGATGGACGGCGTTGTTGGTTTGGCCCGCGATGGTGGGCGTGGTGTTGGCCAAACTCGCCCAAATGGTCAGCCCCGCGGCATGCATCTACCTCGCCCCCTTCGGACTTCTCTTCCCATGGTCGTTGTTGTTGCTCTGGACGGGGCTCGTTGCCGGGTTGTTGCACCGCAAGTGGCGGCAATCTTTGCTGCCCGTGCTTGTCGCGCTTTGGGCGATTCCAGAGATGCAACGAACGGTGGGGGGCATGTCGGTCGCTTCTCCGCGGCCGGAGCAGGAAGCGGCGATCGACCAGACGTTGGAAGTGGTCACTTGGAACGTGCGGCAGTTTGATCGTTACGGCTGGTTGGAAGCTTCGGACGTCAAAGACCAAATCCTGGGCACCCTCCGCACCACGGACGCTGACATCGTCTGCCTTCAAGAGGCGTACCTCCGCATCGACTTTTTGACCCGGCCTCAACTGTGGTCAGCCGCGGGGGTTCACGAATGGCACAGAAACTTCGGTTCGGCAAGCGATCCATCCAACCACTACGGTCTGGTGACATTGAGCAAACACCCCATTGTGGGGAAGGAAGAGATTTGGTTCGACGAGGACCCAAGCAACGCCTGCATTGCCACGGACATTGCCATCGACGGCGAGGACACCATCCGCGTATTCAACGTGCACTTGAGTTCCAATCGTTTTGATCCCGCTGATCTCGAGGCCGTTCGGCGAGGACCCGATGCGGCGGAACGGGCCCGGGTTTGGTCTCGCTTGAGCGCCTCATGGCAACAGCGCTCGAAACAGGCGGAGATCGTTGCTGCGGCCGTGGAAGAAAGCCCTTACCCGGTCATTGTCGCCGGCGACTTCAACGATGGCCCGGTTTCCTATGCGCTGGGCCAATTCCGTTGTGCCTTGGACGATGCCTTCTCCAGCGCCGGAACGGGCATTGGCGCCACCTACATCGGCAAGCTTCCAGGCCTTCGCATCGACTACATCCTGCACTCTCCATCCCTAGCCCCCTCGGACTTCGAGACGATGTCCACACGTTTGAGCGATCACCGACCTGTCCGCGCGGCCTTCAGTTTGTGACGCCGCTCCAGTCGCTCCATCAATGCAATGTTGAGGCCGATCAACAAAAAACCGTAGACCAAATCATCAGCTGGCATCGCCAGAATTCGCCACCCGGTGTTGTGGAGTGGGCTGTACCAAACGATTTGGTCCAAAACTTCCCCAGACTCCGGCGCCCAAAACAACGGATAGTCCCAAAACGTGATGCCTGTCAAAACGCCATTCGACGCCACAAAGGGCACCAACAGCACGAGGTAAGCGAGCCAGAAGCGGCCCATCCAAGCTGGTGTCATCACCAGCACAGCGGTCAACCAAGCAGCGGTCAAGCCCGCGGCCCACTGAATGTACAGATGCCCCGAATAGCGCACGGCCAGCCAAATGCATGTCGCCCACGCCACAAAGGTCATCGCCTGCGACAGGTTGCCCAGCAAATCCCGGCGGATGTAGGCGCGCAGCGTGGCATACGTGAACGTGCAGGCATAGGGAATCGTCACAAAAAACATCCACTCCTCCACAGGCAAGCCCAGGATGTCCACCCCGATGAGGTAATCCGGATTGAACCCCCAGACCCCCATCTTTGTGAAGGCGACATCCCACGCAATGAAGGCTGCGAGCACTGCCAAGTTCGCCGGCCAAAACGATCGCCAAAGCCCAACGAAGTGCACTTTTTTGTCAAAGCTCAGCGCGAGGGTGGGCAGGAGAACGAAAAGGTTGACGATCAAATAGAGAGGCATGATGACTAGGGGTGACTAAGGTGACTAGGGTGACTAGGGTGACTAAGGAACGAAGAGACTAGGGGAACGGGGAATGTGGATGGGACGGTGCAGGTGCGAAAATACCAAACTGAATCTACGTGCGATTTTTGGTCGTCCAGGTCTCCTTGGTCTCCCTCGTCTCCCTCGTTCCCCTGGTCCCCCTGGTCACCCTCGTTCCCTGGTCGTCCTGGTTCCCTAGTTCCCTGGTTCCCTGGTCACCCTAGTTCCCTGGTCACCCTAGTTCCCTAGTTCCCTGGTCTCCCTGGTCACCCTGGTTCCCTGGTTATTGGTTTCGTTTCACAGCAGCCTTCGCCTCGCGGAAGTATCGCGGAGGGACAAAAAGCATTCCGAAGCACTCCCCGTGTTCCTTGCCCAGGTGCTTGTGGTGGACCTTGTGTGCCTTGCGGATTGCACGGAAGTACACATTGTCCGTGCGTTTGAGCCAAGAAAATCGCTGGTGGATGAAAACGTCGTGGATCAGGAAATATGCCAAACCATACAGCGCAATGCCCACCCCAATCCAAAACCGAAAGTCGCCAGCGATGCTCCCAGAGATGAAGCAGTAGGCGCTCGGGACGGCGAAAATCAGAAAGAATGCGTCGTTCTTTTCGAAGAAGCCGGGGCCGTGGCTGTGGTGGTCTTCGTGAAAGTACCACATCCAGCCGTGCATCAAGTATTTGTGCGCCAGCCATGCCACGCCTTCCATGCCGATGAAGGTGGCGAGGACAATCGCTGAGGATTGCAAGATGCTGATGGTCAAGGGGTCCATGGGAACAAATTGAGCAAGGTGAAAAAGACTGTGAATATCAAAAACAACGCAGAGGCGATGGATGTTCCCTCGTCGCGTTTGGGGGCGGGCGCAAAAGAAAGCAGCAGGGCGGCGACGCCAAACCAACTCGCGTAATTCGTCCACGGCACTGTGCCCATTTCGTTGTGCCACGTCCACCAACCGGCACGGATCGCGACCGGCTCGATGAGCCCGTCCAGGGCGGTCATGATGGCGGCGGAGAGGAGAATGTTGGGAAGTTTGGGTTTGGCCTGAAGCTTCAGCCGATGGATGAGCGACCAGCTGCCCCACAACATCATGAGCCACAAGGGGCCCAGCATCAGGGGAACGCCGCCGATGCACGGGCCAAGGCTGGAGCCATAACTGTAGGCGCCGAAAAGGAGGCCGGTTTGGACGCCAGCCACTTCAGCGATGAAGCCGCCCAAGGGGGCCAGCAGCCACCAAGCGCTCCATTGGTTGCGGCTCAGGCCCACCAAGATCGCGGCAGCGATGAGCAGGTTCACCGCGGAAAGGGGCAGCAGCAAAGGGGCGAAGCCAGCAAGAATACCGATGGCGCCGACCGCGTGCAAAACGATCAAAACGAAGAGGGACGACCGGAATGCGTTGAGTGGCTTCATGCGCGGGCGGATTGCTGGTGCTGAAAATCGTCAGCGATGCACTCGGCGGCGATGGCGCCACTGAGCAGGCACAGCGGGATGCCACCGCCCGGGTGAACACTGCCGCCGCAAAAATAGAGCCCCTTGAGGTCTTTCGAGCGGTTGCGGTGGCGCAAAAATGCCGAAAACGGCGAGTTGGAACTCGCGCCGTACAGCGCGCCCCGCCAGGAGGACGTCCGCTCGTCAATGTCTCTGGGCGTGAGCGTGCGCTCAACCGCAAGGGTGCGCTGGAATTCGCCCGACGAGAGCCCGAGGGTGCGCTCAATTTTGCCGATGACCTGTGCGCGCACCCTGTCGATGGATGCGGGGTCGTCGAACCGCTCGGGCTTGGCACCCACGTTGATCAGGACGAACCAATTTTCATGGCCGGCAGGCGCGTCCGCGGGTCGGAGTTTGGAGGTGATGTTGATGTAGACCGTCGGGTCGTCGCCGGGGGTGTCGTGATGCTGGATTTGGCGAAACTCCTCGCGGTAATCCTTGCTGAACAGGATGTTGTGAAGATGAAGTTCGGGGAAAGACCGCTGCACGCCCCAGTAGAAAATCAAGCCGGATGTCGAACGCTCTTGGCTCAGGATGCGCTCCGGGGCGGGCCGATCGGGGAGGAGTTTGCGGTAGGTCGGGTGGATGTCGGCGTTGCTGACGACAACGTCAGCGAGATGTCGGTTGCCAGCCGCCGTTTCCAAGCCGATGACCGCGCCTTGTGCGTGCAAAATCCGTGCGACGGGCTCCCGAAAGTGGAAGGCCACGCCGAGCGATTCAGCCAAGCGGTGCAGGTGGCGGGTGATGCCGAACATGCCTTCGTCGGGAAAAAACGTGCCGATGCCGTGCTCAAGATGCGGGATGACGTCGAGCATGGCTGGAGCGCGGAAGGGATCCGATCCGTTGTAAGTGGCATAGCGGTCAAAGAGTTGGACCAAACCCGGATGCCCCTTCAACCGCCGTGCATTCAACCCGTGGAGCGTGCCCACGAGCGGCAGTCGGGTCAGGGCTTTGAGGAGCGGCCGCCAGCCGCCCTTCGGCCCTTTTCGGAACACATCGCCGAGCGGCTGGGTCAGGAAAACGCCGCGCGTGCCCTCGTAGTTTCGCTTGCTGGCCGCGAGGTGTTGAAGCACCAGTTTTGCATCGACGCCTGTGGCGGCAGCGGCTTCTTCGGCAAAGCGTACGTTGTCGGACCATGCCGTGAGCCGTGTGCCGTCTTCCCAAAAATAGTGGGTCGAGCGGTCCAAGGTTTGATAACGGAAAGGGGGGAGTTGGGCTGCGGCCTTGGGGCCGAGGCGCTCCCGCACCATTGCGTCGAGTTCCATCACCAGTTCGGGCAAGGTGAAGAGGGAGGGGCCGAGGTCGAAGCGATAGCCGTCGATGGATTGTTCACGCAATTTGCCGCCCGGTCCATCGGCGGCCTCGAACACGTCGACTTCCCATCCTTGGGCCGCCAGTCGAATGGCCGTTGCCAGGCCCCCGACCCCACTGCCGACAATCGCCGCGTTCGTGGGTGTCTTCTGGTGATGTGTCATGCGCGCCGACGGGCTTGGACTTCGTGAAAACAAATTTTGAACCACTCCGTGTATTGGTCTGGATGGGCGGCGATGTCCACGGCAATGTCGTCCAGTGTGGCGTATCGGTAGCTGGCGACTTCATCGGGGTTGGGGATGGGCGGCGCGTCGGAGGTGGCAAACAACACGTGATCGAACTCGTGTTCTGTCAAGCCCTGGTCAAGCATGCGCTTGTAGATGAAGGAAAACTGTGGACGCAATTCCGCCTGCATCCCCATTTCTTCTTCCAGCCGTCGGTGGGCTGCCTCGAGCACTGTCTCGCCGTCGCGCGGGTGGCTGCAGCAGGTGTTCGTCCACAAGCCACCGGAATGATACTTCGAGAGGGCGCGCTGATGAAGCAACAATTCACCCGCAGTGTTGAACAGAAAAATGGAGAAAGCCCGGTGCAACCGCCCCTGCCGATGCGCCTCCATTTTTTCCATGGTGCCGATGGGCGCATCGTCGGCATCGACAAGAATGACGTGGTCTTCGCGGTCTTTGGGGACTTTTGCGTCAGCGGGTGGGGTCATGGTTGAAGTTCGGACAGGGTTTGGCCCACAAAAGCTTCAAAGGCGGGTGCATCCTGCCAATGACCTTCGCGCAGGGCGGCTTGAATCAAGGCCAAATCTCCTTCAATTTCTCCACGATACCCAACAATTGCAGGGACATTTGTTTGCACGCCGAGTCGCAAGAACCGCAGGTCGGGGTTGTCCGGCGCAGCTTCAATGCTCGCCTCGAGAACCGGTGTCCATTCGTTGAACCGCTGCAGGGCCTCCATGGGATTCCAGGGCAACCCCGCCGACATCAGGCCCGCTGCCGCCTGGTAGCCTGCGGCAATCGGCTCCTCGGGGCAATCCGCTACCGCCGCGATCATGTCGGCGAGAAACCCCTCCACAACATCTCGGTTTTTGAAGTCTCCACAAGCCTCGCGGTACGCCTGGCGGTACCCCTGGAGGTCGCAAGGCTCGGACCCAGCGATTGGCAAAACCATCAACAGCAACCACCCCCACCCCATCATCACATCAAATTGAGGCTGTGTCGGAGGTAGGAGCTCATCAACAGGGTGGCCTTGCGAGCATTCGGAATGCGGATGCGCTCCTCGAGGATGCGTTCGCTGGGCAACGACCGGATTTTGGCAAAAAGCCGGGTGTAGTAAATGTAAGCGACGTAGACACCGAGGCGGCTGTTGCGCGGAAGCTGCAGGATGCCTTCGTAAGCAGCGCGAAAGTCCTCGTGGATTTCGGCTTCGATGTCGGATTTGGTTTGGTCATTGAAATGGGCCAAATCAAACCCGGGGAAATAGGTTCGCCCCATCTCCACGAAATCGGCATGCAGGTCGCGCAGGAAGTTGATTTTCTGGAAAGCCGCGCCCAGTCTTCGGGCAGAGGGAACCAGGGCTTGGTACATGGCGTCGTCGCCGTTGACGAACACCCGCAGGCACATCAGGCCCACCACCTCAGCGGAGCCCACGATGTAGTCGTCGAATCCTTGCCGGTCATAAGCCTCCCGATCGAGGTCCCATTCCATGCTGCGCAGGAACAACTCCACATGTTCCCGGTCGATCGAGAAGCGATGGTACGTTTGTTGAAAGGCGTGCAGGATGGGGTTGAGGCTGATGCGCTCGTCGATGGCGCGGTAGGTGTCCGCCTTGAACCGGTCGAAGAGTTCGCGCTTGTTGAAGTCGTGAAAGGTGTCCACGATTTCATCGGCAAAACGAACAAAACCGTAGATGGCATAGATGGGTTCCCTTTGTGAAGGGCTCAAAAACCGGATGCCCATCGAAAAGGAGGTGCTGTAGGCTTTTGTGGTGCGGACGCTGCAATCGTTGCAAACGCGGTCGTAAAGGAGCATTCCAGTCATGACAAATGGTTTAACCGACCGAGGCGGCCTGTGGTTCAACACTTCGGGCCTTGGGCCCCTGTTTTTTCACAAAAGCCTCAGCCTCGCGCGCCGCGACCTCGCCGCTGATGATGCTCGGGGGCACGCCCGGCCCTGGTGTGGTGAGCTGCCCGGCAAAGAACAGGCCAGGCAGTTTGCTTCGCATTTTGGGCTTCATGAAGGCGGTTTGGCGCAGGGTATTGGCCAAACCATAGGCATTCCCCTTGAATGCGTTGTAATCCGATTCGAACTCTTCGTGGGCAAAACTCCGCTTGTAGGTGATGTGCGGCCGGATGTCCATTCCTGTGTGGGCCGCGAGCCGTTCGCACATCTCGTCGAAATACCGGTCCCGCATGCCGGGCTCATCGCGCAAACCGGGGGCAAGTGGAATCAAAAAGAACAGATTCTCACACCCCTCCGGTGCCACCACAGGGTCTGTTTTGGACGGTGCGCTCACATAAAAGAGGGGGTCCTCAGGCCAGCGTTGGCTGTCGTAGATGGTCGCAGCATGCGGGCCGAACGGTTTGTCGAAGAACAAGTTATGGTGCAAAAGTCCCGGGACCTCTGCAGAAACGCCCACGTAAAAGAGCAGCGAGCTGGGCGACATGGTCCGGCGATCCCAGTAGGCCGCATCGTAGCGCCGCCATTGCTCGGGCAGCAAGTGCTGCTCCACATGGTGATAGTCCGCTGCTGCCACGACCACATCGGCCTGCCAGGTCCTGCCATTGGCCAGTCGGACGCCGGAGGCCTTTCCGCCTGTGGTGGAAATTTCGCTGACCTCTTGGCCGTAATGGAACTTCACGCCTTTCCGTTGGGCCACCCGGACCATGGCTTGAACGATTTCGTGCATGCCCCCCATGGGGTACCAAGTGCCCAACCGGCTGTCGGCGTAGTTCATCAAACTGTACAGCGCCGGGGTTTTCTCTGGCTTTGCACCGAGGAAGAGCACCGGAAATTCCATCAGCTGAAGCAGCTTGGGGTGGGAGAAGTACTTGCGGGCGTGGTCGGAGAACGAGGTGAACAGGGTGAGCTGTGTCGCATCTTTGAGCGTTGACCATTGGGCAAACTCCATGACGCTGTGCGCCGTGCGTTGCACGAAGGAGCCCATGCCGATGTCGTACTTGCGTTGGGCTTCGTCCATGAATTTGGCCAAATTCGCCCCTGCGCCTGCCTCAATCGACTCAAAAAGCGCTTGTTGCGCCTCGAAATCCGCCGGGATTTGCAGCGGCCCATCATCGAAGTAGACCTGGTAACTCGGGTCCAAACGCCGCAAATCCATCTCTTCGTGGACTTGGGCCCCGTAGCGATGGAAGTAACTCTCAAAAACATCAGGCATCCAATACCAGCTGGGCCCCATGTCGAAGCGAAAACCATCGACTTCAAAGACCCGCGCACGACCGCCGGGGATGTCATGGCGTTCAAGGATGTGCACATCAAGGCCGCGGTCGGCCATCGCTGTGGCCGCGGCAATGCCTGCAAAACCGGCGCCGATGACGAGCGCCTGACCTTGGGCAGGGGTGGTTGGGGTACCGGATGTCATAATCGAGGAACAAGATGCGGCTTTTAATTGTTCAAAACACAAGAAATCGGGCATGAGTTTCTTTTTACAAGGTGTTATTTTGCAGCATGTTGGGAATGAAATTGGATGTCTGCGCTTTCGGTGCCCACCCAGACGATGTGGAATTGTCGGCCGGAGGCACCTTGGCCAAGCTCGCGGCTGCCGGAAAGAAAACGGCAATCGTTGACTTGACGCAAGGTGAACTGGGCACGCGGGGTTCAGCGGCGCTGCGCCTCCAAGAAGCCGCAGCAGCGGCAAAAATCCTCGGGCTCGCCCACCGCGAAAACCTGGAAATGGCCGATGGGTTTTTCGAAGTTGATGCGGCGCACCTGCATCAGGTGATCGAGGTTTTGCGGCGGTTGCGTCCAGACACCGTCTTGGCGAATGCCATCTCAGACCGGCACCCTGACCACGGCCGGGGGGCAGAATTGGTCGTGAGGGCTTGTTTCCTGAGCGGCCTTCGGCGCATCGAGACCCACGACAAACACACTGGCGAAGCGCAAGAGGCCTGGCGTCCAGGTGCGGTTTGGCATTTCATCCAGGATCGCTGGCGAGACCCCGATTTTGTGGTGGACATCTCGGGTTACGAAGCGGTCAAGGAACAGGCCATCCTGGCCTATGGTTCTCAATTCCACACGCCCGGAGAGGATGCGAATGCAGCGCCGCAAACCCCCATCAGTACGCCAGAGTTCTTGGACACTGTCCGGGGCCGTGCCTTGGCCATGGGCCGCGCCGCAAGCCTGCGGGTGGGAGAGGGCTTCGAGGGGCAGCGACCGCCGGCGGTCTCCGACATCACGGCGCTGGCCTGACGTTCGTTGTTCGGCGGAAGCCCACAATCAACCCGGCGAGCTGCACAATGCCTGCGAAACTCGCCGCCACAGCAGCGCCCGTTGCACCCCACTCTTCAATGGTGAAGGGCGCGGTGAGCAGCAAGGCCAGCAAGCCGGCCGCTGATGTGCCGGCATTCCATTTGTGGGCGCCGATGCCGCTCAGGTGGTGGGCCAACACGCCGCACAGTGCCCCCGTCAACATCAGCGGGAACAAGCCGCGCAGGACTGGGGCGATGCCGGGG
>CBFIFE010000045.1:0-22429 GCA_965661765.1 uncultured Flavobacteriales bacterium
GAGGGATTTCAATTTCTCAAATCGGGCCACCCCCCCGCGCGCCTCATAGTACGCCTCAATAACATCTGCAGCCGTCATCCCCTCTGGAGCGGCTTCGAGGTTGGAGGCCTTGCGACCAAAGGCATCGTAAAAATCGATTTCTCCGTCCGCATCAAATCGGGCCAGTGACGCGGCAACTTCGCCCTTGTTGCCAGCGACGGTGATGTGCAGTTGCTCCGGGCGCAGGTACGCTTGGGCCACCCGTTGGACATCCTCCGGGGTGACAGCCGCCAACCGTTCGAGGTAGGTCCTGTAATAGTCCTTCGACAGGCCATAACGCTCGATGTTCAAGGCGAAGCGTGCCACGGTTTCTGGTCTCTCCAAGGAACGTGCAAAACTGCCTGTCATGTTCGTGATGGTGTTCTTGACGGTCTCGGCATCGACAGGCTCTTCGGTGATGCGTTTGATTTCATACAAAAACTCCACCACCGCGCTGTCGGTCACCTCGTTTCGAACATTCGCATAAGCGTCGAATGAACCGATCAGGTCATCGGGACTCATGTTGCAACGCGCTCCATAGGTGAATGCCTTGTCCTCGCGCAAGTTTTGCATCAAGCGGCCACTGAAAGCGCCGCCGCCGAGAATGCTGTTCATGACACTGACCGGCACGACATCGTTGTGACCAGGTTGCAAGCGGACGGTGTGGACCAAATGCAGCACGGACTGAACCGCTCCCGGCACATGGGCAAACACCACTTGGTTGCCGTCCGGACGCATCGGCACGGGGATGACGGGGTTGGGCACGGGACGGGACTTCCATTTCATGGGGCCAAACAATTCCTTGACTTTCGCCAAGGCATCATCTGGGGTGATGTCCCCCACAACAACGAGGTAGGCGACATTCGGGCGGAAGTACGTTTCATGGTACAACTTGAGGTCTTCTCTTGTGATGGCGCTGATGCTCTCCTCCGTGTCTACATCGCCATAAGGATGGTCGGGGCCATACATGACCCGGCGTCGCAAGTTTGACGAAATGCTTCCTGGGTCGGTCTCATTTGCGGCGAGGTTGCTGAGCGTTTGAGCGCGCAGTTTTTCGAGTTCCTCTTCCGGGAAAGTGGCGCCCAAAACCACGTCGGCCATCAGTCCCAAGGCCACATCGGCATGCTTTGTCAGGGACGAGGCGAAAGCCCCTTGCGCGGAAGTGCTCAAGCGCGCACCGATGAAGTCAATGGCCTCGTCGATTTGGGCCTTCGAGCGCTTTTCGGTTCCGCTTTTCATGAGCTGACCGGCGAATGACGCTGTGCCCGATTTGTCCCCCTCCAACGGTGGATCCACATCCAAGGTGAGGTTCCAAGAAATGCGTGGCAACCTGTGGTTTTCCACGACAATCAGTTTCAAACCATTGTCCAGCGTGTGGAGCGTGTAATCACCGATGGCGATTTCGGGTTGGGGCCCGGGTTCGGGGGCCTTGGACCGATCGACCTGTGCCCAAGTGTTGTTGTTGATGCCCAAAAGGGAGAAAGTCGCCAGCGTCAAGAGGGCGATCGGGGAGAGGTTGCGAGAATTCATCACTTCGAAGCTTCAGGGTCTTGGAGGAAGTAAAGGGTCACGCGGCTGTTCTCATTGTAATACTGCTGCGCGGCTTTCCGGATGTCCTCTTTCGTGACGGCGAGGTACCGGTCGATTTCCGTGTTGATCAAGTCGGCATCGCCGAAATACATGTGGTAATTCGCGAGGGATTCAGCAATGCCAGCCATGGAGGCGTTGGATTGGATGAACTCGGACTCGATTTGGTTTTTCAACTTCTCCAACTCCCGGTTGGAAATCAAATCGCGCTTCATGCGGTTCACCTCTTCATTCATCGCTTGCTCTACCGCTGCAGGATCCACCCCCATGTTCGCCATGGAAAAGGCCAAAGTCACCCCCGGATCTTCCAATCCGAAACTGAACGCTCCACAAAACAAGGCCAACTGATCCTCCTCCACGACCCGGCGGTTGAGTCGGCTGGATTCGCCACCCGACAAGACCTTGTTGAGCATTTCGACTGCGTAGTAATCTGGCGTGCCCTGTGCGGGAATCGGATAGGCTTGCACAATCATCGGCAGGGCGTCTTTGCCCAAAATCGTATCCCGGTATTCGACCGTCCGCTTGGGTTCCTGAATCGAGGGGCGATCGATGTCTGCACCCCGCGGAATGTCCTCAAAGTATTGCTTGATCCATTTCTTTGTCTGCTTCGGGTCGATGTCTCCTGCGATGGAAAGAACCGCATTGTTGGGGACGTAGAATTTTTTGTAAAAATCCATGAATTCCTCGTCCGAAGCGGCGTTGAGGTGGTCGAGGGAACCGATGGGCGTCCACCGGTAGGGGTGCTCGCTGTAGACGGCTTCCATGGTGGTGGGCAACAATTGCCCGTAAGGTTGGTTGTCGTAGCGCTGGCGCTTTTCTTCCTTCACCACTTCGCGCTGGGTTTCGATGCCGATGGACTCAATTTTGGCATGAAGCATGCGCTCGCTTTCCAGCCAAAGCCCCAATTCGAGCTGGTTCGAGGGCAGCAATTCGTAGTAAAACGTTCGGTCTTGCGTTGTGTTCGCATTCAGGGCACCGCCGGCGTTTTCGACATAGGAGTCGTACTCGCCACGAGCGATGTTTTCGGAGCCTTCAAACAACAGGTGTTCGAAGAAGTGCGCCATGCCTGTTCGGGTGGTGTCCTCGTTCTTCGATCCCACGTGGTACATGACCGTGACAGCGACGATGGGGGTGGAGTGGTCCTCATGCAGAATGACGTGCAAGCCATTTTTGAGGGTGAATTCGTCGAACTCGACGTTCCGGATTTGGCCCAAGGCTGGGAGCGCCAACACGCTCAACATCAACCCCAGACACGCGTTGTGAATCTTCATGCGTGTGCGCTTCGGTTTTGCGCCTCGAAGATAGGAAGGATGTGGGCTTATCTTCGACGCCGTGGAGAAGCAAGCAATCAATTTGAATTGGCTCGACGTTTCAACCTTCTGGGATTGGATGGATCGGGCGGCAGAAGTGCAACTCGACGCAGATGCGCAAGCGGCGGTGGTGCGTTGTCACGCATACCTGGCCCAGCGCGTGAACGCGGGAGGTGCGCCGGTGTATGGCGTGAATACCGGATTTGGGGACTTGGCCTCGACCGAGATTTCGAAGGCGGATTTGGGCGAGCTGCAAAGGCGGATTCTGCTCAGCCATGCCTGCGGGGTGGGGGAGCCTGTGCCCGCGGATTTGGTGAGGGCGATGTTGTTGACCAAATCCCTTTCACTCTCCAAAGGCCACAGCGGCGTCGCTCCGGCCACGTTGCAGCGGTTGCTCGACATGCTCAATGCGGACATGCTGCCGGTTGTGCCGTCTCAGGGCAGTTTGGGCGCAAGTGGGGATTTGGCGCCGTTGGCCCACCTGGTTTTGCCGTTGCTCGGGGAAGGGGAAGTGGTCTTGAAAGGGGAGCGGATGCCTTCAGGCCAAGCCTTGGACCGCCTCGGCCTCCGGCCCCTCACCCTGGGCGCCAAGGAAGGGCTGGCTTTGATCAACGGAACGCAGTTGATGCTGTCCTATGGATTGCTGGGCCTGCGGCGTGCAGCACGGCTGGCGGACTGGGCAGATGCATTGGCGGCTTGGAGCTTGGAGGCCTGGCATGGACGCTCCGAGCCGTTCAACGCGCACATCCACCGCATTCGCAATGCTTCCGGAGCCGCGACAGTCGCTGGGAATGTCCGCCATTGGTTGGCCGAATCTGCCCAGCAAGCCGAGCCCCGTGAACAGGTGCAAGATCCCTACAGTTTTCGATGCGTGCCTCAGGTTCATGGCGCCTCTCGGGACACTTTGGCTCACGTCGAGAAAGTGTTGGAGGCAGAACTGAATGCTGTCACCGACAACCCGTTGATTTTCCCGGACGAAGACCTGATTTTGTCAGGGGGCAACTTTCATGGTCAGCCTTTGGCCTTGGCGCTCGAGGCGCTTGGATTGGCTGTGCACGAATGGGCCAGCATCTCCGAACGACGGATTTTCAAGTTGATGAGCGGTCGGCAAGGCTTGCCAGCCTTCCTCACGCCCAATCCCGGCATCAACAGTGGCTTGATGATTCCGCAATACACCGCGGCGAGTTTGGTTTCCCAAAACAAGCAGCTCACCACACCTGCGGCAGCCGATACCATCGACAGCTCCAACGGCCAAGAGGATCATGTCAGCATGGGGGCAAACAGCGCCTTGAAGCTTTGGCGAATGCTTGAAAATGCGGAGCTTGTTCTGTCGATTGAATGCCTGGCTGCGTCGACGGCGATGGACCTTCGGGGCACCACTGGCATGGCCCCGCGGTTGCTGGCCTTGCAAGAGAATCTTCGCCAGCGCGTTCCGTTTCACGCCGAGGACGTCTGGCTCGCCCCTGTGATGGCTGAGGTTCGGGCTTGGATGGATTCACAGGATTTGGGAGAATGACAAGCCTGTGACTCTTTGTCAAGGCGTTATCTTCGCCGCATGATTGAATTGACAAACTTGCGCAAAAGCTACCGCAACGGAGCCCGGGAGCTGCAAGTGCTCAAAGGAATCACGGCAACCGTAGACGACGGAGAGTTGGTGGCGATCATGGGGTCTTCGGGGTCAGGGAAGTCGACCTTGTTGAATGTCTTGGGTTTGCTGGATGGATTTGAGGAAGGGGGGTATTCCCTCGGGGGAGTGGACATGAAGGGTTTGTCCGAGAGGCAGGCCGCACGGTACCGCAGCACATTTTTGGGATTCGTCTTCCAGTCCTTCAATTTGATCAATTTCAAGACGGCGATGGACAATGTCGCCTTGCCGTTGTACTACCAGAAAGTCCCGCGAAAGGAAAGAAACCGGCGCGCCATGGAACTTTTGACGCGCGTTGGATTGGCGGATCATGCCCTGCACGTGCCGAGCGAAATGAGCGGGGGGCAGCGGCAACGCGTGGCCATTGCACGGGCGCTCGTGGCGAACCCTCGGGTGATTTTGGCTGATGAGCCCACTGGAGCGTTGGATTCTGTGACTTCGGAAGACGTCATGGGCTTGTTGAAGTCGCTCAATGCGGAGGGCATGACCATGGTGGTGGTGACCCACGAACAGGAAATCGCCGACGCATGTCATCGAACCATTCGGTTGAAAGACGGCCGGATTGAGGGAGACACGGGCCATGTTTGATCGGGAGAAGTGGATGGAAATCGCTCACACCGTTGTGAGCAACCCGCTGCGGACCGCCTTGACCGGACTGTCTGTGGCGTTGGGCATTTTCATTTTGGTGGTGATGCAGGGGCTGGGCTTCGGCCTGGAAAATGGGGTCAAAGCGCAGTTTCAAGACGACGCGACAAATTCGTTGTGGATTTCCACCTCCCGGACACAACTTGCTTACAAAGGCTACCAGCCCAACCGCAGCATTGAAATGGACAACCGGGACGCTGCCGACTTGAAAGTTCAAGCAGCAGAACCCGACGTCCACAGCCGGCGAGTGACGTTATGGGGCTCGCGCATCGCTGCAAACGGCAAGGAGGGCAGTTTTTCCATTCGCGGCGTGGATCCTGGACATCTCGAACTCGAGCAGACCGTGCTGGCTTCCGGCCGTTACATCTCCGAACGGGATGTGCAAGAAGCGCGCAAGGTGGCCGTGATCGGTGAGCAAATCCGAAAGGAACTCTATGCAGGAACGGGGGTGGAGCCGGTGGGCAGCTACATCCGGCTGCGCGGCGTGTTGTTCCGCGTCGTGGGCACCTTTGATGATCCAGGCAGCCGATGGGAGAACCAGGTGGCTTATTTGCCCTTGACCACCGTTCAATCTTATTTTCGGGCAGGCGAACCTGTGGATCAGCTGATCTTGTCGACAGGAGAGATGGATTTGGACGCCACAGAAGACCAAACCCAATCCCTCGCCACTTTCCTTCGCGAGCGCAAGGGGGTTCATCCGGACGATGAATCAGCGGTTCAGGTGCGGAACAACAATTTGAACTTCGCCCAATTCCAAAGCATCTTCGATGGCATCCGGCTGTTCATTTGGGGCATCGGCATCATGACACTCCTCGCCGGTGCGGTGGGTGTGGCCAACATCATGGCCATTGTGGTCAAGGAGCGGACAAAGGAAATCGGCATTCGGAAGGCGATCGGGGCCACTTCCGGTGGTCTTGTTGCCCTGATTGTCCAAGAGTCCGTGGCCTTGATGTTCGTTTCTGGATTGCTGGGATTGATTCTCGGGGTTTGGACGTTGGAGTGGATCGCTCCGTATGCCGATCATGAGTTTTTCCAATCCCCAGAGGTCAACTTCAATCTGACTTTGAGTGCACTTGGCATTCTGATTTTGGCCGGCGCCTTGAGCGGTTTGGGGCCCGCACTGCGCGCTGTGAGCATCCGACCCGTTGAAGCCTTGAAAGACGAATGACATGAGGACATTCGATCGGGACAGTTGGCTGGAGTTGATGCAGGTGTTCCTGCGCAATCCGTTTCGCACTTTCCTTTCTGGATTGGGCGTGGGGTGGGGCCTGTTCATGATTTTGATCACAGTCGCGGCTTCCTCGGGGCTCGAAAATGGCGTCAAAACCGATTTGGGCGATCGGGCGCGGAACAGCATGTTTCTCTGGACGCAAGGCACCTCGATGCCCTATGCTGGATATCGACAAGGCCGATATTTCGAGATCGACACCTCGGATGTGGCTTGGCTCAGAACCCAGGCGCAGAGCATCACTTTGGTGGCGCCACGCAACCAACTCGGTGGGTACCGCGGAGCGAACAACGTGACCCACGGGATGAAGTCCGGGGCCTTCAACATTTACGGTGATATCCCCGGTTACCAAGACATTGAGCCCATTCGGATGCTTGACGGGCGGTATTTGAACGCGGGGGACTTGAGCAGCGAACGAAAGGTGGCGGTGATCGGCGAAAGGGTCCGGGACATTTTGTTCGAGTCTGACGAACCTGTTTTGGGCGGAACCGTTCAAGTCAATGGGGTCAACTTCATGGTCGTCGGGGTGTATGGAACCTTCAAAACAGGCGAAGACGCCGAGGATGCGGCGAACAGCATTTTTGTGCCCTTCAGCACCTTCGGCCGTGCATTCCACCGTGGCGATCAAGTGGGGTGGCTCAGCCTGTTGATTGATGAATCCGTTCATGCCGATTCCGCAGCCGCCGAGGTGGTCAGCCTTTTGAAAGCCAGAAAGTCAGTGCATCCTGATGATGAGCGGGCCTTTGGTTGGTGGTCGATGGCCACGGAGTTTGAGGAAATTGAATCGGTTTTCGATGCCTTGCATTGGGTCTCATTGGTATTCGGTGGTTTGGCTTTGGTGGCGGGCGTGATTGGCATCATCAACATCATGCTCATCACGGTGAAGGAACGCACGAAGGAATTGGGCATCCGCCGGGCATTGGGAGCGACCCCTCGCGAAATCATCGTCAGCATCATTGGAGAAACATTGCTGTTGACGTTTTTCGCAGGTTTGACGGGTGCCATTTTTGGCATTTGGCTCATTGAAGGCGTGGCCTCGATGGTCGCGGACATGCCCGACACGGGAAGCTTTCGAAACCCCGAGGTATCATTTGAAATTGTGACACAAACCCTCTTGGTCATGATGGTCATGGGTGCCTTTGCTGGCATCTTACCGGCACTGCGCGCCGTGTCCATTCGACCTGTTGAGGCCATACGAATCGAGTAATCAGGATGAAAAAGGGATCTGTAATCGCGCTGGTGATTGCGCTGACGGCTGTATTGGCCGGTGGTGTGTACACTTTGTTCTTTCTCAAGGAAAAGGAGACGGCAGCTCCGGCTTCCTTCAAGACGGAAACCCCGAGAATGGCGGACATTGTCCTGAAAACCATGGCCTCTGGCACCGTCCAACCTCGCCAGGAGATCCTCATCAAACCCAACATCTCCGGAATCATTCGGGAGGTCCGGGTCGAAGCCGGCGACACCGTTCGTGCTGGGGACGTGCTTGCCGAGGTCACAGTGGTCCCCAACATGAGTGCCCTCTCCAATGCTGAGTCACGGGTGCAACGTGCCCGGATTGCGCAATCAGACGCCCAGCAAAATCATGACCGGAATGCAGAATTGCTCCAGGATGGTGTCATATCCCCGGCGGATTTCCAGTCTTTTGCCACAAGCCTGGCCACGGCGAAAGAGGAATTGCTCGCCGCGGAGGACAACCTTCGGATCATTCGCGATGGGGTGACGGCCAGAAATGAAGGTGTGAGCAACACCCTGATTCGCTCCACCATCGGAGGGATGGTCTTGGACGTGCCCATCAAGCGCGGCAATTCGGTGATTGAGGCCAACAATTTCAACGAGGGCACGACCATCGCCACGGTGGCCGACATGCAGGACCTGATTTTCCAAGGCAACATCGATGAGAGCGAGGTGGAGAAGTTGTTTGTGGGCATGGATTTGGTCTTGCGGATCGGGGCGATTGAGAATTCGGCCATCCCCGCCACACTCGAGTACATCGCTCCGAAGGGCGTGGAACTCAATGGCGCGGTCCAGTTTGAAATCAAGGCGGCTGTCGACCTCGCACCAGGCCAATTCCTGCGTGCCGGATACTCTGCCAATGCCGACGTCGTCCTCGACAAGAGAGTCAATACCATGTCAATCAGCGAGTTGCTTCTTCAGTATGACGACGATGGTCCGTTTGTGGAGGTCAAAACAGGAGAGGCATCCTACGAACGCAGGCCCGTCACCTTGGGCCTCTCGGATGGCATCACCGCCGAGGTCCTTTCGGGGGTCGAGATGACAGATGAAATCAAAGTTTGGAATCAACCCATCTACGATTGATGGCATCCCACGCCACGGCTTTGCTGTAACTTGCGCTCTCAATTCACCTCATGGCCCTGATCGAAGAACTGGAAAAGAGCGGCAATTGGCTGTTCCGCTGGCGGAGTTTCCTCCCGCTTGCTTTGTTTGTGGCGGCTTTCCCCGTTGTTTTGTTGGGCTGGAACACGGATCCTGCATTTACATCGGTGAAGTGGTGGGGCACTTGCTTGGTTGTGAGCCTTTTGGGCCAAATCATCCGAGCCATCACCATCGGTTACACTCCACGCGGAACATCCGGACGAAACACCTTTGAGGGCCAAGTCGCTGAGACCCTGAACACCCGTGGCATCTACGGCATGGTGCGCCACCCGCTCTATCTCGGCAACTTTTTCATGTGGATGGGCATTGTGCTTTTCACCGGCTCGTGGTGGTTCAGTGCGGTCATCGCGTTGACGTTTTGGCTGTACTACGAGCGCATCATGTTTGCTGAAGAGGCATTTTTGCGCCGAAAATTTGGACAGGACTACTTGGATTGGTCATCGCGCACCCCTGCGTTCGTTCCGAAATTGTCGAATTGGGCGGCACCAGGCGTGCCCTTTTCGCTCCGAAATGTCCTCAAGCGGGAGTACAACGGCTTCTTTGCTGTCTTCGTCAGTTTTGCGATGATCGAGGCGGCCCACAATTTGCGCCAAGCCCAATTTGACTTTTCCACGCCGTTGCTCAGCGATCACTGGCTGTTCATGCTCGCTGGAGCTGCTGCTCTGTTCCTCTTGCTCCGCACCCTCAAGAAGCGGACGCGCGTCCTTGACGTGAGGGGGAGGGAATACGTGGGGGACCAGGTGTGACCAGGGTGACTAGGGAGACTAGGGTGACCAGTGGAACTAGGGAAACCAGTAGAAGGGTCAGTAGTGCCCCGCGAACGCCATCATCAAAATGCCATCTGCAATTTGTGGATTCCTTGAAAGCGAACGACCGTTGAGAGCCGACCTTACGTTTTCCGTTTTTCTATTCAACAGGGGGAAACTTTTTCCGGAGCAATCTTTTCGCAACGAGAAAAGACCCATCTCAGGTTGGTTTTTGGTCAATTCGCTTGAAAAGATTGAGTCTTTGGAGGACCAATCGTTTTTTTCCTCCAAAGTATCCATCGAAGCAATTCCCGAAAGCCCCTGCCCAGTGACATGAAGAAATCACGGATTGTTGTCCTCATTTCAGTAGCGTTCTCGCTTTTGGTCAGTGCGCCTCGGGTGCTTTTTCTGTTGAATGGGAAGCCAGACGCTGCTGTGAATGGCGTTATTGAAGTCAACCTTTTGGATACGACACTTCGGGGCTTCCTTCTTTTTGGGTTCTCATTGGCGGTGCTCAAGTTCAATATGGATTGGGCATTGAAAATCGCAGCGGCGCGGCGTTTGGTGATCTCAATAGCGGCAAACGCGTTGATTCTCATTGTTTGGCTCGGGTTGTTCCAACTGATTCAAGTGTTTGCTTACGATTTCCATGCTGCGACGTTGAGTCCCTTGGTGAATGGCTTGACGTACTTCTTTTTCTTGGTGCTGCTTGTATTGCTGAGCAAGGCCATCGTCCTGGTTGAGAAATCGAAGTTTGATGCGCTGGAGAAAGAACGGCTGAAGCAGAACAGCCTCCAGAACAAAATGGACGCATTGAAGAATCAGATGAATCCGCACTTTTTGTTCAATTCGTTGAACACATTAAGTTTTTTGATTCGTCAGGACCAGCAGGCTGCTGAGCAGTTCGTTCAGAAGTTGGCCTTCCTCTTCAGGCACATGCTGCGGAACAAGGGGCAGGATGGGACAACCGTGAAAGAAGATCTGAGCATTTTGGAAAGTTACATCCACTTAATGGAGCACCGTTACAAGGAAAACTTGATCGTGCGCATCAAAATCCACGAATCCATGCACGTGAAGCAAGTGCCCATCTTTGCGCTACAAGTGCTCATGGAGAACGCCATCAAGCACAATGAAATTTCAGACAAAAATCCGCTGGAGGTTGACATTTTCAGCAACAGTGAGGAGGTGGTCTTTCGGAATGTTCTTCAAGAACGGATTGGACGCCTCGAGGGCACGAATACGGGATTGGCAAACCTCAATTCTCGGGTGAAGTTGTTGGTGGGCAAGGAGCTCAAAATTTCCAAGGGCAACACACATTTCACCGTACAATTGCCCGTGTTATGAGGGTCGTGATCTTGGAAGACGAAAAATCGGCAGCGGACAACTTGAAGAGTTTGCTTTCGAAGGTTGACAGCAGCATTGTGATTGATCGGGTCATTGACTCGGTGGAAGACGCATTCATCTACTTCCAATCAGGGCATAATGCAGAGCTGGCATTTTTCGACATTCACTTGGCCGATGGGAATTCGTTCGATGTTTTTGAACAGGTCAGCGTTCGCATACCGGTGGTGTTTACGACCGCTTATGCTGATTACGCCATCAAAGCGTTCAAGGTGAGCGGTGTCGATTACCTCCTTAAGCCGATCGATGTCGACGAGTTGGGGAGCGCCTTGACAAGGATCCGGTCAGTGGTCCAACAAGCAGAGGAAAAGGCAAAAAACCTGCACGCCTTGTTGAGTGCTGTGAGGGAACCACAACTTCCCAAATACCGTTCATCCTTCCTTGTCCAGCGCCGTGAATACCTGATTCCTGTGCGTGTCTCAGACGTGGCATCTGTGCGCATCGACGCCGGCACCGTCAAGGTCATCACGTTTGATGGAAGCAGTTTTTCAGTGGACGAGAAGTTGGATGCAATCGAAGCATCCCTGGATCCGCACCTTTTTTTTCGGGCGAATCGGCAAGTGATTGTTCAGAGAAGCAGTGTGGAAAGTATCAGCATTTATTTCAATGGCAGGTACTTGTTGAACATTCGTCCTGCCCCGCCCGAACGGATTGTCATCAGCAAGGCGAGAGGGCCGCGTTTGAAAAAGTGGCTTCTGGAATAATGCGGTTTGGATTGCCAAGCGAATGTCCTCACATGAGCCAGCGGCCAGTTCATTCGCCTTTTCAGTGATTTCACTTGGTTGCCCAAATCTATTGCGCCAAGAGATGGCAAATTTGTGAAAAAAAGGATGGAAAAAATCAAGTATGGTCTGATTGTGTGGGCGTTTCTTGCTCCGTGGACAGGTATTGGGGCCCAACAACCCATTTCAGGAAGTTTCATGAGCAGTGGGAATCAGCGGCACTACCTCGGCGCAGTTCCGGAGGCTCCCGAAGGGGCCATGCGACTTGTCATTCTTTTTTGCGGTGCATCGGAGAGCGCTTCTGAAATGGAACTTCGGGGGTTCAATGAATATCTCGGGAACAGCACAATCGTGGTTTATCCTGAACCCTACTACTTTATGGGAGCTTTTTATGAGGATTCTCTGACGAATGATTTCCAAATGGTCGAGGATTTGGTGGAGCACATTGGTGGAATGTATCCCATTGATTTGCAAGATGTTTGTGCGGGTGGTTTTTCGTCTGGCGGAGAATTCACCTACGATTTGGCTTGTGAGTTCAATGACCCGACCTCGATGCGCCCGTTTCGCTTCCAATCCATCGCTGTGGTGTCCGGTTGGATGGATGAGTCTGAGGCAACACTTGACCATTGCCCTGTTGTCGGGGATTTACCGGTTTTAGCTATTCACGGGACACAAGATAATTTTGTGGAATACGATGGTGTAACGATCTTTGATTGGGGAACGGGACCCGATACGGTGATTACATCGCCCACCGAGCAGACGATTCAATTTTGGGCTGAAACGGTCAACGGTTGTGAAGCAGAACCCGTGGTGACCGAGTTGCCCGATTTGGTCGTCGAAGATCAGAATCCTTCTACAGTCGAACGGTTAGAGTACAACTGCCCGGGATGCAATACCCATCTTTATCGAATCATTGACGGCTTTCATACCTGGCCCACCAGCGATGCCGCATGGGACAACATGTACGGAGGTCACAACGAGGACATTGTCGCGTCCGAAGTGATTGCAGACTTTTTTGATTGCTCGGCGATTCCGAATGCAGTCCAGCAGATGGACGAACCAGCCATGGTGACCGTCTATCCGAATCCAGCTGCTGATTTCGTTGTCATCGAGTCGAATCGCGAGGTGTTGCAAATCGATATTTTCACGAAGGAAGGGCGAAGGATTCGGAGTTTCAATTTTTCGCATCAAGAGGTTCCTCTCGATGACCTGTCGCCCGGGATTTATTTTGTGCGCGTTGCGCTGGACCGTGGTGTGGTTGTGAAAAAAGTTTTCAAACAATAAAACGATATGCCATGACAATACGGACATTCAAAGCGAGCCTCCTCTTTCTTTTGGTCACAGGTTTTGGGATGGGCTGCACAAAAGAAGAGCCTGAGGCATTTGAGCCAAATCCCAATCAGGAGGAGGAGTTTGTGATCCCTTTTGAGGATTTATACGCAGCAGACATCGACCGCTACCTCGGTGCATTTGAACCCACTTCGGTGGAAGAACTGAATACGGGGGCTGTCCAGTATTTCTTTGAGATTCCCGATGGCCCCATTTGCTACACGGGAAATGACTTCACGATGTACACTCGCGATGGGGCGAGCGATGACTTGCTCATTTTCCTGCAAGGAGGCGGCTTTTGTGGCCTGACGGATTGCGCGGCAGTCGAAATGCCGATTCCTTTGTTCCCGTTGGGCATGTTGAATGCGAACGACGCGGACAACCCCGTTGCCAGCTTCGACTTGGGGTACGTGCCGTATTGCGATGGAAGCGCCATGGTTGGGGATGTGGATCGAGACAGCGATGGCGACGGTATCAACGACCGGTTTTTCCGAGGCCTACAGAACTTGTCCGCCTCTTTGGACGTCATTTACGAACGGTATCCTTCCCCGCAGCGCGTCGTATTGGCGGGCAACAGTGCTGGCGGATTTGCGGTTCACCACGCGCTGCCGCTGGTGCGGTTGCTCTATCCGGATGTGCACATTGACGTCATCAACGACTCTGGACTTGGCATCATCGAGCCGACGGGTTGGGAATCGCTGCTGGATTATTGGAACGGTGGTTCCTTCTATCCATCAGGTTGCAGCGATTGCATTGGAACTAACGGCAATTTGACGGGGTATCATCGGTACCAACTTGAACAAGATTTCAACATTCGGTTGGCTTACATCACGTCTAAGCAAGATGCAACTTTTGCCGCCATGACTTCAGGGGGTGGGGAGAGCTTTGAGCTCCAGTTGCTCGAGGCAGTGAGTGAATTGGCTGATTCCCATCCCAATCGATTTAAAGCATTGATTGCCAATGGAGACGAACACACCTTTATTCTCAGTCAGTTCGACTACGGTGTTGGCGAAACGACGGTGAAGCAATGGGTTGCTTCGATGCTGGATGCGGAAGGGAACTGGGAGTCCATTGTCGAATGATCGAGTCCGAACAATCACTTCGATGAATTCGAATCGGGAAAGTATGGACTTGGAAGCCTGAGTTTTTCTAACACTTCGGTTTTTGTATGGAAGTTCATCCGTCGGTGCTGGCTTATTGCGAACACAACGTTGCCTGAAAACAATTTGCGTTCTTCCGTTCGCTCTTTCGTCTTCTGCCAGCCCAAGACATTCTCATTGGCTCTTTTGGTTCCGTGGTCCCTTGGTCCCTTGGTCACCCTAGTCTCCCTGGTCCCTTGGTTACCCTAGTCACCCTGGTCCCTTGGTCACCCTGGTCCCCTGGTCACCCTCGGTTCTTCTATCGAACAGCGGCCTTGCGAACGATGCGGCGCAACAGATTGGGGAAGAAACGGGCGAGATAGGCACCCAGGATTTCTGATTTCCCAATGAGGACGAGAGGTCTCTTGCGGTCAATGGCGCGAATCATGCGCGTTGCGCATACCTCTGGTGAGAGTCCCTGACCCGTTTTCTCGTCCATTGTGCCCTGTGGCGATCCATCACCGACCATGGCGTTTCGAGAAATGTCAGTTCGGATGAAGCCAGGACAAACCATGGTCACGCGAATGCCATCGTCATGATGTTCTGCTCGGAGCGATTCGAAGAAGCCGTGGAGTGCGTGTTTGGCACCGCAGTAGCCAGATCGAAAAGGGGAGGAGAACAGCCCCATCAAGCTCGTGACCACCGCGAAATGACCAAATTGTTGCGCAACGAATTGGGGCAAGACAGCCTTGGTCAGAGCGACCGTCCCGAAATAGTCAATTTCCATGACGCGGCGGTCGACCGCAAGGTCTGTTTCCATCACCAATGAGCGCTGGCTGATGCCGCCGCAATGAACGACGACGTGGATTTGGCCAAATTTCTCCACGACCGATTGCACGATTCCTGCCAGGAGCTCGGGCTCGGCCAAGTCCAAGGGGACGACATGCATCCGGCTTCGGTTGCTCGCGGGCGCCTCTTGCACAACCGCCTCCAGCGCATCCCGTCGTCGAGAGCTCAGGATGATGTCTGCATTCCGTCCGGCCCAAGCCAGTGCAGTGGCCTTGCCAATGCCGCTGCTCGCTCCGGTGATCCAAACAACAGGTCGCCCAGCCAAATCAGGCATCGATGTTGGCGTACTTCGCGTTTTCTTCGATGAAGGCCCGGCGGGGGGGGACATCATCGCCCATCAGCATGGAGAAGACGTGATCGCTTGCCGCAGCATTTTCAATGGTGACTTGTCGCAAAGTGCGATTCTCAGGGTTCATTGTGGTGTCCCAGAGCTGTTCCGCATTCATTTCGCCAAGACCCTTGTAGCGCTGGATGCCGATGCCCGCATCTGAGCCAGAAGCGCCCTTGTAACCCTCGATGAGCGCGTCTCTCTCCGCATCATTCCATGCGTAGGCAGATTTGCTTCCTTTTTTGACCAAATACAACGGCGGTGTTGCGATGTAGACATACCCCTTTTCAATCAAGTCCCTCATGTGTCGGAACAGGAAAGTCAGAATGAGTGTTTCAATGTGGGAGCCGTCTACATCGGCGTCACACATGATGACCACTTTGTGATAACGGAGCTTGGAAATGTTCAGGGCCCGCTCATCCTCCTCTGTGCCGACCGTCACACCAAGGGCGGTGTAGATGTTTTTGATTTCCTCGTTGTCAAAAATCTTGTGCTGCATGGCTTTCTCGACGTTGAGAATCTTGCCTCGCAGTGGCATGATGGCCTGAAAATTTCGGTCTCGGCCCTGTTTTGCGGTTCCTCCGGCGGAATCACCCTCCACGAGAAACAATTCGCAGACTGTTGGGTCTTTTTCCGCGCAGTCTGAGAGCTTTCCAGGCAGGCCAGATCCGGACATGACCGTCTTGCGCTGGACCATTTCACGAGCTTTTCTGGCGGCGTGCCGCGCTTGCGCTGCGAGAATGACTTTGTTGACGATCGTGCGGGCCTCGCTGGGGTGCTCTTCCAGATAGTTCTCGAGCATTTCGCTCACTGCCTGGCTCACTGGTGCGCCCACCTCGTTGTTGCCGAGTTTTGTTTTTGTCTGACCTTGGAATTGCGGCTCTGCGACTTTGACACTGATCACAGCTGTCAAGCCTTCACGGAAATCGTCCGCACTGATGTCGAATTTGAGCTTGTCCAACATGCCCGAACCTTCCGCGTATTTCTTCAGCGTCAAGGTCAGTCCACGTCGGAAGCCTGACAAGTGCGTGCCACCTTCATAGGTGTTGATGTTGTTGACGTAGCTGAACAGGTTCTCTGTGAACGAAGTGTTGTACGTCATGGCCACCTCCACAGGAATGCCGCCTTTTTCACTCGTCAAGTGGATGACATCTGCAATCAGAGGCTCCCGGCTTTCATCGAGAAAAGTCACGAAATCTCTCAGGCCCGCTTCGCTGTGGAATTCTTCCGTTTTGAAGCCCAAATCTGTCCCGTCTTCTCCCGTTATCGTGACGCGCTCATCCGTCAGTGTGATCCGAATGCCACGGTTTAAGAAGGCCAATTCCCGCATTCGATTTGCGAGCGTCTCATAGTTGTACTCGAGGGTCTCAAAAATGTCGGCATCCGGTTGGAACTCGACGGTGGTTCCCGTTTTGTCCGTGGTGCCAATCTCACGAACGGCATAGGCTTCTTTTCCTCGGCTGTACGCTTGCTCGTACTTCTTCCCATCGCGGTGCACTTCAGCGCGCAAGTGAATGGACAACGCATTGACACAGCTCACGCCGACCCCGTGCAGACCACCAGAGACTTTGTAGGAGTCTTTGTCGAACTTTCCGCCGGCGCCAATTTTCGTCATCACCACCTGAAGGGCCGAAACGCCCTCTTTGACGTGGATGTCCACCGGAATGCCACGACCGTTGTCCGTCACGCGAATGCCATTTTCTGGGGTGATGGCCACAGAAATGGTGTCGCAGTGACCTGCCAAGGCCTCGTCGATGGAGTTGTCTACGACTTCGTAAACCAAATGGTGAAGGCCTCGAACCCCCACATCACCAATGTACATGGAAGGCCGCATCCGCACGTGCTCCATGCCTTCGAGGGCCTGGATGTTGCTCGCGTCATATGTGGGCTTGGGGAGGGCTTGTCCCTCGGGAGTTTCTGGTGTCAGGTCGGCCATCTTGCTACTGTTCTTGCTACTGTTCTTGCTGCTGTTCTTGCTGCTGTTCTTGCTTCCTTGTAGGTTCACACCCGACCGACAAATGCACGTCTTCTGCGTTGATTCGTCGCGATCAAACCACAGGCGCAATTCTCAGGGGGTGCAATACTCGAAAATACGGCTGAATCCCTTGTTGTGCTTGATGCAAACGGGATTAGTTCCTCCGATTTTTCCACATCCTACGAACAAAGGCAAATGCCCCGTCTGGGGCAAGGGTCAAAACGCGTAAGTCGCACCAAGCATGGCCTGAAAGCCTTGGATGGGGATGTCTGGGGCGAGGAAGTAAGAAGCGCCTGTGAGGTTCGCCAGTTTGACAAACCCGCTCAAGCGGGCGGTGTATTTGTATTCGACGTCCAAATGGATGCGTACAGCCCTGCCGAGCGGCACCCGATACGCACCATCGGGATCGCCAGCGATTGCCTCACCCTCGTCGGAAGGAGCCAGTGATAGTCCTTGGCGCTGGTCGGTGATGCGGACGCCGGTGGAGAAGTGAAATTTGTTGGCCAAGTTGTATCGCGCCTGAAAGTCCATTTCGAGCTGCGGCAACCCCCAGGGATCGGCTTGGTTGGACAAACCGTAGGTGTAGGCCGTGATGTCCCCCACAAGTTCGAAGGCTTCGCTGAGCCGGAAGGTGGCCGTTCCGCCGAATCCGCCGGTGGTCAAGGTGTCGATGCGTGAGGTGATCGGCGGCGCGGCATCTGTGAAGGACAAACTGTCCAGGACCCAATAGGCGTGTTGCGCATTCCGTCTGCTGAATGCCCTGAGGTGATAGTGAAAAGCGTCTGTGATGTTGCCACGAAGGCCCGCTTCGATGTCGAATTTGTTGTAGTTCGCCGGCAAGGCAGCCGCTGGTGACAGCCAAGGCGTGGCGTGAAATTGGTTGCGGAAAGGTTTGGCCTGAACGCCCCCATCCAATTTCGCATAAGGCACCAAAACCCCTTTGAGCACAACCAATTCCGCAGATGCTTTCGGGTAAAAATGGAAGACCTGCGCACCCCGAGCGTCCACATGAATGCCGGCCCCCACCTTGACCGTCAGGGGGCCTTTGCGCGTCTCGATGCTCGGGTGAATGCCAGCCACGAACGTCATGCGCCCCGAGTCCGGTGTCAGGTTCAGTTGATCTTGAACCAAGTCGAGTCCCAAAGCGAGGCGGTTGTTCTCCCGGAAGGTGTGGTAGTCCGCTTGGAGGTGGAAGAGGTGCTCGCGGACGGTGGCCGTGTCGCGGAAGTGGTTGTAGCTGATTCTCGCGTCGAGGTGACCGTCTGTGCTGTCCCTGCGGATGTTGCGCAGGCTGGTGGCCAAACCAAAGTCGCTGTAGGGCATCCCCGATGCCAAGCTGTCGCCGATGGGGCTGAAGAAACTCACGGCGTCGCGTTGTGCGTTGGCCTCCCCACGCCAGACCCAATGCCGATAGTGTTTTTCGCCCCAGAGGTCGAAGCGGGTTTGGGCAAATCGTTGGGCAATGCTGTCGGTGGGCGCGTCCACAAAACCGCCGTTTGTGGATCGCGCGGAACCCATGGCGCCCCAAGTTCCCTTGCGAGAGCGAAGGTCGGTCACACTGGCTTCAAGCATCGGGGTCAAGAAGCGCCCGAACCCTGCCCGAACATACCCGCGATACAACCGGGGAAGGGGAGGGGCCACGTCGATTCTTGTCGGCCCGACAGGATCCCAATCCGGGGCGATGTTCAAACGCTTGGGCAGAATGCTGTAGGCAAATGTGGGTTTCTGGATGCCGAGGTCAGCAGGTTCAGGCCAAATCAACAACTTGTGGGCATCCTGAATCAACATCTCACGATCGCCCACAAAGGTCACGTCGAGGTCCAAGGTGTCCGTTTGTTGGCCGAGGGCCGGCGCAAACATCGATCCTGATGCGGCCAGCAAGACGGCAGAGATGGAGGCCCGGAGGAAGGAGCAGGTCTTCATGGCTGCGTGGGGTTTGCTTGGTTGAGGGTGTCCAAATTGTTGCCCGGAATCGGCGCGGTCATCTGAAGGGTGTCTGAGGGGGTCAAATTTTCTGTCTCCAATTGGCCGATGACCTGCAGCAAGTCTTCTGTTTCACCCACGATTTCAGGTTGGTCAACATTCGCCAAAATGCTCTCAGCAGTGGCTCGGGCTTGGAACAAATCTCCGAGTCCGATGTAGACCTTGACCAACAAAACAAAGGATTTGATTTTCCACTTGTCATAGGCGGTGAAAGCATCCACGAGCTGGAATATCTCTTGCTCGGCGGCCTCGAACTTGTCGCGTTTGAAGGCGATTTCGCACATCAGGTACTTCGATTCTGCCCCGCGAGCCCCGCCATAACTGGCCACCTTGGCGAGGTCTGCGTAGGCTTCCGACCAATCCTCGCGATCGAACAGGATTTTGCCTCGCCAGAACAGCGCCGTCCGGCGGATGTCGTCGGGCGTTCTGTCATCCGCCAACACTTGGTCGGCATAAACTTTGGCGGGATCGGGCTCGTTGAGCAGGTAATGGCATCGCATCAACCCGATGCGGGCTTCGAGGAGGTTTTCGGTTTGAACACTCACAGCCTCGAGGGTGGCATAGTGGTTCCGAGCGATGCTCAGATCGGAAGCGTTCCACGCCATGGTGGCGGCGCCGAGTGCGGCTTGTTCTGTATAATCGTTGGTGGGTTGGGCCAAGACATACTCAAAAGCCTCCCTTGCTTCCGCGTTTCGCCCGAGGTCGTAGGCACAATTGCCGAGGAAGAAGTGTGCTTCGGTGAGGAATTGGCCTGAATCATAAGATCGAATGTACTCTCCCAGTCGAACAACAGCTTTGTCGCAATCGCGCGCCAGGGCCAACGAACGGGCAGCCGTGTACAAGCGTTCCTCAATTTCATCTCCGTCCAACCCCACGCCTGAGGGCAAACCGTCCAGCAGCCCGCGGTCGATCAGCAGCGGCTCCACCACGTTGTAAGCATCGCCAGCAATCGGATCGGTTCCGTATTCGTTTCGGATGCGGTCCCAGAGCACCAAGACCTCTTCGTCTTCACCCTGTTTGATCCCGATGAGGCAGAGGTCGACCAGGGCGTATTTCGTTTTGGGGCTGTTGGGGTGCTCGCTGAGCAGGGTGTTCAAGTGGTCTTTTGCAGGAGCCAAATCCCCTTCCTCGATCAACCTTCGGGCCGCCTCGTAACGCGCTTCGGGCACAAGGCTAGAGGACGGGTGACGGGCAATCAATGCATCAAATGCTGCGATGGCGCCCCGCCGGTCGTCCAAATAGCTGCGGCAGAGGGCCAGCTGGAACTGTGCATAGTCCGTCGCTTCTTCTGTCAGGACGGCCGTGTACGCCTCCGCGGCTTGGCCAAACGACTTGTTGGCAAAAAAGCAATCGCCAGTGCGGAGCTTGGCATCACGTGTTCTGCGCGCATCTTCGCCGTCATCGACCTTCAAAAAGGATCGGAATGCGGACAAGGCATCGACGTATTTCTTGCGCTTGAAGAGCGCATAGCCCCTGGCGTACTCGCCTTGGGCATAGTACGAACTGTTGTAGGCGCCGGGGTGCTCAATGAATGCGCCATAGTGCGCCGAGGCCGTCGGGAATCGCTTGAGCCGATAGTTGAGTTCCCCTTGCCAAAAATGCGACTCTGCCGTCAAGATCGCGTCAATCGGGTAGGTCCGCACCTGTTCAAAATGGGGCTCGGCGGCATCAAATTTGTCCGCCCGGAACAGCTCCACGCCCAGGTTGTAGCTGACCAGCTGCCAAGCGCGTCGCACCTCGATGTTTTTGTCCTTGATGCGATCAAGGGCCGCCAGGGCTCGTTCGTAATCCTTCGACGTCAAGTACACCTCGAGCAAGAACCCATAGGCCTCGTCAGACCGCTTTGAATCCGGGAACTCCTCGAGGTAACGCTCGAAGGCGGTGATGGCATCATCGAAGGGGTTGTAGGACAGCTCAAAAGCGAGTTTGGCATGATTGAACAACGCGTCTTCGCGGATGTCGATGTCAAAACTCAGCTCAGAAGCCTTGCGAAAAGCGGTCCTCGCCTTGTCCTTCTCTCCGAGTTTGACGTAGCAATCGGCCATGTGGTAGAGGGCGTTTTGGGCCAAATCATCCGCTTCCCGCGTCACCAACGCAAACGCATTGAGGGCCTCTCGCTCGTCTCCGCCTTCGTGGCGAATGAAGCCCATCTGGTAGGCGAAGGGCCTCGTGCGCTGCGGTCCCCGCGTCGCCTTCCAAGCCTGTTCAAGCAAAGGCCTGGCCTCGGCATAGCGCTGCTTGCGGTAGTAGGCATCTCCGAGCAACCGGGCCACATCATCCTGCTCGCTGATGTTGAGGGGGCTGTCTTCCGACAGCAAGGCTGGTGCATAGGCAATCAACTCGTCGAACCGCTCGGTTTCATGCAGCAGCTGGGTGATGTAAATGGGCACCAAATCTTCAAAATCCTCCTTTTCGGCCAAATCCCGGAATCCCTGCAATGCCACCGCCGGCTTCCCTTGAACGTATGCGATGTGCGAGAAATAATACTTCGCGGCATCGGCATAATCTCCCTCGTTGCCCTGGACGGCAAACAAGTCGGCCTTCGCTTCATCGTAGGCCTCCATTTCGAAAAGCGAATGTCCGCGCTTGAAGCGGAGTTCGTCGAGTTGCTTTCTTCCCAATCGCCGCTCGCTCAAGATGTTGTACACCGCCACTGCATCCGCCCAATCCTTCTCTTGGTAGAGGTTGTTCGCATGATCCCATTGCGCCTGCTTGGCGAGTGGATGGTCGGGGTGCGCGTTCGCGAACGCCGCAATTTGCTCCCCCGCATCCTTGTGGTAGAGATACAAAGCGCAAAGGGCTTGGTGGTAATCTGCCTCGATGCGCCGTGTGTGATCGGCAGGCAAATCCGTTTCAGCTTCCCACTGGCCGTAAAGGGCTGTGGCAAGGCCGAATTTCTCCTTTTCAAATGCGTCTTTCGCCGCAGACCAAACCCGATCCTCCCCATACCATTCGGTCCCCACCGGATATTGCGCGCTGCTCCATGCCGTCACAGCCAAGCCGCCGCACAATGCCCAGCACCGCATGGCCCGATGCGCGCTGTTGATTCGTTGTCCCATGTGTTCGTCCAGAATTCCTTCGAAAGTAGCAGAGACGAGAACACCTTGCGCCCACGCTTCTGCCGAGTTCTCAACGCGTCAATGTGCCTTTTCTGCATCTTGGACCCTGCAAATTCCCGCACCTCCGGGAC
>CBFIFE010000046.1:0-5514 GCA_965661765.1 uncultured Flavobacteriales bacterium
CTCCCTGGTCTCCCTGGTCTCCCTGGTCCCCCTGGTCTCCCTGGTCTCCCTGGTCCCCCTGGTCTCCCTGGTCTCCCTGGTCCCCCTGGTCTCCCTGGTCTCCCTGGTCCCCCTGGTCAATCGACGTTGTCGTGAAGGAACGGATTGTCTGTCCGGATTTCTACGCGCTTCGCACCATCTTCATCGACCTCTTCCTGGAAGCTGATGCGGCTGGCATTTGATTCTGATGCTTGGGGCACATCATCGAGCTGCACATTGCGGCGTTTGTAGGCCGGCGTGTTTTCCAAGTCCGCGATTTCGCCAGGCTTTTTGATGCGCTGTGTAAAATTCTTGATGCGGAACAAACGCTCCGCGCGGTTGGGCACGATTTCATCAGCGGTGGGCGCAGGCACAGCCTCTGGCTTCTGATGGGCGGCAGCAGGGGCTGGGCGTTCCTGTGATGGGGTGTCGGAACTGTCGGCGGGTCGGACGATGAATTTGGGCTTGTCCAAATCCGGCATCGCCTCCCCTTCGAGGCTGAAACGGTTGACCTGCTCCTCATTGGATGCGTCGCTCTGTGCTTTTGTTGAGGTCTGG
Organism: uncultured Flavobacteriales bacterium; assembly: GCA_965661765.1. Lineage (GTDB taxonomy): Bacteria > Bacteroidota > Bacteroidia > Flavobacteriales_D > Sanyastnellaceae > JBMYZL01. The sequence continues at coordinate 577 of CBFIFE010000046.1, forward strand.
TCCTCAGCGCGTGCACGCTCATTTTCTGCTGATCCCGTTTCCGATGCGTCTTGTTCTGGTGTGTGGGCCTGTTTGATAGTGAAATTCAACGAGCCAGTCACTGGGATGTCTTCGACAGGCGTCGTCGGCACGATGGGTTTGGGATCCACTGGCGCGGCGACAGGCGCATTCAACGGCGTGGTGGTGTCACGAGGCAATGTGGCGTTCCACTTCATGGAAGTGGTTTGGACGGGCATGGCGTTCTGACCAAATCCGTTCCCCAACCCGTTCCCCTTTTCCAGCCCTGGGTTTGCTGGTGCTGGTGCTGGCGTATGCGTTGCGGGTGGCGTGTCCTCCGTGGCGCCTTTGACCAACCATTGGACTTGGGGCTGGGCTGGTTCGTCATGGGCGTTTTGGGCTTCGAAACCCGTGGCGATCACCGTCACGCAGAGGTCGTCTTTGAGGGAATCGTCCATGGCATAGCCCCAAATCACATCGGCCTCCTGTCCGGCGGCGTCTTGAATGAAATCGGTGATTTCGGTGATTTCGTCCATCAAAATTTCCTCCGAACCGAAGGTGATGTTCAACAGGACGAAATTGGCACCTGTGATGTCCTTGTCATTGAGCAATGGCGATTCCAGCGCTTCGTTGACGGCCTTGAATGCGCGCCCATCCCCTGAGGCCTTTCCAGAACCCATAATGGCCCGTCCGCTGTTCTTCATCACCGTGTTGACGTCGTTCATGTCGACGTTGATTTCCCCCGTCAAGGTGATGACCTCTGCGATGCCTTTGGCGGCGGTGCAGAGCACTTCGTCGGCGTTGGCAAAAGCCTTCCGAATCGTCAGGTCGCTGTACAGCTCGCGCAGCTTGTCGTTGCGAATGATCAGCAAGGTGTCGACGGCCTCGCGCATCGCCTCCAAACCCTCTTCGGCCTGTTGTTGCCGGCGCCGACCTTCGAAGGCGAAGGGCACGGTGACGATGCCCACGGTCAGGATGTCGCGTTCCTTGGCTGCCTTTGCGATCACAGGCGCTGCGCCAGTCCCTGTACCGCCACCCATTCCGGCGGTGATGAAGACCATTTTTGTTTGTTCGCCCAGCAGTTCCACAACGTCATCGAGCGATTCAATGGCGGCGTTGCGTCCCACCTCCGGCCGGGAACCGGCCCCTTGACCGCTGGTCAACGACGCGCCCAGTTGAATCTTGCTCGGCACCGGGGAGGCCTCGAGCGCCTGAGAATCGGTGTTGCAAACGATGAAGTCGACGCCCGCGATGCCGCGGTTGAACATCGTGTTGACAGCATTCGAACCCCCGCCACCGACGCCGATGACTTTGATGGGGCTTTGTTGAGAATCAAGGTGTTGAGGAGTCGTGTCAAACATGGCGATGGAGGGGAAAAGGAGGGTGCAAATTCGGTTGATTCAGGGGCTTGCGCAAGGAAGAAAGATTCACAATCGGCAGACCAAATGTGGAAAACCCACACGGCGCGCTTCCTGCCTCGCAAAGGTCTTGTCAGTCGACGTCATCGTGGGTGAAGAAAGACATGATGGAGTTGAACACGTTCTGGGTGTAGTTCGTCTTGACGTCGTTTTCATCGATCTCCGGCGTCGCCTCGCGTTCGTCCTCTTGTTTGAGCAGGTGGGGGCTCTTGGGGCTCATGCGGTCATACCCCTTGATGACGAGGCCCACGCCGGTGGAGAAGCTCGGCGAGACCATTTCGTCAGCCGGTGCATCGGCGAGGTACTCGTTGGGGTAGCCCACACGGCACTCTAGCGCTGTGATGTATTGGAACAGCTGCGTGATGTGGTTGAGTTGTGCGCCGCCGCCGGTGATGACGACGCCGCCGATGAGCTGATCGGCGAACCCGGAGGATTGAATTTCATACTGGACGTGCTCGATGATTTCGCTGATCCGGGCCTCGATGATGCCAGCGAGGTTGCGAAGGCTGATTTCCTTCGGCTCGCGGCCGGAGAGGCCGGGGATGCAAACGATGTCGTTTTCCCGCATTTCCATGGCGATCGCGGAGCCAAACCGCTTTTTGAGCTGTTCGGCTTGCTTCTTCATGATTTGGCACCCCTTCCGAATGTCCTCCGTGATCACATTGCCACCGAAGGGAATCACAGCCGTATGCCGGATGATGCCATCCTGGAAAATCGCGATGTCTGTCGTTCCACCCCCGATGTCCACCAACGCCACGCCTGCCTCGAGCTCCTCTTCGCTCAAGACGGATGCTGAGGAGGCCAGCGGCTCAAGAATGAGCTGATCGATTTGCAGTTGCGCGCGCTGGATGCAGCGCAAAATGTTGCGGATGGCGGCGACTTGGCCGGTGATGACGTGGCAGTTGGCCTCGAGGCGCACCCCGCTCATGCCCACGGGCTCCTTGATGCCTTGCTCCTTGTCAACAGTGAATTCTTGAGGAATGATGTGAAGGATTTCCTCGCCGGGTTGCATCACCAGGCGACGCATGTCTTCGATGATGGTTTGGATGTCCTCGTTGCTGATTTCCGTTTCCAGGTCATCGCGGGTGATGCCGCCACGCTGCTGCAAACTCTCGATGTGCTGGCCGGCAATGCCCACGTTGACAACCTCAATGTTGTAGCCCGACATGCGCTCGGCCTCCTCTACCGCTTTGCGGATGGATTGGACCGTTTTGTCGATGTTGGCGACGACGCCCCGGTGCACACCCTCGGAAGTGCTGCTGCCATAGCCGAGGACTTCAATTTTTCCGTGTGCGTTCTGCCGCCCGACGAAACAGGCAATTTTCGTGGTGCCGATGTCCAGTCCGACGACGGTTTCTGAATCGTGTGCTTCCGAATGGTTGGAGTAGTCGTTCATCATCAGTAGCGTGTGGCGACGACCTGACCCGCGTAGTCAAGCCGCACTTGTTTGAATTCGTTGAGGTTGCCGCGGGCGATCTGCTCGCGGTAGAAGATGCTGAGTTTGCCCCATTTCAAGGCCAAATCCGAGGCTTCGCCCACCACCACCCTCGCCATGCCGATGCGCGGGACGATGGTGAGTTCTCGGGACTTGGGGGCCACGATGATTTGGTCGGTGAACGCGGCCATGTTCGGGTCTCGTCGGCACGCCCGCACCCACGTCAACCCGCTCGCCACCCCGGCGGAATCTGCCGCGTGGATCACGGGCACCCGGGCGGTGAACTGGCGGCTCAAGGGCATGGTCAGCCCTTGTTCGTCCAAGTAAACATCTGGCCGTTCTGCGTCTCGGTGCCACCGGGCGATGGGCCGGCGCTGTGCCACTTTCACGTGGAGCTGACGATCCAGCCCCGGGTAGACTTCGATGTCGGCCACTGCGGGCAGGGCGGCCACGGCGGTTTGGACTGCGGCCAAATCCACATCCGCCACAAACGACCCGCGAATCGAATCCACCCGCTCCACGGCATTCCGCACATCGGCGGCGTCCACAAAAAACACCCCATCGATGCGCTCCACCTCCACCTCCAGTCCTTCGTACCGCGCCTCGGCCTCCTCGCCTGCGGTGAAGCCCACGAGCAATCCCGCGGCAGCCAGCAGGACCATCGTCCCGAGCAGCGGCAAAATCCAGCGCATCGTGTTGTTCAAAGCAGACATGCGTTACAGATTGGTCATCAGTTGTTTCAGCGGCTCAACCAGCCGGTCAATGTCGCCCGCACCGAGCGTCATCAGCACTTCCGGAGGCCGGTCTTCCAAGCAACGAAAGATCTCTTCTGGATGGATCAGATGCTTGGCCTGAAGCGAAATCTTTTCAAAAAGCCATTGTGAATGGATGCCTTCAATGGGCTCCTCGCGCGCGGGGTAGATGGGCAGCAGGTAGAGCTCATCTGCCAAGGCCAAATCCCGCCCGAACCCTGCCCCCTGATCCCGCGTTCTGGTGTACAAGTGCGGTTGAAAAATCACCGTCACGCGCTTCCCCGGGTGGTGCAGGCGCGCCGCTTCGATGGCCGCCCGAACCTCGGTCGGGTGGTGGGCGTAGTCGTCGATGTACACCCGGTCTGCCCGTCTCACCACATGATTGAATCGCCGCCGAATCCCTTCAAAATCGCCCAGTCCCCGCCGCACCGTTGCATCGCTCGCACCCGCCCACGAGGCCAGAACGGCCGCCGCGAGCCCGTTTGCACAATTGTGCCACCCGGCCATCGACAGCCGCACGGCCGGCATCCACATTTCACCGGCACGCCAAAAGTCCGCCACCAAAAACCCCTCCGCATCCACGTGTGCATCCACCGCTGCGAAATCCCATTTGGCCGCGGCCTCTATCGTTCCCCCGCGGCGGACCACCCCGTACGTTTTTCCTGCACGGACAACGCCTGCCGCTTCCGCCGCCACGAGCACCTCGCCTTCGACCAGCGCCGCGAATTCCCGAAACGCCCCTTCCAAGGCTTCCCCATCCCCGTAGATGTCGAGGTGGTCGGCTTCGCAGCCCGTGATGACGGCATGATGTGGCCGCAACTGGAGGAAGCTCCGGTCGTATTCGTCCGCCTCCACCACCGTCCACGGCGCATTTTCCCGCATCACCAGGTTGCTTCCCGAGGCCAAATCAATGCCCCCCAAAAACGCGTTGCATCCCGCCGGCGTCCCGCGCAAAATGTGGGCGAGCCATGTGGAAGTGGTCGTTTTGCCGTGCGTGCCAGCGACGGCGAGGGTGGGGTGCTCGGCGGTGATTTGGCCCAAAAGTGCGGCCCGCTTCATCACCCGGTATCCTTCTGCCTGAAAATGAATCAGCTGCGGGTGGTCTGCCGGCACAGCTGGCGTCCACACCACGCACACCTCTGCCCGCGGGATTTGCCGCAACAGGCCCGGCAACTCTTGCACCGCGTCCAGGTTGCTCACCGGAATCCCCTCATCTTCCAGCGCGGCCGTCAGGGGGGAAGCGGTCTTGTCATACCCACAGACGATGATGCCTTGGGCTTGCAGGAATCTCGCCAGTGCGCTCATGCCGATGCCACCGATGCCCAAGAAATAGGCC
>CBFIFE010000046.1:5613-22414 GCA_965661765.1 uncultured Flavobacteriales bacterium
CGGTAAAGCAACGGCCCGCTGGCAAATCCCCCCACCCCAATCACCACTTGCGGCCGGTGCCGCCGCAACAACCCACCCGCCCGAACCAAGCTCGAGAGGAGCTTCAGGGGAAACACCCAATTGCGGAGGCTTTTCAACGACCTGTCCACGCCACTGATCCACAACCCATCGATCGCGTAACCCGCCGCTGGCACTTTGTCCATCTCCATGCGGCCCTTTGCCCCCACAAACCGGACCTCGCAGGCCGGGTGGCGCCGCCGAATTTCGTCGGCAATGGCCAGGGCAGGGTGGATGTGCCCACCCGTCCCGCCTCCAGAAATCAAGACTCGTTCGAGCGCCATTCTTGTGATACTTTTCGGTTCAACGCTTCACTGCTGGCCTGCCACGCCTCCGGCTCCGTCACCGATCGGCTCACCGCCAAAATCATCCCAATCGCCAAACAAGTGAACACCATCGAGGTGCCACCAAAACTCACCAATGGAAGCGGTTGGCCCGTGGTGGGGAACAGCCTCACCGCCACAGCCATGTTGATCATGGCCTGAAAGACCAGCATGAACCCCAGCCCCATCGCCAGCAAACTCCCGAAGTTCATCTCGCATTTCACTGCGGTTCGCGTCGTCCGGAACAGCAAAATCAGGTACAGCAACACCAGCCCCAACCCCCCGAGAATCGCGCCGTACTCCTCAATGATGAAGGCGTAGATCATGTCGCTGTACGGGTGGGGCAAAAAGTTCCGCGAGGTCCCCGTCCCCGGTCCTGTGGGCAGCAAACCCCCGCGGGTGATGGCGACTTGGGCCAGCTCGATTTGGTATTCCAAACCACTTCCACCCTCCACCTCGCCAGCACTTTCCACGCCCACAAACCGCTCCATTCGGCCTGCCCACGTCCCAAACCGCGGCAGCAAATCCGGCGCCACCTTGCCGACCCCGAAAATCCCCAGCAACACCAGCGCAGCGTAACCCGCGATTCGCATCATGTGCCGCCAAGGGACACCTGCGATGAACATCATCCCCACGCACACCAGCCCGAGCAGCGCGGCCGTCGAGAAATTCGCCGGCAAAATCAGCCCGCAGATCACCCCGATGGGCAACAGCACCGGCAGCACCCCGCCGCGAAAATCGTCCAGTCGCTCCCGCCGCAGGGTCAATTCCCGGGCCACGTAGGTCACCAGCACCACCTTCGCAAAATCCGACGTTTGCAATGTCAGTCCGATGAACGGAATGCGCAACCATCGCTTGGCATTGTTGATGTCAGCCCCGAACAGCAAGGTCAACACGAGGAGCACCGCCGCCACCCAAATCAGCACCTGCGCGGCGCGGGAGAAATACCGAAAGTTCACTCGGTGCACGGCCCACATCACGAACCAGCCGAGGGCGAGCATCACGGACTGTTTGAACAGATACATCAGCGCCCCAGAATCGTGCTTGTAGGCGAGCGACGAAATGGCGCTGTACACCGCAAGCAGAGAGGTGATGCTGAGGAAAAAGGTGACCATCCAAATCACTTTGTCCCCTTTGAACAAATGGCCGAGTCGTTGAAAATCCATGTGTGTTGTCGAGATGAGCGCGTTGAACGATGGAACCAAATAACCAAGGAACCAAGGCAACCAAGGAACCAAGGAACTAGGGCAACGAAGGAACCAGGGCAACGAGGGACCGAAGTCAATCAACAAAGTTTCATGGTGTCGCCACATCCGTCCGCCGCCATCCCCCCTAGCCCCCCGAGTCCCCTGGTCACCCTAGTCCCCCTGGTCACCCTAGTCCCCCTGGTCCCCCTCGTTAAAGTCGTTTGACAGCCGATTTGAACGCCCGCCCCCGTTCCTCGTAGCTGCCGAACAAGTCGAAGCTCGCACACGCTGGGCTCAAGAGAACCGTCATCCCCGGCATCCCCAAGTGGTACGCCATGCCCACCGCATCTTCCGCCGAAAGCACCTCGTGCACGGTTTGGACCCGCGGACCAAACGTCTCCTTCAGCTTGGCGTTGTCCTTGCCCAGGCAGATCAAGTGGTCCACCTTTTCGTCGACCAAATGCAGCAACGACGTGTAGTCGTTTCCTTTGTCGACCCCGCCGGCGACCCAAATCACCGGTCCCGTCACGCTCTCCAACGCATACCATGCGCTGTTGACGTTTGTGGCCTTGGAGTCATTGATGAAGCGGATGCCGTTGACTTCTTGCACGAATTCGAGCCGGTGTTCGATGCCGTCGAATTGTTGCAAGCTTTCGCGGATGCCTTCCTTGCGGAGGTCGAGGACGCGGGCGGCCACGCTGCTGGCCATGCTGTTGTGCAGGTTGTGTTTGCCCTGCAAGGCGAGTTCTTGGATGGTCATGGTGAATGGTGATTTTGCTGGAATTTCAATGGTGAATGCTTCGCCGTTGGGCGTCAAACCTGCTGCAGACCAAACCCGCACCCCGGCACCCGCCAGCCCCGCCCGCACTTCGTCGGGTGTGCGAGAGGTGCTCAAGGCAGCGATTCGGGCAGCCGTGCCATTGCGCTTCAGGGCAGCCAAGCTGACCGGGCAATCGGCATTGAGAATGAGGAGGTCTTCGGGGGTTTGGTGGGCGGTGATTTGCCACTTCGCATCGGCATACCGCTCCATGTCATGGTCGTACCGGTCGAGGTGGTCGGGCGTGATGTTGAGCAGGACCGCGATGTTGGGCCGAAACGTCCGAACACCATCGAGTTGGAAGCTGGAGACCTCCAAGACATGGATGTCCGTCGGGGCGAGCACGGTGGCTGCCCAACTCTTGCCGATGTTCCCCGCCACGTTCGTTCGCCAGCCGGCCTGTTCGAACAAATGGCCGGTCAGGGCGGTCGTCGTCGTTTTGCCGTTGGATCCGGTGATGGCCACCACTGGCGTGGGGACCGAACCGGTCGATGGCAGGTGGCGAAAGGCGAATTCGATCTCCGATAGGATGTCGATGCCCGCTTCCCGAAGCGCAGCCACGAGCGGGGCATTCTCTGGAATTCCCGGGCTCTTGACCACAAATCCAGTCGACTTGCCGGTCGCCATGAGGCGTGCCTCGTCGTGCTTTCCGCGGCCATGTTCCACGGCTGCGCCTGCCGCTTCGAGCGCCTGGAGTCGATCCGGTCGAACGGTCCCCAAATCGCTGACAAACGATCGCCAGCCCAGCGCAGCGGCCAGTTCAGCCACGCCCAGGCCGGACTCGCCCGCACCCAAAACCGCGATTTCCCGCGTGCCGTCTGACCCCCCGTTCTTCATCGGACCTTCAATGTGACGATGGTGATGACGGCCAACAGGATGCCCACAATCCAGAATCGGGCCGTGATTTTCGATTCTGGGATGTTCATTTTTTGGTAGTGGTGGTGCAGCGGTGCCATCCGAAAAATTCGCCGGCCTTCGCCGTATTTCTTGCGCGTGTACCGGAAATAGCCGACTTGCAGAACCACGCTGAGGTTTTCGATGAGGAAGATTCCGCAGAGCACAGGGATGAGCAGTTCCTTGCGGATTGCGATGGCAAATGCGGCGATGATGCCGCCGAGGGCCAGGCTGCCTGTGTCGCCCATGAAGACTTGGGCGGGGAAGGCATTGTACCAAAGAAAGGCAATGCACGACCCCACAAAGGCGGAGATGAAGATCACCAGCTCTTGCGAGAGCGGGATGTACATGATGTTGAGGTAATCGGCCGCGACGGTGTTCGAGCTGACGTAGGCGAGCACCGCCAGGCCCAGGCCGATGATCGCGCTGGTGCCCGTGGCGAGGCCATCGATGCCGTCGGTGAGGTTTGCGCCGTTGCTCACCGCCGTGACGATGAGGATGACAATGGGGATGAAAACCAGCCACGCCCAGTCCGCCGCGGCATCCCCCGCCCAGCGCAGGAGCCACGCGTAGTCGAAAGCGTTGTCTTTGACAAAAGGAATGGTCGTTTCGGAGGACTTCTTGGCAGCCCATGTGACAGCGCCTGCGCGGGGGTTCAGGACCTCGAACGAAGTGCCGTCGGTGGCCGTCATGCTCACGACCTCACCGGCGAATGTGCGGTCGGCCGGGTCCTTGATTTGCACGTCGGGATGCCACCACATGATGGCGCCGACGATGAGGCCGACGCCGATTTGGCCTACGACTTTGAACTTGCCAGCAAGGCCATCCTTGTTTTTGCGGTAGACCTTGATGTAGTCGTCTGCGAAACCGATGGCGCCCAGCCAAACCGTGACCAGCAGCATCATCTGCGTGTAAATGTTCGTCAGATCGGCGAACAGAATCGTCGGCAGGAGGATGGCGGCGAGGATGATGAGGCCGCCCATGGTCGGCGTGCCTTGTTTCTTGAGCTGGCCTTCGAGGCCGAGGTCGCGAACGATTTCGCCGACTTGCTTGAGCTGCAACCACTCGATGACGCGCTTGCCGATGCCGATGCCGATGATGAGCGAGGTGAGCAGGCTCATCGCCGCTCTGAACGAGATGAAGCGAAAGAGGCCGGCGCCGGGCAGGTCGTACGCGCTGTCGAGGTATGTGAACAGGTGGTACAGCATGGGGTCAGTGCGGGGTGCGTTCGTTGAAGGCCGTCCGGAGTTCGACGCGGTCGTCGAAGTCATGGCGGATGCCTTGGATCTCTTGGTACGTTTCGTGCCCCTTGCCGGCCACGAGGATGATGTCGCCGGGTGATGTGGCAAAGCCCGTGGCCATGCGAATGGCTTCGCGGCGATCGGCGTTCGAGAGGCATTTGCGGCGCGCGATGGGGTCGAGGCCCTCGCGCATGTCGGCAAGGATGGCCTCTGGCGCCTCACTGCGCGGGTTGTCGCTGGTCAACATCACCCGGTCGGAGAGGGCCGCTGCGATGCGCGCCATGAGGGGGCGTTTGGTTTTGTCTCGGTCGCCCCCACAGCCCACGACGGTGATGACTTGTTCGTTGCCCGAACGAAAATCCGCGATGGTCTCCAGGACGTTTTGGAGGGCGTCCGGCGTGTGGGCGTAGTCGACGATGCCGATGACCCCATCGGGGCTTTCGACCCGCTCGAACCGGCCTGGGGGCGGGGAAAGCAGAGAAAGGTGGGTGAGCACGTCGAGGGTTTCGAAGCCGAGCTCGCGCGCCACACCGTAGATGCAGAGGAGGTTCGAGGCGTTGAAGTGGCCGATGAGTTTGGCATACAAATCGTGCCCATCGAGGTGCATGTGCAGGCCGTTCAGCCCATTCTCCAATACGCGCGCCCGGTAGTCCGCCATCGTCTTGAGGGCAAAATCGCGCACCTGGCCTTTGCAATCGTGGACCATGTCCTCCGCGTGAGGATCATCGGCATTCACCAGCGCAAACCCCTCCGCAGGCAGCATCGTGAACAGGCCACGCTTGGCGGCGATGTAATTGTTGAATGTGCCGTGGTAGTCGAGGTGGTCCTGGGTGATGTTCGTGAAGACGGCGCCCGCGAGTTTCGTGCCGGCCAACCGGTGCTGGTGGATGCTGTGCGAACTGGCTTCCATGAACACGTAACGGCAGCCAGCATCGGCCATTTCTCGGAAGAGGCGCTGCATTTGCAAGGCGTCGGGCGTGGTGTGGGTGGCTGGGATGACACGGTCGACGATGCGGTTCTCCACCGTGCTCAACAGGCCGGCTTTGCGGTCCATCAGCCGGAAAAGCTGATGCAGCAGGGTGGCCGTGGTGGTCTTTCCGTTTGTGCCGGTGATGGCAATGACTTGCAGCGTTTCGGTCGGGTGGTCGAAGAATCCCGCGGCGATGTGCCCGAGGGCTTTTCGGGCGTCTTGCACGCGCACATAGACCAAACCCGGCTTCCGATCTTCCTCCCGAGGCAACGTTTCGCAGACCACGGCAACCGCCCCGGCCTCTGTGGCCTGGGGAATGAAATCGTGCCCGTCGACATGCACGCCCGGAATGGCGACGTAGAGTCCAAACGGCTTCACCGCCCGGCTGTCAAAGGCCACGTGCTCAATGGCGGTGTGGGTCGAGCCGATGACGTCGAGGATGCGGGTGCCGTAGAGGATGTCCTTGAGCAGTTTCATGAGAGGTCAAGCGTAATGGTGGCGTAGTTCCCGAGCGGTGTGCCGGGCGAGATGGATTGGCTGCGGACGGACCCGATGCCGTTTGCCCGGACAGTGAGCCCGGCGTTCTCGAGAAGGTAGAGGGCGTCGCGGAGGCCGAGGCCGCGCACGTCGGGCACAGCGCCTTCAACGATGGGTCGTGGAGACAGCAAGGCCTTGTCCGGGGTGGTGGTGACGGTCACCCAATCGCTCGTCGCGGCTTCCGGCGCGGTGGCAAAAGGAATGCGGAAGTGGGCGTACAGGCGCTCGAGTTCTTCGCGGGCACCGTCTTGTGCGCCGGGCAGGTGTGGCGCCTCAGCGAGAGGGCCCTCGGTCACACCATGAAAGCTGGGGTCTGTGGCGTAAACCTTCCACGCGAGTTCCCGGAAAACGGGGCCGGCAATCGATGAGCCGTAGTAGATGCCGCTGCGGGTGTCCGCGATGACGACAATGCAGGAGTAACGGGGGTTGTCGGCGGGGAAATACCCTGCAAACGAGGCCCGATAACGGCCCTTGTAGCCCCCGCGCTCTGAGATCCAAGCGGTGCCCGTTTTGCCCGCCACAGCAAACGGCATTCCTTTGAAGATGCCCTGTGCCGTTCCGTGACCGTCGGGGTCAGCCACCTTTTTCATCATCTGCTGGCAGGCGGCCAGGGTCCGCTCGGAGCAAATGGGCCGGCGGTCCACTTCTTGTTCGATGACATCAACCACTTCACCGTTGAATTGAAGGGCTTCCACAAGTTGCGGCTTCACCCACCGCCCGCCATTGGCGACGGCGTTGTAGAGGGTGAGGGTTTGCAGCGGGGTTTGGGTCACTTCATAACCGATGGCCATTTGCGTCAAGCTCAATCCAGACCACTCTCCCTCACCCACTTCCTTGTACACCTTGGGCTGGGCCTCACCGGCCAACCGGATGCCGCTCCGGTCGCTCACCTTGAGCGCATCGAGCGCATCGAGGAAGCGCTGAGGTTCCGAGCCGAACGCTTTGCTCACAGTGAGCGCAGTGCCGACGTTGGAACTGACCGCGAAGACCTCCTCCACGGTGAGGTTGCCGTGGCCGCCCTGCTCCGCGTTGGAGTCGGACATGGTGTTGCCGTAGAAGGTCACCCGCCCATTGCCCGTTTCCACCACGTCATCGGGCCGGACCCCGCCGCTTTCCATGGCCGCCATGAGCGTGGCCAATTTGAACGTCGACCCCGGCTCAACAGCCGAACCGATGGCGTGGTTGTAGGACTCGTTGTATTCTGGCCGGCCTTCGCCGGTTCCATCGCCTTTTCGGGTGAGGTTCGAAATGGCGCGGATTCGGCCCGTGGCCGTTTCCATCAGCACGACGGTGCCCCAGGCTGCATTGTGCCGAATGAGTTGGCTTTCGAGCGCCTTCGATGCCACATCCTGCAGGTGCATGTCGATGGTGGAGACCAAATCCAGCCCCGCCGCCGGCTCGACAATGAAGTCATCGGTGACCGGCATCCAGGCCCCGCCACTCACCCGCCGTTGCAGTTGTTGCCCCGTCACCCCAGCGAGTTCTTGGTTCCAGCTGGCCTCCAAGCCCACCCGGTTTTCCGAACGGTCAATGCCCACCGTTCGCGCCGCCAGCGCGCCAAACGGCTTTTTGCGCTGCTCCTCCCGGTGAAAGACAAACCCACTGGCGAAGCGGCCCCGCCGAATGAATGGCAGGTCTTTGAGTTTCTTCTGGGCCACGTAAGGGATGTTCTTTCCGATTTGCACGCTGCGTTTGCCCAGGTTGCGTCCCTGAATCAGCAGGTTGCGGTAGCCCGCGGCGCTGCGCCCACCGAGGGTGCTCGCGAGTCCTTTGCACAACGCGTCGAGCTCCGCGTCAAAAACAGCCCAATCGATGGCTTCCGACTTGCTGTCCCACGTCAACGTGTAAACCGGCACGGACGTCGCGAGGACGCTGCCGTTGTGCGCGTAGATTTGGCCTCGCACGGGCGCAATGTCCCGGACGCTGGATTCATAGCGCGCGCCCACAGCCATCCACGCCTCGTGTTCGGCGCTCTGAATCCACAGGATGCGCCCGAAGACCGAAAGGCCCAGCAGCACGAAGAGGCTGAATGTCAGCCAGCTGCGCATGGACAATTGCCGCCGATATGCCTGAACATCCTGCATCACAAATCGTGCTGGAAGTCTTTCCAATCCGCGGCGTTGACCTGCAACAGATGCGGCGGCGTTTTCGGCTGGATGAGCCCGCGGTCGGCCATGTCGGCTTCGAGGGTGCTCTGTTGCCGGCGAATTTCAAAATCTGCCTGAAGGGTCTTGAACTCGGCATTGAGTTCTTCAATCTTGCGGCGGGTGTTGAGTTTCTCGCGTTCGATGCGCTCGAAGTGGTAACCCATGCTGATGTAGAGCAGGAAAAGGCCGCTGACAAAGGCCAAATACGGAATGTTCCGCGTCACCCCTTCCTGCGTCAAGAATTCCCCGCTCAGCAGGTCGCGAATCACGGGCCCGATGTTGTTGCTCCGCTGGCGCTTTTTGCCGGCGCCTTCTTGTGTGCTTTCTTTTGCGCCTTCGGCATGCTCGCGCGCGTCGTCGGTCGGGCGTGCGGCCTTTCGAACGTCCCCCTGTGCGTCCTTCTGCCGCTTGGCGGGTCGGGTGAATCGGCCGAAGTTCATGCGTTCAAAGGGGTTTCGGTTCGCTCGGCGACGCGCAATCGCGCGCTGCGGCTCCGGGGATTCCGTTGCAGCTCTTCCGCATCCGCCACGATGGCCTTGCGGTTGATCGGTGCGAATGGCGCGAGCAGAGCGCCTTTGAAATCCCGCCGCGCCTCATCTTCGAAGTTGCCGGACCGCATGAAATGCTTCACGAGCCGGTCTTCCAAGCTGTGAAAACTCATCACCACCAGTCGTCCCCCGACGGGCAGGAGCGATGTTGTGGCCAGGAGCATTTCCCGCAAGGCCGCCAGCTCATCATTCACAACGATTCGCAGCGCTTGGAATACCTGGGCGTTGTACTTGTTCTCTTTCCCCCTTGGGGCCAAATGCCGAATCGCCGCCATCAACTCGCCCGTCGTTTTCAATTCCCCAGCTTCGCGGGCTTTCGCGATGACGTGAGCACATTTGTCAGGGCGTTGGACCTCTCCGTACAGGCGGAGTGTGGACATCAATTCTTCGAGCGACACCTTGGCGAGCCATTCGGCTGCGGAGAACCCCGTTCGTGGGTTCATGCGCATGTCGAGCGGTCCATCCATGCGGATGGAGAACCCCCGCGTCCCCTCATCGAACTGGTGACTGGACACCCCGAGGTCCGCCAGCACACCATCCACTTGCCGCACCCCGTGCATGCGCAGGAAATTGCGGATGAACCGGAAGTTCTCGGGAATCAATGTGAATCGCGCATCCTCGGGGACGTTGGCCGCTGCATCGGGATCCTGGTCAAATGCGAACAGACGTCCCTGCTCGGACAGTTGGTCCAAAATCGCCCGCGAATGCCCTCCGCCCCCGAAGGTCACGTCCACATACACCCCGTCCGGCTTGATGTTCAACCCCTGCATGCATGCATCTCGCATGATGGGCACATGGTATGTTGGCGTCATTTCGGGCATCAGGCACCGTCCTTGCCGGGTTCCAAATCGCGTCGCACGTCTTCCGCCAAATCGCCGAAGTCAAAATCGTCCTCATCGCCGAGCACCTGCGCATCATAACGCGACTTGCTCCAGATCTCGATTTTCTCTCCCAGCCCTGACACCACGACTTCGTTTTGGTCTTTCACATCAATGCCCGCGTGGGTGAGCAGCAGGGAAGGGATGGAGATCCGCGCTGCGCCGTCGAGGTCGACATGCGTCGCGCCCTTCATGAACTTCCGCTGAAACAGCTGGTGTTTCCGGTTGTAGCGGCTGAGGCGGGACATTTCCTCATTCACCTTGTCCCATTCTGGTTGTGGGTACAAGACCAAACAGCCCTCAAAAATGTCCCGGTTCAACACCAGCCCGTGATGCAACACGCCGTCGAGTTGCTTTCGCAACCGCGCAGGGAAGGACAGGCGCCCCTTTGCGTCGACTTTGCACGTGTATTCTCCGAGCAGATTGAGCATGATTCAAAAGTACCCAAGATTTCCCACTTTCTCCCACAAGATGACACTTTCTCCCACATTGTGGAAAACTCTTCCCCATCGGTTCGTTGAAAACTCCCGCCAGCATTGACTTAGGGAAAAGTGGGGAAAAGTGGGGGAGAATGGCTTTCAACAGGTTATGAACAATCTCAATGCTTGCGCATTTCTTCGGACATTTGCCCACGATGGAGACTCCTGAGATTTTGGTGCGCGGCGACTACAAGTATGCAGCGGCCGGCGAGGGCGAGCCTTTGGTGCTGCTGCACGGGCTGTTCGGCGCATTGAGCAACTTTGAGGCGGTTTTGGCCCATTTCAGCCAACACTTTCGCGTGATCATTCCGATGCTGCCCATTTACGAATTGCCGATGCTCAAGACGAGTGCGGCAGCGATCGCCAAGCACATCGCCGGTTTTGTGGACGACCTCGGCCTGGAGCGTTTTCACGTGCTGGGCAACAGCCTTGGTGGTCACGTTGCTCTGATCTACACCCGCGATCACCTCGATCGGGTGATGTCCATGACCTTGACGGCTTCCAGCGGGCTCTACGAAAACGCATTCGGGAACAGTTTTCCGCGGCGGGAGGACAAATCCTTCATTCGGGAAAAGGTCGCGGTGACGTTTTTTGATCCGAAACATGCGACGGAGGATTTGGTGGATGAATGTTTCGAGGCCGTCAATAGCCGAGAGAAAGTCCTGCGGATTTTGGCGATTGCCAAATCGGCCATTCGCCACAACATGACAAAAGACCTGCCGAAGATGGACATTCCGGTGTGCTTGATATGGGGAAAGAACGACGTGATCACGCCGCCAGAAGTGGCAGAGGATTTCCAGAAGGGTCTGCCGGATGCCGATTTGTTCTGGATTGACGAATGCGGCCACGCACCCATGATGGAACATCCCGGAAAATTCAACGAACTGCTCGAGGCGTGGATGCGCGGGCGCGGGTTCATCACCACCTGAACGATCACCCCAGCATGTCCCTCGACCCCAGCATCAAACAAGCGGAATTTGTCAAGAGCAGTGCGCACCCGAGCGAGTGTCCGCCGCCTGACCGGCCAGAGTACGCCTTCATCGGCCGGTCGAACGTGGGCAAGAGTTCGCTCATCAACGCACTCGTCGGCAACAAATCCTTGGCGAAGACCTCAGGCAGGCCCGGCAAGACGCAGTTGCTGAACCACTTCGACATCAATGATGGGGCATGGTATCTGGTGGATTTGCCGGGGTTTGGCTATGCCAAAGTCTCGAAATCCAGCCGCGTGAAGTGGCAACGCACGTCCGAGCAATATTTGACGGGGCGGGAGAACTTGATGTGTGTCATGCTTTTGATAGACAGCCGATTGGAGCCGCAGAAGGTGGACCTCGAGTTCATGGCTTGGATGGGTGAAAACGGGCTGCCTTTTGTGTTGGTGTTCACGAAGCTCGACAAGCTCAACAAGACTGAACGGGAGGAGTTCCTTCCCCGCTACGAGGCCGAAATGCTGAAGCAATGGCACAAAATGCCGCCGGTTTACGTCACCAGTTCTGAAACGGGGGAGGGCTGCGCCGAACTCCGCCAGTTCATCGCCCAAACCAACGAGCTCTACTGAACCCTCGGAATTGCTGGGTGCTTGGGTTGTTCACGATTTCGATGCCATCGGATTGTATGATGCGGATTTCGTGCCTATGATATTCTGAACCAAGAGGATCTGGACGGAGCCAGATAGAGGCAAGGCCATCCGAGTATAGACCGGTTGATGAGTTGAAAGTGCCACCGATAACTTGAGAGGAATAAAATGAATCTCATTGGATTAATCTCGAACGCAGCGCACGGAATGTCCAGTTCGATCAAAAGTATAGCCTCGAGTGGCCCTCGAATCATTTTGTTCAACACTTCGGAACCATGGGGTACTGTCATCGTCAGTCGGTGAGCTCCACCATATGCCAAAGAGACCCCAATCTGGGGGATTTGCATATTCTCCGGACTTATATCTTGCTCTGCCCGGCAAGCCCTTAAACACGCTGACCCAACTGCCATCCCATGGAGGGGAGTCAAAAGGCGAAGATTTCAATATTTTGCCCACACTCCTTCGTTTTCCTTCGCTGTTTGCCTCTTCAGGCGAGAGTCCCAATTCCATTTCAAGTTGCATCCATTCCTCATCTGAAGGAACATGCCATCCAACAGGGCACAGGCCACGTGCATCCTTGACTGCATACCAATTGTACAACCTACCGTACAATTCAAGGTTGACCGCTGAATCCAAAAGAATTGCTTGGGCACCCTGGTTGGTGGTTGACCAACTGTCATCATCTAAATTGCCAGGAATGTCATCACCATTTGAATACTTGGCAGTTCTGAGATTCTCTGCAAACCAGCATTGAATTCCAATTCCTACGGTTTCGTAGGTGTAGCCATTGAATTCTACAGGTTTACAATTGGGAATGGAACAATCTTCACCCATCCACCCTTCTTCACAAATGCATTCCCAGTCATCGCACACCCCACCGTTCAAACACTCGTGATAGTCGCACGGATCAATGCGACAAGCAACCAAGATCAGCATCATTAGAAAGAGCGAGAAATGAGCGCAGGTGCTGGTGGGACTCATCCGATCAGACCAGCTTCGGCAGTCATGGAGAAAAGTGCTCTTAGGTTCGGGAGAACTTTTAAGGATGCCCCCACCCGTCCGACTGTCCACCCCTGCTGGCTCCTCATGGAGACACCTGATTTTTTGCTGGTTATTCTGCAAAATAGGCAATGTTTTTATAAGTATTTGACGCAACGAATGGCTCCGTATATTTGATCAGCTTCCGGGAAACTTCCCCAGCTGTCGAGAAAAGTAATTTCATTGCCCTCGTCGATGATCAAATTGTAATAATTTCCGGTCCATTCAGCCTCCGGATCAAGTATCATGTAGATGGCTCTTTCATCGTCATGAAATGTACCCGAATTCAAATCATAACTTCCGGTGGGCACGGCATTGAATCCCCACCAGTCTGTCCCCTCAACGTGCCATCCTTCACGAGACCTCAAAGCTGGACCTAGAAATTCGACATACCGTTTGATTTCGTCCAAAAAATAGCGCTGCACATCGTAGTAATTCCAGACCCTCCAACCTGTTGGACAAAGCTCCTCTTCTGCCATCCTACGGTAATACAAAAATCCAGAATTCGCCCCCTCTACGTACTGCGGGGACAAAGGAGAATTGTCAGGGCGGAGGCTGTCACCGTTTTGAAATCTTTTTGTTTTGAGATCGTCGGCAAAATAGCACCTGTTCCCAAGCTGAAAAACATCGTAAACGATTCCATAATACTCAACGGGCTCGCATTCCCCATCGGTTTCATGCACGCAGGGCTCAAAGGCATTCCCGTCCCAATTCAACGCAGTCGTGTCTTCACATAAGTCTCCCAACTCTGCTACATATCCTTCTGGTGGACCATCCATGCATGACCATTTTCGGTTCTTCACTCGCCCGAGCCCATCACCGTCATTGTCACGGTAATAGACTTGCAGCTCCTTGCAGGGGCGACCATCCAAGTCCCAGTAATCGCAACCGGTGAGTCCTGCACAGAATGCTGAAAACAAAATCAAGCCATTAATTCGAATCATCTTGAAAGGTGTATTTCATTGAAATCATTGCGCTCAACGGAGCCAATGGCGCATAAACTCTCATGTAGTTCGGTTCGTACCACATTCCGTATGGTCGTTCGTTAGGATGCCGGGCCCAATCCCAATCGATATGGTTCTCGATGAATTCTTGCGGAGCGTATTCGCAAGATAAATGGATCTCCAAGGCTTGGTTGATGGCCAGATTCACGGATGGCCGAATCAAAAAATACCCAGGAGCCCAAATGTCTTCAGCTTCAAACCATGCATCCAAATCATGCTCTATGTTGGTGTGATAGAAGACGCCTTCAGAAAACGAGACCCATGTTTTTCCGATTCTTTCAACGTCCAATTTCCATTGTGTCAACACACGCTTAGGAGAGGAAGACGCCCAACCCACCCCAAGTAAAACTTTGGATCTCGGGGCAGCATAGCTCGGTGAAGCGGTCCCCGCTTTTTGTTCGGTCACGCAATTGAAACTTCCCCGAAGCAAGAATTGCCAGCCGCTCTCGTCGTTTTTCAACTTTACCTGACCGCTGCCTCCTGCGATCCAACTGCCCTCATGACTCATCGCAATCCCGAAGGGTGCTTCCACGACATTAACACCGTAACTCTCCGGGTCGGGTCGGCTCACCATACCATGGTTCCATTTTCTGTCAAAGTATCCCAGGAGTGGAGCCACTTGAACATCAACGGATTTGTTGTTCAACTTTAAGGTTAACCACCAGCGTGATTGCCAGTATGTGGCTGATTCAAAGGGCAATTGCCTGGGCACTGGCATGAAGAGACCATTGTCTGTTCGAGCAATCAATGGTGCTGGGTTGAGGTAGGATGACCACTCACGGTAGAGCGGGTTTGGCATTCTCCAGCCATGAACCAACGAACACTCAAATCCGCCATTTGAACGTCCATTGGATTGGTAGTGAATTAACGCTGTTGGTCTTAGACCGAAAAGGCTGTTCGCGTCAAGCCTGAATGCTGTCTTGAGTGTTGATTTCGACCTCTCCACCGTGGCGGCCCCAGAAACGGAAAATTCAGCTCCTTCTTGGGCATCAATCTGCGCGGGGGTGCTTCCGTTTGTAGCCCATAACAAGCCAGTCAATTGCTGGAATCGTTTGCCGTGAAAGCCCCACTCAATCTGACTTTGCCGTCTCTGAACTGTTCGTGTCAAAGAACTCTCCATGTTCATTTTACCCAATGGACTGAGAACACGAAGCACACATGTCCCTGCCCTTTGATGCCAGTCTGAAGATTGGAGTTTGAAATTCAGTTTCCAAGAAACCGAATCATTCACAAAATCCAGTTGCATTGCATGCGACTGCACATTCTCCCTTTGTGCCAGCATGTATGCCTCGTCGACCAACACAGCCCCCGGAGGCCACCATAAGGACTGATCGTTGATCATGAATTCAACCGGATATTGTGTGCCGACCACTTGCCACATGGGAATCAACTCATTGCCGTACAGCCACTCTTCTTGTTGCAAAACGAAGGATTCAGTATTGAATGCCCCACCCTTGCTGACGAACGAACGCATGGAGTACGCCAAACGGCTCGTCAGCGCTTTCTCAACCCACCCGTAAAACTCGAACTGCCCCATCGGAGGATTGAGATAATCATCACTGAGCGAGATCAAAGAAGGCAATCTCTGACGCCGCCCATTAGCGCTGAGCAAAACATCACTTCCCTCCGCTTTACGGCGCAAGGCCAAGCCACCATCCAACCTCGCCACTGTCGCGCCCGCGATTCTTGATTGAATCATCGTTCCCTGTTCTTTGCCTTCATACGTTTTGTCAAACAAACCGGTTGCGGACAACACCCCCGCAACGGGAAGCTCTCCCGATGGTAGGTTTTTTTGAACTTCGAGGTCAGATGATTGCCAAAACGAACCTGTGGAATAAATGACAGGAATGGGGATTTCCCCCCAGGCATCTTCAAAAACAGCGTATTGTCGGTTGAAACCAGCCGGCTCTAAGAAATCGTAGCCCAGCAACCCGTACGCCCTTGAATCAACCTGTGCGGCACAGGTTAACGCAAAATGGGCCACCAAGCAACTCCAGAGCCCTTTGGTCAAGATGCATCTGTTCATTGGACAATGAATTTTTTGACCTCCCCACTTGCATTTTTGACGAAGTAAATGGCCGGGGCCAAGTGGTCAATTTGCATACACAATTCCTGTTTCGGCCAGGGCGTCAACCAGACGCCCTGTGCATTGTAAACACCAACCGGCCTTTCTTCGGGACTGTCGATTCGAATGCAGATGAAATCTCGTGATGGATTGGGGTACAATGAAGATATTTGAATTTGCTCAAATTCTGGAATATCAACCATTTCTTGCGTTGGAATTTCTGTGATGTTTGAATGAACATTGACGGTTTGCGACCGCAAGGCATCAATCCAAATCGTGTACAGAGCGAATTGAAACTCATTTCCTGGACGAGGCATGGGCGCAATATCTCCGTTCTGAATCGTCAAGGAATCCAGGTGAATTTCCACACCTGAAATGGGGTCCACAACTTTTGAATTGAAACCTATCAACTGCTCCCATAGTGAGTCATTGAAGTCGAATTCAACCTCAGTTATTCCGTAATCCAGTGCAACGTCAGACCATTCCAAACCATGTGGACAAAGCCAATCGCCGATGGAGTTAGGCACCAGAGTGTCCAGCACATCTTCTTGGCTGAAGGTCTTGTTGAAGATCAACCCATAGTTCAACAGGTGACTGGGGTCTCCGAAGACCGTCCCGAAATCAACGAGACTATCGTTCATTGAAGAGCTTCCGCCAATGGCTAAGAAGATAGGCGTGGTCACTGGATTGCGTGGCAATTCGTTCTCCAAGAACTGACAGGTTTCAATGAAATTGGAGAGGATTTGCTGAGTGCGAAGGATTGATGAATCCACGCCGGCAGTCCCGAACCAATCAAAACCAGCTCCAGACCCTTCCCGGGCTGCGATGACTGTCTGAATCAGCTGTACGTTTCTACGACCTACAGGGCTCCAGATCGACCGACCAAACCCCATTTCGCTACAGTATTTGGGCATGTCAGAAGGGGGGGAGTCCTCAAAAGTCTCCCCCAAGGAGTCTTTTGCAAAGGCGTAGATGTCGCTACCATAACAACTCTGACAATAAACATCGACGTATTCGTAGCTGACGTCGGCGGAATCCATTCC
>CBFIFE010000047.1:0-21608 GCA_965661765.1 uncultured Flavobacteriales bacterium
TTTGGTTTGGTCTGCCCACTGCGCCGAAACACCCGACCACATCGAAATCGTCGGCTGCAAGGACTTCGAAGCCTGCAATTTCGACCCACAAGTCGACATCAACGACCCCTCGGCATGCATCTATCCAGGCATGCCCTGCGAGGACTACGACGCCTGCACCTACGAAGACGTTGTCCAAGCCGATTGCACCTGCGCGGGCTCATTTGTCGACTCAGATGACGACGGCGTTTGCAACGTCGAAGACGAATGCCCGACGAACCCCGACTTGACGGAAGAGGGACCTTGCGGTTGCGACACTCCTGCGGACAACAACGGCAACAATGTCATCGATTGTATGGAATTCTGCGACGTTGACGCCGATGGCGATGGCGTGTGTGCTGAAAACGATTGCGACGACAACGACCCGACGAATCCTGACCCGATCACTGGCGAGTGCAGTTTGAATTGTGGCTGCATGAACCCTTTGGCGGCGAACTACAACCCGGATGCGGTTTGCAGCACGGCTTGTGTCTTCGATGATGTTTGCGACCTGATCAACTTGGGCGAGACCGCCGATGGGCTGCCAGTGGGGCTCGGGTTCCGCGGGGCGTATGCGGAGAGTTTTGTGGCTTGGAATTACGCCGATCCCTGGAACAATCAGGCGGCAGGTGCGACGGACATTTCGCTTGAATTGTCAGGGGATGCAGACCAAACCCATTTCCTCGTCGGCCCCTCCACCCTCACCACCGAAGGGTCATTCGGGTTCCGGATGCCCGTTTCGGGAACCTTTGCCTTCACGTGGTCGTTTGTCCATGGCAGTTCGGACTTGAACCGTTCGCTCGCTTGGGTCGAAGTCGGAAGCGACCGCACCTACCTGCCCATCACCGAAACCGGCCTCGCGCCGGATGCGACGACGGTGCTGCCTGCGGATTGGTACGCGCCGATGGACTTGTCGGCCATGGCCGGTGCAGCCCACGCTGCGCACTTCAACAGCCCGATGTACAACGCAGAGGAATGGTGTGGCATCTCGTTGCCTGTGGACGTGAGCACCCTGGAGGGCGCGTCTTCGGCGAATTGGTCAGCCCAGAACAGCGAAGGCACATCCTTCCCTTGGACGGCTGGCGAGCCGTTGGGTGAGTTCGCTCCGTTGCTGTTCCCCGAAATGCCTGCCGGCTTCACGGGCATGGCGACTGAAATCGGTGGCGGTTACCACAAGCCTGTGGTCGTCCGGGCGAATGCTGGCGAATACGTCAGCTTCCACATCGGTTACAACGCGGGCTACGCATCCGGCGCAACGGGTGCGCTGGTCATCAGCTCGCCGATGTGGCTCAACAACTGCGGTGCCGAGCCTTGCGACGCGCCGTACGAGCCGCTCTGCCCAGCCGATGTCGACGGCAACGGTGTGGTCGCGGTGAGCGATTTGCTGCTCGTCCTTGCGGACTTCGGCAACAGCTGCGAATAATCCGCGAAACTTCTCTGGTTAGAAAATGGCCCTCGCCCTCACCGGCGGGGGCTTTTTTCATCCTGCGGCGGAATCGCTGACCACTTTGTACGTCGGATCCTCGAAGTGGTTGATTTCGATGATGTCGTCCGCGCGGTCGATGAGGCGGCGGCAGTCTTCGGAGAGGTGCCGAAGGTGAACTTTTTTCCCAGAGGCCAAATACTGCGCTGTCACCTTGTTCAACGTCTCAATCGCCGACATGTCCGCAACCCGGCTTTCCGCGAAATCGATCACCACATGCTCGGGGTCGCCCTCGACGTCGAACTTGTCCATGAACGTGCTGGTCGAGCCAAAAAACAGCGGGCCGTAGATCTCGTAATGCTTCCATCCATTTTCGTCGACGTGCTTTCGGGCCCGAATTCGCACGGCATTGTCCCATGCGAACATCAAGGCGGCGATGATGACACCCACCAAAACAGCCAAGGCCAAATTGTGCAGAAACGCAGTGATCAGCGTCACCAGCACCATGATCATCACATCACTGGTCGGCATCCGCCGGAAAGTCCGCAGCGAGGCCCACTCGAACGTGCCGATGGCCACCATGATCATGAGACCGGTCAAAGCCGCCATCGGCAATCGGGCAATCAATGGCGCCCCAAACATGATGAAGACCAACAACATGCTGGCGGCAATGATGCCGGAGAGCCGCGCCCGCGCACCTGAACTGACGTTGATGAGGCTTTGGCCAATCATTGCGCAACCGCCCATTCCGCTGAAGAGGCCGCTCAAAATGTTTGCAGAGCCTTGGGCCACACATTCCCGGTTGCCTTGTCCCCGTGTGCCGGTGATTTCATCGAGGATGTTCAAGGTCAAGAGGCTCTCGATCAAGCCCACACCAGCTACAATCGCAGCGTAGGGGAAAATGATCTGAAGGGTTTCCCAGGTGAAAGGGACGACGGGGAAGTGAAATGGGGGGAAGCCTCCGCTGATGTCAGCGAGGTCGCCTACTGTCTTTGTGTCGAGCCCGAAGACTGTTGCGATGCCGAAAACCACCAGAATCGCGGTCAAGCCGCCAGGAACAGCTTTTGTCAACTTTGGCAAAAAGGCAATGATGGCCATCGAGAGCAGCACCAACCCTGCGAAGATGACCAACTCGGACCCGGAGAGCCAGTCGCCGGACGCGTCCTGGAATTGGGCGATTTGGCTCCCACCGATCACAATGGCCAGCCCATTGACGAAGCCAAAAATCACGGGTTGAGGCACCAGGCGCATCAACTTGCCAAGTCGCAGCAGGCCAGCAGCAATCTGGATGAGACCGGCGAGGATGACTGTTGCAAAGATGTACTCCGCTCCATGGGACAGGGCCAGGGATGCAATGACCACAGCGATGGCCCCCGTGGCGCCACTGATCATGCCCGGCCGGCCTCCAAGGACACTCGCGACCAGCCCGACAACGAAGGCCGCGTAAAGACCGGTCAGCGGACTGAGGCCAGCGATGAGCGCAAAGGCCACCGCTTCGGGGATCAAGGCCATGGCAACCGTCAATCCGCTGAGAATCTCATTGCGGTAGTTGACGGTTTGTTTGAAATCAAAAAGGGCGAGTCGCATGGTGTGGAGATTCCTCAAAATGAATTGGCAAAAGTACTTGCTGCTTGAAGGGCATGGAAACCTTGTGCCAAATCTTTCCGTAGATTTCTTCAAACAAGCATTGGCTGCTACGATAAGAAAATGTTGAAATCAGGATTTGAATTGGAGGGGACAAGCCTGTTTGAAATTCAGGTGAACAAAGATGCCCGAGGGCAATTCTCGGAATATTTCAAGACCTCCTGGGGATCTTCGTTGGAAGCTCATCAATGGGCAATCGTCCGTTCGGAACAAGGGGTTGTTCGCGGTGGACACCTGCACTTTCGCCACGACGAGTATTTTGCCATCATCGAAGGCGTGGCTTGGCTAGGTCTTTATGACTTTCGACGAAATTCAGCAACGGCGGGCAAACATGCGCTGTATCGGCTGGATGGCGACAGGCCTGCGGCTGTGGTGTTTCCTCCCGGATTGATTCATGCTTGGTGTTTTCCATGCGGTCGTGGCTTGCACTTGCAAGGGGTCTCCGAAGAGTTTGAATCTTATGGATCTGATGACAACCACACTTGTGCTTGGGACGATCCAGAACTGGGGATTCCTTGGCCCAAATTCGATGCAGTTGTGAGCGACCGAGCAGCCGAAGCACCGAGCCTCAGCGATTTGCAAAAACGGTTTGACGACAGAACCTTGGTTTCAATGCGCCGCAAGGGTCGCTAAAACCCGCGCGTAGCGCAAGGCTTGTTCGGGCGTTGTCTCGGGTTCATGTCCTCCTGCAAGAAAGTTGAGCCAGGCCCGCAATTCGTTTTGCAGCGCAGTTGTTGAACCATCGAAGGCAAGCTGGCATGTTGTCGTTCGCGACATTGGGGTGCGCGCATCGCCTTTGAACCAATGAACGGCGGGGTCTCTGGACTCGTCGAACACAAACGCTCCTTCGGTTCCTTGAATGCGAATCAGGCGAGACTTCCAAGGCGACCGGTTGCCGAACTCCATGGAGACGAGTGGCAGTTCGGGTTGCTGCAAGACGATTTGGCCCCAACGCTCAACACCCATCGCATCTCGCTCTAAGTGCGCAGAAGAGACTACGGGCAACTGGCCGATGAGCAAATCCGCGATGGACAGGTCGTGAATGAGCAGATTCGGAATTGACCCGACGTCTTGCCTCGGCGAAGTCCAGCCGAGCCTTTCCGTGCGCACAAGTTGCACCTCGCCCAATGCCCCATCCGCGATAGCGTCTCGCATGGCGATCAGGGCCGGATGATACCGCCAAATGTGCATGACGTGAATGCAGATTCCGGCGGGTGCGTGCTTGAGTACATCGAAATCGCACAAGTTGGCGAACAATGGTTTTTCCACAAACAACGGAATGCCCAAGGCCCACCATCGCTCCAAATCTTGTGCGTGACCACTCGTCGGTGTGGCCAAAATGATGCCGTCAATTGCGCTGAATGCTGTCGACTCCGCTGCCAAAGGATCGCAAAACACCCGCTCGGCCCCTTCGGCCAAAGCGCTTTGCCGTGCATCTGATGAAGGATCGAACACCCAAACATCGAGGGACATTTGGCACAAATCGCGCAAAATTGCCCGGCCCCACACGCCGCAGCCCACCAGCAGTATCTTCATGCCCAAAAGTTAAGTGGATTCGTTTTGATTTCCTTTTTCCAAAGCAAGCACAAAAAAATCCTTCATGCCTTGTGGGTGTGGCGCGAACGCCGACGTGTTGACCCGCTGCAGCAGCCAGTTCGGCGGGATTTGAAGGCATGGAGAATCTCGAAAGAAGTGGAACTTGTGGCCTATTGGAAAGTCGTTCCGAATGGCAGAGGTGTGGCTTTGTTGGTCCGCGTGGCAGGGCGAGAATTGTTGAAATATGACTTTCTCTCAGGAACGGATGCGCACTGGCACAGTTGGCCTGAATTTGCCATCCGCCAGTCGTTTCCGAGCGATGTCCAGCCATTGGATTGGGTTTTGGGCCAAATCTCCAGGCACTTCGCCGCCGCCATCCCTTCTCATCCCCGACCGGGCAAGCGAAGCACAGAATTTGTACTCAGCGCAGCAGTAGCGGCCGAAATCCGCCAACAGTGCGAAGCGTGGTTGACAGACACCCCTTGGTCCCCTCCGGTCAGCTGAAGGGGCTGAAGAGCCAAGTGATTTTCCTCAAGATTCGGTGCCGCCCCCGGTAAAACAGAAGCCAACGCCGGTTCCATTTTCGATACAGAATGGTTGTTCGTTCGATGTGTTGGTTGAAGGCCTGTTGCCGAAGGCCCTTCGCGTCGATTTCCATTTCGGCCACAAGCCCTGAAGCAATTTCGGCATGTCGTGACCAAGCCTCGCCGAACTCGACTTTCGCAAAATACAGGTAGCTCGCGAGCTGCGTGCTGCAAACGCGGTGTTCAGGCACTGCCAGCAGCTTTCGCCACATGAACACATCGGTTTCTTTCTCTGTCCGCGGGGTGGTGGTCCATCCCGTTGTTTGATCATACAACGCCCGGCTATGGACCACCGCGCTCAGCGGAAAGCTCGCCTCCGGATGTGGTTTTCTGGGGGGAGGGGGGATGGACCAAACATTGCATGGGTTTTGCATGGGCCAGAATTCACGCTTCTTTGTGACGCCCAGGCCTTGCGCCACGTAAAACCCGAAGGGATGCTCCGTGAGTTGTTCCACGGCCCATTCCAAATGTTCGGGAAACCACAAGTCCCGGTCGCAGATGTAAGCCACAAAGGGAAAACGGATGGGGTCGGCGGCAGCAATCTGGTCATGCCGATGCGGTTCTCCTCGCCGTTTTGATTTGGCCAATCGCAGCAGATCCATCCTCGCGTCGCCCGCAATCAGAGGTGACACAGCCTTTGCTTGGTCCTCTGACATCCCATCACCGATGATGACACACCGCCAGTGCGGGTACGTTTGCGTTTGGATCGACTTCAAGGCAAGCCTGAGCTGCTCGGGTCGATCGCCCATGGTGGGCAGCACAATCAGGACCGCTGCCGCCTCAGATTCCGCCATCTGTGAGATCCTTAGAAGGTGTATGCATTCCCCTCGATGAGGTGTTGTGCAATGCGTTGGCGGGCTTCTTTCGTGTTGAAGTCCGCAGTTTTGCAGAACCGCTTGAGACCCATCAGCATCATCTTCAGCTCATCCCCATCCGCAAAGCCCAGCAAGGCTTCCTTGCCCGCGCTGTGGACCCATTCGGAGGCCTCATAGGCATAGACCCGCATCATGTCGGTCTGCAAAGAAACATCCTCGCGAAGCCCGGCCAGCTTTTGGACGCGGAGAACGGTCGACTCGAGGGTGTAGACCCAAATCGCCATGTCCGCAATCCCCATGAGAATCTCCTGTTCTTTGGCGAGGGTCATCATGAGCTTCTGGGCGGCAGAGCCAGCAACCATCAGAATGGCTTTCTTCAAATTGCGCACATAGGCCAAGTGCTCCTCAAATACGTCCGATGGACCGGGGCCGAAGTCCGGAATTCCCGTCAGCTCGTTCGCCACAGCCATTGCCGGTCCCATCAAGTCCATCTCGCCCTTCATGGCCTTCTTCAGGATCATGTCCACCGTCAACATCCGG
Source organism: uncultured Flavobacteriales bacterium (assembly GCA_965661765.1). Taxonomy (GTDB): domain Bacteria; phylum Bacteroidota; class Bacteroidia; order Flavobacteriales_D; family Sanyastnellaceae; genus JBMYZL01. Next base: position 6,561 of record CBFIFE010000047.1, read on the forward strand.
TTGATTTCGTTGGTGCCCTCGAAGATTCGGTTGATGCGTGCGTCGCGGTAAGCCATTTCTGCACGTGTCTCGGCGCTGTAGCCCATTCCGCCATGGATTTGGACTGCTTCATCGACGACATAATCGAGGACCTCGGAGCCCAGCACCTTCATCATCGCACATTCGGGCGCAAAATCCGCGATGCCCTTCAATGTGGCCTCGCCATGCTCCATGCCTTCGGCTTTCAGCGCTTGGATGGCGTCTTCAATGTTCTGCGTGGCGCGATATGTGGCCGACTCGCAACTGTAGATTCGAATCGCTGCCTCGGCCAACTTGTATCGAATCGCACCGTATTTGCTGATGGGCCGGCCAAACTGGTTGCGCTCATTCGCGTATCGCACCGACGTCGTCAATGCATCTTTCGCTGCGCCCAGCACCGCCCCGCCCAGCTTGATTCGACCGATGTTCAGGATGTTCACGGCGATCTTGAACCCCTTTTGCCGCTCATACAGCAGGTTCTCGACGGGAACTTTGACGTCGTTGAAAAAGATTTGGCGAGTGGACGAGCCCTTGATGCCCATTTTCTTCTCTTCCGGATTCTTTGAAATGCCTTCGCTGTGGCCATCCACGATGAAAGCAGTCAGATTCTCGTCCTCGTCGATTTTTGCAAAAACAATCATGACATCCGCGAATCCACCGTTCGTGATCCACATTTTCTGCCCATTGATCAAGTAATGCTTCCCATCTTCGGTCAGTGTGGCCTTGGTTCGACCGCTGTTCGCGTCCGATCCCGCCCCAGGTTCCGTCAGGCAGTAGCATCCTTTCAGGGCGCCGGATGCCAATCCGGGAACCCATTGTTGCTTCTGCTCTTCATTGCCGTAGTAGAGAATCGGCAGGGTTCCAATGCCCGTGTGGGCGCTGAATGCGACGCTGTAGGCGTGTGCTCCGCCGATGGCTTCCGTGATGAGCATGGTGGTTTTGAAGTCCAAACCCATTCCCCCCAATGCCTCCGGCACCGAACTGCCCAACAGCCCGAGCTCACCCGCCTCTTCCATGAGCTTGGGCACAAGGCCTTCCTCCTGGTTGTCAATGGCTTCGAGATTGGGGACGATGCGCTTCTCGACAAACTCGAGGGTCATTTGCTTCATCATCAACTGCTCTTCATTCCACTCTTCGGGAATGAAAATTTCGCTTGCTGGTGTTTCCCGAATGAGGAATTCCCCGCCGCGGATGGCTGTGTTTTCTGTGGACATGATTGTTTCTTCGAGGATTTTATTTCAAGAGTTCGAATACGCCAGCGGCGCCTTGGCCGGTGCCCACGCACATGGTCACCATGCCGTGCTTTTCGCCGCGGTGGGCCAATTCGTGCAACAACTGAATGGTCAACTTCGCGCCCGTGCATCCCAGCGGGTGCCCGAGTGCGATGGCCCCACCATTGGGGTTGACCCGCGATGGATCCAGGTCCAATTCCCGCATCACGGCCACCGATTGCGATGCGAATGCCTCGTTCAATTCGAAGGCGCCGATGTCGTTTTTCGTCAATCCGGCCTTCTTCAGGGCTTGCGGCACCGCGTGCACAGGCCCCACGCCCATGATCCTCGGTTCAAGTCCGCTCACATGATAGCTCTTCAGTTGGGCCCATGGCTCCACGCCCAATTCCTGGACCATCCGCTCGCTGCACACGAGAACAAACGCAGCGCCGTCGCTGGTTTGGGATGCATTGCCGGCGGTCACTGATCCACCCGCTGCAAAAACGGGTTTCAAGCGGGCCAATCCCTCCACGCTCGTGTCTCTGCGCACGCCCTCATCGGTATCCACGACATAGGATCGCTCTTGGCGTTTCTCTTGGTCATCGAGGAAGACTTGGTTGATTGTGATCGGGGCGATGCCAGGAGCAAATTTGCCATTGTCAATCGCCGCGGCAGCCCGCAAATGGCTTTCCACCGCAAAGGCATCCTGGTCTTCGCGGGAAACTTTGAATTCTTGCGCGACCGCCTCTGCGGTCAAACCCATGCCCCAATACCAATCGGGATTCGCCTTGGCCACCCGGGCATTGGGCACAATTCGCCATCCACCAAACGGGATCGGTGACATCGTTTCAATGCCGCCAGCGAGAATGCAGTCGGCGAGTCCTGCATGGACTTTTGCTGAAGCGATGGCGATGGTCTCCAGTCCGGAGGCGCAATAACGATTCACCGTCATTCCCGGAACTTTCTCGGTGTCGAGCCCCATCAGACTGACCATTCGGCCAATGTTCAGGCCTTGTTCGGCCTCTGGCGTGGCGTTGCCCACAATCACATCGTCGATGCGCGTGGGGTCGAGTTGCGGAAAGTCGCTCAACAATCGCCGGATGACCTGCTCGCCCAAATCATCGGGCCGAGTGAACCGAAAAGCACCTTTTCCGCTTTTTCCGACGGCGGAGCGGTAACCACCTATTATGTATGCGTTCATGTCTTGAGTTTTCTGATGTCAACACCTCCAAGGGGAGAGGGGAGAGGAGAGAGGGGAGAGGGGGACGAAAAATTTTCTGGCTTTCGAAAACGCCAACTCCCCCCTGTTTCCTGAGTTCCCTAGTTCCTTGGTAACCCTAGTTCCCTAGTTCCTTGGTAACCCTAGTTCCTTGGTCATTCTTAGTTTCTCAGGATTTTGCCTTTTTGAATGAGACTTTGCATGCGTTCGAGGGTTTTTCGCTGCATGCACAATTCCACGAAAGCCCGGCGCTCGAGGTCGAGGAGGTATTGCTCACTCACCTGTTGGCGTTCGCTGAGATCGCCGCCGCACATCACAGTGCCGAGCTTCTCGCTGATGAGCTGGTCGTGTTCGGAGATGTAATGGCCGCTGCGCATGGAATGGGCGCCGACGTAGACGATGCCGAGGCCCTCTTGGCCGGCTACGGTGATGTCTCGGCGTTCGATGGGCTGGGTGTAGCCCTGATCGGCGAGTTCGATGGCCGCACGTTTGGCCTGGGCCAATTGATCCCGCCGGTTCACCACCACCTCGTCCACACCCTCCCGGAGGTACCCAAGCTCAAACGCCTCGTAAGCGGAAGTAGAGACCTTGGCCTGCCCGATGGTCAGGAAGCGGTCGCGGAGGCGATTGATCCGCATGTCGCCCTCGTGCAACTCATCGTTGAGGCGCAAGACGAATTCCTTCGTTCCGCCACCCGCTGGAATCACGCCGATCCCAAACTCCACGAGCCCCATGTACAGTTCTGCGTGTGCGACGACCTTGTCAGCATGCATGCAGAGTTCGCAGCCGCCGCCGAGCGCCATGTTGTGCGGCGCTGCCACCACGGGGATGCCGGAGTAACGCATCCGCATCATGGTGTTTTGGAAGGTGCGGACAGCGAAGTCGAGGTCGTCCCATTCCTGCTCAACGGCGAGCATGAAAATCATGCCGACGTTGGCGCCGGCGGAGAATTGAGCGCCTTCATTGGAAACGACAATTCCTCGCCACTCCCCACTTTCGGCGAGGTCAACGGCTTTGTTGAGGCCCTCGATCACCTCGCTGCCGATGCTGTTCATCTTCGTGTGAAACGCAACGTTGAGGATGCCATCGCCGAGGTCCTGAATGGTGGTGCCGCTGTTTTTCCAGACGGTTGCACTTTCTGGCAAGTAGGCCAAACTCAGCCTGCCTTCCTGACCCGGCAATGCTTCGTAAGTTGACTTCGCGGGGTTCCAGCATTCACGGATGCCGTCGACATTTCGGTAGAATGACTTGGCGCCACTGGCGAGCATGTCGTCGACCCATTGGGCGGTGGTGAGGCCTCGTTCTCGCAGGATTTTCAAGCCCGCCTCCACCCCGATGGCATCCCAGCTTTCAAACGCGCCGAGCTCCCAGCCGAAGCCCGCGCGCAGCGCATCGTCGATGGCGTAAGGCGCATCAGCGATTTCAGGCACGCGGTGGGAGACGTAAGCGAAGACGTCGGTGAAAATGCGGCGGTAAAACTCGCCGGCCTTGTCCATGCCATTGAAGAGGAGCTGGGTGCGCGCTGGAAGGGCGTCGACCTGCTTTGCCATCTCGAGTGTGGCAAATTTGACCTTCTCTTGCGGACGGTATTCCAGGGTGTTGAGGTCGAGAGCGAGGATTTCACTTTTCCCTTCCGGGGATTTGGTTTTCTTGTAGAAGCCGGCGCCAGATTTGGCCCCAAGGGCCCCTGCGTCCATCAAATGCTGCACATAACTCGGGATGGTGAAGACTTCTTTGCGTTCATCTTGCGGACAGTGGTTTGCCACACCATTCGCCACATGCACGAGCGTATCGATGCCTACCACATCGCAAGTGCGGAACGTCGCGCTCTTCGGCCGGCCCATCGCGGGTCCCGTGAGTTTGTCAACGGCCTCAACGGTCAAGCCCATGTCTGCGACGGTGTGAAACAGGGCTTGGATGGCGAAGACCCCGACCCGGTTGGCGATGAAGGCCGGCGTGTCTTTGCAAAGAACCACCTGTTTTCCCAGGATTTTTTCGCCGTAGGCCTGGAAGAAATCGAGGACTTCAGGCTTTGTGTCAGGTCCTGGGATGACCTCAAGCAGTTGGAGGTATCTCGGGGGATTGAAGAAGTGGGTTCCGCAGAAATGTTGGCGGAAGTCTTCACTGCGGCCTGCGCTGAGCATCGCAATGGGGATTCCACTGGTGTTGCTGGTGATCAAAGCCCCGGCCTTGCGGTGATTTTCCACGCGTTCGAAAAGTTGTTGCTTGATGTCGAGCCGCTCAACAATCACTTCGATGATCCAGTCGCAGTCTTGGATTTGGGCCAAATCATCGTCAAAGTTGCCCGTCCGAATCCGACCCGCAAACCGCTTGCTGTAGAGTGGTGAAGGGTTCGACTTGAGGGCGGCTTTCAAATGTCCGGCCGCCACGGCATCGCGCGGGCCTTCGGCAGATGGCAGGTCCAGGAGCAGAACTTCGGATCCGGTCTGGGCCAAGTGGCAGGCAATGCGAGAGCCCATCACGCCCGAGCCGAGGACGGCGACTTTTCGAATGCGGTGAAAAGGAATGCTGTTCATCATGAATCGGAGGAATTTCTATGGGTTCTGTTGAAGGGTTTGGGGGAGGAGGTCCGGTCGGTCGAGGACTTCATTGAGTTTTTTCATGTCGTTGAGCAAGCGCTCGACCCGGGTCGTGCCGAGCAAATCGCGGAGCCTGTTGTTGACGTCGATCACCAATCGGCGCGCTTGCCGCCGGGCATCGATGCCTGCAGGTGTGAGGAAGACGCGCACACTCCGCCGGTCGATGTCGCTCGGGCGTCGCTCGATGATGCCCATGCTCTCCATGCCTTTCAAAGTCCGGGAAAGGCTGGTGGATTCCATGCCCATGCGCGGGCCGAGTTTTGTGCTCGGTGTGCCTTCTCGGTCAATTTGCAAGAGCACAAAGACATAGCTGAAAGGGATGCCGCGGCGTTCCGCTTCGCTGCTGTAAAATCTAGCGAGCTTTTGCCAACCCCAGCGCAGGTGAAAGTCGATGGTCTCCTGTGGTTGCATGCCTCCAAGATACAATGCATATCCTATGCATGCATAGGGAATATTGAGAAAAATTTTCGGTGAGCGCAGTCAGCGCGGTCAGTCGGACGGCAGGATTTTGCCGTCGTGCATTTTCAGGGTTTGGTCGGCCCTGCTGGCGAGTTGGAGGTTGTGGGTGACGATGGCGAACGTCTGCCCCTCGCGGTTTTTGAGTTCTGTGAAGAGATCGAACAGGCTTTCGGCATTTGCAGAATCGAGGTTGCCTGTGGGTTCATCGGCGAGCACCACCGCGGGGTCGTTCATCAAGGCACGGGCTGCAGCAACACGTTGTTGTTCGCCCCCGCTCAAAGCCTGCGGCTTGTGGAGCAGCCGGTCACCGAGGCCCAAGTCGCGGAGCAGCCGTTCGGCCCGATCGCGGGTTTTTCGGTCGTTTGCCCCATGAATCCAAGCGGGAATCAGCACGTTCTCCAGGGCCGAGAACTCGGGCAACAACCGGTGGAATTGGAAAACGAACCCGATCCGTCGGTTGCGGAAGTCCGCCAAGGCTTTGCCATGGAGGCCAGCAACTGAGGTGCCGGCGATGGTGAGTGTTCCGGCATCCGGTTGTTCGAGTGTGCCGAGAATTTGCAGGAGCGTGGTTTTGCCTGCGCCGGAAGGTCCGACAATGGCGGAGATTTGGTGTGCAGGGATGTCCAAATCGACAGCACGGAGGATGTGCAATTCGCCAAACCGTTTGTCGATGCCGCGCGCCTGAATCATGCGTGCAAGCTAAGGAGAAACATGGACGCCTGCAGGGGTCATCGCTTGCGCAAAACGTGGATGCCGTCGCGAATGGGCAGGATGATGTTTTCGACGCGGGGGTCATCCCGCAGTTGCTCGTTGAGCTGGTGCAATCGCCGGGCGTCGGGGTCGGTGCTCTCCTCCCCATCCATCACTTTGCCCCACCAGAGCACATTGTCGATGAGCAATGTGCCGCCTGTGCGGGTCAGGGGGATGCAAGCGTTGACATAATCGGCCGTGCGGGCTTTGTCAGCATCGATCCAGACCAAATCAAACCCGCCCGCCAACCGCGGCAACACGTCATGCGCCTCGGCATTGTACCGGTGGATTTGCGGCCGAATGCCAGCCGCGATCCAGTGGCGGTCTTGGATGGCGTTGAGTTCATCGTTGGGTTCGACGGTGTGGATTTGGCCTGAAGGAACAAGCCCTTCCGCCAGGCACATCGTCGCGTATCCAGTGTATGTGCCCAGTTCCAAAATGCGCTGTGGCTGCATCCAGCGAGAGATCATCGCCAAGAGCCGCCCTTGCATCGGGTCGCTCAACATCTGCGGTCGCAAAACGTGCTGCCAAGTGTCCTTTCGCAACGCCGCGAGCGCCTCCGGCTCTGGGGTCGAATGGCGCTCGGCGTATCTCAAAATGGGGTCGGTCAAGTCGTGCTTCACGGGCGGTAGGGGCATCACTGGTTTCAGCCCGCGAAGGTATTTTATTGGCAGTACATCCCGAACTCCGAAAGGAATTGCAGGAGGTCTGTTGCACCGATGGTGCCGTCGCCGTTGAGGTCCGGGGATTCTAGACAGTCGTCCGTGCAGCCGAAGAATTGGAGAAACATGAGGAGGTCGTTTGTGCCGACAAGCCCGTCATCGTTGATGTCGCTTGTGCAAAAGCCCAACTCGTTGGTGCTGATCAAGCCGTTGCAATCGTTGTCATAACCGCTGTTCGTGCCGGGTGCACCTGGGTGGATGTTCGGGTTGTTGTCGTTGCAGTCGCACAAGTTTGTCCACTCGTCGTTGTCATTGTCCACAATGCCGGCGCATTCGTTGAATCCCGCTTCGCAATTGTCCAGAGCGCATTGGGTACAGGCTTCCTCGCCCAGAAAGGCGCAAGCGAACAAGCAATTGTCCACGATGCAAGAAACTTGTTCGCCGAAACACCCGATGCAATCGGAAGTGAGTTCAAGCTGAGCAGCCATGCAGGCTTCCATGCATTCCTGCCCTTCGCTGAGGCAGTCATTTCCGCATTCGATGGCGATGCCTTCGACAAGTTCAGTGTTCTGGCAGAAGTAGTCCAAATCTCCATCAGTGCAATTGCCTGTGCTTTGGGCCAGGGCGTTGATGGAAAAAAGACAGACCGACAATCCAAAAATTGCGAGGGGTTTGATGGCTTGTTTGAATGGTTTCATGTGCGTGTCTACGGAAATTTCAACAGAAAGTTACCAAAAATGAAGATGCGGTGAACACGTGCTCGAGAATTCATGGCTCAATGCCTAACTTCGCGGCGCGAAAAAACCCAGCAGCATCATGAACATTCACGAATTTCAGGGCAAGTCGATTTTGAAGAGTTTCGGCGTGGCCGTCCAAGAGGGTCGGGTGGCGAATACGCCCGAGTCCGCACACGCTGTTGCGGTGGAATTGGCGGAAGAAACCGGTACGGGGTGGTTTGTCGTGAAGGCCCAGATTCATGCTGGCGGGCGAGGCAAAGGCACCGTGACTGAGACCGGATCTCGGGGTGTCGTGCTTGCCAAGGGGCTGGACGAAGTGAAGGAGAAAGCGGCAGGGATTCTCGGGGGCCATTTGGTCACTGCCCAAACCAACGCAAAAGGCAAGGAAGTTCATCAAGTGTTGATTGCGGAGGATGTTTATGGCCCAGGGGACAGTGAGCCCAAGGAGATTTACATGAGCGTTTTGCTGGACCGCGCGCAAGGTCGCAACATCATCATGTACAGCCCGCAAGGCGGCATGGACATCGAAGCAGTGGCGGAAGAAACGCCAGAGTTGATTTTCAAGGAGGAGGTGGATCCGAACGTGGGCTTGCAGGGATTTCAGGCCCGTCGGATTGCGTTTCAGTTGGGGCTGAGCGGCAAGGCTTTCAAGGAAATGGCCCGATTCGTCACCGCGCTTTACAACGCTTACGTCGGTTGTGACGCCACGATGTTTGAGATCAATCCTGTTTTGAAGACTTCTGACGACCGCGTGATTGCCGTGGATGCGAAAGTTTCTCTTGACGGCAACGCCCTCTTCCGTCACAAGGATTATGCGGAGATGCGCGACAAGTCCGAAGAAGACCCAACGGAAGTCGAAGCGGATGAGGCAGGGTTGAACTACGTGAAGCTCGATGGGAACGTCGGCTGCATGGTCAACGGTGCAGGGCTGGCGATGGCCACGATGGACATCATCAAGTTGAGTGGTGGCGAGCCCGCGAACTTCCTCGATGTCGGGGGCACGGCAGACGCTGCTCGGGTGGAAAAAGCATTTCGCATCATCCTGAAGGATCCCTCAGTGAAGGCCATTTTGGTGAACATTTTTGGCGGAATTGTCCGTTGCGATCGTGTTGCTCAAGGGGTGGTCGATGCCTACAAAAACATGGGAAACATTGATGTTCCGATCATCGTTCGTTTGCAGGGAACGAACGCTGAGGAAGCCAAACGACTGATTGACGAGAGCGGTTTGGAAGTGCGCTCGGCCATCCTCTTGAAGGAGGCAGCAGCGGCTGTGGCTGAAGTGTTGGCCTGAGCGGGCCGGAGATCGCGGATTGGCGAGTCGCAGAAGCGACCGCATCAGAAGCGTTTCCTTGCGTAATTTGCTCCTGCGATGAAAGGAAAGAAGAATCAGCGTCATTCGGCCGATGAGGCAGACGGAATGGTCTACAGCACAAATCCGAACGCCACATTTGCGGATCTTTTCGCAGGCTTGAAGAGCGAGGCGTCATCGGATTCCTCACCGCAATCCGCCAAGGTTTATGTCAGTTTGGACCGCAAAAAACGAGCGGGCAAGCCGGTCACGTTGGTGGAGGGTGTGCCGGAGGAGGATTTGGAGGCTTTGGGCAAAACGCTGAAGCAATTGTGCGGGGTGGGAGGGACAGTGAAATTGGGCCAAATCCTGATTCAAGGGGACTTTCGCGAACGCGCAATTGAAGCATTGAAGGAGCGCGGGTATCAAGTGAAGCAAAAAGGTGGATGAACAATTTTGATGCGTTGGAGAGCATTTCGGGGGCCCCGAGGTACTTCTCGAAATGCCTTGCGGCGATGGAAGGCCTGCTTGTGGCAGAGCTCGAGGCGCTCGGTGCGGCCAATGTGGAAAAGGTGCGGCGGGGTGCCAACTTTGAAGCGGACATGGGCACGCTCATGCGCGTGTGCATCGCCAGTCGCCATGCCTTGACGGTCTTGCGTCCGGTCTATGCGTTCGAAGCGGCCACTCCTGAGGTGCTTTATGAATTTGCCCTTGGTTTCGATTGGGGAGCGGTGATGGCTCATGATGCCACTTTTGCCATTGATGCCACCATCCACTCAGAACATTTTCCCCACTCTCAGTATGCCCTCTTGAAACTCAAGGATGCGATTGCCGATCATTTCCGCACCAGTTCACGTGGCATTCGTCCATCAGTCGATCGGGAGCGCCCAGATGTTCGGGTGCATTTGCACATCAGCCATACAGAGGTGACGTTGTCGTTGGATGCCGCGGGAGAAGCCCTGTCCCGCAGAGGTTACCGTCCTGAAGGCGCAAAGGCGCCGTTGAATGAATGCTTGGCCGCTGGTTTGCTCGGGCTGGCCGGGTGGAAACCCGGGGTGACCTTGTATGATCCCATGTGCGGCTCGGGAACATTCACCACAGAAGCGGCCTTGTGGGCAACGGGCTGGCCCATCAATTGGCACCGCCGCAACTTCGCTTTCATGCAATGGCGGGGGTTTGATGAGGAGGAATGGTGGGCCGTTCGGGATGCCTTTCGCGCAGAACGAGAGCCAGTCCAGACGACAATTTACACATCCGATTGGGACTTTGGCTCGGTGTCACGCACGCGCCAATCCCTTTCGAACATGGAATTGGATGGCGCGGCGGAACTGGGCAGAATGGACTTCTTCAAAATGACGCCGAGGACCGATGAGGGCATCGTCGTGCTCAACCCGCCGTATGGAGAACGTTTGGAGCAGGACGATTTGGTGGCGTTTTATGAGGCCATCGGCGATCGGTTGAAATTTCATTGGGGTGGTTTTTCTGCCTGGATCATTTCAAGTGATCAAGAAGCGTTGAAGCGCGTCGGACTTCGCCCTCACCGGCGACACACGGTGTTCAATGGGTCGCTCGAATGCAGGTGGGCGGGATTTGACATCCGCGCCACGGAGCAGGTTCCGGCGGCAGGGTCTTGAGCAAAAAAAAGCCAGCTTCTCCTCAGAAACTGGCTTTTTTGTTGGGCAAACGGCGAGATGTCAATGCTTCTGAACCTGTTGGCGGTAACGACGTTGTGCGGCCCAAGCTTCGATGACATAGTGGCCGGCAGGCCATTCTTCCAAACCTGCAATCCAACGGCCGCGCACATTGTAGGCCTCGTCCACTTGCTGTCCATTCATCGCGAAGACGCGAACGACGTCGACGGGCTCAGGAAAGATGACCGACACGTCGCCGGAGGTTGGGTTGGGGTATGCTTGGAGGGATTGGGTTTGGCCTGAATGGGCAACCACAGACTGTCCGATTTGCACATCCTCCATGCTCCGAACCTCGATTTTGTGCTCTTCATAAGTGTAATGGAGCGGGCCTGTGATGGTGTAGACTTCGCCCAATGTCCATCCTGCCTCTGGAATGTACATGTAATCGTTTGTCTTCACTTCGCCGCTGCCATCGTTGAAAATGGCCTCGCCGTAATCGGCATCGGGCGTTGTGCATTCAGCACCTGTGATGGTGACAAGGACGCCTTCGTAAGGTTCGCCTGCGCTGCCGAGCGTGCCCGTTGGAACGGTTTCCGGCGTGACGGGGTTGCCCGTGGAGATGACTTCGAAGCCGGTGACGTTGATGAGCTCGGTGCAGTCGAAATACTCGGTGACTTCCGCCGTGATGATGACTTCGTCACCGATGTTCGGCAACTGGGTGTTGTCGTACACGAAGACACCTGACCACGGACCGCTGCCGTCTTGGAGGAAATAGCCGATGACACCAGAAGTCGCGCTGGTCATTTCATTCGCACTGATGACACCGGTGGTGGTCACGATTTGGCCGGCGAGGGGAGAGGCAAACAACTCTCCTTGGACTTGCTGAATGGTGTGGGTGACGGTTTGGCCAGAGGCCCCCAACAGACAGAAGGTGCAAAAGATGCTGAAAGCAATGCGGTAAAGTGTGCTCATGCGAAGCGTTTTGATGGAAATTTGCGGCAAAATTGACCCACAAAAGCCAAACTTCAAGATGGAATTTCAATTTTCTTCCACAGCTCCTGTTCGCAGGCGTCCGGTCATGTTGATCACAGGGGCGACATCGGGCATCGGTGAGGCCACAGCGCGAGCTGCCGCTGCAACTGGCGAATTTGCATTGATTGTAACGGGCCGACGGGCGGATCGGCTGGAGGGGTTGGTGCGCGTGTTGCGGGCAATGGGGGCAGACGTGGAGAGCCTGGTGTTCGATGTGCGGGAACGTTCTGTTGTTCAAGCGGCTTGTGCGGCCATTCCGATGGATTGGGTTCCGCAGGTTTTGGTGAACAATGCGGGGCTTGCGGTGGGGCTTTCATCCATCGATCAGGGGGAATTTGAGGATTGGGACCGGATGTTGGACACCAACGTGAAAGGGTTGTTGAACGTGGTGCGGATGCTGGCACCGCGCATGGGGTCTGGCAGCAGAATTGTCAACGTGGGGAGTGTGGCGGGGCGCCAAGCGTACCCCGGAGCGGCCGTTTACAATGCCTCCAAGTTTGCCGTGGACGGATTGACCCAAGCGATGCGAATGGATTTGCTGCCCCGTGGCATTCAGGTCATCCAGATTGCCCCGGGCGCAGCCGAGACGGAGTTCTCGATCGTGCGGTTCAAAGGGGACGAGGATCGGGCGTCGTCTGTCTATGCCGGTTTTGAACCATTGTCAGGGGAAGATGTGGCGGAAACGTTGTTGTTTGCTGTGACGCGACCGCCTCACGTGTGCCTTCAGGACATCCTCATCATGCCCGCGGCTCAGGCGTCTGCTTATCACTTCAACCGCTCATTGTAATGCATACATATAATGTAAGGAATTGGATGGGGCTCCGCTTTGGCCTTCACTTGGTGGTGGTGCTGATCGCAGGTGGCTGCGGTTTTCAATCCGAACAGGCAGATTTGATTCTGCACAACGCCACCGTGTTGACGATGACCGGTGTGGGCCAAGACGTCGGGCAGGAGCAAGCCATCGCTGTCCGTGCGGGGCGAATTGTCGGTGTCGGGAAGGAACGCGAGATCCTGAATCGTTTCCGGTCTCCGCGTCGGCTGGACTTGCGCGGCCATGTGGTGATGCCAGGATTGGTGGATGCCCATGCGCACTTTCTGGGGTACGCGGAAGGTCTGACGCAGGTGGACCTCGTGGGGACAGCTTCATGGGCGGAGGTGGTGGAGCGTGTGGCGGCCTTCGGCCAAACCTCCTCCCTCCCTTGGGTCATCGGTCGCGGTTGGGACCAGAACGATTGGCCCAATCCTGTCTGGCCGACCCGAGCGGTGCTGGACTCCCTGTTTCCAGATCGCCCGGTCTTCCTCGCGCGGATCGATGGACATGCGGCCATTGCCAATGGCGCGGCGCTGGCTGCTGCGGGGCTGGATGTGACGAGCCAATTTGATGGGGGAGAGTTGGTGCGAACACAGGATGGCAGTTTGTCGGGCGTGCTCATCGATGCGGCCGTAGCGCCTGTGGAGGCCGTTGTCCCGTCATTGGATGATGCCACGCGTTTGGCGGCTCTTCAAAGTGCAGAGGCCCGCCTGTTCGAAGCGGGTCTCACCGCTGTTGTGGATGCTGGATTGGGTGTGGAGGATTTGGCATTCCTCGAACGCGCCTATGCTTCGGGTGAACTCCGCATTCGCACGTGGGCTTGGGCTTCGGATACGCCGGAATCGCACGCGCATTGGTTGCAGCGGGGCCCATTGAATGCGGATCGCTTTTCAGTGAAGGGGTTCAAGTTTTATCTCGATGGCGCCCTGGGCTCACGAGGTGCCGTGTTGCTGGCCCCATACAGCGACAGGCCGGATTGGCATGGGCTCCGGCTCGAATCGGACCTCGATGCACTTCGGAGTCGCTTCGCAGCGTTGAGGGATGCCGGCTTCCAGGTGGCGACACACGCCATCGGGGATAGCGCAAATCGTGTGGCCTTGCAATTGTATGCAGAAGTGTTGGAAGGCATGAATGATCGGCGCTGGCGGATTGAGCATGCCCAGGTCGTGGCCAAATCCGATATCCCAACCTTTGCCGAAAACGCCATCATCCCCTCCGTGCAACCGACCCACGCGACAAGTGACATGTATTGGGCTGGTTTGCGGCTCGGCCGAAACCGTCTTCAACGGGCGTATGCTTACCGGGATTTGCAAGGTGCATTGGGGTTGTTGGCATTGGGCACAGACTTTCCGGTCGAGGACATTGATCCGCGCAAGACGTTTTATGCCGCTGTCGCTCGACGCGACCTCAAGGGCGAGCCTCAGGCTGGGTTTCAAATCGACCAAGCTTTGACGCCGGAGGATGCGCTCCGCGGGATGACCTTGTGGGCGGCTTTGGCGAGCTTCGAAGAAGACGGGCTGGGCACAATAGAGACAGGCAAGTGGGCGGATTTCACGGTGGTGGACCGGAATTGGTTGAACGTCGACCCCTCAGAAGTGTTGACATCGGAGGTGGTGGCGACGGTGGTGGCCGGGGATTTGGTCTACCAGGATGCCAGAAAGTTGAAATAGCACATGATGAAACAGCTGATTGCCTTGATGGTGACCTTTGCGGTAGCGGTCGGAATTGGATACCAAATCCTCAAGCCAGCACCTAACCTGCCGATCCTCGAACCCAGTGACATCAACCCAGCGTTGATTGATGGCGACCTGCGGCACAAGACACAACATCGGATCCTGCCATTTGGGTTGATCAACCACCTTGGAGATTCGGTGGGATTGGATGACGTCGCAGGCAAAATCTTGGTGGTCGACTTCTTTTTCACGCGATGTCCCACCATTTGCCCCATCATGACAGAAAACCTCACGGAGGTTCAAAAGGCCATCTCGGACAGGTCAGATGTCATGATTTTGAGTCACAGCGTCACCCCTGCGGCGGACAGCGTCCCGGTTTTGGCGCGTTATGCAGAGCGCTACGGGGTGGATGCGCGACGCTGGTGGTTGTTGACGGGAGACAAGAAAGAGGTGTATCGGTTGGCCAGGCGCAGTTATTTCACGTGCTTGGAAGAGGGAGATGGCGGGCTTCAGGATTTCGTCCATACAGAGAACATTGCTCTGGTCGATGCACAAGGGCGCTTGCGCGGCATGTATGATGGGACGAGCAAAGACGCTATGGATCAGTTGATTGATGATTTGGAAATCTTGAAGGAGAAAAAAGATGAAAAAAACCAAGGTGGGTTTGTCGACAGTAAGGATAAGATGGAGTACATTTGCAGCCGCTTAGACGCCCAGCTCAATGGAGCAGGGATTCAGCAAGAGTCGAAAAAGAGTTTTCAACATTTGGTTGTCGAAACGAAAATTCACTCTAACTTTGTTGTCCGCTTTGAAACGAGCATTAGATGACGCCGTGAGGCTGATATCGATAAACGTTCTTTGACTTGATGCAGCAGCCCGGACTTCATACAGAGATGTATTGAAGTCCAACAAAATCCACTGTCCCCCCGGACGGTGGTGTCTGGGATCTTTCGGGAT
>CBFIFE010000048.1:0-21572 GCA_965661765.1 uncultured Flavobacteriales bacterium
CGCGCCGATCGACACGCTGTGCTCCCCACCGATCAACACGGGCACCCGGCCCTCCGCCAGCACCCCAGCCACACGGCTTCGCACCGCATCGGTCATCGCCTCCGGCGACGCATCTTCGGTCACGGCTGCATCGAGGAAAATCCCCTTGCGGTAGACCTCCGTTCCCGTTTCGATGTCGTACAACTCCATGTTGTCTGCCGCATCGAGCAGGGCCTCGGGCCCCGCATCGGCGCCCTTCCCCCATGTGGATGTCCCGTCGTAAGGAACGGGAATCAGCACCGCACGAGCAGTCTCCCGTGCCCCAAAAACCGGTTCTACACCGGCAAAAATTCGATTCATGTTCAACATTTTGTCATTTCCCTAGTTCCCCTAGTCCCCCTAGTCACCCTAGTCCCCCTGGTCATCTTGGTTCATCCATTATTGTCGCGACGTTCCCGACCCCGACTTCCTGACCAACGACGGCGCCTGCTGGTTCGATCGGGCACGAGGCACCAGCATGTCGTCCGGCTCGATGGACGTCGGCGGCGGCGGCGGTGGTGCACCCGCCATGTCGTAGCCCAGGAGGGACAGCATTTGGTTTGCACTTTGCTCCTCCGCAAACATCTCATACGTCAGCGAGTCATCTTCCTTCCGGTTGATCAAGACGTGCTTGAGGCCTGGAATGAGGCAGTGATGCACGCCGCCATGGCCCCCAATGTTGTCCTGGTAAGCCCCCGTGTTGAAGAACCCGATGAACAGGTCGTCGGTGGGCTTGTACTTCGGGAGGTAGATGGCGTTGAGGTGCTGCTCAGAGTTGTAGTAGTCGTCGCTGTCGCACGTCAAGCCGCCGAGGAACACCCGCTCGTAAGCCGATTGCCAGCGGTTGACCGGCAGCATCAAGAAACGGCGGTTGATGGCCCAGGTGTCCGGCAACGTGGTCATGAAGGAGGAGTCGATGATGTTCCAGGCCTCCCGGTCGTTTTGGGCCTTTTGGTACAAAACCTTGAACAATGTTCCCCCAGCCTCGCCTACGGTGTAGGAGCCAAACTCAGTATAAATGTCCGGCTCCGGCACACCCGCCTCGGCACACGCGGCCTGAATCTGCTCCAAAATCGCCTCGACCATATAGGCATAATCGTAGGTGAAGGCCAATGAGTTCTTGATGGGCAGCCCGCCGCCGATGTTGAAGGCCGTCAGGGTCGGACAAACTTTGCGCAGGTCGCAATACACCTTGAGCGCTTTGTTGAGCTCGTTCCAATAGTACGCCGTATCCCGGATGCCGGTGTTCACGAAGAAGTGCAACATGCGCAGGTTCATGAACGGGTGATGCTCGATGCGCTCGCGATAAAATGGAATGATTCGCTTGTAACCGATGCCCAGGCGAGAGGTGTAGAACTCGAACTTGGGTTCCTCCTCCGATGCGATGCGGAGCCCCACATCCATCGGCTCACGAACCACCGTGTTGAGGCGAGCAAACTCCTGCTCGTTGTCCAGAATGGGCAGAATGCCGCTGAAACCGTCGCTGCGCAGCCGGGTGATGCGGTCGATGTAAGCTTGGGTTTTGAAGCCGTTGCAGATGACCGTCGCGTCCTTGTTGAGGTGGCCTGCGCGTTCGAGCGCCGACACAATGTCCAAATCGAACGGCGAGCTCGTCTCGAGGTGAGCGCCATTCGCCAACACCTCCTCGGTCACATGACGAAAGTGGCTGCTCTTCGTGACGTAGCAGTAATGGTACGCACCGCCGTAATTGAGCTTGCGCATGGCGTCGTGGAACCAGCCATGCGCTTGGCGGATGTTCGCACCGATCTTCGGCAGATAGGTAAATCGCAAAGGCGTGCCGAAGCGTTCAATGAGATCGCGCAGCGGAATGCCGTGGAATTCGAGCTCGCCCGAGCCGCTGAGATTGAACTCGTCTTGCGGCCAGTCAAACGTTTGCTCAATGAGGTCGATGTACTTGAGTTTCATCGCTCTGAGGAAAAAAAGGGGGAAGAGGAGAAAGAGAAAAAGGGGGCCTGAAGGCCAAACCCAGGCAGCACGTCACCCAACCGGTGCGTCCTGCTTCGTCAAGATGGCTCAGAGCCGAATCGCAAACGCCCGGCGCTCACGGCGAACCGTGACCCTGAGGCGGCTGCGATGGTGGATGTTGCGTTGCATGTCTCAAGCGAATTCGAAGGCTTGACGCCTTTCTGAATGCAACATTCGGACTTTTTTGCGGAAAAATGCATGATCGATGGGGCGGAGCGAAAAAAAAGTCACTCCCCAAACAGCCAAACCGCTGCGGCTGCAGCCATCGACGCCGAATTGTGGCCTACACCTTGGACTTCAAAAAGCTGCCAAGGCGAACCCACAGCTCCGTTTTGGGCCGCGACCGACGCAAAATGAATGCCTCGGTCGTATCGGTTCAACCCTTGCTGATCGGCCTCTGGCGTATGAATCGGGCCAGCATACAGGGTGTCCGCTGTGCCGAGTGACAAAATCAGCGGGTGGGCCAATGCTTGAGCAGGGGATGAACCACCCACGGGGGCGTTCCATATGCCATAGGGGTACGCCACATCAGGGTCCAGGGTGGTGTACCAGCCAGCATTCGCAGCGACCGCGCGATCAACAAGGTCTGAGCCGAGAAACATCATGAAGCGATGGACGAATTGTGCCCCAGCCGAATGCCCCCAGAGATCCACATGGGGATCTGTTGAACCTTGCGTCTGTTGAAATTCGGTGACGATGGGGTCAATCAATGAAAAGGTCCAATCTTCCACTGGGCGTTCGGCTCCGTCAGCATCCAACATTCCCCCTTGCATGTACCCCAAGCTTCCAGGAAAATCCTGGGCATTGAATTCCGGTGCCAAGACGATCAAACCATGTTCCTCCGCTGGACCGATCCATTCGTCTCGATAGTCAGCAGCATCGCGGGCATTCCCATGAAAAACGAGCACAATGGGCGACCCAGCAACTGCATCCACCGGGATGTGATAATGCACTGGGACCCCCGCTGATGCGAGGTATTCTCCCGTGCCCATGAACACCGGTTCCCAAAAGCAAGAAGCGCCAAATGCACCAAGCAGCGCAAGGAGATCACCCACATCGACTGTTCCATTTGCATTCAAGTCTTCCGAACAGGTGCTGGGCGAGGGGTCGTCTGAACCAAATCCGATGCATGTCCCATCATCGAACAGCGCCTCCGGATCGTAGTTCTGCGCTTCGGAATACGTGCAGCCGCTCGCGGCAAAAAATCCGGCAAATGTGCAGGAGCCGTCATCGGCCGTGGCTGTGGGGACATAATTGTCAGCCTGGGGCGTTGTGCACCCTTGAACCTCGGGCGTGCAAGGGACCAAAAACGTTCCAACCGGCCATGGATTTGTCGCAGATGCATTGTCGGAAACACCCGCCAAAGCACCCGGGACTGCGGTCCAGAATTCGGGGTTGAACAGGACTTCACCGTCATCGTTGCAATCCCGGAAAGCCCAGCCGAGGGTGTAGTCCCAGGTTTGGCCTGAACCATCGACAAGGGGATCCCCGTAGCGGTCAATCACAGCATTGTTGAAGTAGAGCTCCACAGCATCATCGCCGTTGAAATTGCATGCAGTGCCTTCGTCGACGAAATCAGGCGGAAAGCCGAAAAAAGCCGCAAATGTGGGCGATTCCTTCGATACATAAAATGTGGTGTTGGCTGGCATCGACACCTCAGGAAATGACCACTCAATGCCCGGCGATCCCGTGCCATTGTTCGCTGTTCCAATTCCAAAAACAGACAAGTCCTCAATGTCCTCTGTACTGCGCAGTTCCAATGCCTTCGGGGCCCCAGTGAGCGGGCCATGGACAATGCCTGTCAATTGCAACTGGGCATGCACAGGCGCGGATGCCGACAGGGCAAAGAGGAGGTTGAGGGCGAAGACCCAGAATCGGAGACTCATTCGCTCAGGAGCACCCGAACTTGACCCACCTGGCCATCATGGCCCGTGGCGCGGATGGTGTAAGTGCCGGCCTGAAGACCTGACAAATCGATGAACGCCACAGGACCTCTGGCCGGTGCCTGCTGCACTGCGCGACCAAGAGCATCAAACGCTTCGACCTGCAACAACGGGCGCGGAGCCGCCAAACGAACCAAACCATTCGTGGGGTTGGGAAAGGCGGCCAGCGAGAGCAATTCAAGGGCTTCTCCAACGGCATCCGGCGTGCTGTTGTAAGATCCCGTGGGAAAGGGCTCATCTGAAAACTCGTTGGCCACTGGGCCGTCAAGCACCCCCAATTCAGAATGAATCCAATGCGACGGTTCGTACATCGTGCCATCCGGTCCCGTGCCATTCACCCGATAAGCCCAACCGTCGGTATACGCCCAATCGGCTCCCGTCCCATCGACATCCACTTCGCCGTAAATGTCCACGCCGATGCCGACTTCGAACAATTCAATGGCGTCGTTCCCATTGAAGTTGCAGGCTGCGCCGCCATCAACAAACGTGGCAGGGAAACCGAAAAACGCAGAGAAAGCCTCCGCATCGTTGGCGACGTAAATGAAAGAACCCGCTTCAGCTGCCTCGTTCGGGAAAGTCCACTCGACGCCATCGGTACCCTCTCCGTTTTGTGCGGATCCAATGCCATATTGCTCCAAAGTTTCCATGTCATCCATGACATACAACTCGAGCGCCTTCGGTGTAGCCCCCGCGTGAATGACCCCAGTCAGCACGAGCGCATTCGAAGGCACAAAAGGCAAGCCACTGCATTCGCAGTTCTCATCAAGTGCATCGAACACCGTGGCGAAGTCACCGTCGTCACAATCGTCACCTGGGAAGGTGCACGTCAAGTCATCGACTGTGGCTTCAGAATCGTAATTGCAAGCCGCGACATCCGTGCAGCCAGGAATCCCCTCAGATTCTTCACAGAGTGGATAAGGACACGCAGACACATCAGTGGTTTCTCCAGTGGTGCAGCCCATCGGGGCGACCGTCCATTCACCCGTTTCGTCGGCATACGCCCAACTGTCGGCATACGCCCAATCGGTGCCTGAGCCATCGACATCAGGGTCTCCGAAGGTTTGGACCAAGACCCCGTCTTCAAACAATTCAATCGCGTCATTGCCATTCTGGTTGATGGCACTGCTCGCCTCCAAAACTTCCGCGAATTCTGCGATGCAGGCCCCGAAATACGCACTCATCGCCGCTGGAGAACGGGCAAGCAACAAATGCTCTCCTGCATTCAGGGACTGTGCCGGAAACGTGTATTCGACCCCATCTGTCCCCCCGCCATTGTTCGCCGTTCCGACGCCATAGATGCTGAGGTCGGGAACAGCTTCTTCCGCATAAAAATGCAGCGCTTTGCCATCGCTGCCACCAGAGGCGACGTCCAAATCCAAGACCCCAACCAACGTGAGAGAGTCCAGTGGCATAGCCATTGCTGAACTCATCGTGAACACCGACAAAACGAAACAGAAGAGAGAAGAACGAAGAGACATTGTCATGAGATTTGGGACGAGTGAATCGGGTCAAGTTCCGAAAAAACGGGCACAGAAAAAACATGCCGACCCGCACAAAAGCGAATCGGCATGTTCTTCAAGTTGGATCACCCAAAAAAGATCAATCGCAATCTGTGCCGAAAACGGAAAGGAAAGACAACAGGTCCGGTGTCGCCACCGTGCCGTCTCCATCGAGGTCGCCCGGGCAAACCACAGCCGTCTCCACCAAACAACTGCCGTCGTCTACGTTTGCGGCTGGATTGAAGTTCGTCGCAGATTCGTACGTGCAACCCCAAACCCTTGCGGTCGAACATGAACCATCATCAGCAGGAGCAAAGGGATCGAACTCCATGAAGAACGGATCTGTGCAGCCCATGAAGGTGGAGCAAACAGGGTATACACACGCCGCGTCGTAAATGGTTTCTGTGTTGTCTGTGCAATTCACGACGCCGTAGGTCCATTCGCCGTTTGCCTTGAATGCCCAAGAATCCATGTACTCCCATGGCTCCCCTGTGCCATCCACATCGACATCGCCGAAGGTCTCGATCACCACGCCGTTTTCAAAAAGTTCAATGGCATCATCGCCATTCTGGTCTGGCCAGCTGCCATCTTCCAAAACATGATCAAAAGCGCTGTAACAAGCATCAAAGTAAGCCGACATGGCCGCCATGTCCCGCACAATCAGCACGGATTCGCCGGAAGCGACGGACATGACAGGAAATGTGTATTCCTGCCCATCCGTGCCACCACCGTTGTTCGCTGTGCCACCACCGAAGATGCTCAAATCGGCAATGTCATCGGTGGCCACAAAGTGCAGCCCCTTTCCGCTCGATCCGCCTGCGGGAACCGTAAAGTCGATGACACCGACCAACGAAAGCGCGTTCGTCAGGTTGTTCGTGTCAAAGATGCACGAGCCGTCGTCCACGTTTGCCCCTGGGTCGAAGTTGAGGGCCGTGTCATCGGTGCAACCCCCAAATTCACAGCAGGACTCACATGAAGTATTCGCTGTTGCGTCGTAGTTGTCAGCTGAATTGATGGTGCATCCTTCGACAATGGGCTCGCAGGAGCCGTCATCCTCTGTGGCCACGGGGTTGTAGTTGAATGCCGTGGGGTCCGTGCACCCTGGGATCACTTCCGGCAGCTCGCAAGCTGGGTAGGGACAGGTGGACTCGAATGTGGATGAGGTGTTGTCTGTGCAATTGATTCCACCATAGGTCCACTCGCCATCGACCTTGAATGCCCAAGAATCGAGGTATTCCCACGGCTGGCCCGTGCCGTCGACGTCAATCTCGCCAAAAGTTTCAATCACCTCCCCATTCATGAACAGTTCCACTGCATCATCCCCATTTTGATCCGGCCAACCGGCATTTTCAATCACGTGATCGAACGACGCAAAGCAGACGTCAAAATACGCCGCCATGGCCGCCTCGCTTCGAACGATGAACACGGATTCGCCTGCTGCAACGGCAATGGCTGGAAAAGTGTACTCCTGGCCATCTGTACCGCCGCCGTTGTTGGCTGTTCCCGCACCATAAATGCTCAAGTCCGCGATGTCCGCATTGGCCACCACGTGAATCGCCTTTCCGTCAGAACCGCCGCTTGGAACAGTAAAGTCAATGATGCCTTGCAGTTCGAGGTCGTTCTGGGCATGGAAATTGTCTGCGGTGAGCATGAGGCCTGTGGCCAAAACCGCACCGACAAACAAATTGGATTTCAAAAATGCCATGATCATTTCATGATTTGGTTCAAAGAGCAATATACAACGACACGTAGAGAATTTCATAGAATTCATCGAAAATGTCGCAGAATCCCCTCGCCAGCCTAGCCCAAGCCTAGCGGAAGACCGGCAGCGTGTACATTTAAGGCATGATTCGACGAAGCCTCCTGCCCATTCTGTTCGGACTCACCATCCTGCCATCTGGGTGCCGAGAATCCACCCGGCCGACACCCGAAGATCCAATCGGGTTCTCGCTCACACGAGGCAGCGGGGCGTTCGTGTTCGACATGCCGGAAGGCAGCCCAGCGGAGACCGTCGATGTGCTGTACCACATTCCGGCCACGGGAAGCATTGAAGACATGCCCATCTTGCTCGTGCTTCATGGTGCCGATCGGAATGCAGCGTCGTATCGGGAGGCGTGGAGGGATTTGGCCGAGGCCAAACAATGCATGGTCTTCGCTCCTGTCTTCACCGATGCGGACTACCCGGGGAGCCGAAGCTACCAACAGGGCAACATGTACGACATCTCCGGTCAGTTGTTGCCAGAATCGCAATGGTTGTTCTCGTGCATTGAGCCGCTGTTCGATGAAGTCTTGGCGCGCACCTCAGTGCTGCAGCCGAGCTACGATATGTGGGGGCATTCCGGGGGGGCGCAATTTGTCCATCGGTACGTTTTGTTCGGCGATGCACAGCGGCTCGGGCAGGCCATCGCTGCGAATGCCGGATGGTACACTGTGCCGGAGGATGATGCCGATTTCCCTTATGCTTTGGGCGGCAGCCCGATGTCCGAAGCGGATTTGGCTGGCCCATTCAGCCTCAACCTTCACATTCACCTCGGAACAGAAGACACGGCCTTCAATGACACAGCATGGGAAGGGGCATTCGCGCAAGGCGACAACCGCTATGACCGCGGAAACTACTTCTTCAACCACGCGCAATTGACGGCATCCAACTGGGGCCTATCTTTCGACTGGAACCTGATGGAGGTCAACGGCGTCGGGCACAACGCCGCCGGCATGGCCGCCGCAGCTGCTTCCCTTTTGTACCCATGAACCTCACCAGAACACCCACAAGAACACCCACCATGCACAGGAGTTTGGAACGACTTGGAGCCGCAGCACTCTTGACCGCAGCACTGATCGCTGTGGGATGTGCAAAAACGAAGGACGTTGATTTGCCCATCCCACAAGACCCGAATGAAGGATTCACCTTTCAGGTTCCGGACCGAGCATTCGGCGAGTACATGGTCTTTTTGGGCATTCCCGGTGTTCAGGAACGCATCGACACCTTGGAAACGGGAGCATTGCAGACGAATTACTACCTCAATCCAGATTTGGTTACCGGGGTGAACAGCCTGCAATTGAGCAAAACAAGCGCGAATGTATCTGCCTTGGAAGCCGCTGGCGTTGCAACTGCCGCTCAAAAAATTCAGAACCTTGATGGCGTCGAGTTTTTTGCTGGCCTCGACACTTTGGTTTTGACATCCAATGATCTCACAGCGCTGGATCTCAGCGGAAATCCCACCTTGGTGGAACTGAGCATGAACTTTTGCAAAGTCGAGGCCCTCGATGTGAGCGGATGCCCCAGCTTGCAAAAGCTCCGTTTTCGCGGCAGCGCCCAAGCAGACAACCTCTTGAGCGGCATGGACCTGACGAACAATGTTGCGCTGCGCCACCTCCACTTGCGATCCCACAACCTGTCCGACATCGACCTCACTGCGAATGTCAATCTGATCGAAGAGATCGATTTGTCAGACAATCCAGGACCTGACAACAACAACGCCACTGGCGATATCGGTGTGCCTCAAGCGATCTACGATCAAATTCAAGCTGCTGGGGGCGTGCTCCTGGGCGTCGTTCCTGAATAACATGTTGCTCAGTGTGAGTTTGCCAGTGGCCGGCTTGGCCACATTTGCAGCCGGGCATGCCCTTGCAAAAGGTCGACACCCGCAGGCTGTTTTGCTGCTGGCAGGTCTCTTGATGTTGTCGGTGGCATGGGCTTTGGGGGAGCCGGCCGCGGCCCGACCCAGCAGTGGATTCAAGGGGTTCGACTTGTTTTCATTGATCGCGCAATCCCTGCGGTCCAAAGCCGGTGGCATCGGCGTGATGATCATGGCCATCGCAGGGTTTGTGGCCTACATGGAACACATGGGCGCCACTGAAGCACTCGTCCATGCAGCCATGCGGCCCATCACCATTTTGCGGAAAGTGCCCCACCTCGCAGGGGTCCTGGTGTTGCCCCTGGGCCAATTGCTGTCGTTGTGCGTGCCGAGCGCCGCAGGGTTGGGGCTCTTGATGATTGCATCGGTGCATCCGATTCTGCTTCGCATCGGCCTCTCCCCTTTGACTTCCGTGTCCATCATCACACTTTGTACCTGTTTCGACATGGGCCCCGCAAGTGCAAATACCGCGCGCGCATCCGAACTCTTGGGCATGGACAATGTCACCTACTTCTTGGCGCATCAATTGCCATTCGCGGGGAGCTTCACCCTGGTCATCATGGCTGTCGTCTACCTGCAAATTCGAAGAGACGCCCCGAAAGCCTCCTCTAGCAGTTCAGCGGCATCGGCTGAACCGAAGCCCAACATTCCGCGCCCCTTTGCTTTCCTGCCTGTCTTGCCACTCGTCCTTCTGATGACCTTCAGCTCGTTTTTCCAAACCGGCGACAACCCCATCATCCTGGACACGTCCACCGCGATGCTCATTTCATTGGGCGTTGCAATGGGCGTGCATCGCATCGCCGGCGCAAAGGGAGCATCCCTGGAAACCGGATTGAAACGCTGCTGGCAGGGCATGGGAAGAGCCTTCAGCCAAGTCGTCACCTTGATCGTGGCCGCGGACATTTTTGCAAAAGGGTTGATTCAGCTCGGACTCATCGACGGGTTGTTGGCCTTTGCCGACAATTTGGGCGGTGGGGCGCTGGCGGTGCTGGTCTTGTTCGTCGGACTCATCTTTGTGGCCTCCATTCTGATGGGCAGCGGCAACGCCTCCTTCTTTGCTTTCGGACCACTGATTCCCAAGATCGCAACGTCCCTGGGTGTTCCCGGAATTCACTTGCTCCTTCCGATGCAGTTGGCTTCGAGCATGGGCCGTGCTGCGTCTCCCATCGCTGGGGTTGTGATCGCAACGTCTGGCATCGCCGGTGTCAAACCCATGGATGTTGCGCGAAGAAACGCCTTGCCCATGGCGGTCACGTTGCTGCTGATGGTCATCTACGAAACCTTGATAAAATGATGAAATGGTACAAAAACGCGGACTTGTACACGCCCAATCCAGTCGGTATGGGCGATGTTCTGGTCGCAAATGGTGCAGTGATCGCGATTCGGAAGGCTGACGAACCTGCCTGGACCATGGCGGGCGTGCAGGGGTTGGAGGTGGTGGATTTGGCCGGGGCCAAACTCACACCTGGCTTCATCGACCAGCACATCCACATCACGGGCGCAGGCGGGAAGTATGGCTACGGTTCCATGACCCCTGAAGTCCATGTCACCGACCTGATTCGCTGCGGGACCACCACAGTTGTCGGCTTGCTCGGGACCGATGGCACGGCCAGAAGCTTGAACACCCTCTACGCAAAATGCGCAGCCCTCGAGGAGGAAGGCATTTCAGCGTGGATGCTGACCAGCTACTTCGGCCTGCCGCCGAAAACGTTCACTGGCAATGTCCATGACGATTTGCTGTTCATCGACCGGGTTGTGGGTTGCAAAGTGGCCATTGCTGACGTGCGCTCCTCGTACCCCACCGCTCATCAATTGCTCAACATTTTGCGCGAGATTCAGGTGGGCGGGATGATTTCTGGCAAAGGAGGCGTGCTGCACTTGCACCTCGGTGCGCTGCCGGAAGGGATGGACATTTTGTTCGAGATTTTGGACCAAAACCACGTCGACATCCGCAGGCTCTCGCCGACCCATTTGGGCCGGACCGCTCATCTGTTCGAGCAAGCCAAGGCATTTGCCGCACGAGGCGGCATGGCCGATTTGTCGACAGGAGGCACGCAATTTCGACCGCCTTGGGAGATTTTGGCGGAGGCCCATCAAGAAGGTCACGATTTGGGCCAATTCACCTTGAGCAGCGATGGCAACGCTGGCATCGGGATCCTCAATGAGGACGGAGAATTGACGGGCTTCAAGAAAGCCCCAATTGACAAAAACCTTTGGAATGTTCAACAATTGTTGCGGAAGACGGACGTCCCGGCAGCACTGGCGCTCGGCCTTGTGACAACGGGGCCCGCGCGCAACATGGGGCTGAAACGAAAAGGGCGCATTGCGGTGGGAAGCGACGCGGATTTTTGCTGGTTCGACGAGTCTTGGCAACTCATCGGTGTGGCTGCACGTGGAAACGTCTTGATGGATGCCGAGGGCTTGCAGGCCCACGGGAATTTCTGAATCGACGCAGCCGGAAGGTCAGAAGCGGAACTGGGTTTGGACTGAAGTCTGCCAACCATTGAGCATCGGAACATCTGGATAATTGAAATAGTCGGCCGCCAGCTGAATCTTCAGTGCCTGCGCATTCCGGTACCATGTCAAACAACCGCCAAGGGCATCAGCCACTTGCAAAAGGGAAGCCGAATTGTCGGCCGCAAATTCAGGATAGGTGCGGGAGAGACGGGCGTCCAGCGCCAAACCATTGTTCAGCACATAACCCGCTTGGACATTGAAGGCGTTGCCAAGAACGAGGTAGGTGCTGATTTGCGTCGGGAGAAGCAGGGTGCCCAAGGACGGATTCGTGAAGGCGCCGTCGAGGCCGTATGCCGCTGCGTTCACATATTCCGCCAAAACTGTCGCCCCACGCCACTTCATCAGCAAATCCACGTGGTTTTTGAGGTAGTTCGGCAGCTGGTGCCGACCCGCTTCATCGTAGATGAGCCAATCGCCATGGCTTTCCCCGACAGCGCCGCTGGCGCCGATGTTGACACTGGTGGCCAGGCCCAAAGCGAGTTTCAAGGTCGGTTCCCGAACAAAATCCACGGCTGAACTGGCGTCAAAATCACCGAATGGCAGAACATCCAACCGTCCGCTCCACTTCATGCCGCCGAGATCGGGGTCATTGGACAGACTGCCAAAACTGTTCGCTCCATCTCCCGTCGTCACAGAGACGGCCGGTCGCACCGTCCACCCGTCGGGTTCTCCCCACGCCCCCATGACAGCCAAACCGAATTCCCGGCCGCGCTCGGCAAACAATTGGCTGAGCAGGGATCGGGTCGGAAAATTCAAATCGCCCTCGAAAAACACCATCTCGCGGTTGTTCGCAATTTGCTGGAATTGGCCCATGCGGAGGGTCCAATGCTTGGAAGGCCGCCATTGCACGAAGGCATCCAACAGGGGCAACTCTTGTGAAAAATCCGCCCGAATCAGGAAGTCGAGGTTGCGCTTTTCATCCGTGGCGTGGAGGTCCAAATACGACCGGCGAATGTACGTGCCCAATGTGCCCGTGGAGTCCAAATCCTGGCGACCCCATTGAAACCCAGGTTGTGCCATTCCCCCAATGCCGAACACAAATTCATCCGCCTCAAATCGAATTTCCAACCCATCGCCATGCACCAAGGTCGCCACCCCTGACGGGGCGTCCACCGAAAAATCGTCTTCTTGGGCGTTCAGCCCCAGGGAAAGGCCCAACGCCATGGAAGGCAGCAAAAGGGTGACGAAAACATTCTTCATGGTGGAGGGAAATTCAAAGGTTCATGGACACGGACCACAGGAAAAGGTCCGCCCTTGGGAAAGTCAAGCACGAGGAAACGAGCAAATCCATTTGTCGCTTCGGGTTCGAGCAATTCAAAAGTGAGTGGATACCTGGGCTGATCCGCGGAAACGTACCAACTCCCCGCAGGAAGGTCAAGCACGCTGTCCCGGACGACCGCATCGAGGAGGCGTTCGTGAAAGCCTTCAAATTCGTCAGGAGATGGCCGGTCTTCCGAAATTTCATAGACACCGCAAGAGACCCCGGGCATGTCCTCGGACAACAACACCAGTTCCAAGCCGAGGATGTCCAAACGTTCAGCTGCCCCATCTTGACCCGGCAACAGCACGTACCCCGCTGGGCGGGGTCGGGTGCGTTCGGGGGTTTGGTCATTGCTGTCGGAACAAACCTCGTTGAACGTCCGCACTTCTTCTGACTGCAAGTCGAGCAATTCTACCACACAAGGCCCCTCGGAACGCTTGGCTTCGATCACGACATCTGCCAAATCTCCGCGGGCGGCTGTTCGCGCGGCAAAAATCGCATCCGCCGATGCACTGGACGACTTCAGGTAGCTGTGCGCCAACAACATGGCGGTTTCAACGCGTCGTTCAAACCCTTTTCGACCCAAACCCACCCCCCGGATCTCCATCAACACGGCAAGGCTAGACGCCAAACCAAACGAGGTGACCGAGGACCGCGGGCTGGTCCCACCGGACCGAAACTCCCGTTGGCCACGAATGACAACAGGTCGGAAATAGTTCGCATGCCGCCGGCCTGCCCGCGCCATCTCGGCTCTCGCCGGATCCACGAGGAGGGACTCCGTCGCCGACCGGATGGCTTCGGGCACATTCAAATTTCCGCTGTACATGAACATGACATCGAATGGTGACGTCACACCGAAGGTGCCCATGTCCACATAATCCGCTCTGTAAGGCCGGTATTCATGGAAGTCAATCACCACATCGGCATCGAAGGCCTTGAAATCGCGCTTGAGGGCAATCATCTCGGTGTTCACGAGTTTGGACTGGTCCCGGTTCAAGTCCAAACCGTTTGCGGCATACCGGTTCTGCCGGTTCATGCCATCGGGGTTCACCATCGGCACCACGCGCAGCACCACATTGTCCAAGAGATGCGCCCAAGGGCCCCCGGGAGCAAGTTGTTGCATCATCGCCAGCAACCCCTCGGTCCCAGCAGGTTCATCCCCATGGATGCCGCCGAGCATGAGGACGCGAACCGGTCGAACAGCGCCCTCGCCCCCCTTTTGCACAGCAACGATGGGCACACCTTTGGCAGACATGCCGATGGTGTCCCGGACCCAACCTTGAGCCGCAGATGCTTCTTTGTCCAAAAATTCCAACAACAATTCACTGTTCGTGAAATCATTGCGCGTGGAAAAAGCCGGGGTCGTGAAGGCGGTGTCAGGTGAGGGGAAGTGGGCCTCTCGAATGGATTTGGGGTCCTGGCTGTGCGCCTGAAAGAAAGCGAGGAGAAAACCCGCCAACATCACCCGCATTTTCACTTCAACACGCATGGTCAAAACGCGAATTGCGTCAGCAAGCGGAAGGTCCACTCTGATCCGTCAAAGGCATTGCCGAGAATGGAGGTGGCAGAGGGCTCGGCGACGGTCCGCACCACCCCCATTTGCACCTTCGTACCATAGTCCCGACCGAAATGCTTCCCGACACCCAACTCTTGGTAGCCGTTGCGCGCATAAAACGTGGGGTTCATCAAGAAACTGTGATCCGCTGGAGACAACCTCGTCCAGCGTGCATCCACGGACCAGAGGCTGGGAAACACATAACCCGCCTGAACATTGACAGCCGAACCGAGCATCATCCGGCCTTTGACGTACGCCTCTACACCACCCTCGAAGGTCGTGGCGAGGGAGCCGTCGTTGCGGACGCGCTGGGTGATTTGGTCTGCAGGAACCTTCGCATCCGCAAGCACATACTCCGCAATCAGCGTGAATCCCCTGAACTTGAACAACAAGTCTGCACCCAATTTCCAATAATCCGGCAGAACCTCCTGGAAATTGTTGTCGAGATACAAAATGTCTCCACTTGCCCGGCCACGACGACTGCTCATCCCTTGATTGTAACTGCCATACGCACTGAGAAGCAGCCGTGGCTGGACTTCTCTGACCAAATCCGTCTGCCGAAACTGCCCAAAAGACCGGAAGAGACCCAAGGGCAACCACTCCAACCTGCCTTCATACTTGAATCCGCCGTGATTCTGCTCTTGCCATGCCCGAGAACCATCTCCGGTCACAACGGCTGCGGCAAGGCGCAACCAACCGCCACCACCCGCCCGAACGCGACCTTCTGCGAACAGCCCAAAATCCCGAATGCTCGAAAAAGCGGAAGTCAATCGGCTCCGTTCAATGAGCTGCAAGGTGTGAGAACCCATGCGCATCTCCAAATTGTCACTCAAGGGCGCACGATGCCCGAAGCTCAAACGGAATCGGTTCGAGGGGTTGTAAGCGACCCAGGCGTCCATCAGTGCGCCAGAGATGTCATCACCATCCCCGCCAGGCCGCGTGAATTCGTACTGGACGCGGTAGACGAACTTCTGCGAAGTCGATGCGCCCACAAAGCGCAGACGGACCCTTCGCGCCCGGAACCGACTGTACCACTCATCCGTTCCCGAGAAATGCCTCAACTCGGAACTGAATTGCGCATAACCGCGCATCTGAAGCGTGTACCCCGACCGGGTGTTGTGAAACATCAGTCCCTCACCCCTTTCGTAGGCGCTCAATTGCGCCGCTGGCGGGGCGATGTCATCTTGCCCCAAAACCTTGGCACCACACCCCACAAGAATCAGCAAAACAACGGCGGGTGCGAAAGATTGGCGTTTCATGACTTTTCAATGATGGTGGTGAAAGTACGCCGAATTGTTTTCTCCCGTCAGATTTCGACCCAAGGGGAAATATCGCATATTTGGTGCCAAATCTCCCGTTCATGAACCCCATGCCTGGCTTGCCTGAGGGGCCAAAGGAAACCTCGCTCAAACGGGTTTGGCTCAAGGTGTTGGCCCTCATCAAGCCCATCCTTCTCAACCGACT
The DNA here is from genome assembly GCA_965661765.1 of uncultured Flavobacteriales bacterium. GTDB lineage: Bacteria > Bacteroidota > Bacteroidia > Flavobacteriales_D > Sanyastnellaceae > JBMYZL01. The sequence continues at coordinate 15,879 of CBFIFE010000048.1, forward strand.
CAGCATTGTTGACCTCGCAGACCCAGCGAGCACGATTGCTGGCATCAAGAAGGACATCGAATTCAAAGGATTCAACCTGTGGATTCTCGTCTTTTCCATTTTCATCGCAAGCATCGGCCTGAACGTCGATTCGACGGCCGTGGTGATTGGGGCCATGCTGATCAGTCCGCTGATGGGGCCGATCATGGGCTTCGGGCTCGGGATCGGCATCAACGACCTCAGCGTGGTTCGCAAGTCGCTGCTCAACCTCGGCGTGGCGGCGGGCATCGCCATTCTCACCAGTGCCTTGTACTTCTTGATCTCTCCGATCGACGAGGCCAGCAACGAGCTGTTCGCCCGGACAAACCCCACCTTCCTCGATGTGTTGGTGGCGATTTTCGGCGGATTGACCGGTGTGTTGGCCGGCTCACGAAAAGAAAAGAACAACGTCATTCCGGGGGTGGCCATCGCCACGGCGCTGATGCCCCCGCTGTGCACCGCGGGGTTCGGGCTGGCCAGCGGACAATGGGACTATTTCTTCGGCGCCTTCTACCTGTTTTTGATCAATGCGATTTTGATTGCGACCGCCACAACGCTGGTGGTTCGCTACTTGCGCTTCCCGGTCACGGCGGTGGTGGATCCGGCGAAGGAGCGCAAATACAAGCGCATCTTCACCATTGGATTGATGGCATTGATCGTGCCTTCGGGTTGGATTTTCTACAAAACTGTCAGCCAAACCGTCACCTCCTCTCAAATCCAATCGTACCTCACCGAGCACGCCAAATTCCCAGGCACCGAAATCGTGAAATCCGACATCACTTGGCCGGATGGAACCCCCGTTGTGAACCTCGTTTTGCTCGGCGAACATGTGCCGGAAGCACTGACCGGTCAATGGAAGGAGGGGTTGGCGGAGGCCGTTCCTGGGGTCCAACTCCACATCGTCCAAAACGCTGCCGGCCCCGACAACCTCGAAGAGATGCAACGGCTCATCGACCTCTACAGCGAAGGCCGCGAGGCCCTTTCCGCACGGGATGCAGAAATTCGATCGCTGCGGGAATCCCTTCGCCAAGCCGAGTCCCAACTGGGCCAAGTGACCCTGCCGCCATCGCTCGCTGAAGAAGTTCAGTTGCAACACGCCGCCATCACCGGCGCGGGCGTGGGCATGTTCCGACACAGCGGTGCATCGGACGTCCGGCCCCGCGTCGAAATCACTTGGACCGATTCCGCGACCACGGCTTGGACCACCGCGGATCAAGAACGCGTGGCGGCTTGGCTCCGGTTGCGCTTGGCACAAGCCGATTTGGACATCGTCCACCGGTGATGTGATTTTTCGTAATTTCTGCCGATGATTCGGAATCTTTCATTGGCCGTTCTGGCCCTGCATTTCGCAGGGGCCTTGGCTTTGGGCCAAATCTTCACGCCCACCACCCCCCCTTCGGACGAACCTGCCATTGCTCCGGCAACCGCAGAAATTTTCCAAGTCGACGAACCTGCCCTCCGCGCAGCGCTCGAGGGCCAAACTTCGTTGGCCTTGCCGATTGGCAAAGGCGAAATCTTGGCCCTTTCGATTCGCCCGCACGCCACAATGGCGCCAGAACTCGAGCGCCAGTTCCCCAACATCCGCACATACATCGGAGAATCGCCAGGTGGCGAGGTGGCGCACCTCGATTTCACCGCTCAGGGCTTCCACGCCATGATTCTGCGCCCCTCGGGATCAACGGTGTTCATCGACCCTTGGCATCATCCGGTGAGCCGCGGGGTCTACCAAATCTACACCCGCGACGATTTCGCGGCAGGTCATTCTGGTGAGCGCTTCAACTGTTTGGTCGCGGACGAAGGCCGGACCGTTTTCCCGCCGCGAAAGCAAATGGCACCAGCGCCCGTGCCGCGCGCTGCCGCTCAGCCGGGCGAACAATTGCGGACCTACCGGTTGGCCCTGGCCTGCACAGGCGAATATGCCCAGTTCCATGGCGGCACGACGGCCGGTGCGCTGAGCGCCATGGTCACCACGATGAACCGCGTGAACGGAGTGTACGAGCGCGACGTGGCCATTCACATGGACATCATCGCAAACAACAACCTCATCATCTACCTCAACGGCGCGACCGACCCGTACACCAACAACAGCGGCTCGACGATGCTCAACGAAAACCAAACGAACTGCGACGCCGTCATCGGTTCCTCGAATTACGACATCGGACACGTGTTTTCCACCGGCGGGGGCGGCATCGCCCAGCTCAACGGGCCCTGCGGGAGCGGCAAGGCGCGCGGTGTCACCGGCGGGGGGTCGCCAGTCGGAGATCCGTTTGACATCGATTATGTGGCGCACGAAATCGGGCATCAGTTTGGCGCAAACCACACCCAAAACAACCCTTGCAACCGCGCCTCATCAGCCGCATATGAACCTGGAAGTGCAAGCACCATCATGGGCTATGCGGGCATCTGTTCGCCCAATTTGCAGAGCAATTCCGACGATCATTTCCACAACCACTCGATCAACGAAATGATCAACTTCTCGGTCAATGGCAACGGCAATTCCTGCCCAGTGATCACCACGACAGGAAACACCGCCCCGACCGTGGAGGCCGGGGTCAATGGCCTGACCATTCCAGCGAACACCCCATTTGAACTGACAGCCACTGGCTTCGACAGCGATGGTGATGACCTGACCTACAATTGGGAAGAGTACGATTTGGGGCCGGCAACAGCCGCCGGGGACAACAACCTCACAAACCCCAGCGGCACCCAGCCCATTTTCCGGTCGTGGTCTTCGGACGTCAGTCCCACACGGGTATTTCCTCGGATTCCCGACCTCGTCAACGGGTCCAGCACCATCGGCGAGTTGCTGCCGACCTACAGCCGTGCCATGAATTTCAAATGCACCGTCAAGGACAATGTCGCTGGCGGTGGCGCAATGGGACAAGACCTCTTGTCATTTCAAGTCGATGGCAATTCCGGTCCCTTCGAGGTTTTGACCCCCAATGGCGGGTCGGCCGTCGCTCCGGGAGCACCAATGGTCGTGAGTTGGGCGGTGGCGGGCACCGATGGCGCGCCCATCAACTGCACGGCGGTCGACATTTGGTTGTCTACAGACGGGGGGTACACGTTTGATGAACTGCTCGCCAGCAGTGTGGCCAACGACGGCGCCGAAACCGTGGTCCTGCCCAACATCTCCTCCAACACCGCACGCATCAAAGTGAAGGCCAGTGGCAACCACTTTTTCGACATCAGCGATGGCAACTTTGTGATCGACCCCACCCTCAATCCCGTGGACAACGACCTCGGCGTTTCCGATCTCGTCGGCCTCCCCTCGGGCGGCTGTGGGTCCACCTTCGCACCTGCCGCAACCGTGACAAATTACGGTTTGGTCACCGCTACGGCTTTCGACCTTTCGTTCATCTTGCATGTAGATGGCGCAGCGATGCCTGACACGTTGACCGTGAATTGGACGGGCACGCTGGCCCTCGGCGGCACGGTCAGCATCAGCGCCTGCGACGCGGGTTGCTTTGACGTGCCTGCCGGAACCTCCGGTCAAATGGAGGTCATCCTTCTGCCACCGGCAAGCGATGAAAACCCTGCGAATCAATTCCTGAGCAGCCCCTTTGAGAGCGGCAGTGGCGTGCCCGTCTCGCTCACCATTGCCACGGATTGCTGGGGCGGCGAGGTGGGTTGGACCCTTGTGGACGAAGCAGGCACTGTGGTGATGGAAGTGGCGAGCGGCACGTTGAGCAGCAACAGCACCACAGTCACCGACATCTGCCTCAGTGATGGTTGCTACACCTTCAACATCACCGACGCCTATGGCGATGGCATGAATGGCAGCCAGTGGTCCAGTTGTGACATCGATGGCGATTACGCCATGACCGGCCCCGATGGTGGGGTGCTCTTCGCCATGGAAACCGCTGCATATGGCGATGGCACTTCCCACGCGTTTTGCCTGGAAACCGGCGTGGATTGTGCGGCTGACTTGGATGGGAATGGTGCCGTTGACGTGGGCGACTTGCTGTTGCTGCTGGCCGATTTTGGTTGCCAAACCAATTGCACCGCCGACATCGACAGCGACGGCCTCGTTGGGGTTACGGATGTTTTGGCACTGCTCGGCGAGTTTTCTGCGACCTGCAATTGACGCAGTTTGGCTTTTGTGACATTCTGAGGAGGATGTTCTAACGTTCCGAATTGTATCTTCGGCCGCTATGCAATTGCCTACAGTCCGGTTCAGCCGGGACACCACAGGGTTTTCCAAGACCCTCCGAGCGAGAGTTGAAGAGCACTTTCAATCCGCTGGAAAAAGCCGATTCGCTGACCACCGCATGGTGGTGAAATCAGCCGTTATGTTGTTGCTGTACTTCGTTCCTCTGGTGTTCATCACTGCGGGGTGGACCGGGGGCGGCTGGGGTTTTTGGCTCGCGGCCTTTGTGATGGGCCTCGGCCTTGCCGGGATCGGCTTGAACATCATGCACGATGCCAACCACGGCGCATACAGCAAACACAAGTGGGTGAATGAAGTCATGGGGCGGATGCTCGATGTGGTCGGTGGAAACGCCGCCCTCTGGAAAATCCAACACAACGTTCTGCACCACACCTTCACGAACATTGAAGGGCTTGACGAGGACATCGACACGCCCGGGATCTTGCGCTTTACGCCAGATCGCCCATTGAAAGGCATTCACCGGTTCCAGCACATTTACGCTTGGCTTTTCTACTCCATCATGTCTTTGTTCTGGATCACGACGAAAGATTGGATCTCGGCGGCGCGCTACCACAAGACAGGCATGCTCGAGCGTTCTGGCTCCAATTTGAAGAAGACGTTGGGGTATTTGATTTGGACCAAATCCCTTCACTTCGGCTACATCCTCGCCCTCCCCATGTGGTTGAGCGGATTGCCGTGGTGGCAAATCTTGCTCGGCTGGGTTGTGATGCACATGGTGGCTGGCTTGATTTTGGCCTCCATTTTCCAACCTGCCCACGTCATGGAAGAGCACTTGTTCGAAACCGCGGAAAAGGGCAGTGTGATGCCCGATGACCCCCTCGTTCACCAACTCAAAACGACGGCGAACTTTGGTACCCGGTCTCGTCTGCTGACTTGGCTGAGCGGCGGTTTGAACCACCAGGTTGAGCACCATTTGTTCCCCAACATTTGTCATGTGCATTTCCGTGATTTGGCGCCCATTGTGAAGAAGACGGCTGAAGAATTTGGCCTCCCCTACCACAGCCAAACCAGCTTCTACGAAGCGTTGCGGTTGCACACCCGAATGCTCAAACAGCTCGGTCAGCCACAGATGGCGACGAATTGATTTTATTGTACCTTAAGCGGGTTGTTTTTCCAAATCAATTCGCTTCAGGTGTTTGTCCTTGCTCCTTCTGTTGTCCGGGCGCTCGTTCTGCTGATTTGCGGAACCTCGACGGCGATGTCGTTGGGACAAGACTGGCAAGTCTCATGGGCGCCACACCTTTCTGACGAACAAGGGGAAGAAGTAGGCAGGGAAGAACAAGCAATCGTCCGTGTCTTCGCCGACGGAGGCGAGGAACATGCATTCTCCGTTCATCGAGCCACTGCGATGTCCTCAGGCTTGCAGGAACGCTGGCCCGCCATCGAAGCTTGGGAAGGCACGTCCATCGGGTTCACAAAAGGCGCGAAGTTCTACTTCGTCCAGCATGGTGAAGCGAGGCGAGGTTTCATCCAGTTTCCAGATGGACAGGTGACGGAAGTCGGTT
>CBFIFE010000049.1:0-21187 GCA_965661765.1 uncultured Flavobacteriales bacterium
CATGGGGGCGTTAGGGCAAAAGGGGTCGCACAAGAGGCCTGACGCGATGTCGATAGCGCCGTTGCGATTTTCAACCAAATTTGCGCCATGTTCCGAACCCTTCCCTCCCCTAGTATTCCTAGTCACCCTGGTCACCCTCGTTCCCTCGTATCCTTGGTTCCTTTCTTCCTTCGCTCGATTCTTCTCCTTTTCGGCATGACGCCATTGCTCGGCCAAAGCCAGTCCATCGCCGTTGCGCAACGCACCACGGCCCCTGGTCGGGTTGCCCTTGGCCACGAAAGAATCCGAGACATCTACACGGCCTTGGGGAGCGGCCGAGCGCCAGTGGCCGTCGTGGCCAATCACACCTCCGTGCTCTTCGGGGATGTCCCCGGGCGGCAACCCGTGCATCTTGTGGACACCCTGCTGGGGCTGGGCGTGGACGTTCGGAAGGTGTTCGCTCCAGAACACGGGTTTCGTGGGGACATGGCGAACGGCGCCCACGTGGCCGACGGAACCGATGAAAAGACCGGTTTGCCGGTGATCTCGCTGCACGGTGCGCACAAAAAGCCAACCCCAGAGATGCTGGCCGACGTTCGGGCCATCGTGTTTGACATTCAGGACGTCGGGGCCCGCTTTTACACGTACCTGAGCACACTTGCATTGGTCATGGAGGCCGCTGCGGAGGCAGACAAATTCGTGATTGTGCTCGACCGCCCCAACCCCCACGGGCACCACATCGCGGGGCCCATGCGCGAGGCCGACATGAAGTCCTTTGTAGGCCATTTGCCGGTGCCGATGGTCCACGGGATGACCCTTGGTGAAATGGCATTGATGATCAACGGCGAAGGGTGGTTGGGTGACGGTGTTCAGTGCGATTTGGCCGTGATGGCGTGCCGCAATTACGCGCACAGCGACCGGTGGGATCCGCCCGTTGCGCCCAGCCCCAACCTGCCCACGGCAGAAGCCATCGCCCTGTACCCTTCGTTGTGCTTGTTCGAAGCCACAGCGGTGAGCGTGGGACGCGGCACGACCCAACCCTTCGAGGTCATCGGCTACCCAGGGCATGGCATCGGAGACTTTTCGTTCACCCCGATGCCCGTCGAAGGGGCGGCCCCACATCCCAAACACGAAGGCCAGGCCTGCACGGGATTCGACTTGCACGCCGCCGGCACGGCAGCGCTGAACGGTGAAGTGCCGTCGTTCCAGTGGGGGTGGCTTGAGGACATGTTCGGTCAATGGGTCGCCGAGGGGCGTGGCGCAGAGGCGTTCTTCTCCAGTCCGGGGTTCTTCGACAAACTCGCGGGGACCCCGGCGGTGCGGGAGCAGTTGGTGGCGGGGGGCGAGGTGGGGTCGGTTTGGTCTGAAGCCCTCGAAGCATTCGACAAACAACGCCAGCCCTACCTCTTGTACCCCATGCAACGCAATTCGCCATGAGCGCGTTATCTTCACGCCCTCAACCTTGTCGCATGAAGAAGATTCTGCCCCTGCTGGTGCTTTCCCTGGCCATTGCCTTCGTCGGATGCTACGATGCAAATGACTTTGTCAACCCGGTGTACAATTGCGAGTGCGGAACGATGACCTACAATGGGACCGAGTTGCCGCTGAAGATGGCTGAGGCCATTGTGCCGGACAGTGCGAATCCGCTGTCGCGCAGGTACCATTTGGTCGCGGATTTGCGGTCGGATGCGGAAATCGAGGAGCATGCTGCAGCACGGGATTTGACCGTGTTTTTGGAGGTGGACACTTTGGACCAAAACGTCTTTTACATCCCCGCCGACGGCCTCCCCAACCTCATTCAGGAAATCGACCGCTCGGACTCCCTTTTCGGCGGTGTCCGAGACTTTGTGGTGACAAACGGAGTGGTTCAAGTCACGCCCGCCTACTTCGGAGGACCGGAGCCCGTGACGTTCCAATTCGAAATGAGGGAGGTTCTCGACGGCGAACTCGTGGGTTTTGTGGTGCCACTCTCCGGCACGTTCACCGCCGACATCTGACGCTGCTTCGCGACGGCGTGCCCGCGTTTTGCGAAGTGGTAACGGCTGAACTTGGATGCTTCTTTGAATTTCCGTAACTTCTTGTTGGCTTCCTGCGTTGAATACGCAATCAAGACAGGGCGGATGTTGTTTGGTCATACGCAGCATTGGCCTTCTCGAACCCAGGGAAACGTTGAAACCAAAAAGAATCACTCCCACCTCAATGGCCGCCCAACGGGCTGTCCTCCTCACTGGCATTTTTGTGTTGTTTCTGGCGCGGGCTGCGGCCCAACCGCCTGCCGATTGGACCGTGAATCCGAGTGACTATGAGTTCAGCATGACGCTGATTTTCACCACGAGCATCGATGGATGGGTGGGTGGAGACGCCGATGTGGCAGCGCTTTTCGATGCCGAGGGTGCATGCAGAGGTGTGGAAACGGCAGGGTTTTACAATTCGGAGACGGGTTGGTACACAGGTTTGATGTTGGTTTACGCGAACAACAGTCTTCAGCCTGGGCTGAATTGCCAATTGTTTGACGTCGATTCAGGCCAAATCTTGGTCAGCCCCACAGCCATCAACTTTCAATCCAACGCATCGTTGGGCACCTTGATGGCCCCGGTCGTGTTGTCGGCTGTGGGCGATCCCGCGGTCGGTGGCATGGACCCCACGGCCTGCAACTTCCTCCCGACTGCCGCGGAAGACAACGGCTCCTGTGTCTACCCGGGATGCACGGATTCGGCGGCGTGCAATTTTGAGTCGTCGCCTGCGTGCATCGACCTGGAAACTTGTGTCTTCGCCGAATCGGGCTTCGACTGCCTGGGCAACTGCCTCGAAGACTTCGATGGCGACGGGGTTTGTGATGCTGACGAGGTGGGCGGATGCACCGACCCCAACGCCTGCAACTTCGATGGGAACGCCACCGACGAGGATTGCAGTTGCAGCTACGCCAACTTCCCTTACGACTGCGACGGCAATTGTTACAATGATGCCGATGGCGATGGGGTGTGCGATGGACTGGAGGTGAGTGGGTGCACCGATTCGGAGGCATGCGAATACGATTTGGCTGCAACGGACGATGATGGATCCTGCACATACTGCTGTTTCCAAACTGGCGCCACAGAAGTGAGCGATGCCTTGGGCTTCGGGCTCGCCATCGAACCTTTTGCAACGACTGAAATCGAAGGCCTGACCCGCACGGCCTGGCGTGTTTATGTCACAACCCCCGACCTCAACGACCGCGTCCTCGGCGCGCTGGGCGGGCCAGAAGGCGCCACTTTTCTCACCACTTCGACAACATTCTATCAGCACCCGGAGGGAACCGCTCTGGCGAGCGACATCACGCCGGACCTTTTGAACGCTCATTCGGATTTGGTGTTCGACAGCTGGTTGACCGTCGGATTGGCGCAAGCCGCAACGGCCCCCAATGCCGCGGATGCAACGTTGTCGGGGTCCTCGATTTGGTCCACCCTTTTCGAGTTCGGCGAAGACATCTTCTTGGGCAACAGCATGCCCGGCGGTTGGAGCGTGCCAGGGTCAGCAGGCAACGCCGTCGCCGGAAATGACCACCGCGTCTTGATCGCCCAACTCACCACAGACGGCGAGCTGAGCGGGAGCATCACCACGACCGTCCTACCGGCTGAGGCAAGCGAATCATCCACCCTCACCCTGACCTTCACCCCGCCTGAATGCGGGTGCATGGACCCCGAAGCGTGCAACCACGACGAACAAGCGCTCTACGATGATGGCAGCTGCGCCTACGCCTTGCCATGGCGTGATTGCGAGGACGTTTGCCTGACCGATGCCGATGGAGACGGGGTCTGCGACGAAGAAGAAATCGCAGGTTGTTTGGAACCAAATGCAGCCAACTACAACCCCGACGCCACAGACGCTGGCCCCTGCGACATCCCAGGGTGCACCTACGCTGCGGCCATCAACTTCTCCCCAGAAGCCACGACCGACGATGGAAGTTGTGCATTCAATGACCTTGGCGTTGGGCCTGAAGAGGCTTGCGCGGACCTCAATCTGGACAGCGTGGTGGGCACCAGCGACTTGCTCATCCTCCTCTCTCAGTTCGGCAACGATTGCACCCCCTAGTCTCCCTGGTCCCCCTAGTCACCCTGGTCACCCTAGTCACCCTAGTCCCCCTGGTCACCCTAGTTTTTCGGGTAGCACAGGAAATGCTTCGTGACTTTCCGTTCGAGGAGTTCCGGGGTGAAGTGGTCCGAAGCCTGGGCGAAGTCCCGGATTTCGCCAGTCTTGTAAAGAATGTGGATGCCGCTGCCGGCGTATGCTTGGTTGCTGATTTGGCCCGTGTGAACCAGCTTCGATGTCTCTTCGACAGACATGCCCCAGGTTTCGGTCAACATTCGGCGACAACGGTCGACCTCTTCTTCGGCGAAAGGCGCATCGCGAAGTTCGATTCGGAAAAGGCGGCGCTCGACAATGCTGCGAGAGAGGAAGCTCAAAACGCGGTCTTCATGGTGTTGCCAAGCTTTCATGGCGCACAAGATGTCGCTGTCGTCGAGTTCGCTGAACCGCTCGAGGATGTCAGGATCGGCCAAGAAATGTGCGCGATCGAGGGCTTCGTGAAGGAAAATGCTCAGGGCGGGCGTCGAGAACAGCGGCACTCCATGGCTGGCCAAATCCTTTGCCCGCCGCAAAACGAGCATCAGCATGTATTCGGCGGACAGGACCGTGCGGTGCAAGTAGACCTGCCAATACATCAGCCGACGGGCCACGATGAATTTCTCGATGGAGTAGATGCCCTTTTCTTCGACGACGATTTGGTCTTCAGCCACATTGAGCATCTTGATGATGCGGTCGCTGCCCACTTTGCCTTCTGCGACGCCGGAATAAAAGCTGTCTCTGCCGAGGTAGTCCAGGCGGTCCATGTCGAGCTGGGAAGAGACAAGTGCATGGAGAAAACGCCGGGGGTAGTCGTCATTGAAGATGCGAATGGCCAAATCCAGCCGCCCCCCAAATGCCTCATTCATCCGGCTCATCATCAGGGTGGAGATGTCCTCGTGGTGAACGCCGCGGACAATGCTGTGCTCCAAGGCGTGAGAGAAGGGGCCGTGACCAATGTCGTGCAATAGAATTGCGGCGCAGGCGGCTTCGGCTTCTTCGCGGCTGATCGCGATGCCTTTTTCGCGGAGCACGTCGAGGGCCTCCTGCATCAGGTGCATGGCCCCGACGGCGTGGTGAAAGCGATTGTGGACCGCTCCCGGGTAAACGTAATGGGACAGCCCGAGCTGGGAGATGCGGCGCAGGCGCTGGACATAGCGGTGGTCCATCAAATCAAAGCACAACGCATGGCGCACGGTAATAAAACCGTAGACCGGGTCGTTGATGATTTTGTGCTTGTTTTGCGGCCCCATTTGAAGGCTGCAAGATAACTTCACAGGCTGAGACCCACCTTCGACGAAGACAAACTTGACGAAACGACCATGCAAAGAACACCCCAGATCCTTTGGGCAGACGATGAAATCGATATGCTCCGCCCGCACATCCTGTTTCTGGAACAGCGTGGTTTTGAAATCACAGCAGTGAACAGTGGGGATGCAGCGTTGGACGCGGTGGGGGAGAAGCCCTTTGATTTGGTCTTTCTCGATGAACAAATGCCAGGGCTCAATGGCATCGAAACCTTGCAGCGGCTCAAAGCGCTTCGGCCACATTTGCCGGCGATCATGATCACAAAAAGTGAGGAGGAACACATCATGGAAGAGGCCATCGGCTCCAAAATCAGCGATTATCTGATCAAGCCGGTGAACCCGAATCAGATTTTGTCTGCGATCAAGAGAAACTTGGATGTGAAGCGGCTGGTCAGCGAGCGGGCGATGTCAGATTACCAACGAGAATTCCGCGAGCTCACGATGAAGCTGATGGGGCGGCTGGATGCGGCGGAGTGGATGTCGATTTATGAACGATTGACCCACTGGCGGGTGGAGTTGAGCAGGTCGGAGGACACGGGGATGAAGGAGGTTTTTGACATGCAGTACCAGGACGCGGATCGGCAGTTTGCCAAATTCGTTCGGGATGAATATGGCGAGTGGATGGCAGGGCCAGGAGAAGAGGTGCCCATGATGTCCCATCGGCTTCTGCCGGAGCGGTTGCCGGTTTCGCTGGCAGAGGCGGCGGGCCGGCCGACGTTCTTGGTGGTCATTGACAACCTGCGCATGGACCAGTGGCAGGTCATCGAGCCGCTGCTCGCCGAGGAGTTCCGCGTGGTGCGGAAGGCCCCTTACGTCGCGATGCTGCCGACAGCCACGGCGTACGCGCGCAATGCGTTGTTTGCCGGAATGACCCCGGCCGAAATCGCACGGGTGCATCCCGATTGCTGGGTGGGAGAGGAGGAGGATGGGAGCAAGAATGCCCACGAAGACAAGCTCTTTTCGCGGTTGTTGGATCGGCTCGGGGTGGAAGGGAAGAACGGGTACCACAAAGTGACGAATTTGGCCGCAGGCCGAAGCCTGCTGGAGAACTTCCATCAGACCAAGGACGCAAGGGTGACGGCGATTGTGTACAATTTCGTCGACATGCTGTCCCATGCACGGACAGAAATGGAAGTGATCAAGGAGCTCGCCGAGGACGATGCGGCATATCGATCGCTGACGCTTTCGTGGTTTGAGCACAGCCCGCTTCGGGAGATGTTCAGCGAAATGGCCCGGTTTGGGGCGCGTGTGATCGTCACCACCGACCACGGGACGATCCGCGTGGACAAGCCCGTGCAGGTGCGCGGCGAGCGGAACACGAACAGCAACCTTCGGTACAAGGTGGGGCGAAACCTCGGCTACGATGCCGGGGATGTTTTTGAAGTGCGCGAGCCAGAGCGTTTTGGGCTGCCCAGGCCCAACATCAGTTCGGCCTACATCTTTGCGCAGGAGAAGGATTTTTTGGTGTATCCCAACAACCAGAACCACTTCGTTCAATATTTTCGCGACACCTTCCAGCATGGGGGCATTTCCATGGAGGAGATGTTGGTGCCATGGGTGGAGTTGGACGCCAAATGAAGGACAGATGGAATTGCGTTGGCGCAGAGAGCGAGTGAATTTGGTGACGCTGCCGGAAGTGGCGGCTGAGGTTCTGCGGATTTGCGATGCAGGCGGGATTCGGGTGTTGGCCTTGGATGGTGCCATGGGGGCTGGCAAGACGACTTTTGTCCGAGCGATGGCCCAGGAGCTCGGGGTTCGGGATGAGGTCGCGAGCCCGACGTTTGGCCTGATCAATGTCTATTCGGCGGCAGATGGAGCGCGGATTCACCACATGGACTGGTACCGCGTATCGGATGAACGGGAATTGTGGGATGCCGGTGTGCCAGAGCTGCTGGACAGCGGGGACCGGTGTTGGGTGGAATGGCCTGAGCGCGCCGAGGGATTGTTTCCAGCGGGTACAGGGGTGTTGAGAATTGATGTGGCCGGAAGCGACGAGGAAAGGGTAGTTTCCCTATTTTCGGCATGAGTGCACCATGGCTGAACAGAAAGAACACAAAATCGGGATTGAGCGGTTGGCCCGGGAGGCCGCGTTGCTGCCCGCCGAACAGCTGATGCCTGCCCGCACGGGCGGCAGCGAGTTGGTCATTGGGATTCCTCGTGAAACGAGCTTGCAAGAGAAGCGGGTGGCCCTCGTTCCCGAGGGAGTGGCCCTGCTTGTGGCTCGTGGCCATCAGGTGCTTGTCGAAACCGGGGCTGGCGCTCAGGCACATTACACGGACAGAGATTACAGCGAGGCTGGTGCGCGCATTGTGTACGACCGCCGACAGGCTTTTCAAACCAGCATTGTCATCAAAGTGGAGCCGCCGTCTGTGGAAGAGGTGGGGCTGATGGGGCAGCGTTCCACCCTTGTGAGTGCCCTGCAATTGTCCATTCAGCAGGAGGGTTTGATGGAGGCCTTGGCGGCCAAACGTGTGACAGCGATTGCCTGGGATTTCATTCAATACGATTCAGGGATGTACCCGCTCGTTCGTGCGATGGGGGAAATCGCCGGCAATACGGCGGTGTTGATTGCCGGTGAGTTGTTGGCGGGTCCGGAAGGCAGGGGAACCATGTTTGGCGGAGTCTCTGGCGTCCGACCGTCCGAGGTGGTGATCATCGGTGGGGGCACAGTGGCAGAGTTTGCCGCCAGAGCGGCTCTGGGCATGGGGGCTTCCGTGAAATTGTTCGACGACAGCCCGCACCGACTGATCCGTTTGCAAAATGCGTTGGGCACGCGTTTGTGGACGTCGACCCTACAGCCGACTGTGCTTCAAGATGCGTTGCGGACGGCTGATGTGGCAATCGGCGCAATCCGAGGAAATGGCCAGCGGTCCCCTCTGGTGGTTTCTGAACCGATGGTGTCCTGCATGCGAACCGGCACTGTGATTGTGGACGTGACCATCGACCGTGGGGGTTGTTTCGAGACAAGCCGTGTCACGTCTCACGAGCGCCCGACCTTCATGGAGTTTGATGTGATTCACTACTGTGTGCCCAACATCCCGTCGCGCGTGAGCCGAACGGCTTCGAAGGCGCTCTCCAACATCTTCGCACCGCTTTTGTTGGAGTTTGCCAGCGACGGAGGTGTCGAATCTTCTGTGAAGAAAAATCGGGTGGCGCGTTCCGGCATTTACATGTATGGCGGTGTGCTCACGCATGCCGGCATCGCAGGCGAACGCGGTCTGCCCCACAAAGATTTGGACTTGTTGTTGGCGACGAACTTCTGATGGCCCTTGTGTCAGCGGCCTGCCACGCGCTTTTTGATTTCGTGAAGCTTCACCAAGGCTTCCATCGGCGTGAGGTGATCGATGTCCAAATCCAAAATCACGTCCCGCACTTGCTCCAGCACCGGGTCGTCGAGTTGAAAAAATGACATCTGCATTCCGGCGACAGCAGGTGCTGCTGCCGAGGGCATCGAAGCATCGTCAGGTCGTGCCGTTTGGTGGGGAGCCATGGATTCGGCATCCGATGTTGTTGAATCGCGGCGACGGGCTTCAAGTTGGGCCAAAACTTCGTCAGCCCGCTCTGTCAAGCTCAGGGGCATCCCGGCCAGCCTGGCCACATGAATGCCGAAGCTGTGGTTGCTGCCCCCCTCTGACAACTTCCGCAAAAAAACAATGGCCCCATCGACCTCTCTCACACTGACATTGGCATTGTGGATGCGGGGGAATGTTTCCCGCATGGCATTCAATTCGTGGTAGTGGGTCGCAAACAGGGTAAGGGGACGAAACTGCGGATGGTTGTGCAAGTGTTCTGCAATGGCCCAGGCGATGCTCACGCCGTCGTAGGTGCTTGTTCCCCGTCCGATTTCATCGAGCAAGACCAAACTTCGCCCTGTCAAATTGTTCAGAATCAGAGCGGTCTCGTTCATTTCGACCATGAAGGTTGACTCCCCTGAAGAAATGTTGTCCGATGCCCCCACTCGCGTGAAAATGCGGTCAAGAACCCCCAACTTCGCCCGTGCCGCGGGAACGAATGAACCGACTTGGGCCAACAGGGCGATGAGCGCAGTTTGGCGCAACAGGGCCGACTTTCCCGACATATTGGGGCCTGTGATCATCAGGATTTGTCGGTCCTCAGGGGTCAAATGCACGCTGTTCGCGATGTACCGTTCTCCTTCTGGGAGCGATTGTTCGATGACGGGGTGGCGCCCATCCTGAATCTCCAAACCATGCGCGGCAAGCATTTCAGGACGGTGGTAACCGGCCTCAGATGCTTGCGCAGCAAATCCCGTCAAGACATCAATGGCCGCGAGGGTTTGTGCGTTTTTCTGCAGGTGAGGTGTCTCCTTCGCCACAGCTTCGACGAGGGAGCGATAACACTGGTTCTCGAGGGTCTCAGCCCGCTCGTTGGCATCGAGAATTTTGGCTTCAAGCACTTTGAGTTCTTCGGTGATGTACCGCTCGGCTTGGGTCAAGGTCTGCTTGCGAATCCACGTCTCAGGCACTTTTTCTTTGTGCGCATGCCGGACTTCGAGGTAGTAACCAAACACATTGTTGAACGCGATTTTCAAAGACGGAATGCCGGTTCTTGCTGCCTCTCCTTCGCAAATGGCATCGAGAGCACGTTGTGAATTTTCTTGCAAATCACGCAACTCGTCCAATTCTGGATGCACGCCTCTTGCAATCACTTCGCCTTTGGCGATGCTCACGGCAGGTTCTTCGACCAAGACGCGCTCGAGCGCTTCAAGGGCCTCTGCGCATGGTGAAAGGGCTTCCAACAACGGGAGGAGTGCCTCCACGCCGGCGGCCAAGTCGGCGACCTGATGAACCACGTGCATTCCCCTTCGCAGGGCAGCGAGTTCACGGGGTTGGATGCGTCCTGTGGACGCTTTCGAAACCAGTCGCTCGAGATCACCAGCCTGGCCAAGCACCGCTCGAAGGGAGAACAGCAATTCCGTGTCTTCGAGCAACGCGGCCACGGCGTCATGACGAGCCGAAATTTGGTTGATATCGGTCAGGGGCATCACCAACCACCGACGCAAGCAGCGTGCCCCCATCGGGGAGGTGGTCTTGTCGATGACATCCACAAGCGATCGACCATCTGGGTGGCTCGGATGCAAAAGTTCCAGGTTGCGAATGGTGAATCGATCCAGCCAAAGCGTCCCTTCTTCCTTCAACTGCCGAATGGCGCCAAGATGCCCCAGCTTGTCGTTTTTTGTCACGCGCAGGTAGTGGAGAATTGCCCCAGCTGCAATGGCCGCAGACGGGGTGTCGTGCAGCCCCATTCCTTTGAGGCTGCCTGTTCCAAAAGCGCGTTGGAGTTGTTCCGTGGCGTAGTCCAATCCGAACACCCAATCCTCCAAACGTGTGCCAACACCTTTCAGGTCGAACAGCGTCTTGATATCGGATTCGGCTGGTCGGCCATAGAGGGTCTCTGCCGGATTGTGGGCTTCGAGCAGTCGATCGACCCAACTGGCCTCACCACTGCCGACATGGAAGTCGCCGGTGGAGACATCCAAAAAAGCGACGCCCAAAGTTTTTTTCTTGTCCACGTGAATCGCGGCCAAAAAATTGTTCGAACGCGACTGCAGCACTTGGTCGTGAAAGGCCACCCCCGGGGTGACCAATTCCGTCACCCCTCTTTTGACAATGCCTTTCGCCAACTTCGGGTCTTCGAGCTGGTCACAAACGGCCACTTTCAGTCCCGCCCGAACCAAACGCGGCAAGTAGTTGTCCAACGAGTGGTGGGGAAATCCGGCCAATTCGATTTCAGAGGCGCTGCCGTTGCCGCGTTTGGTGAGCACGATGTCCAAGACCTTTGCGGCTTGAACGGCATCTTCACCAAAGGTCTCGTAGAAGTCGCCAACGCGGAACAACAACACGGCCTCCGGGTGGGTGGCCTTCACCTTGTTGTACTGCTGCATCAGCGGGGTTTCCTTGCGCGCCATTCTGGGAGATTTCGTTCGAAAATACGCAGGACCCTGGGCCGGGAGGGCGCATCCCTCCTCGGTTTTGTTCACAGAGCATCCACAAGTCGCTCGGGCCGTGGCTCAGGCCACCTTCAAGGCTCCGGATTCTCCTGCGCGTCCGAGACGCGCCTCTACATACCGCCGATCCACTTTCAGTGCGGTTTCGTCAGTGCCAGGCATGTCGAACATGGCGTCGGCCAACACGGCCTCGAGAATGGAGCGGAGCCCCCTGGCGCCGAGTTTGAAGTCAATCGCCTTTTCCACGATTGCATCCAGACCAGATGCTGCGATTCGCAAGTCGATGCCGTCAATGGCAAACATGCGTTGGTACTGCTTCACCAGGGCGTTTTTGGGTTCAGTCAAAATGCGGCGCAGCGCATCTTTGTCCAGGGCTTCGAGATGGGTGAGCACGGGGAAACGCCCAATCAATTCAGGAATCAACCCAAAAGATTTGAGGTCTTGCGGCGAAACGTACGACAGCATGGCCTGTTCATCCACCTCTGTGGACTGGCTCGAATAGCCGATGGACGCCTGCTTGATCCGGCGCTCAATGATCTTCTCGATGCCCGCGAATGCCCCGCCACAAATGAAGAGAATGTTTCGCGTGTTGATGGTGATCAGCTTTTGCTCTGGGTGCTTCCTGCCTCCTTGGGGAGGAACATTGATGTCCGCACCCTCCAACAACTTCAAGAGGGCTTGCTGGACGCCTTCGCCGGAAACATCACGGGTGATGGAAGGGTTGTCGCTTTTTCGGGCAATTTTGTCGATTTCGTCAATGAAAACGATGCCACGTTCAGCGGCCTCGGGGTTGTAATCCGAGGCTTGCAACAACCGAGAAAGCACGCTTTCAACGTCTTCGCCGACATAACCGGCCTCGGTCAACACCGTCGCGTCTGCGATGCAGAATGGCACGTCCAACATGCGGGCAATGGTCTTGGCGATCAAGGTCTTGCCTGTGCCCGTTTCGCCAATCATGATCACGTTGGACTTTTCGATTTCCACATCATCGCCCTGTGCAGGGTGCAACAAACGCTTGTAGTGGTTGTAGACGGCCACACTGATGAATCGCTTGGCCTTTTCTTGGCCGATGACGTAATCGTCGAGGTGCGCTTTGATGTCCACGGGTTTGCGCAGTTCCAAATCGGGTGCAGCAGCAACCGACCGCCCAACCTCTTCGTCAACAATGTGAACGGCCTGATCGATGCAGGCGTCACAGATGTGCCCCGTCACACCAGCGACAAGAATGTTCACGTCCGACTTGTCCCTTCCGCAGAAGGAACAAGAAACTTTTTGTTTGCTCATGCTGTATTCGCTTGCCTGCGGATCACTTCGAGGACTTGCCGCGTTGTTCGCTGCCCAGGACCTCGTCAATCATGCCGTATTCTTTGGCTTCGTTGGCAATCATCCAGTAGTCGCGGTCAGAATCTGCCCAAACCTTGTCGAAGTCCTGTTTGCTGTGGAAGGCGATGATTTCGTACAGCTCTTTTTTGAGCTTTTGAATCTCGCGCGCAGTGATCTCGATGTCCGAGGCCTGACCGCTGGCGCCACCAAGGGGCTGATGGATCATGACACGGCTGTGGCGCAGCCCCGTCCGCTTTCCTTCTGCGCCGGCACAAAGCAAAACGGCCCCCATGCTCGCGGCCATGCCCGTGCAAATTGTGGCGACATCTGGACGGATGTACTGCATCGTATCATAAATGCCGAGCCCCGCGTAGACCGAACCCCCAGGGGAGTTGATGTAAATCTGAATGTCCTTCGTGGCATCTGTGCTCTCCAAGAACAAAAGTTGCGCTTGGATGATGTTCGCAATGTAGTCGTCAATGCCTGTGCCCAAGAAGATGATGCGGTCGGCCATCAGGCGCGAGAACACATCGACTTCACGAAACGGCATTTGGCGTTCCTCAATGACGGTTCGTGTCATGTTTTGAGGCCCGCCATGGGTGGCCGAAATGTAATCTTCAACGGTGTGGCTGCTGAGTCCGCGGTCTTGCACAGCGAACTTCACGAATTCCTTGCGATTGATCATGCCCCAAAATTACGACCCACACTCCTTTCTTCCCGCAATGAATTTGCATTCGCTGGGGCTCCCTTCACAGACGTGCTGGAATCACTGCACAGCCGACACGAGTTCCATGAAGGCCTCGTAGCTGACCTGCCGTTCTTCGATGCGCACACGCGTCTTGAGATCATCGAGGACCTTGCGTTCGATGATGCGGTCGGCAATCTTGCGGCGCTGGTCCTCATCGGCCAAGGTGTTCTGGGCAAATTGGGCCAACATCTCCTCTTCAAGCGGCATGCCATACTGCGCGTATTGGGCACCCAAAATCTGCTTCGCTTCTTGCTCGAGCTCCTCCGCGTCCACGCGCATTTCGCTTGCCTTCATGACGGCTTGTTGCATGAGCTGCCAACGCATGGAAGCGGCGTAATTCGGGTAGTCTTGTTCGATTTGCTCCTCGGTGAGTGGATTCTCGTTCGTCTCCATGATCCAACGTTTGAGAAACGCATCGGGCATCGGGATGTCCAAGTTGTCCATCAAGTCGTGCGCAAACCGGCGGCGAAAGAGGTACTCTGCATCGCGATCAAATCCGGCCTTGAGCTCCTCTGTGACCCGCTCACGGAATGCGTCGGCATCCGCAACGACATCCTTTCCGAGCACTTTGTCCCACAATTCCTGGTTGTTCTCGTGCTTCTGCAACCGCTTGATTTCGCGGACCGTGAACAAAAATTCTCCTGTCAAGTCATGGACGCGGTCGTGGGTGGTGTTGAGCATTTTGGCCAAATCATCATGCCCCCGCGAGACCTTGTGCGGGTCCACGCTCACTTGGTCACCCACTTTCAAACCGACCAGAAGAGACTTGGTTGCCTCATCGGCCAAGTGCTCCACAGAAATGCTTGACTCGTTTGCCAGTCCGTCCACCATCGGCTCACCAGTGGCTTCATCCTTCTGCTGGAAATCGCCGATCAACAAGTCTGAATCATTCGATTCCTCAGCATCGGACAAGCTGCCATGCCGACGCATGTGGTCTTCCACAGCTTGGTCGACGGCCTCCGGGGTGACCTCGATGATGTGGCGGACGTACGCCT
This sequence comes from uncultured Flavobacteriales bacterium, assembly GCA_965661765.1. Classification (GTDB taxonomy): domain Bacteria; phylum Bacteroidota; class Bacteroidia; order Flavobacteriales_D; family Sanyastnellaceae; genus JBMYZL01. The sequence goes on from CBFIFE010000049.1 coordinate 14,419, forward strand.
GGTCTTGTGGGAGGTCCAAGGAAATTTCAGGCGCCAAACCGATTTCATACGAAAACGTGAAATTCGTCGGGTTCTTCCAATCGCCCGCATCGTCTGTGCTCGTTTTCGGCAGTGGATTGCCCAAAACATCCAGCTTTTCCTCGTTGATGTAGCTGCTGAGCTTTTCGGAAATGATTTTGTTGATTTCCTCGGCGAGCACTGGAAGCGCGTACTGCTTGCGAATCAATGACATTGGGACCTTTCCTTTGCGGAAACCTGGCATGTCTGCCTGTTTGCGGTAGTTCGTCAGAACCGTCTCCACTCGAGCCTCATAGTCGGTCGGCTCAATGGTCAGGGTCACCTCGGCGGTCAGGTCGTCGAGTTGTGCGCGTTCAATTTGCATGCTCAGCGTAGGATATAAAATGTCGTCCGATTCCGGTTTGTGCGGGTGGAGGGACTCGAACCCCCACGCCTCGCGGCACCAGATCCTAAGTCTGGCGTGTCTACCAATTTCACCACACCCGCATTCCGGAAAGGGGCGCAAAGGTAAAAAATTCGAACTTGCGCCCGATGTTGAATGGCATGAATTTCCGTCGAATGCGCTGGGCGACAGCCGGGGTGTTGTGCACTGTGGGCCTCTGGGCCTCCGGCCAAACCACCCAAACCGTCCAAATCCTGCGCGCCCAGGAAATCCGAAGGCACCCATCCTTGCCCGGCATACAACGGCTTTTGGGCGATGTGCAGCTGGGTTGGCGCTCGACGACATTGACGTGTGACAGTGCTTGGCGATTCGACGACGGGGCGTTCGAGGTGATGGGTCGGGTGGTGATGGTCGATGGCCGCGGCGGGCGACTCTTCGCCGAGCGGATGCAGTTGGACCCTGTGGCCACTCGGGTGGAAGCGCAGGGCGGGTCGGAGCCGGTGCGCTGGAAATCTGACGAGGAGACGGTCTCGGGTGCGGCGTTTGGGTATGGGTTGGAGACCCGGGATTTGGTCTGGAACCAAACCGCCCAGCTCACCCAACGCGATTCCCTCACGGGAAAAACCAGGCAATTGAGCAGCACGCGGGGCCAAATGCTCATCGACGCCGATCAACTGAATCTCGGGGGGAATGTCCAGCTGGAGGATGAGGACCAGCTGTTGCGATCCGATTCGCTTCAAATTTTTCAGCTGACGACCGAGCAACAATGGGTGTTGTGCGGTCCGACGTCGTTGTGGTCTCTGGATGGCGCGCGCGAGTTTCACGCCGATGCGGGAACATTGAATCTGGCGGGCGGCTCAGGCCAAATCTTGGCAACAGGCGATCAACGGGCCTGGTTCCGCCAGGAGGATGTCATCAGTGCGGGTGACGCGTTGACCCTCGTCGACTCCACCCACCAAACCATTCGGGGCCGTGTTTTTGTCACCGATACGCTGGCGTCATTTGGTCTGTGGGGAGATGCCTTGGTCATGGAACCCGATGCGTTTTGGCTCACCGGCTCAGGTGCCGATGATCGCGCGCACTTGTCGCAGGGGCAGGGGCAAGAACAAGGACAAGGACAAGGACGGGGTGACGACGCCCCTTGGTGGGTCGTGGGGGATACGATTTGGCGAACATCCGGACCCCAAGGCGACATCATGCACGCTTGGCCGGATGCCCGGATGACCCAGGGGACTTCTCGGGGCGCTTGTGACACGCTGGTTTGGACGGAAGCCGACAGCATTTTGACCTTCCTGGGCATGCCCGTCTTGTTCGCGGACGGTTCTCGGCTCACCAGCGACAGCTTGCGGTTGCAGCTGATGGCCACAGGCGTGGACAGCTTGGTGGCGCGCGGACATGTGTGCATGACAAGCGCGCTGGAGGAGGGGCCAGACAGTTTGCATCACACGATTTCTGGTCGGTCGCTCGACGGTTTCTTTGGGGATGAAGGCGCTTTGGACCAAATCCGCGTCGCCGGCAACAGCGAAGTTCTCCAATTCGACGACGACGGAAGGCGGCTCAACCATTTGCAATCCAGCCGTTTGAATGTGGATTTTGCCGATGGTGAAGTCCAGGACATTTTGCTTCTCGGGCAGCCTTCCGGGGTTTGGACTTCCACAAATCAAGCGGACCAGACGGCCTTGCCAGGTTGTCCGCACCTGCCACCACCGGCGGATTTGGCCCACCCTGTTCGACCACAGCTGCAAAGCAGACACAAGCGCCTGCAAACTGGCCCTTGACCCGTCGCTTCCACTGCCTTCATTTTGCCTGCCATGGGGAGAAGGAAGAGGTGGTGTGTGTGGGGTTGGGCAAGCGCGAATTCCATTTTTGTGGTGTGTGGGCAATTGCCAACCTCTTGGTCGCCGACATCCTGGCCGGGGTCGGGCGGTGGGCTTGATGGTGCGAGGCAATGGTCCATCACCACGCAATCGTCGTGGGGCCGGGGGGAGGCCCATGCCATCGTGGGCAGTTGGCATTCCAGTGCAGATTCTGCGGCAGCTGGATGGACGGCTTGGGGGGAATGGTCGACCTGGTCCGGCCTCAGCACACGGCTTGCCGTGGGGACGATGGCCGAGGTTCCGTTGGCCGAGGGCTGGTCGTTGGCCGTCGGCCTGGGCGGGATGCGCACGCACGCTCCGCATCGGTTGTTGGATGCGGCCCCGGTCATTCGTTGGAACTTGGCCCTGCCCTTGGGCTCAGCTCGTGTGGCACTCGCGTGGCGTGCCGAACCCTCGGGCCGGGGCAAATTCACCGCCCAACGACAGTCCGCCCAAGCCTTTTCCGTCACCGTGCATCGCGAGCATCCGGCGGGTTGGAGCAACGGTTGGCTCGCTTGGGATGGCCTCGGGTTTCGCTTTGCCGCGACAGCCTGGCAGCACTGGCCTCCTCACCGCACGCGCGGGTGGACACCCGATGCCTTGGGGTTGCGGGTGAGCAGTCCCCCATGGGGCTTGTCCATCGGTGGGATGTGGCGGTTTTCGGGTGAATCACGCCCCGTTGTGGTTTGGGGAGGCGTCGATGCATGGGGAGGACAAACCGCCTCGCAATCATGGTGATGCCCAGCAAAGGTGGGCTCCTTTGGGCATGCATCTTGTGGGCTGCGTTGCCCGGCGTGGTTTCAGGCCAATTCACCTCCCTCGAGGGATTCATGCTGCGCAGCATCGAAGCAGGGGACCTCCGGCCTGGCGATGCCGACGCCATTCAATTCCACATTGATTTGCATGGCTGGCCGAAGAGTGTTTTCGAAGCGAGCGCCATCGATGGCCTCTCCGCCGAGGCCGCCGCATGGCTGTCGGTGCAACCGGAATGGCGTGCGTTGTGCCAGCCGGGGCCAGGCGGCCCTTCCGGTCCACGATTGCAAGCGCGTGCCGATTTCAGAGCGGATCTCCAACCGGTTGCCTCCGACCCGGCTTCTCCCCTTCACAGCAGTTTTCGAATCGGTCGGTCTGGTGTTTGGGCCTTGCGTCGGGATGAGGTTCCTGGTGCGGGGCCCCACTGGTCGGGCCATCTGCTGCACCGGCCGCAGCGCACTGGCCTGAAGGGCTGGCAAATGCTTGTTGGTGATCACGTTTTGCAATGGGGGCAGGGACTCGTCGGCGGCACATCCAGTGCTTTCGACGGCTTGAGAACGCCCACAACCGTATTGCCGTCGACCCGGTGGGTCGCACCCATGGCCAGCGGCCCCAGCCTCACAGTGCGTCGTGGTGCGGCAGCTTGGTGGCAAACCGGCCCAACACGCATCGCGCTCTCTTCGGCACGCGCTTCAGAAGCAGGGTGGCACCACGCAGCTGCATTGCAACGACATAAGCCGAACGGGCATTGGGGAGCTGCCATGTCGAAAACGGCTACCGCCCTGTCAACCGACGGATGGATGGGAAGCACCTTTTTTGAGCAGCGAATGCAAGCTTGGATTGTGGCCGGGGAATGGGCCGCGTTTCAAGGCGGATGGGGCAGCCGCCTCGGGGCGGTTTTGACCTTGTCCGCGCACCTGGACGCCTTTGCCAAATGGTCTCGCGGCCACGCCTTGCACCCCGGCAAATGGGAAGGCCGCACCGACCTCGATCCAGCCGGATCGCAGTGGATGTTGGGTTGGCACTGGAAACACCCGGAATCTCGGAAGGGCAGAACGTGGGTGGCTTTTCAAAAGCGGCCAAACGCCCCTTGGCGCCTGGACCTCGAATGGGTGCACCACCACGGGGGTGCCCAATGGACCGGTCGCGGCCGCTTCACCTTTCCCGACACCCCCGCACAGTGGCATTTGGGGTATCGGCGAGACGTCAACGGGTATCGGTTTCGATGGCGCTGGGATGTGCGCTGGGACCCCTGGCAGGCATCGGCAACCGGCATGGCACTCGCGTTCATCGCGGGCCTCCATCCGGAGGGCTCGCCGTGGGCTTGCGACATCGCGGTCATGCGCGGACACCTCGGAATGGACGCCCCGGCCGTGTATGTCCTTGAACCGGCAGCGCGGGGTTGGCGCACCATCGCGCTTCGGGGGGAGTCTTCTCGCCTGACCCTTGTGGGGCGCTGGAAGGGAAGGCGTTTGACCTTGCGCGGCAGCATGCATTGGGCCCAAACCCACAGCGCGCCGAGCTGGGGGGAAGGGGGAGCGGACCGGTTTGGCCTGGATCTTCGCCTGTCTTACGCCATGTGAGTTTATCTTCGCCCTTCAAGACAACACGAACCTTCATGGCAACGACATCGGACATCAAGAACGGCATGTGCATCAACCACAACAACGGATTGTGGACCATCATCGAATTTTTGCACGTCAAGCCGGGCAAAGGAGCGGCCTTCGTTCGGACCAAGCTCAAAAACCTCACCACGGGCAAAGTGGTCGATCACACCTTCAACGCCGGCCACAAAATCGAGCCGGTGCGCATCGAAACCCGTGAATACCAGTACCTCTACAACGACGACATGGGGTACCACTTCATGAACAATGAGACGTACGAGCAGGTCGCGATCGAGAAGCACATCATCAATGCCCCTCAATTCTTGAAGGACGGCCTGATTTGCATGATTCAATTTCATGCCGATGAGGAGCGTCCGTTGCAAGTGGAGTTGCCTTCCCACATCGAAGCCGAAATCACCTATACGGAGCCGGGCTTGAAGGGGGATACAGCCACAAACACCCTCAAACCCGCCACCATTGACACCGGCGTTGAGGTCCGCGTGCCCTTGTTCATCGACACTGGCGATTGGATCAAGGTCGACACCCGGACTGGTGACTACAGCGAGCGGCTCAAAAAATAAAGGATGAGCCAGCGGATGGGCTACAGCGTCAATCGTTTGGAGCGAAAGCTCGAAATGCAGGACTTCAAGTTGAATGCCCTGCTCGAGGTCACGCGCGCCATCAATGACAATGTGCCTGAGACCTCGCTGCTGGAGCAATACCGGCAATCGCTTGCGGAGAATTTGGGCGTGGATCGCCTGGCCCTTTTTGTGGCCGCTGATGATGGGGAGACGGCTTCTTTCGACAACGTTTTGGTGGTGGGCGTAGACCAAATCCTGCCACCCCGACTCCACCGCCCCCCGTCAGACGAGCCGTCGAACCGTGTGGCCGTCCCCGCAGCTGGAGGCAGAGAGGAGTTGTTCGATGTCGCCATCCCCGTCGAGCATGAGGGCCACACCACAGCTTGGCTCTTCGCCGGCGACTCCGAGGAAGGCCGAGGCGTGAGCCCCGTGGTGAAGCACCTGAACTTCATCCAAACCCTCACAAACGTTCTTGTCGTCGCCATGATGAACCGCCGCCTCCGCGACGCCCGCTTGCAACAAGAGGCCACACGGCGGGAGCTGGAGTTGGCGGCGGACATGCAGGCCTTGTTGGTGCCGGTGGATTGGCCGGAAGACCCTGACTTGGAGATTGCCGCCTACTACAAACCGCACACCGAGGTCGGCGGCGATTATTTCGATGTCTTCAACATCGACGAAAACCGGGTCGTCCTTTGCATGGCTGACGTCAGCGGAAAGGGCATCTCTGCGGCATTCCTCATGTCCAACTTCCAGGCAAACCTTCGCGCAATCTTCACCTACGAACCGGACGACCTCGAGGCGGCGGTGCGGCAATTGAATGGCCGCGTCATGGACATCGCTCGAGGGGAGAAGTACATCACCATGTTTGCCGCCGTCATTCACCGCAAGACCCGCCAAATGTCCTATGTCACCTGCGGCCACAACCCGCCGATGCTCATGACGGCCAGTGGCGAGGCCACGCTGCTGACCCTGGGATCCGTCGGCTTGGGGATGTTCAATGAAATCCCAACCGTTCAATGTGGCCAGGCCCAAGTCACTCCCGAAAGTTTGTTGATTTGCTTCACCGATGGTTTGGTGGAGCAAGAAAACGTGGAAGGAGTTCCTTTCGGGATGTCGCGCCTGGAAGCCATCGTCAAAGCCCGACGGGGAATGCCGATCGCCGACATCCAACGCTCGTTGCTGGAGGAGCTGGAAACGTTCCGCGGGGAGGAGCCGACTTTTGATGACACCGCGGTTTTGAGTCTCCGGTTCCGTTGACAAACGCCGGAGGGAACGAGGGTGACCAGGGAGACGAGGGAGACCAGGGAGACTAGGGGGGACTAGGGGGACTAGGGAGCGGGCGTGACGAATGGAGGACCACCGGAATTGATGGTCCGTGCCGTTCATCAATGATGTGGTTGCCTTGGTCACCCTAGTTGCCTTGGTTCCTTGGTCACCCTAGTTGCCTTAGTTCCTTGTTTCCCTGGTCACCCTTGGTTCCTTGGTCACCTTGGTCATCCTGGTTGCCTTGGTTCCCTGGTCACCCTGGTTTCTGGGTTCCTTGTTGATTTGGGCCCGGGTCGATTGGATCATCTT
>CBFIFE010000050.1:0-20612 GCA_965661765.1 uncultured Flavobacteriales bacterium
GGACCAGGGGGACCCGGGGGACCAGGGGGACTAGGGAACGAGGGGGACCAGGGAACGAGGGGGACCAGGGAACGAGGGTGACTAGGGGACTAGGGGGACCAGGGAACAAAAAAGGCTTGCCGATGTGGCAAGCCTTTTTTGTGATGCGGGAGAAGGGGTCTCCGCAGCACCAGTTTTCGCAGCGACAAGAGTTACTTCTTGAACTTTGCGAATTTCTTTTGGAACTTTTCAATTCGACCAGCGGTGTCAACAAACTGAGCCTTGCCTGTATAGAAAGGGTGTGATTTGTGGCTGACCTCCATCTTGACCAAAGGATACTCGTTTCCGTCTTCCCAAACGATGGTTTCCTTTGTGTTCGCTGTAGAGCGGCTCAAAAAGGTATACTCATTCGACATGTCTTTGAAAACGACGAGGCGATAGTTGTCAGGGTGGATTTCCGGTTTCATCTTCAATCAAATTGGGGCGCAAAGATACAAAAGAAAGTCAGACAACACAATGCTTCAGAAATGCGCGATGTTTTCCACATCGACCCGTTGACATTTGTGACACATTGGGTTGACGCTGAGGCAAGACGGAAGTAAATTGGGCTTGGTTTTAAGTGAGTTTAGCGCGAGCTAAGCATCAAGTGATAATTTGGTTAAGTTGGTCCTGCTTTGGAACGCCAGAGCAGGACCCTTTTTTTTTCGGCCAACTCCTCATAATGACATCCCAGGGTTTACACTGTTCAAGAACACACATTCACCTGTTGGAAACCGATGCCCCGCCCCGAAGAATGCGGAACTTCGACTCGGTAGCTTGCAATCATGTTGCTCACGCTGAACTTCATTGCTTTGCGGCTTTTGCTGATGTTTTTGCCCGCCGGTTTTGGCATCGTCGCGGAAAACAATGTCCCGGAAGTGCTGCCCCTTGGCGAGACCGTGTCGGTTCGCTGGGCTGTGCACAAAGGAGATTTGGATGGTTTTGCGAAGCTTACGCTTGACGTTCCTCCGTTTCTTGAAGTCGACCTTCGCAGTGCCAGTGGTGCGACATTCTCGTTTGAGGGGCAACAAGCGAAGTTGATCTGGATGGACATGCCCGCGGAGGCGACCCTCGCTGTTGGGTTGGACTTTACTGCGCTGCCGGGGTTTGAAGGTGGAGACATTCGACCCGTGTTCTCGTTTGTCCGCTCTGGAGATCGTGTTGATTTGGCACTCGAATCAGCCCATGTGCGCCCTGACCCGAAAACAATGCCACTCGGCGTGGCCCATTACCACGGAAAGCGACATGTGGACGTCCAAGAAGGTGGAGAGCACAATGTGCGACTGCAGATTGCTTGCGAGCCGACCGCGGGATTTTTGAAAATCGAGGAGGAACTGCCAGCGGGTTGTCGTGCGGAAGTGACGGAAAGCATGGGGGCCACGACCAGTGTTTTGAACGACGTATTGAAGTTTGTTTGGTTCGAGGCGCCAGATGTGGAAGGCTTCGACTTGCATTATGTTTTGCATTGTGAGTCGATCGTGGCCGAACCATGGCAGGGGCACATCGCGTATGTCTCAGCCAATGAACCGCAGAAAAAGACCATCGTGCAAATGGCATGGGCGGGCGAGGACTTCGCTGAGGTCGTGCAGCATGCTCACAGTGCCGCAGAAACCGATGGCCACGAGGAAACAGAGGGAAACCAGGACGAAAGAAAGGAGAAGGACGACGCTGCGCAGTTGTCTCGTTCTTCGTTGCCTTCGAGCGCCACGACGACGCCGGATTTGGATTACCGGGTGCAGGTCATGGCCGCCCATCGCTATGTGGATGGGGAATGGATGGAAAACCGGTTTGGCCTGAAGGCTCAAATTGATGTGGAAGAAGATCAGGATTGGTACAAATACACCACTGGTCAAGCCAAATCCTACGCCTCCGCAAGAAACCTGCGCCAAGACCTCATGGCCAGTTACAACTTCCCAGGGCCATTTGTCACCGCGTATCTGCGGGGTGAGCGCATCACCGTTCAAGAGGCCCTGGCACTCTCAGCCCAACAATGGATTCCATGATGCAGAAGGAAAAGACGACGTGGCAAGCTGCCATGGATGGGTTTCAGGTCTACCTGAAATTGGAGCGCGGATTGAGCCCCAATTCGGTCGCAGCCTATCATCGCGACATTGAACAATTTGCGCGGTTTGCGCAATTCGAGGAAGAGGTGCAGCGCCCTGCAGAAATCCGGCTTGAAACGGTCGAGCACTTCATGGGGTCACTGTTTGATCGGGGATTGGCGAGGAACAGCCAGGCCCGGATGCTCAGCGGTGTGCGATCGTTTTGCAAATACCTGCGACTGGAAGGCATCATGGACAACGACCCCGTCGAATTGGTCGAAAGTCCCCGGCCCATGCGGAAGTTGCCCGATGTTTTGAGCGTCGAGGAGGTGGGCCAAATCATCGAATCCATTGACTTGTCCCGTCGAGAAGGCGTGCGCAACAGGGCCATGCTGGAGGTCCTGTACAGTTGCGGCTTGCGGGTTTCAGAACTGTGTGACTTGCGGCTGTCCAAGCTGAACGTGGCGGACAGATGGGTGTCTGTGATCGGCAAGGGCAACAAGGAGCGCCTGGTGCCCATCGGCAAGAGGGCTTTGCAAGCCATTGATGATTATTTGGCCCAATACCGGTCAGCACTCGTCCCACAACCCGGACATGAGGACATCATCTTTTTGGGTCGGCAAGGGCGGAGCATGTCGAGGCAAATGGCCTTTACAATGATTCGAAGGGCTTCCATCCTTGCCGGCGTTCGCAAAACCGTCAGTCCGCATACCTTTCGGCACAGCTTTGCCACCCACTTGATGGAATCCGGGGCGGATTTGCGGGCGGTCCAAGAAATGTTGGGGCATGCCTCCATCACAACCACTGAAATCTACACCCACCTCGATCGACGTTTTTTGCGCGACCAAATCGAAAAGTATCACCCGAGAAGCGAACGCAATCGATCCGTAGAAAAAGACGCATGAAAGCTCCTTGCCTGATTTGGTGCCTTGCTTGTTTTGCATGGGTTGTTGCGCTGCCGAATGCACTTGGACAGGATGACGACCCAGAGCCCGATGCGCGAGGCTTTTTCGTGACTGTGGGTGATCCGGTGCCAGATTTTTCACTGACGGCCATCGATGGGCAGACCTACAGCCGAGACAACCTGCTGGGCAAGCCATATGTCCTTCAATTCACAGCTTCATGGTGCAGCGTCTGCCGAGCTGAAATGCCGCATTTGGAATCCGAAGTTTGGCAAGGCGGCAAAGGCATCTTGGTGTTGGGCGTCGACTTGGACGAGCCTGTTGAGAAAGTGGAACGGTTTGCAGACCAAACCGGCATCACCTACCCCATTGCCCCAGACCCGGGAGGCGCGGTCTTCTCCAGCATCGCAGCACCCAAGTCAGGCGTGACGCGCAATGTTGTTGTCAATGCATCTGGCCGAATCGTCATGTTGACACGTTTGTTTGACGCAGAGGAATTCGAGGCCATGAAAGTGTTGATTGCGGGGCTCAATCCTTGAGGCAGCGAACGGAAAGTCCATTCCCGTGGGGGTTCGTCGATCGATAGACCCCTGTTCCCCAATTGGAGATGCTTCGCATCCACAAAGCGCCTCCCCCATGCCATGGTGTGGATGACCACCAAAATCCAGAATCACCCCAATTCCAATCCCCCCCGTCAGCGCCCCGGAAGCCCCCTGGCAATGCAGAGAACCCGAAGGCATTCAAGCCATTCCATTCTTCGTAGCGCGGGGACTCCATTCGAAGTTGGTCTGCGTGTCCACCTCGAAAGCCGGTTTTCTCCACCTCTGCAGCTGAAAGGCCCAATGCCATTTCGAGCCGATTCCAATCGCCGTCCGAAGGCACGTGCCAACCGACAGGGCACAACCCCGCTGAATCAAGAATGGCCGCAGCGTTGTATATGCGGCCCTCCCCCACGGGTCTGCCCTTCCTTGTCACCACGCCGGTCTGTGGCAGGTTGTTCGATGACAACTCGGCCCATTGGACTGCATCAACGACGAGCAGTCCACGACCATCAGCGAACCTTGTGGTGGAGAGGTTCTCTGCAAACCAGCACTGCATGCCCACGTTCACCAGGGCATAGGTGGTCTCGTGGTATGTCAACACCGCCGGGTGAGGACACTGCGCAGGCACATCGTTCAAAGCAAGCAGCCCCAGCAGAGTGGCTGCTGCTGCTGCTGCTGCTGCGAATTGTTTGTGTTTCGTCATCGGCTTTGGGTCAAATGGCGCCCTGCCCAGGCCTCAGTGGCCCGTGAGTAGCTGTCATCCAAGTCAGGGGTCGCTTGGATGCCCAGGTGCAAATGGTCAAACACCGCTTGCAGTGCGGCGGCGGGGTTGGACGATTTTACAGGCGGGGCGAGGGTTTGCTTGGAGAGTTTTTGGCCCAATGCATTCACCACCAAGGGCAAATGCATGAAGGAAGGCACGGGCCAGCGCAGGGCCTGCATCAATGCCAAATGTCGCGCTGTGGAATCCAACAAATCCGCTCCCCGGACAACATCCGTAACGCCGCTGTCGTGGTCATCGACGACCACTGCCAAATGATAGGCCCAGAAGCCATCGGAGCGTCGCAGAACAAAATCCCCAATCTCTGTGGTCCAATCGAATTGTTGGTGACCGGCCATGCGGTCCTGCCATGTGGCCTTGCCCGAAGGAACTTGGAATCGATCGGCTTTTCCCATCTGCTGACCGCGGCAGGTGCCGGGATAAACGGGATGACCGGCCAACATCGCCCGGGTGCAATTGCAACCGAACGCATGTCCGGTGGACCGCAATTGTTCGAGAACCTCGGCGTAACGGTGATGCCGTTCGCTTTGACGCCAAACCTGACGATCCCAGTGCAGACCAAAGACCTCCAAGGTCCGGAGAATATCGTCTGCAGCGCCTGCAATTGCCCTCGGAGGATCCAAATCTTCGATGCGAACCAACCACTCCCCTCCCCTGGCGCGTGCATCCAAAAATGAACCCACCGCAGCCACCAACGAGCCCATGTGCAAACGGCCCGTGGGCGAAGGGGCAAATCGCCCAACAGGTTTCAAATCAGCCGCGGACAAGTTTGCGGTACTTCACACGTTTGGGACCAGAATCCCCCAAGCGCTTCTTTTTGTTCTCCTCATATTCGCTGTACGTCCCCTCAAACCAATACACTTGAGAGTCCCCTTCGAAAGCAAGGATGTGCGTGCAAATTCGGTCGAGGAAGTAGCGGTCGTGAGAAATGACCACCGCGCAGCCTGCAAATGATTCAATGCCCTCCTCGAGCGCCCGCAACGTGTCCACATCGATGTCGTTCGTGGGCTCGTCCAGCAAAAGAACGTTGGCTTCGGTTTTGAGCGTCATCGCCAAATGCAAGCGGTTCCGCTCCCCACCAGACAGCACGCCACACTTCTTTTGTTGGTCACTGCCGTTGAAATTGAACTTCGAGACGTACGCTCGGCTGTTGAAGAGTTTGCCGCCGATTTCCAATTGCTCCGTTCCCCCACTGACCACTTCCCACACCGTCTTCTCGGGATCGATGTCTTTGTGCCGCTGATCGACATAACCCACGGCAACGGTTTCTCCGACCTTGAAGTTGCCGCCATCGGACTCTTCCTCTCCCATGATCATTCTGAAAAGGGTGGTCTTCCCCGCGCCGTTGGGGCCGATGACCCCAACGATGCCCGCAGGTGGCAACGCGAAACTCAAGTCCTCGATGAGCAACTTGTCCTCAAATCCCTTCTGAATGTGCTCCGCCTCGATGACCACATTGCCCAATCGCGGGCCGTTGGGAATCGGAATGCTCAAGCGCGCGTCCTTTTCCGCAGTGCCTTCCGAAAGCATGGACTCGTAATTGCTGACACGGGCTTTGTTTTTCGCTCGTCGTCCCTTGGGCGATTGCCGAACCCACTCCAGCTCCCGTTCGAGTTCCTTGCGACGCTTGGATTCGTGCTTTTCTTCTTGCGCCATGCGCTTGGTCTTTTGCTCCAACCAAGTCGCGTAATTCCCCTCATATGGAATCCCTTGGCCCCGATCGAGTTCCAAAATCCAACCGGCAACATTGTCCAAGAAATACCGATCGTGTGTCACGCAAAGGACGGTGCCGGGGTACTGCTCCAAATGGTGTTCGAGCCAATCAATGGACTCCGCATCCAAGTGGTTCGTCGGCTCGTCGAGGAGCAGCACATCAGGTTGTTGCAGCAAAAGGCGGCACAAAGCCACCCGGCGACGTTCTCCACCGGACAGCACAGAAATCTTTGCGTCGTCCGGTGGGCAACGCAAAGCATCCATGGCGATGCTCAATTTTGTATCGAGCTCCCAGGCGCCGAGGGCATCGATTTGGTCTTGAACCTCTGCCTGCCGATTCATCAACGCCTCCATTTTGTCAGGATCGTTGAGGATTTCCTCATCCATGAACTTGGCATTGATCTCCTCATATTCCTTGAGCACATCCACAATTTCCTGCGTGCCTTCTTCGACGATCTCGCGTACGGTTTTGCTCTCATCGAGCTGGGGCTCCTGGCTGAGGTAACCCACTTTCAGCCCGGGGGACCAAGTGACATCGCCGGTGTACGCATCGTCCAAACCCGCGATGATCTTCATCACCGTGGATTTTCCGGCGCCATTCGGACCCAAGATGCCGATTTTCGCGCCGTAATAGAAGCCAAGGGTGATGTCCTTCAGAATGTGTTTGCCTGTGGGGGTGACCTTGTTCACCCGGTGCATGCTGAATATGATTTTCTTGTCGTCTGACATGAAACTGGTTTTGTGATGAATCATCCGGGGGGGGAATCAGGCCAAACCCGACCCACCAAGCGCCACCGGCCCCGCAAAGTTAAGCCTTCGGCTCGAGCTCCAACAACGTGATTTCCGGCGGCATTCCGACCCGGCCATGGAAGCCGAGGACACCGAAGCCTCGGTTGACGTGCAGGATTTGGCCTGCCTCCTCGTACAAGCCCCCCCATCGCTTGTAGCGCAATTTGCTCGGCGAAATTTTCAGCCCCAGCCAAGGAATCTCAATGCCCATTTGCATCCCGTGGGTGTGCCCGCTCAGGGTCAGTTCGATGTTGGATTTGCCCCCCATCACCTGCTCTTCCCAATGCGTGGGGTCGTGGCTCATCAAAATGGTGCAACGCTCCTCATGGCCACTGTTGGCCAATGCTTGCGCCAAATCGCCCGACTGCCGGAACCCCTTGCCCCAATTCTCCACGCCGGCCAGTACAACTGATCCGTCCTCCGCCTCGAGCACTTCGTGGGCATTGCGCAACAATCGGAAGCCCATTTCGGCGTGAATCTCATGCAGCCGATCGATGCTTTGGGCACGCTCTTCCTCTGAGAAATTTCCGTAGTCGGCATAGTCGTGGTTGCCCATGATGCTGTACTTCCCTTGCTTTGCCTGGAGTCCAGCGAACGCCTCAATCCAAGGCTCTGCTTCCTCCGCAAGTGTGTTCACCAAATCCCCAGTGAACAAGATCAAATCTGGTTCCATGGCGTTGATCTTTTCCAAGGCCGCGAGCACGGGTTCTGGCGTTCCCTGGAAGGAACCCAGGTGAGCGTCGGAGATTTGGACCACTTTCCATCCGGCCATGGAAGCCGGCAGGCCCGGCAATTGAAGGCGGTGACGTTCAATTCGGAAGGCGTTCTTGCCCCAGGTGACGCCGTAAAGGAAGCTCCCAAACGTCAATGCCGCAGCACCTTGGCCGAGGGTGGAGAGAAACGAAGCCCGGCTGATGGGCTGTCCACCACCTTGCATGGCTCGCCAGCCCATCGCCCCAAGGCGACGAAGCTCGTCCAACGCTTGGAATGCGGCCATCACCAACTTGGGCACCATGACCACAATGAAGGTCACACTGATGGCAGACAGCAGGCCTGGATGGGTTGCGCGCCAACGTGGCCACATGAAGCTGTTCAAGACGAACAACGCCCACAAACCAATGCTCACCGTCCACCAGATGGTGCGCGCCGCGGGCCACCAACTGGCTTGGTCGTGCGACCGTTGCAGGGAGCGGTAGGACAGCACCTCAATCAGAGCCACGAAAAGCGACACCAGAAGAAACATCAAAATCAATCGGCTGAGTGAGGGCATGGGGTACGGGGTGCAGGCTTTGAGCTACAAAGTTACCGAGCCTGCAAATTGTTCTGCGGCAGCGGCGCTTCCCGGAGCGATTTTTCCCAATCTTTCACACTTGCTCGGCAGTTGAGCGCATGCAATCCCGCAGGGGTCATCAAATGCAGCGATTGCAATTGGGGAGATTCTGCGAGCAAATGGATGTCATGGGTTGCGAGCAGCAGGGCCAAACCCAAATCCGCCATTTCCCCCAACAACCTCAACAACGCTTCCCGGGCCGGGATGTCCAAAAACGCGGTGGGTTCGTCCAAAACCAACCATGGGGTGCCTTGCAGCGCTGCCCTGACCACCATGACGCGCTGGGCCTGCCCATCGCTCAGTTCGGACAGCCTTGCCCCCCACCAGTCCTCCGCACCGAGGCGGGCGAGCCATTCGCGGGCGGCGCCTTCATTCCGTTGCGGCCGCGCGAGCAGCAAGGCCTCCCCCACAGTCAGCCCCGAGCCCCTCGGCGGCGTGCTGTCCACGAAGGCCACCTGCTCCGCACGCACAGACGCAGACAACTTGCGCAGGGGTTTTTCGCCGAGGAGCACCTCACCAGAAAGCGGTGCTTGCAGCCCGGCCGCGATTCGAATCAAGGTGCTCTTTCCTTGGCCATTGCGGCCGATGATTGCATGCAATCCAGCGCCTGTCCAACGGGCATCGATGGGGGGCGTCAAGGGTTTCTGCACACGACGCCCTTCGGCATAGCCCGGCACAACGGCGTGCATCGACAGCGCTGCGGGGCCAGTTTGGCCGGTTCTCGGGTGCCCTTCCGTCCGATTCAATCGTGCCATGTGCGTTTCATCAAAACGTACAACACCATCGGTGCGCCCATCAAAGACAGCACCGCATTCAAGGGCCACCCCCCACCGTCCTCTGCCCATGGGGCACGTACGATGAAATCAGCGGCCAGTCCCAGCAAGGCACCTGTCAATAATGTGAGCGGCACCAGGGTCCGATGGCTGCGGCCATGATGCAGCAGTCGCACCACGTGAGGCGCAGCGAGCCCCAAAAAAGCGACGGGTCCGCAAATCGCCGTGGTCACGCCGGTGAGGAGCCCCGTCACCCCCAAGAGGCCCCACCGCAAAGGGCGAGCGTCAATGCCCATGCTCTCCGCTGTTCGGGCGCCGAGGGTCCATGCGTCGAGGGCACGGGTTTGGCCTGAAGCCAGAACCCCCAAGATGCATGCGCCCAACAGCAAACCAGCACCAGCCGTTGCGGATCCATTGCCAAAAGTGCCCATGCCCCAGAAGACAAATTCTTGCAATGCTGAAGCCCTCGCCTCGGCCTGCATCACGGTGACCAATGCCCCCACGGCATAGCTCAACATCAAGCCGAAAACCAGCAATTTCACCACGCCACCATGCCGCGCCGCCACAGCCAAAATGACGGCCAAAATCCCCATGCTTCCAGCAATTGCCGAAGTCATCAGCCCCGACAGGCCCATCGCTCCCCCCAGCCAATGCCCGCCCAATACGAACAGCGCCACACCCATGCTCGCACCAGAGGTCACCCCCAAAACAGAAGGTCCAGCCAGTGGGTTTCGAAAAAACGTCTGCATCAGCAACCCCGTGAGGGCCAAACCGCCGCCTGCGCCAGCCGCCGTCAAAACGCGAGGGCCCCGTATGGATTTGATGATCGTTGCGTGCAAACCATGGCCACCTTGCAGGGTGTCCACCACACCTCGCCAAGGCACTGCGACACTGCCAAACAGCAGATGGCAAATGCTCAAGGCAGCGATGCCCATGAGCAACAAGAACACGGTCCATGCTGATCGCCGGCGCGTCATGGTCGGTTGGTTTTCAAGGAACTCGGAACGTCCGGCAGCCATTTGAAGCAGGGAGATTGCGGCGGATCCACCACATCTGGGTGGAACAACTGGGCCAAGTTTCGGAGCATTGCATCAGGCCTGGCCACCCAATCGCCAAAGTAATCGCACACTGCTGTATTCGCCGCAAACACCCGTCCCGAAGGAGGCGCAAGCAACGCATACCTCGCATCTGCTGCCTCCAAAGTCGACCACGTCATGCCTTCGGGCGCATCCCAAACCACACCCCACGCGTCAGCTTCTTGAGAAAGCTGCAGCATTTGCTCGAGAGGAATCTCGATGTTCTCGGTATCGCTTTGCGCCTCCAACAAGTTCTCCAACCCAGCATCGGCAATGAATTGGGCCACCAAACTTTGCGCGCCAGGTGCGTGCCACACCCCATTGCGAACACTGCCTGTAAACACTTTTGGACGATGTCGTTCTTCGGTCAAAGCTTGTCGGATGGATTCATATTCTTGAGCGACCTCTGAAAACGCTGTCCGGGCCCGAGGCAATTCACCCGCAAGCCAACCAAACAACAACATCCACTCTGCTCGACCCAAAGGATGGGGCTCGAGGTATTCCCCGATGGGCACGACCGGAATTTGACGTTCGACAGATGTTCCGGCCAGCGGATCACCAAATGGATAAATGGTTAGCGCAGCCGGGTTCGCGGCCAGAAGCCTCTCTTTGTCCAACTCCGGCTGTCCAGAAAAGTCCATTGCCGCGCCCGCTGCCAGCTGTTCCAAAGCGATTTCGTTGCGCAAAAAATTCACGTATGCACCTCCTGCCCAGGATGCCAAAGTCGGGTCCCAGATCGCCATCAGTGCAACGTGCGTGGTGCTCAAGGTCGCCAGGCCATTCGAAGCCACGTTTCCCACCACAACTGGTGGCCCTCCGGGCAAAACCCGAAGGGCGCTGGAGTCCCGAAACACAACGGCCCAAGGTTCGCCTGTTCTGGGGTTCGACAGCGAAACAGCGTCTGGAGAAGCTGGATCGCCCCACCACACCAATCCCTTTGCCCAGCCAGCTTGCGTTCGCGTCGGCAAAGTGTCCCCATCGGCGGGCTGAGATGTGGGGGCACATCCCATGAACCCGGCGATTTGCAATCCGATGACGACGCACAGAAACAGGCCTTTCATGGGGTCAAAGTTACCCAACCGGGGACGCAAGCCGTAGATTTGGACCATGGCGAAGACCGAAAAACCCATCGACCCTCTGACGTTGAATGCGAACGAAGATGCAATGCGCTTGCGAATGTCCGATGTTCAACAGCTTGTTGACAAGGCAGCCCTGGGTGGGGGCGCACAAAGAATCGAAAAAGAGCATGCAAAAGGCAAGCTGACCGCACGGGAACGCCTCGGCTTGTTGTTTGACGAAGGCTGCAAGGTCTTGGAAATTGCCGCCTTGGCTGGAGAAGGCATGTACGAAGAGCACGGCGGTTGTCCGGGCGGAGGGGTGGTGGTCCAAATCGGACGTGTCCACGGCCAGCCCATCATCGCTGTGGCCAATGACGCCACGGTCAAGGCCGGTGCGTGGTTTCCCATTACGGGCAAGAAAAATTTGCGTGCGCAAGAAATCGCCTTGGAAAACCACCTGCCCATCGTGTACCTCGTGGACAGCGCAGGGGTCTACTTGCCCATGCAGGATGAGATTTTTCCGGACAAAGAACACTTCGGTCGGATGTTTCGAAACAATGCCCGGCTGAGCAGCATGGGCATTCCGCAAATCGCAGCCGTCATGGGCAGTTGTGTCGCAGGTGGTGCCTACTTGCCCATCATGAGCGATGAGGCACTGATTGTGGAGGGGACCGGTTCCATTTTTCTGGCTGGAAGCTATTTGGTCCGCGCTGCCATCGGTGAAGATGTGGACAACGAAACGCTGGGTGGGGCCGACACCCACAGTGCCATTTCGGGCGTGACGGATTACAAGTGCAAGAATGATGAGGAGGCTTTGGCCAAAATCCGAGACATCCTCAGCCACCATGCACAGCCTGAATCATCGACAGGCCACGCGCGACAAGCCGCTTCAGCCCCCTCTGGACCCTCGATTCGCGCGGTCTTGCCTGCCAATTCCGGGCAACCCTACAGCACCCACCACTTGATCGAAGCATTGGTCGACTCGGGCTCCTTCACGGAATACAAGAGGGACTACGGCAAAACCCTTGTCACGGGCTATGCACGGATTGATGGGTGGAGTGTGGGCATTGTGGCAAATCAGCGAGAACTGGTGAAATCCCGCAAAGAAGGCATGCAGTTTGGCGGGGTGATCTATTCGGACAGTGCCGACAAAGCGGCCCGATTCATCATGAATTGCAATCAAAAAGGCGTCCCATTGGTGTTTTTGCAAGATGTCACTGGCTTCATGGTGGGGTCTCGCTCTGAGCATGGGGGCATTATCAAGGATGGGGCCAAAATGGTCAATGCCGTCGCCAATTCCGTTGTGCCCAAATTCACCGTCGTTGTGGGCAACAGCTACGGTGCCGGAAACTATGCCATGTGCGGAAAGGCATACGATCCCCGACTCATCGTGGCATGGCCTACCGCAAAAATCGCGGTCATGGGCGGCGCGCAGGCCGCCAAGGTCTTGCAACAAATCGAAGTCGCGGCCTTGAAGAAAAAGGGACTCCTTCCAGATGCAGATGAACAACAGGCATTGTTCGACAAAATCGCCGACAGGTATGAAGCGCAAACTTCACCTGTCTATGCTGCGGCGCGCTTGTGGGTGGACGCCATCATCGACCCGGCGGACACGCGGCATTGGATATCAACTGGAATTGAGATGGCAAATCGCGCGCCAGCTCGGGCACCGTTCAATCCAGGTGTGATTCAAACCTGAGCCACACCTGAGCCCACACCTGCCCCAAGCAGTCGACGCTTACTGCGCCCGTTCAAAGGCCTGCAACACCTCCAGCAAGGGCTGCATGAGGGAGTGAATGTCTGTTTTTTCCGGGTCGTCGAGTGCACCACGCACGAGCAAGATGGACTCCAACAATTTGTGTTCGTCATGCACACCATCGAGCTGCTCTGCCCAGGTCAAAGCCTCCACTGCATTTCTAAAATCCCCTGATGTCCCAACCTCCACAACGGACAGCAGTCCTTCTTCAGGCGTCAATCCGGTATTCCACATGAAGCCAATGATGTCCGCCTCTGTTCCCGCGTATTCCGGATCCCCCAGAGCATCCAAAAACACATCGGCAGCTTCTGAAATTTTCAAAGTTCCCAAGACCTCACCGATTCCTTCCTGAATGGCCTGTGAAGGCGCATCTCGAAACGCCTCGAGCATCGGACGGACCCAGCGGATGTCGCCTTTTTCCCGAGCCACTTCCAGCGCAGCCTGAACTTTCTCCAAGTCTCCGCTTTGCAGTTGTTGAATTTCCACCATCCTGCAAAATTAGGAAGCCAAATCCGGCCATCCACCTGAACGCACCACTTCCTTCCAAATGGCAACGAATTCTGTCAGCATCAAAGCCGTTGCTCCCCAGACTGCCCGACCATCCACGTCGTAAGCAGGCATCTCGTGTTGCACACCGCGGCGCACCATCACCTTTCTGGGTTTCAGCGCATCAGGATTCGACAACATGTCCAACTTCGGCCGCAAAACAGCAGCCACCTCGATGGGGTCTGGGCGCCACAGGGGTTCCTTTGGAACCACGGCCACATAAGGTTCAACGGAAAAACGACTTGGCGGAATGTACAAGGGATGCAACCTTCCGATCACGGCTCCTGGCGCAATCGCAGCGCCCATCTCCTCATTGAACTCCCGCATAGCCGTTGCCAAAAACGAGGCATCCTCGGGTTCCCGTTCCCCACCCGGGATGGCAACTTGCCCCCCGTGCACCCCTTCGTACGGCGTCCGCTCCATCAAGACCCCGCGCCAATCCCCTGAACCGTCCGGAAAAATCAACCACAGAACAGCGGCTTCACGGATGGTGATGCCCTGGCGTTCATGCTCCTCTCTCGTGGCTCGGCGGAATGGCATGGCCTTTTCGCGGGTTGCTCGCAACTCACCTTCCCCCAACTGATTCACAGCGGCTTCCCAAAGCCGGGCACACGACGCTGTCCATCCATCGGCTGAAATGCGCGATTCCATTCACCAAAGGTCGTGAAGTACGCCCTCGTCTCGTTGTAACTTTGCGTCCAGAAATGCGGAGAGCAATTGCGTTGTTGGATGACACCCTGGACTTTCCAGCGGTGGACCAGGCCGTGGAGGGCATGTTGGCTGTCGGAGGTGATTTGTCATCTGCCCGACTAATCGCCGCTTATGAAGCGGGAATTTTTCCTTGGTTCGACGAAAGCACACCACCGCTGTGGTGGGCACCGGAGGACCGGGCCATTTTGCAACTTGACCAGCTGCGCGTCTCCAAGAGCATGCGTTCGGTGATGCGCAATGCGGGCTTTCGCCTGTCAATGGACACGGCATTCCACCAAGTCATGCTGGGCTGCAAAGAGACTCGCGAATCTCGAGGAGAATCCACATGGATTGGCAAGGAGGTTCTCTCTGGTTACCATGAACTCTACGAATTGGGCCTCGCGCACTCCGTTGAAACCTGGTTGGACGGCGAACTCGTTGGGGGGCTGTACGGTGTTTCAATCGGACGGATGTTTTTCGGCGAAAGCATGTTCTCGAAAGTCAGCAATGCTTCAAAAGTTGCCTTCATTGCGCTGGCGAAATGGTTGAAGAGACATGATTTTGGGCCTTTGGATTGCCAAATCCAAAACAATCACTTGGCCTCCTTGGGGGTCACGGAAATCCCAAGACAAGCGTTCATGGACTTGCTCCAAAAGCATCTGCATTCTGGACCAACGCTTCGTGGCAAGTGGTCGTTTGACGATTCTGCTGAATGAATTCACTTTGGAACAAGTTCTGGCGAGCGGTGCTCTTGAAGGTTTTCTCCTGGCAAACCCGGGGCAGCCTTGATGCCTATCCCCAACGCATTCACGTGATCATTGGACCGATTGATGGAATGCGTGAGAGGCTCATTGTCTGGATTTGGCGTCAGGGGTGGAAAAACGCACGCACGGGGAAGGTTCAACTGCATTCATCCGCAATGTTGACGGAGGAAGCACTGTACACTGACATGGATCGTGTTCCAGCAGGAGATTGGACGACGTTGGTCGGCGTGGATGCCGATCGGCGCATGATCAATGTGCACAGCCCGTTCCGCCGAAGCGCGCACCCCGAACGAGACGCTGCGTATGCTGCCCGCTATTTCGCATACCACACAAAAGAAGATGGCACCTTGATTTGAACGCATTGTTCATCCACAAGTTCTTCACAAAAACTCAACAGTCGTTAACAATTCGTTCATATCTCTTGGGTCGGTTTCCACCTCCAAACTCGGCCTGAAAGTAATTTTCGGGTGTCTCGTTAGAAACCCAGAAAACACCCATGCCATGTATCGATTGGACAAGTACGACCACATGATTTTGGACATCGTTGCGAACTACAAAAAGGAACAAAACGACCACATTCGCCTGGCTGTTTTGGAGAGAAATTTTTGGAAACGCATCGAAACAGACGAGGAATTGAGCGTGGGTCAAGCGCGTGTGGGCGAACGCATCACCAACTTGTACCTCGACGGCATGCTCCAGAATCGAAACGGCTATACCCTGACCCGGAAAGGCCGCGAGCAACTGCAACACGCCCCCTGGATGGCGAAGGAGGTCGCCTGAGCAGCGGACCAGACCCAATTCGTCCCCAAACAGACGAATATGGAAAACAAAAAAAGCAGCGGTTTCGCTGCTTTTTTTTGCCTCCAATCCCAATGAAGGCGACAAACCAAGACTTGGGGGGTCGCTGGTATTTATCAAATGCTTCTGTGCCGCTGGAGTGTATCCGCGCAAACAGCGGGCACACATCCTCGACACCATCCACACAACGTGACGTTTGAATCAGGCCTCAATGACCTCGAGTTCCGGATACTTTTCTTTCCAAAACTCCAACTTCTCCTGATCACGAACAGTGATTACGGTGCGACGATCCAAACGAACCTTGATGTTCGGTTGCAATTCCTTCTCTCGTTTCTTGCGGGCCATGATGTAATCCCTTTAGGTGGTTGCCGGTTGGTCTTTCCTTTCGGCTCAACGAAAGAACACAAATTCTGGCGAAAAGGTTTGCTTTGTTTATAAAATCCGCACTTTGTTAAGCATTTTTTGGCTGAATGCCAAACCCGCCCACGGCGAATCCCTTCACCTGGCACTCATTTGGCCATACCAAGCGATGTATCCATAGCAAACCATCGGGAGCAGCAGTGCCAAACCAAAGCCAAAGCTGCCGGCTACGGCGCCGACCACCGGTGGAATCACAGCGCCTCCGACGATTGCTGTGCACAACACCCCGCTGCCCAGCGGCTTTGCATCCCCCAAGTCATCAATCGCCAACGTGAAAATCGTGGGAAACATCACACTGTTCATCAACCCCACCATGAGCAACAATGTCAATGCCGCAATGCCGGTGGACAGCGTCGATGACAACACCAAAACAGCGGCAACAGCCGCAAAACCGCTCAAAATCCAACCGGGTCTGACAATTTGCATCAAGCCCGACCCCAGAAACCTGCCCAACATGGCCCCACCCCAATAAAACGCCAAAAGTGCACCGATGGCGGCTTTGGCATCCATCCCTGCGGCATCACCTCCTTTCAGCCAAGCCGCAGCGTCCACAAGTGGACGAAGCACAGGATGCGCCAAGATCTCGGATGCTATCCCGAGATCCAGTCCATAATTCACCATGTAGCTGCCGATGGCCACTTCAGCACCCACGTAGACAAAAATGCCCACTGCTCCCCCCATGAGTCGTTTGTTCCGCATCACTTCGCCATAGGTTCCATGGGCTGAACGACCGAGAATTTGGGGCAACTTGGCCAACCCAATCAACAACGCCAGCGCACCAAAGGCCAATGCCAACACCACAAACGGTCCTTGAACCGCGGCTGCCTCTGTCAAACGGTATTGCTCCAATGCATCGGCGCCCAATGCCGATTGTTCGTCCGCATTGAGAATCCTGTCCCCCAACAGCCACCCTGCTGCAACAAGTGGGGCAATCGTGGTGCCCAAAGAATTGAACGCCTGGGCCAAATTCAATCGGCTCGACGCGCCCTTGGGGTCGCCCAATACGGAGATATAAGGGTTCGCTGCGACTTGCAAAATGGTGATGCCCGATGCGACCACAAACAGGGCCAACAGAAAAATCGGATACATCCGGGTCGCAGCGGCCGGATAGAACAACAAGCAGCCTGCCCCTGCCAATCCCAAACCCACCAAAATGCCCTTTTTGTATCCAATCCGTTCAATCATGTTTCCACCGGGGATGCTGATCAAACCGTAGGCCGCAAACCAAGCGAATTGAACCAGACCTGCCTGCCAAAGTTCCAATTCAAAGACGTCCTTCAAGCGAGGAATCAGGGCATCCACCATCACGGTGATGAAACCCCACATAAAGAACAAACTGGTCACAACAACAAAGGGACCCTTCCATGAAGATGTCCCTTTGCTTGAATTTTCTGGGTGTGCGTTCATTTGGCCAAAATAGGCCAATCCCCGCTCACCGGATCAATTGAATGTATCCATTCAGGTTCTCTGCCTCCGTATCAAACCCCTTCACGCGAATGACGTAATGATAGATTCCGTTGGGCGCGAAGTGACTGCTGCCATTCACATCTCCAACCCAAACCTCATCCACGCTGTCGGCATGGAACACCTGCGCTCCCCATCGATCGAAGACGGTCATCTCAAATTGCTCAATCTCGTTGCCGACGACACGAAACGCGTCATTTTTGCCATCATTGTTGGGGGAGAAAGCGGTCGGGATGTAGATGAGCACAGGGCCATTCACCACGGTGTAGGCCGTGTCCGTGCAGCCCACCCAGCTGGTCACGCCCAACGAAACCGTGTACTCGCTCAAGCCGTCGAAGACATGCTCAGAGCTCGGGGTTTCGCTGCCGTTGCCATCACCGAAATCCCAATCATAGGCGTAAGCGCCCTCGAAAGGTTCCGCAGGACTCGGCGTCGCATTGAACAGGAACGAATTCTCTGCATCAAGTGGACTGGTCGTGAATTGCGAGAACAAGTATTGAACATCGACGCTCACATTTTCCTCGATGATTTTCCCGCAGATGTCGGTTGCAACAACTGGGTAGTTTGCACTTTGCGTGGGTGTGATGGACTGAATGGGGCCATATGCATCGATGGACGTCCAATGGTACACAAATCCTTCCTCTCCTCCAACAGCTTCCACCTGCAATGAAATCTGATCTCCCGCACAAATGGTGGTGTCCGATGTGATGGTGATGCTCAAAGGGATATCGGGGATGTGATAAACCAAATCATCCACTGCCTCTCCCCCGCAGCCATCCTGTACCATCACAGAAACGGGAATGGTCACGAAGCTTTGTACAATCTGATTGGGATTCGTGCCTGCCGGAATCCCCCCGACGGTCCATGCGTAATCGTAGTCTCCAGCGCCAGAAACAACTTCGACCTCAATGTCTGTATTGTCCACACAACTGGCGTCAATGTCATCGCCCAATTCAATGACCAAAGGAGGATTGTCAATCACAATGGACGTCTCCGCCGTATTCGCCTGTCCACAACCATCTGTAATCTGGACGGCCACATTCGTGTTCACATCAGAATTCACCACGAGGGTCGGGTTTGTCGAAGGCAGCAGGTTTCCGTCTTGATACCATGCGTAAGCATAATTTCCAGACCCACTCGTTACGACGGGATTGACCGCGAAATTTTCTGTGCACGGGCCCACCATGCTTTCCGTCAAGGAAATTTCCACCGGGGGCGCTTCGACAACAATCTCAACATCGATGGTCTCGTTTTGACCACAAGCATCGTTCACGGACAAGGTCACTGTTTGATCGTCCGTCACATTCCAGTTGAGCGTGTTGTCAAAGTCCAACCATGACCCGTTGGGCGCGAGCCAAGTGTAATTGAACGGGCCACTGCCATCCGCGAGGGCCGTCAAAGCAAAATCATTGTTGCACAATACCGAAAACGGCGTTTCCACTTCGAGCTCGATGGGCGGAATGTTCTCGTCCACCTCAACCCAATCCACTTCAGTGAACCCACATCCGTCAACGACCTCAACAAATACGGTATCGGCGTTGTTCCAAACCCCCACATCCACTCCGCCGGTCCACAATGGCCAGAGGGTTCCTGAGTTAGTGTACCAGTCATACGTGTAATTCCCATCCCCCCCAGTGGCTGTGGCGTTGACGAACACGGAGCCATTGCATTCCAGCATGATTTCCTCCGGGGTGATGGCGACTTCCAATGGCGGCAGGTCCAAGACGTTGATTTCAACATTGGCCACCTGTGATTCAATCCCACACGTGTCCCCCACAATCACTTCGCAGAACAAACTTTCGTCAGGGCTCAGAGAAACGGGTGCATCATTCTCGGGGATGCATCCTTGCCAGTCGTACGTGTAATTTCCATAGCCTCCAGAGACTATGGGCCCAGCTTCCACAGTGATGCCATTGCAGATTTCGGTGACAAAATCTTCCACGACAAAAGGCGGAGGATTTTCTGCAATGGTGAATTCAAAGTAGGTCGTCAATCCGCCACCATTGCACGCCGCAACATTCTCGATTTGCATAATGACCTGTTCCGGTCCTTCTGTGATGCCGTCAAGGGCAGCAGTCAGCTCAAATTCTACGATGCTCACAAATGGTTCAAAGACAATGGAGTCAGGCAACGGGGCCAAACCACCAACGCCATCCGGAATGCCATAATCGACTCCATTGATGGCTTCGGACCCGTCGTAATCGATGAAGACCATCTCCTGCATTTCCAAAATTGTCTCCACCGGCCGCTCAAACGTCAGCGTTGCCGTGCCGCAATCTTCGTAGATCGTTTCAGAATCTGGGCCACCCACGTCGATGGACAAATCAATTTGAACGACCGCATTCGACTCAAAAGAGCCTTCCTCCAAGACCACAATGGATTCCAGGGCTGTATCGGTGCCATCTGCAATGGCCAATTTGATGTGGTACGTTTCGCCACATTCCACGGGATACTCTGCCGTGAACGGCAGCGTGTAACCATTGATGCACGACTCAACGTTGCCTTGGTTGTCGATGAAATATTCGCTGTTCGTCTGCGAATTCACAGAAGAAATCGTCACTGGAAGGTTGGGGTCACTTTCAGGAACACCCGCAATGTTCACCGAACCGCCTGGAAATCCTGCTGGACTGTCGTAGGGACCGGTGATGCCAGGTCCGCTCAAGAAAAAGGCAAAAACGTCGTTGTACTGGGTGTTCACATAAGTCTCGTACTCATCTGATCCGAAGACGTAATTGAAACGAACCGTATCTCCAGCTGCGACAAAGTCAAATTCAAGGACTGCGATGTCATTGACGTCTTGGACCGTGAAGTTTTGGCCAATCAACCCTGGAACAGAATTCGCAATGTCCAACAAATCATTGTCTACACCGAAGCCCTCGCAGTCACTGCAAAACGGAAAATCGTCAGGGCAACTGATGTTGACGGAATTGTCGGTGCTCATCACAAGCCCCGAAGAAATGGAGAAAGCCCCGTCTCCCTCTGTGGCATAACCCAATTGGTCCATTCCCCCAGAGTAGGTGATGTTTGTTGCTGTCACTCCATTTCCGAGCAGAATGTCGTTGACATATTCTTCAATCGTGAAGTTCTGGTCAATTTGCAGTTGTGCTCTGACTTTTGAGGTCAGACCGAAAGCGAAAACAGCGATTGCTA